>NZ_JALBGV010000059.1 GCF_023006505.1 Neorhizobium sp. SHOUNA12A
TGCGCCAATCAATCAGTGATTTCTGTAGAACGAAAGTCGTCGTCGCCAGCAGCGCCGCCGCCCTCGTTCAGTGAGCGGGTTATAGTGCCGACCCCAGTTTGAAGTCAACAGGGATTTTCAAAAAACTGTCATTTTTCTCGGGACCTGCCCAAAACGCGCGATTTCCGGCCATAAAATGAGCAGCGCTTAACGAAAGGGCAGCTCTCGAGCGCCGAAAACCCATTTTACGCGGCGATTTCGCGTTGTTAGGGTAAAACCGATTTCTGGCGGCTGGAGTATGACATGCTGGTATTGAATGAAGTGCAGACCCGGGATGCACTCCCCTTTGCGGAACTCATCGCGGCAATCGAAACGATGTTCAAAAGCGACTGCGTCATGCCGGTGCGCCACCATCATGAGATGGAGGTGCCGGGTGAGGCAAATGCGGTCATGCTGCTGATGCCCGCCTGGGTGCCTGGCGACCATATCGGCGTCAAGATCCTCAACCTGTTTCCGGACAATCATCTCCGGTCCCTGTCGACCATCTTCGGCAGCTACCTTCTTTCGTCGGGCAAGACCGGGGAGATGCTGGCGATCGTCGAAGGCGGCGAGCTGACCGCGCGGCGCACCGCCGCGACCTCGGCGCTCGCCGCCCGCTATCTCGCGCGAGAAGATGCCGAGGTCATGCTGATGGTCGGAACCGGCCGGCTTTCGCTCAACTTGATGCAGGCCCATGCGATCACACGGCCGCTCAAACATTTCCGCATCTGGGGACGTCATATAGAGAAGGCCGAAGAGACTGCGCACGAGGCACGGATGCTCGGGCTCGACGCGGCGGCCGTCGAGGATCTTGCCGGCGCGGCCGGACAGGCGGATATTATTTCCTGCGCGACACTATCCAACGAGCCACTGATCCGCGGTGAATGGCTGAAGCCGGGCGCGCATCTGGACCTCGTCGGCGCCTTCAAGCCGGACATGCGCGAGAGCGACGACGAGGCGGTGCGGCGCGCGTCTGTCTTCGTCGATACACGCGCCGGCGCCATGAAGGAAGGTGGCGATATCGTTCTGCCGCTTGCAAGCGGGGCGCTGTCGAAGGAGGGGATCAAGGCGGAACTGGCCGAACTCGCGCATGGAAA
This sequence comes from Neorhizobium sp. SHOUNA12A, assembly GCF_023006505.1. Classification (GTDB taxonomy): domain Bacteria; phylum Pseudomonadota; class Alphaproteobacteria; order Rhizobiales; family Rhizobiaceae; genus Neorhizobium. The sequence continues at coordinate 1,116 of NZ_JALBGV010000059.1, forward strand.
ACATCCCGGCCGCACAAGCGCGGACGAGATCACGCTCTTCAAGTCGGTGGGCGCAGCGCTCGAGGATCTTGCCGGAGCGATCCTTGCCTATAACCGGGCCAGCGGACAGGTTTCGCGCTGATGACCGCAGCGCAAGGTGCGGGCCCGATCACAAGGAGCCTGCCGAGACTTCCCGTTACCGAAGTGCTGGGCATTATAATGGAAGCGCTGGCCCAAGGCACACGTGCCGTACTCTCAGCACCGCCGGGTGCCGGCAAGACGACGCTCGTGCCACTGGCATTGCTCGACCAGGCCTGGTGCACGGGAAAAATCATCCTGCTCGAACCGCGACGGCTGGCAGCGCGCGCAGCTGCATCCCGGATGGCGTCGCTGCTTGGTGAGCAGGTAGGCGATCGGGTCGGCTACCGGATGCGGCTCGACAATAAGGTCTCGGCGAAGACCCGGATCGAAGTGGTGACAGAAGGCGTTTTCGCCCGGATGATTCTTGACGATCCGGAGCTGAATGGCGTTTCCACGGTTATTTTCGACGAGTTTCACGAGCGATCGCTCGACGCGGATTTCGGTCTGGCACTGGCGCTCGATGTGCAATCGGCATTGCGCGACGATCTCCGGCTCCTCGTCATGTCGGCGACATTGGATGTGGACCGTGTGGCGGGCCTGCTTGGCGAGCCTCCTGTCATCAAGAGCGAAGGCCGGACTTTTCCGATCGACATCCAGCATCGCGACCGCGCCCCGAACGAAAGGATCGAAGACGCGATGACGCGGGCGATCGTCGAGGCGCACGCGAATGACACGGGTTCCATCCTCGCTTTCCTACCGGGCCAGGCGGAAATCCTGCGCACGGCCGAGCGGCTTGCGGGGCGGTTCGGGGCGGAGACCGTGGTGGTGCTGCTTTATGGCAATCTTTCCCAGAGGGAGCAGGATCTGGCGATCAGGCCGGCGCCCGCCGGGCAGCGCAAGATCGTGCTGGCGACGTCGATCGCCGAAACCTCCATTACTATAGACGGAGTCCGGATCGTCATCGACAGCGGGCTGCAGCGCCTACCGGTGTTCGAGCCCTCGACCGGGATCACCCGGCTGGAGACGGTGCGTGTTTCCCGCGCCTCGGCGGATCAGCGGGCGGGTCGAGCCGGCCGTACGGAACCGGGCATCGCGATGCGCCTCTGGCATCCGGGACAGACGGCAGCGCTGCAGGCGTTCACGCCGCCGCAGATATTGGCAAGCGACCTTTCCGGCCTGGTTCTCGATCTAGCCCATTGGGGCGTCCAGGATCCGAAGGGACTTGCGTTTCTCGATCCGCCTCCCGGGCCAGCCTTCAACGAGGCAAAGGTGCTGCTGACCCAGCTCGGCGCACTCGACCCCCAGGGCGGGCTGACGGAAAAGGGCCGGTTGATGCGGGAACTGGCGCTTCCGCCGCGGCTTGCGGCCATGGCGATCTCGGCGGCGGAAGAGGGTTTCGGCAGGCAGGCCTGTCTGCTTGCCGTGCTTCTGACCGAACAGGGGCTCGGCGGCAGCAATATCGATCTCGACGAACGGTTGCGGCGGTTCCGCAACGAACGCGGCGACAGAGCCGATGCGGCCCGTAAACTTGCCGATCGGATCTTCTCGAACCTGCCGAGGCGATCGCAGTCGACGGAAACGGTTCTCGCCGGCCGGCTTCTGCTGCATGCCTATCCGGACCGGATCGCGCTGCAGCGCGGCGGGCGCGGGCGTTTCGTGATGGCGAATGGGCGTGGCGCGGAACTGCAGGAGACCGAGCGGTTGGCGGCATCGCAGATGCTGGTCATCGCCGACCTGACCGGTCGGGCAGCACAGGCGCGTATTCTCGCGGCGGCGGAGATCAGCCGGGCGGATGTGGAAGTGGAGCTTGCCGGCGCAATCCGCGAGAGCGAGGAATGTTTCTTCGACCGGCCCAGCCGGCAGGTGCGCGCCCGCAAGGTGACCCGGCTCGGCGCTATCATCTTCGAAGAAAGGCCACTGCCCCGGCCGAGCGGCGAACGGGCGGCGCAGGCGCTTGCGGACGGCGTGCGGGAACTGGGGCTTCAGGCCCTGCCATTCTCCAAGGAAGGCGCGCAGCTGCGCGACCGGATCGGCTTCCTGAACCGGTCGATCGGCGAGCCTTGGCCGGATATGAGCGACGAGGCGCTGCTCGCCCGACTCGACGACTGGTTCGTTCCCTTCCAGGGCGGTGCATCAGGCATCGATTCCATCAATCCCGGCAGTCTTTCGGAAGGGCTGCGTTCGCTCATTCCGCACGAGGTTTCCCAGAATCTCGCCAAGCTGGCGCCGACGCATTTCGAGGCGCCTACGGGCGAGCGGCATCCGATCCGCTATGATGGCGAGGAGCCGGTCCTGGCGATCCGGGTGCAGGAACTGTTCGGGCTGAAGAAACATCCGGCGATTGCCGGCGGAAAACTGCCGCTGCTGCTCGAACTGAACTCGCCGGCGCATCGGCCGATCCAGACGACACGGGACCTGCCCGGTTTCTGGGCCGGTTCCTGGAAGGATGTGCGGGCCGAAATGCGCGGCCGTTATCCCAAACATCCCTGGCCGGAGGATCCGGCCGAGGCTGCGCCGACGACACGTGCCAAACCGCGCGGGACGTGACAGAATGCCGCCTGCGACCTGAAGTCGAGCCGGTTTATGAAGGCGGCCGCAAGTCACTTGTATAAGGCAAGGTAAGAGCAGACGGTGAGCGTAGACAGTCCTTCAGTGCGTTTTGCGCAATTCGGCCCCTCAAGCCGACGAATTCGGCTTCAGACACTGGTGCGGCTGCGCTGGCTGGCGGTCGCCGGTCAGACGATTACCGTCGTCATCGTCGGGCTGCTACTGCAGTTTCCTCTGCCGCTGCAGGAGGCAGGCATTCTGGTTGGTGCGCTTGCGGTCGCCAACCTCACCCTGTCGGCCTGGTTCCCGCCGACCCATCGGCTTGGCCCGAAATCGGCGCTGGCGCTGCTCGGTTTCGACCTGTTGCAGATGGCAGCGCTGCTGTTCATCACCGGCGGGCTTGCCAACCCCTTTGCGCCGCTGATCTGCGTTCCGGTGATCATCGCCTTCGCGTCTCAGCCGCTGCGCCATTCGCTTGTCCTGATCGTTTTTGCGCTGGTCTGCACCACGGTGCTCGCCTTTTCGCCCTACGCGGTGCCCTGGTATGAGGGCGAACCACTCCGGATCCAGCCGGTCATGCAGCTCGGCGTCTGGTGTTCGATCGCCTCGATGATGATGTTCGCGGCCTTTTATGCCTATCGCGTCAGCCATGAAGCGACGCTGCTCGCCGATGCGCTTGCGGCGACCGAACTGGTCCTGGAGCGGGAAAAGCACCTTTCGCAGCTCGACGGGCTGGCGGCGGCGGCGGCCCATGAGCTCGGCACGCCGCTCGCAACCATCAGCGTCGTCGCCAAGGAGATGGAGCGCGAGCTTGGTCCCGACGACCGGTTCCGCGAGGACGTGCTGCTGCTGCGAAGCCAGAGCGAACGCTGTCGCGATATTCTTCGCCGGCTTACCTCGCTTTCCGCCGAGAGCGAGGAACATATGCGCCGGCTGCCGCTTTCCTCCCTGGTCGAGGAGGTCGTGGCGCCGCATCGGCAATTCGGCATCGAGATCGAACTCGTCGAGAAAAACGACCGGACCAACGAGCCGGTCGGCAACCGCAATGCCGGCATTATATATGGACTCGGCAACCTGATCGAAAACGCGGTCGATTATGCCAAGAGCAAAGTGACCGTCACGGTGGAGCACAATGTCGAGCGGGTGGCGATCACCATCGAGGATGACGGCCAGGGTTATGCGCCGGATATTCTTTCGCGGATCGGCGAACCCTATATGACGAAGAGACCCAAGGAAGACGAACGGGCGGGTGGACTTGGCCTCGGTCTTTTCATCGCCAAGACGCTGCTCGAACGGTCCGGCGCCGCGATCCGCTTCGGCAACCGCGACAGCGGCGAACCGGGCGCCCGCATTGATATCGAATGGCCGCGTTCGGTGATGGACGCGCAGGACTTGAAATAATCCGGCCGGTCGGCCGATCATACCGAAAAGGCAAGCGGGCCTTTGAAACCCGCGGAGACAAAAGAGATGGAAACACACCCGGAACCGACCAAGGTTCATGCCGATCCCGAACTCGGGCCTGACCCTTCGCTGCTGATCGTCGATGACGATGGACCGTTCCTGCGCCGGCTCGCTCGAGCCATGGAGACCCGCGGCTTCCTGGTCGATACGGCAGAGTCCGTCGCGGAAGGTATCGCCAAAACGAAGGCGCGGCCGCCGAAATATGCTGTGGTCGACCTGCGCCTCGGCGACGGCAACGGGCTGGACGTGATCGAGGCGATCCGCCAGAGCCGCGAGGATACCAAGGTGATCGTGCTGACCGGCTACGGCAATATCGCGACCGCCGTGACGGCCGTGAAACTCGGGGCGCTCGACTATCTCGCCAAGCCCGCCGACGCCGACGACATTTTTAGCGCGCTGACCCAGAGGCCGGGCGAGCGGGCTGATGTGCCTGAAAACCCGATGTCGGCGGATCGTGTGCGCTGGGAACATATCCAGCGGGTCTATGAGATGTGCGAACGTAATGTGTCGGAGACGGCGCGGCGGCTCAACATGCATCGCCGCACGCTGCAGCGCATCCTTGCCAAGCGCGCGCCGAAATAAGTCACATCTCGTCGAAACTCTTGCCGGTCGCCCATTCAGCCAGCATCAGGCGCTGGGCGGCGGCACGCGAAAAGTTCAGTGTCATCGCCTTGCGGGTCGCAGGCGGAAGTCTGTGTTCAGGTGCGTCGCGCAGCAGGTGCCCGCCATAACCGTCCGAGAGGAAGAGGCCGCAATCCTCCGGGAAGATGTCGAGCGGCACGTCCTTGTGCGTCGCGAAAAACAGGCGGTCGCAGAAGGCTCGGTATTCCGGCCATTTGCGGTCGACGCGAAAATCCTCGATCGACGTCTTGATCTCGATGATCCAGATCTCGCCCTTTTCCGAAATGGTCACCAGGTCGGCGCGCCTTCCGCTCGACAGCACGAGTTCGGGCAACATCGCGTGCCGCATGTCGTGCAGCAGAATCTGGACGCCCTTGCGGACCAGCATGGCGCGGGCTGACTGCCGCCCATCTATTAACGGATTATTACTGGCAAGGTTGAGTATAGTCATAGAATCCCGAAAAACCGCTTCCATGATGTTGCAAAAACGCCATGGCTTTTTTCAATCATGCGCCGGCTCTGTTTTGATGCGCTGCAGCGCTTGCCAAGCGTAATCTAATCTAAAATAACCCCTGATCAAAGATGGGCGTGCGTCCGTCTCAATCGATTCGTTTTACCCAAGAGATTTCCATGCGCTTTCGCACTAGCATGCTCGCACTCGGCCTGTTGGCAACTGCTGCCTTGGCCGGTTGCGCCTCCACGATTCCCGGCGGCGGCACCCAGGTGGCCACGGCCTCCTATACCGAACAGATCTTCAACGACTCCTACGGTTCGGTGAGAGACGCCGGCTATACGCTTCCGGCGATCCCGATCAACAAGGTGGACAAGCAGTTCGTCCGCCAGATCGTCAGCTATCAGACCAGCGAAAAGCCGGGCACGATCGTCGTCAATACGCGTGAGCGCCATCTCTACTACATCCTGCCGAACGGCAAGGCGATGCGCTACGGCATCGGCGTCGGCAAGCAGGGCTTTGCCTGGTCCGGGACCGCTTACGTCGCCTGGAAACAGGAATGGCCGACCTGGCACCCGCCGAAGGAAATGGCCGGACGTCGTCCGGACGTCGCCAAATACGTCGAAGACGGCATGGGCCCCGGCCTTAGCAATCCGCTCGGTGCGCGCGCCATGTACCTCTTCAACGAAAAGGGCCAGGATACGCTCTTCCGCCTGCACGGCACGCCGGAATGGGCCTCCATCGGCACCGCCGCTTCGTCGGGCTGCATCCGCCTGATCAACCAGGACGTCATCGACCTTTACAGCCGCGTCCGTCCGGGCCGCGAAACCAAGGTCGTCGTAATCCAGTAATCGCGAAATTCGACGAGAATACGAAAAGGCCGCCGAGAGAACTCTCCGGCGGCCTTTTCTTTGCCTGATCTTTGCTCGCCGGTCAGCCGGCGAGCTTGGCTTTCAGTTCCAGACGGCGGCGATGCAGGACCGGCTCTGTATAACCGTTCGGCTGCTCGCGACCCTTGAGCACGAGTTCAAGCGCGGCCTGGAAGGCGACGGAACCGTCGAAATCCCTGGTCATCGGCGTGTAGAGCGGGTCGCCGACATTCTGGCCATCCACGACCCCCGCCATCCGCTTCATCGTCTCGACGATCTGCTCTTCGCTGGTGAGCTTGTGATAGAGCCAGTTCGCCATGTGCTGGGCGGAAATGCGCAGCGTCGCACGGTCTTCCATCAATCCGACATTGTTGATGTCCGGCACCTTCGAACAGCCGACGCCCTGGTCGATCCAGCGGACGACGTAGCCGAGAATGCCCTGCGCATTGTTGTCGAGTTCGCGCTGGATTTCCTCCGGCGTCCAGTTCGGCCGCACCGCGACCGGCACGGAGAGAATGTCCGACAGTTTGGCACGGGTGCGGCTCTTCAGACCGGCCTGGACGGCGGCAACGTCGACCTTGTGATAGTGGGTGGCGTGCAACGTGGCCGCCGTCGGCGATGGAACCCAGGCAGTGTTGGCGCCGGCCTTCGGATGAGCAATCTTCTGCTCCAGCATCGCCGCCATCAGGTCCGGCATGGCCCACATGCCCTTGCCGATCTGCGCATGCCCGGACAGGCCGCATTCGAGGCCGATATCGACATTCCAGTTCTCGTAGGCGGCGATCCAGGCCGCCTGTTTCATGTCGCCCTTGCGGATCATCGGGCCGGCTTCCATCGAGGTGTGAATCTCGTCGCCGGTGCGGTCGAGGAAGCCGGTATTGATGAACACGACGCGCTCGCGGGCCTCGCGGATGCAGGCCTTGAGATTGATCGTGGTGCGGCGTTCCTCGTCCATGATGCCCATTTTCATGGAATTGGTCGGAAGGCCGAGCGCCTGTTCGACGCGGGTAAAAATCTCGCAGGCGAAAGCGACCTCTTCCGGCCCGTGCATCTTCGGCTTCACCACATACATGGAGCCGGCCCGCGAATTCTGGCGACGGCCGTTTGGGCCGATATCGTGGATCGCAATCAGCGCCGTAATCATGGCGTCCATGATGCCTTCCGGAACTTCCCTGCCCTCGCTGTCCAAAACCGCCGGATTGGTCATCAGGTGCCCGACATTGCGGATCAGCATCAGCGAGCGGCGCTTGACCGTGACATCACCGCCGGCAGGCGCCTTGAACGTCGTGTCGGGGTTGAGCTTGCGGATGAAGGACTTGCCGCCCTTGGCCACCTCTTCCTGAAGGTCGCCGTTCATCAGGCCGAGCCAGTTGCGGTAGACGACGACCTTGTCCTCGGCATCGACGGCTGCGATCGAATCCTCGCAGTCCATGATCGCGGTGATCGCCGATTCCAGCCAGACATCCGAAATCCGGGCCGGATCGTCCCTGCCGATCGCCGTCGTGGGATCGATCAGGATTTCGATATGCAGGCCGTTCTTCGTCAGCAGCAGATGGGTCGGCTGGGCCGGCTCACCAAGATAGCCGGCAAACTGAGCCGGATCGGCGAGATTGACGGTCTTGCCGTCCTGAGCAGCAGCCGTGAGCTTGCCGCCGGTGACGACAAAGGAGGTCACGTCGGTCCAGCTCGCGCCGGAAAGCGGCACGGACTGATCGAGGAAGTCACGCGCCCAGGCAATGACCTTGGCGCCACGGACCGGGTTGTAACCCTTGCCCTTTTCGGCTCCCTCGGTCTCGGGAATGGCGTCGGTACCATAAAGCGCATCGTAGAGCGAACCCCAGCGGGCGTTGGCGGCATTCAGCGCGTACCGGGCATTCATGACCGGAACGACGAGCTGCGGGCCGGCGATCTCGGCGATTTCCGGATCGACCCTATCGGTCGAGACCGTGAAATCCGGTCCCTCCGGCAACAGGTAACCGATGTCGCGCAGAAAGGCTTCGTAAACCGCAAGATCGCTGGGCGCTCCGTTCTTGCGATACCATTCGTCGAGCTTGACCTGAAATGCGTCGCGTTTGGCGAGAAGCTCGCGATTCTTCGGCGCCAGGTCGTGGACGATCTTCGAAAACTCGGAAAAGAAGCGGTCGGCATCGACACCCGTCGACGGCAGCGCTTCCTTCACCAGGAAGTCGTGGAGCTTTTCATCGATTGCGAGACCATTTTTTTCGACGCGGGCCATCGGTTCCTCCGAATTTTTCATGCCGCCAACTGTCTTTGTTAGCGAGCAAAATTGCAATTGCACAAATATTGAATGACTTATGCCTTATCGGAAACAATCTGCACCGTTAGCAGCTATTTCCAGCTCGCATCCAGGGAATGCCGTTCCCAATAAGGCACCGGCCCGTAAAGTTCGGCAAGATATTCGATGAAGGCGCGGACCTTGGACGGGAGATGTTGCCGGCTCGGATAGACCGCCGAGACCGAGATGTTCTTGGAGCCCTCATATCCGGGCATCACCATCACCAGCCGCCCGTCCTTGAGCTCGTTGCCGATATCCCAGGTGGATCTTAGCGCGATGCCGAGGCCGGCGATTACCGCTTCGCGGATGACTTCGCTCGAATTTGTGTTCAGCATCCCGGCCGGCCGGTAGACCAGCGGACCTTTGGGACCTTCCAGCCTCCAGGGCTCGCCGTTATGGGCCGTGAGACAGTGATGGTTTGCCAGCTCCTCAATGCTTGTCGGAGCGCCGTGCCGCGCGATGTAGGAGGGAGAGGCGCAGAGAATGCGTCGGACCTGCACAAGCTTGCGGGCGACAAGGCTCGAATCTTTCAGCTCGGATATGCGGATCGCCACGTCAAAACCCTGGGCGATGATATCCGTGAACTCGTCCGACAGCATCAGGTCGATCGACAGATGCGGGTTTGCCTGCATGAATGCCGGCAAATGAGGCGCGATATGCATCCGCCCGAATGAAGTCGGCGCGGAGATCCGCAGATTGCCGGCGATCTCGGTCGACCGGCCCGAGACGAACTGCTCGGCATCCTCGATCCCGGTCAGGACGTTGGCGATCCTGTCGTAAAAACCCTTGCCGGCGTCGGTCATCCCGACCTGGCGGGTGGTCCGCTGCAGGAGCCGCGTCCCCAGCTGCTCCTCCAGCCTCTTGATACGCTTGGAAACCACTGCCGGCGAAATGCCGAGACTCTTTGCCGCCGCCGACATGTTTCCGGTGGCCGCCACTTTGACGAAGATTTCCAGATCGGCGAGATTGGTGATCACTGCAGTTTTTCCCGGCTGGAATAAATGCCGGCCAACTTACGCCCTTTTGAAGAGAGCTTAAAGGTGGTCCACACCCCCAGCGTCGAGGAGCATGGGCCGGCTAAGCGACCTGAAAAACAGCTATCCTCGGCCGACCGACAGCCACGGCAGTAATCCGTGCCTCGATGAGCTTTCGCGAGCCCTCGATTTCCGGCGCATCCAGTTCTTCCGAGACGGTCACGGCGGCGTCCTTGGCGCCATCCGCATTCGCCTGCGCCAGCGCGGCTGTGATTGCACGGCCACGGGCCGTTGCCAGTGCTTCCGTTTCGCCGATGACGGCAATCCGCTCGCCCGCGCCGGACACTATAAACCGGCCCTCTTCCGGGGAAGTGACGACAATGGTGACGCTGGCACGGACCTGGCCGACCACCGCTCCGATGGCGTTCGCGACATCGGCATCGCCCGGAATGACCGACTGCGCGCCCAGCATATCCGCGACCGCCGGATAATAGACGGGTGCCGAAGCGCCGAGCCCGATCAGCGGGCGATCCAGCGAGACGGAGAACCGCGCGATGCCAGGGACCCGTTTCAGCGCTCGGTCGACGGCAAGCGAAACCGCGGGATCGATGGCTTCGGCGCCGTCTTCGGAAAGGCAGGCCGCGAGCACCGCTTCAGACGACTGGCGCGTCAGCCGGCTCACGATCTTCTCAGCCAGATCTTCCGGGGAAGCGGCGATCTCGCGCCCCGCGCCATCCTTGCGCCGGGCAGCAAGCTCCAGCCCCAGCCTTGCGGCCTCTTCGCGCCATTGGCTCTGGCGGCCAAGCACATGCAATGCATCGGAAGGGGTGATGCCGCAGAGATGCACCAGCCCTCTTGCAACCAGCCGATCGAGAACCGCCCTTTGCGAATTCATCGTCAGCAGATCGTTGAGCGAAACCGGTACCACGCCGATGCGGGCAAAAAGCGCCTGTTCCGGCGGTTGCAGGCCCTGGGCCAGGACATCCGGCACACCGGTTCGCACCGCAAAGCGGCCGTCGTGCCGCCCGGCATGGCTGGCGCGCAGCTGCTTTTCCAGCGTCGACAGGATGATCTCGCCATGCGCCATCGCGGCAAGGCTGAGCGGCAGAAGCCGGCGTGGACCGAGGGTGAGCCGGGCTTCGAGGCCGCGATCGTCGATATGGACTTCGGAATCGCCGCCGAGCCCGTAGGTGCGCAGCGCCACCGCCTCCACCATCGTGCGATGACCGCCGACCACGGCGCCTTCTTCCGCCAGCTTCGGCCGCCCGCCATCGAGAACCGCGACATCGGTCGTCGTGCCGCCAATATCGGAGACCACAGCCTGATCGAGCCCGGTCAGGAAGTGGGCGCCGACAAGGCTTGCGGCGGGGCCGGAGAGGATGGTCTCAATCGGCCGCAACCGGGCCTCGGCAGCGGAGATCAGCGCGCCATCGCCGCGCACCACCATCATCGGCGCCGCGATGCCGCGCGCGGCCAGAAAGCCCTCGCAGGAGCCGACCAACCGGTCGATGATCGACACCAGCCGGGCGTTCAGAAGCGTCGTCAACGCGCGGCGAGGACCGCCGAGTTTCGACGAAAGCTCGTGGCTGCAGGTGACGGGCAGATGCGAAAGCGCGCGAATACGGTCCCTCACCCGGACTTCATGAGCCGGATTCCGGACGGCAAAATAACCAGCGACCGCAAAGGAAGACACTGTTTCGCAAAGCGTCGGCACAGCCGCCTCCAGAGCCGCCATGTCGAGCAGCGTCTCGTTGCCGTGCACATCGTGGCCTCCGGGCAGGAAGATCACCGGATCATTTCCCAGTGCCTCCGCAAGTCCGCCGCGGGCCAGATCCTCCGCAGTAAAGCCGATCATGATCAGGGCGGCACGACCACCCTGCCCTTCGACCAGCGCGTTCGTGGCAAGCGTCGTCGACAGTGAAACCAAGCCTATAGCCGAAGCGGAGACTGCGCTTTTTTCCAGCACCGCATCAACGGCGCCGGCAATACCGACCGCCAGATCATGCCTGGTCGTCAGCGATTTCGCCTTGGCGATAACGCCTTCGCCGTCGCGGAACAGCACCGCATCCGTATAGGTGCCGCCGGTATCAATCCCGAGAAGGAGGGGGCCGGAAGGAAAGGAAAAGGCCACGCGAAAATCCTGAAGATCGGTCCATGGGATCTATACCGATCAATAGCGCATGGCGGGCAAAGATCAATTCACCAGCGGAGACCTCTGATGTCGCGGACTGACCCGCATGAGCAGACCGTCGCGCGGCTGGGTGGTCAACTTCTGGACCGGCCAGACCTTGGTTTCCGGCGTGACATCGAAACGATAGCGGCCCATCAGCACCGCAAGCGCGATCACTGCCTCCTGAAGGGCGAAGGTCGCGCCGATACAGGTGCGGGGGCCTGCGCCGAAAGGCAGATACTGAAACCGGTTCAGCTTGCCGCGGTTCTCGGGCAGGAAACGCTCGGGCATGAAGGCGCGCGGCTTGTCCCAATAAAGCTCGTGGCGGTGCAGCGTCCAGGGCATGACCAGCACGGTTACCCCGGCATCGATCCTGATCGTCTTGCCTTCCGGGCTCGTCCAGCTGTCGTCGCTGATCGCCTCCCGGTTGATCGACGGCGCCGGCGGATAGAGCCGCAATGCCTCTTCGAACGCCGCCCGCACCCAGGGCATCAGCTCCAGCCATTCGACCGGATCGGCGCCGGACGCCAGAACGCGGTCGATCTCCTCTTCCATGGCCTGCCGCACCGACGGCGACTCCGCCACGCAATAAAGCGTCCAGGCGAGCGCCCGGGCCGTCGTCTCATGGCCGGCGCCGATGAAGGTGAGAATATTGTCCTCGATCTCGTCCATCGTCAGCCCGTCGGGACCGGCCAGCTGAAGCAGCAGCGTCAGGAAATCCTGCGGCACGTCGCCCGGATGTTTGCGCATCCGCTCCTGCCGCATCAGCATGGTTTCGGCAACCACGCGCCGGAACTTGTCGAGTATCCGCCTGCCGCCGACGCGGGTGACGCGCGGCACCCAGGGCGGGGCGCGCAGCATGTCCATCGGGTCGATTCGGCCCATGCGATGCAGAAGCTGGTCGACATCGTCCGCAACCGTTTCCTTGTTTCCGGCGATCTCGCCGGAAAACAGGGTTTCCGCGAGGATGGCATAGGTCAGTTCCGTCATGTCGACGGAAATATCGCGGACCGCGCCACCGGCGCCGGCCGCGGCATATTTCCTTGAAAACTCCTCGGTCTGGTTCAGCATCTGGCCGGCAAAACCGCGGGAATGTTTTGGCGTGAAAACCGGCGCCATCGCCTTGCGGCTACGTTTCCAGACCTCGCCTTCCGCCGTCAGAAGGCCGTCCCGCAAGATCGGGCGAAGCACGAGCTGGCGGATTTCCGACATGACGTAATTGCTGACATTGTCCACCAGAATGTGCCGGATGAGGCCTGGATGATTGACGATCAGCGTCCGTTCCTTGAAGAACTTCGTCTCGAGCCAGGGCAGCGTGTAGGAAACCTTGCCCCAGAGCTCCAACGGATTGCGGAGCGCAGTCCAGATGACCTCGATCGGGCTCAGCAGCCGATCCCGATGCGGAGGTGCCGGCGGAACGAAGGGTTCGGGGCGGATGTCCATGGACGAGCCCTCCTCAGGGGTTTCCTATGGAGGGAATATCCGCCGTCAGAGGAGAGATTTCAACTCGGCGAGCTTGTCGTTGACCAGCCAGCCGTAATAATTCTCCTCCGGCAGGCCACCGCGGGCGGCAAGTGCTGCGGCGCGCTGCGCCGAACCGCCGGTATTGTAGAGCGTCGCCGTGATGCCGGGATTGCGGGAGATATCCATGCCTGCAATCGACTTGTAGTCGTCGATCGAGCGGCGGATATTGGCCGCCATATAGGCGAGCGACTTGTCCGGGTCCATGATCGCGTCATAAACCGCAGCCGCCTTGTTCTCGTCGAGCTTCGGGTAACCGGAATTCCTGGCCACCATGTCCGACAGCATCAGCGCCGTCAGCGGATTGACCTGGCCAAGGCCAAAGGTCTGGCCGGCATAGAAGGGCTGGAAGAAGACCGCACTGAAGCGATTGTCCGGAAACGAGGTGCCGCCGACCGAGCGGCCGCGAAAACTCTTTTCCCAGACGCCTTCACGGCAGGTCCAGAGCTTGTAGGAATCGGCAAAATCGTCGCATTTGCCGAATTCCGGCCGGTCGAGGAACTGCTGGATGCTCTCGTCGCCATAACCGAAGCGGAAACTGTTGCCGGCATAGGCGGCCGCCTTGACATAATAGGTCTGCAGCCGGTCGTAGGCATCGACATTATAGGTGTGTTCGCCGACGATCGCGCCGATCATATGGATCGGATCGATGCCATAATCGGCGGCCGTCGACTTGATCTTGGCGATCAGCTTCTTGTCGGAAGCAAGCAGGTCGCGGATCTTCTCGTATTTGTCATCGAAGGTGGTGCGGCCGGCGCGCGTCCGGCGTACCGAGGCACCCGGAACCTTCGGTTGTTCCGCGTGACGATTTCCTTCGGGAACCATCGTGAGGCCGCCTGCAAGCGCGGAAGAAGCCGCGGACGTCGCGACGACAAGGATCAGGGCCAGAAGGATGCGTTTCAAGATTTGCGTGTCCCAGGACTTCGACCATGCCGATCTCCGGCACCGAATGCTTAAAGCCATTCCAGACCGACTCACTCAAGCGTCGGATATTTTCCATGAAAACGCGCTTCCCTTACGCGAGGCGCAAGGACCATGTCGAGACGCGGGCGTTCAAAATCCCGTCAGCACCCGCAAATGAGCAGCCGGACGTTGCCCGGCTGCCACGATTGCCGCTCAGAGAATATAGCGCGACAGATCGGTGTCGGCGGCGAGATCGCCAACATGCTTCTTGACGTATTCCGCATCGATCGTCACCGCGGTTCCGCCCTGATCGGGCGCGTTGAACGAGATTTCGTCAAGCACCCGCTCCATCACGGTCTGCAGCCGGCGGGCACCTATATTCTCGACCGAAGAGTTGAGATGCACGGCGACATCCGCCAGAGCGTCGATCGCGTCGGCCGTAAAATCGAGCGTCAGCTCTTCCGTTTCCATCAGAGCCTTGTACTGGCGGATGAGGCTTGCCTCGGTTTCCGTCAGGATGCGGCGGAAGTCCTCCTTGGTGAGTGGCCTCAGCTCAACCCGGATCGGCAGGCGGCCCTGGAGTTCCGGCAGGAGATCGGAGGGCTTCGAGACGTGGAAGGCGCCCGAGGCGATGAACAGGATGTGATCGGTCTTCACCGGTCCGTATTTGGTGGAGACCGTGGTGCCTTCGACCAGCGGCAGCAGGTCGCGCTGTACGCCTTCGCGGGACACACCGGCGCCCATGCCGCCGTCACGGGCGGCGATCTTGTCGATCTCGTCGAGGAAGACGATGCCGTCATTTTCGACCGAGCGAACGGCTTCGCGCTGGATGACCTCGTTGTCGATCAGCTTGTCGGATTCGTCGCGGATCAGCTCGCCATAAGATTTCTTGACGGTGGTACGGACCTTCTTGGTGCGGCCGCCCATCGCCTTGCCGAACATTTCCGACAGGTTCAAGACGCCGATATTGGCGCCCGGCATGCCGGGGATTTCGAAGCCGGGCATGCCCGAGCCGGTGTCAGTGACCTCGATGTCGATTTCCTTGTCGTCGAGCTCGCCGGCCCTCAGCTTCTTGCGGAAACTTTCGCGGGTGGCTGGCGAGGACGTGGCGCCGACCAATGCGTCGAGCACCCGTTCCTCGGCGCTCATATGGGCTTTCGCCTGCACGTCGGCGCGCATCTTGTCGCGCACGAGGCCGATGCCGATCTCGACAAGATCGCGGATGATCTGCTCGACATCGCGGCCGACATAACCGACTTCGGTGAACTTGGTCGCTTCGACCTTGATGAAGGGCGCGCCGGCGAGTTTCGCCAGGCGACGCGATATCTCCGTCTTGCCGACGCCGGTCGGGCCGATCATCAGGATGTTCTTAGGCATCACTTCGTCGCGCAGGCTCTCGTCGAGCTGGTGACGGCGCCAACGGTTGCGCAGCGCGATCGCCACCGCGCGCTTGGCGTCGTGCTGGCCGATGATGTGCCGATCCAGCTCGGAGACGATTTCCCGGGGTGAAAAGTTACTCATGTCAAATCCGTTTCTTGGCTTGCGTCCAGCGCCATGAAATGGGCCGGACCGTATATGGATGTCCTGGTGTCGACGTAGCGGAAGCCGGCCTTCTCGTAGGCGCGGATCGCCTGGGCGTTTTCCGGATCGGGATCGATGACGATCCTTCTTGCGCCGTCTTCGAAAAGCTCGTCCACGAGCTGGCGGATGATCGCGCTTCCATGGCCGATGCCGACCAACTCCGGAGGGCCGATCGAGATATCGATGCCGAGCGTGCCTTTCGGCTGATCCTGATAGGGATGACCCTCTTCAAGATGCGGATCGTAATATTGGAGATAGGCAATCGGCCTGCCGTCCAGTTCCACGATCATCGGCCGGGTCTCGACGCTGGTCATCGAGTATTCGATGCTGGCCAGTTCCTCATCGACCGCACCCCACCATTTCGCGATATGCGGCTCGGCGAGCCAGGTCGCCAGCAGAGGAAAATCCTCTGCTGCGACATCACGAAACGCGTAGCGGGGGGCGCTGTCAGCCATCGGCGTCCAGCGATTCGATGACCAGGTTGTGGTTGGTGTAGACACAGATATCGGCAGCGATATCGAGAGCTTTCCTAGCGATCTCTTCGGCCGACTTGTCCGAATCCATCATCGCGCGCGCCGCGGCATAAGCATAGTTGCCGCCCGACCCGATCGCGATCGTTCCGTGCTCCGGTTCCAGCACGTCACCGTTGCCGGTAACCGCCAGTGTCGTCGATTTGTCGGCGACCAGCATCATCGCTTCGAGATTGCGCAGGTACTTGTCCGTGCGCCAGTCCTTGGCAAGCTCGACGGCGGCACGCATCAGCTGGCCCGGATATTGTTCGAGCTTCTTCTCGAGCCGATCGAGCAGCGTGAAGGCATCAGCGGTCGCGCCGGCGAAACCGGCGATCACTTCGCCCTTGCCGATGCGCCGCACTTTGCGGGCATTGCCCTTCATCACGGTCTGGCCAAGGCTCACCTGGCCGTCGCCAGCCATGATGACCTTGCCGCCTTTCCGAACAGTAATAATGGTTGTCATAAGGCACCTGTTGGCCCGTCCTGCGGGCATTGGTTTTCAGAGCATTTCCGCCCCGTTGGGCATTTATGTAAGTCGGTCCAGGGCGAATGCAATCTCATGACGCAATGCCGCCGCCACGGCCCTGCTTTTGCTGGATATTTGGCGTCGTGCCTGATAAGGGAGCGCAGATCGATCGCATGGAGCAGACCCAGATGGGTGAGACGACAACCGCACGCGTGGGCAACATCGTCCGCAAGACCAACGAAACCTCCGTTTCCGTTTCCGTCAATCTCGACGGCACCGCCGCGGCCAGGATTTCCACGGGCGTCGGCTTCTTCGACCATATGCTGGACCAACTTTCGCGACATTCGCTGATCGACATGGACATCGAGGTCACCGGCGATCTGCATATCGACGACCACCACACGGTGGAAGACACCGGTATCGCGATCGGCCAGGCAATCTCCAAGGCGCTCGGCGACCGTCGCGGTATCAACCGCTACGCCTCGCTCGACCTTGCCATGGACGAGACCATGACCAAGGCGGCCATCGACGTTTCCGGCCGGCCGTTCCTGGTCTGGAACGTCGCGTTCAGCGCCCCGAAGATCGGCACGTTCGATACGGAGTTGGTGCGGGAATTTTTTCAGGCGCTTGCCCAGAATGCCGGCATCACGCTGCATGTGCTGAACCATTACGGCGCCAACAATCATCATATCGCCGAGACCTGCTTCAAAGCCGTGGCGCGGGCACTTCGCGCCGCCATTGAAATCGACCCGCGGCAGGCCAATCGCGTTCCTTCGACCAAGGGAATGCTGGTCTGACTGCTTGAGGAGACGATCCTTGAGAAGCTATCTCGTTCTGACACCGCCCAATGACCCGCGAAGCGGACCCGAGAGGGATCTCCAGTCGATCCTCGTTCTGCCGGACGGGTTTTCCTGGCTCGCGTTGTTGTTCCCGTGGATATGGCTACTGTTCAACCGGCTATGGATTGCCGGGATCGTGGTTCTGCTGATCCAGATCGGCAGCGGCATCCTGATGCAGGTTCCTGGCTTCTGGACCGCCGGCCTGCTGCTTGGTTTCGCCACCAGCCTGCTCACGGCACTCGAGGGCCGACATTATCGTGCCGAAGCGCTGATCCGTCGCGGCTGGACGCTGGAAACGGTGATCTCCGCCCACGATCTGCGTACGGCCGAGGAGATCTATTTCTCCGGCCTGCCGCAACCGGAACAACAACCAATGCCGGTTTCGGCCGAGTGGGCAAAGCAGGCAAAGCCGCCCGCCGCCGGATGGCAGGCCCCACACATGGGCCTTTTCGAACATGGAGGACGCTGATGCGCGTCGCAATCATCGACTACGGGTCCGGCAACCTCCGTTCCGCGACCAAGGCTTTTGAGCGGGCCGCCCGGGAAGCCGGCATCAACGCCGTGATCGACCTGACCGACAAGGCCGAAGCGGTGGCCACCGCCGATCGTATCGTGCTGCCAGGCGTCGGCGCCTACGCGGATTGCAGCGCCGGCCTCGCCGCCGTGCCGGGCATGCGGGAAGCCATCCTCGACGTCGTCGAGCACAAGGGCCGCCCTTTCCTCGGCATCTGCGTCGGCATGCAGCTGATGTCGTCGCGGGGGCTTGAAAAGACGATCACCGACGGATTCGGCTGGATCGAAGGCGATGTCGTCGAGATGACGCCTTCCGATCCCAGCCTTAAGATCCCGCAGATCGGCTGGAACACGCTCGATATCCATCACCCCCACCCGCTGTTTGACGGCATCCCGACCGGGTCGGACGGCCTGCACGCCTATTTCGTGCATTCCTACCATCTGGCGGCCAAGCACCGCAGCGACGTGATCGCGACCACCGAGTACGGCGGTTCGATGACCGCGTTCGTCGGCCGCGACAATGTGGCGGGTTCTCAGTTTCACCCTGAGAAAAGCCAGACACTAGGGCTTGCCCTCATCTCCAATTTCCTGCGCTGGAAGCCCTAAGCTCGCGCGAACTCTCAAGGACCGAAGACATGATCCTCTTTCCTGCAATCGACCTGAAGGACGGCCAGTGCGTGCGCCTCAAGCTCGGCGATATGGACCAGGCCACCGTCTACAATCCCGATCCCGCAGCCCAGGCCAAGGCTTTCGAGGACCAGGGGTTCGAATGGCTGCATGTGGTTGACCTGAACGGCGCCTTCGCGGGGACAAGCGTCAACGGCGCCGCCGTCGACGCGATCCTGAAAGCCACGAAGAACCCCGTGCAGCTCGGCGGCGGCATTCGCACACTCGATCATATCGAAAACTGGCTGGCACGCGGGCTAACCCGCGTCATCCTCGGCACCGTCGCGGTGCGCGATCCGGCGCTGGTCATCGAGGCCTGCAGGCAGTTTCCGGGCAAGGTCGCCGTCGGCATCGACGCCAAGGGCGGCAAGGTCGCGGTCGAGGGCTGGGCGGAAGCGTCCGAACTCGGCGTCATCGAGCTGGCAAAGAAATTCGAAGGCGCCGGCGTTTCGGCGATCATCTATACCGACATCGACCGCGACGGCATTCTGGCCGGCATCAATTGGGCGTCGACGCTGGAACTCGCCGATGCCATCTCCATTCCGGTGATCGCATCGGGCGGGCTTGCCTCGCTCGACGATATCAGCCGCATGCTGGAGCCGGATGCGGCCCGGCTCGAAGGCGCGATTTCCGGCCGTGCGCTTTATGACGGCCGTATCGATCCCAAACAGGCCCTGGCCCTGATCCGCTCCAGACAAGGACGTGCCGCATGACCCTCAAAGCCCGCGTCATCCCCTGCCTGGACGTCAAGGACGGCCGCGTCGTGAAAGGCGTCAACTTCGTCGACCTGATCGATGCCGGCGATCCCGTCGAGGCTGCGAAAGCCTACGACGCTGCCGGTGCCGACGAGCTCTGCTTCCTCGACATCACCGCCTCCTCCGACAATCGCGAGACGATCTTCGACGTCGTCGCCCGTACCGCCGACCATTGCTTCATGCCGCTCACCGTCGGCGGCGGCGTGCGTGCCGTCGGCGATATCCGCAAGCTGCTGCTGGCCGGCGCCGACAAGGTCGCGATCAACTCGGCGGCGGTCAACAATCCGGACTTCGTGGCTGAGGCCGCCGACAAGTTCGGCAACCAGTGCATCGTCGTGTCGATCGACGCCAAGCGGCGGCGTTCCCAAGCCGTCGGTGGCGACAATTTGAGCGCCTGGGAGATCTATACGCATGGTGGCCGCAACGCGACCGGCATCGATGCCGTCGAGTTCGCCGTCAAGATGGTCGAGCGCGGCGCCGGCGAGCTGCTCGTCACCTCCATGGACCGGGACGGCACCAAGAGCGGCTACGACCTGGAGCTGACGCGGATGATCGCCGACAGCGTCAGGGCACCGGTCATCGCGTCGGGCGGGGTCGGAAACCTGGACGACATGGTCGCCGGCATCAAGCAGGGCCACGCGACGGCGGTCCTGGCCGCATCGATTTTCCACTTCGGGACCTATACGGTCGGTCAGGCAAAACACTATATGGCAGAGCACGGCATTGCCATGCGGCTCGACTGAGCGGTCGGAGAGAACGTTATGAGTGAATTTTCCCTGATCGACCTCGAGCGGATCGTCGCCGAGCGGGCGAAGGCCTCGCCGGAGGAATCCTGGACGGCAAAACTTTTCGCCGCCGGCCAGGAGAAGGCCGCCAAGAAGCTTGGCGAGGAAGCGGTCGAAACGGTGATCGCCGCGATCAAGCAGGACCGGAACAATCTCACCGCAGAGAGCGCCGATCTTCTTTATCATCTTTTGGTCGTCTTGAATATTGCGGCGGTACCGTTGCAGGATGTGCTCGACGAACTCCAGCGAAGGACCGGCCAGTCCGGCCTTCAAGAAAAGGCAAGCCGGCCGACATCATGAACATCGTTTCCCAGCCCGCCGAGACGCCTGAGCTCGAAACCGGCTCGAATGCGGAATATTATTCGCCCTATCACCGCTTCAGTGCGGAGGAATGGGCGAAGTTCCGCGCAGACACGCCTCTGACGCTCACGGCCGACGAGGTGCAGAGGCTGCGTTCGCTGGACGACCCGATCGATCTCGATGAAGTCCGGCGCATCTATCTCTCGCTGTCGCGCCTGCTGTCGACGCATGTGGAGGCGACGCAACGCCTCTTCCAGCAGCGAAACCGTTTCCTGAGCCTTTCCGACATCACCAAGACGCCCTTCATCATCGGCATTGCCGGGTCGGTCGCGGTCGGCAAATCGACCACCGCACGTATCCTGAAAGAACTGCTCGCCCGCTGGCCGTCGAGCCCGAAAGTGGATCTCATCACCACCGACGGCTTCCTTTATCCGAACGCCGTGCTGAGCCGGGAAAACCTGATGGAGCGCAAGGGGTTTCCGGAAAGCTACGATATCGGCTCCATCCTGCGGTTCCTGTCGGCGATCAAGGCCGGTGAACCGAACGTCAAGGCGCCGCGTTACTCGCATCTCACCTACGACGTTCTGCCGGACGAGTACTCGCTGGTCGACCGGCCGGACATCCTGATCTTCGAAGGCATCAACGTCCTCCAGTCGCGGGCGCTGCCAGCCGACGGCAAGATCGTGCCGATCGTTTCGGACTTCTTCGACTTCTCGATCTATATCGATGCCGACGAAGAGCAGATCCACAACTGGTACGTCCAGCGCTTCATGAAGCTGCGCCAGACCGCCTTCCGCGATCCGACCTCGTTCTTCAAGAAATACGCGGCGATCGATGCGGATGCGGCCCGCGCCGTTGCCGAAGGATTGTGGGAAAACATCAACCTCAAGAACCTGCGGCAGAACATTCTGCCGACCAGGCCACGGGCGGATCTCATCCTGCGCAAGGGCCGCAATCATCTGGTGGAAACGGTCGAGCTGCGGAAACTGTAGGCGATCGATCGCCGGCTATTGAATTAAATCGTCAACTATTCACACGGCGGAGCGTCAGGTTGATGCGCCCGCCGTTCTTCAACAGCGTCGACGTGCCGGGATAAATGCGATCGACGCCGTGGAAGGCGAGACGCCCCTCTCCGCCCAGCACGACGACATCTCCACTCGCCAGCCGGAAAGAGCCGGTCGGGTCCTTGCGGCTAAGGCCACCGACCCGAAACAGGCAGCTATTGCCCAACGAAACGGAGAGAACGGGGGCGGCCAGATCGTTCTCGTCACGATCCTGATGCAGGCCCATCTTGGCGTCGTCGGAATAGAAGTTGATGAGGCAGGCTTCCGGCGGCTTCGGATAGTCGCCCACCCTTTCCCAGAGATCGAGCAATTCCTGCGGCATCGCTGGCCACGGCTTTTTCGTCACCGGGTGGAAGGACTGGTAGCGATATCCTTGGTCCTTGTCCGTTACCCAACCGAGCGAGCCGCAATTGGTCATGCGCACCGACATGGGTTTGCCGGTGCCGGGCATTTCCGGCGTATAGAGCGGCGCCTCGGCTACGACGTCTCGTATCAGTTCGACCAGATGCTCCTGCGCTAATCGATCGAGATAGCCGGGAAGGTGCCTGATGCCATTTGCAAGCGTCGCCAAAGATCAATCTCCGCCGTTAGTCGCCGCTTGGCCGGCCACGCATCTTCTTGACGTCCGAACGACCGGATTTTTCCTTCAGCCGACGCTCCACCGAACCCTTGGTCGGCTTGGTTTTCTTGCGTGGCGGCGGCGGTGGTTCGGCAGCCTTGAGGATCAGTTCCTTCAGCCGCTCGCGCGCGTCTTCGCGGTTGCGCTCCTGGCTGCGGAACCGGTTCGCTTCTATCATCAGCACGCCATCCTTCGACACCCGTTTTCCGGCGAGCTTGATGGCGTTTTCCTTCACCCGCTCCGGCAGGGACGGCGTGTTGACGATGTCGTAGAAAAGCTGGACGGCCGTCGAGACCTTGTTGACGTTCTGGCCGCCCGGCCCGCCCGCCAACACGAATTGTTCCGTCAGTTCCCATCCGGCGATGGTGATGCGGTTGTTGATGACAAGGGGATTGCTGGCCATGGGTCTCTGGTCTTTGTTCTTGGGCGCATGCCGTTGTCCGGAACCGGCACCCACGTTCGGGCGACATGCGGCAGGCCCGCATCTTTCCCACAAAGCCGGCAAAAAGAAAACCGCCGGCCCAGGGTGTTATCCCGGGCCGGCGGTTTCACGTGAATCCTTCAAAGATTACTCGGCAGCGGCAAGCATGACCGGAGCGGCGCTTCTCACCTTGCTGTCGACGTGGTCTTCGTACTGCCCGAAGTTCTGGATGAACATCGAGACGAGCTTCTTGGCATAGGCGTCGAACGCGGCGCCGTCCGCCCAGGTCGAGCGGGGATCGAGGATCGCATTGTCGACGCCTTCAACGGCGACCGGCACCGCAAAACCGAAGTTCGGGTCGATGCGGAACTCGGCGTTCTTGAGGCTGCCGTCGAGCGCAGCGCTTAAGAGAGCGCGAGTCGCCTTGATCGGCATACGGCGGCCAACGCCGTAAGCGCCGCCGGTCCAGCCGGTGTTGACGAGCCAGCAATCGACCCCGTGACGGGCAATCAATTCCTTGAGCAGGTTGCCGTATTCGGCCGGATGACGGGGCATGAACGGCCCACCGAAGCAGGTCGAGAACGTCGCTTCCGGCTCGGTGACACCCTTTTCCGTGCCGGCGACCTTGGCGGTGTAGCCGGAGAGGAAGTGGTACATCGCCTGTTCGGGCGTCAGCTTGGCGATCGGCGGCATGACGCCGAAAGCATCGGCGGTCAGCATGATGATCGACTTCGGCTGCGGCGCCACGCCGGTCTTCGATGCATTCGGAATGAAATGCAGCGGATAGGCGCTACGGGTGTTCTCGGTCAGCGAATCGTCGTTGAAATCCGGAACCCGGTTCTCGTCGAGCACGACGTTTTCGATCACCGTGCCGAAACGGCGGGTCGCGGCATAGATTTCCGGCTCGGCTTCGGCCGAAAGATTGATGGCCTTGGCATAGCAGCCGCCTTCGAAATTGAAGACGCCGTTTTTGCCCCAGCCATGCTCGTCGTCACCGATCAGCGTCCGCTTCGGATCGGCCGACAGCGTAGTCTTGCCGGTGCCGGACAGACCGAAGAATAGCGCGGTATCGCCGTTCGGGCCGACATTGGCCGAGCAGTGCATCGGCATGACGCCTTCTTCCGGCAGGAAGTAGTTGAGCACGGAGAAGACCGACTTCTTGTTTTCCCCGGCATAGGAGGTGCCGCCGACCAGGATGAGGCCATTGGTGAAGTCGCAGGCGATCACCGTCTCCGTGCGGCAGCCGTGGCGGGCGGGATCCGCCTTGAAGCTTGGCAGGTTGATGATCGTCAGCTTCTCTTCGAAGCTTTCGAGCGTGGCGCGATCCGGGCGGATCAGAAGATTGCGGATGAAGAGAGCGTGCCAGGCGAATTCGCTGACGACGCGGGTCGGAAGGGCATATTCGGCATCGGCGCCGCCGACCAGATCCTGGACGAACAGCGTCTTGCCGGCAGCATGGGCGAGCATGTCCTTCTTCAGGACTTCGAAGTGTTCCGGTTTCATGGGCTTGTTGTCGGCCCCCCACCAGACGCGGCTCTCGGTGCCGGCATCGCGGACAATGAACTTGTCCTTCGGGGAGCGACCAGTGTGCTGGCCGGTGACGGCGCGGAGTGCGCCGTCGATCGTCAGATCAGCTTCACCGCGGCGGATTGCTTCTTCGTAGAGTTCAACCTCGGACGAATTGTAATAAACACGCGATGCACCGCCGAGACCGATCGCCGCTAAACCCTTGGACGGGTTGTGAAGTCCAAACTCCTCCATGCGCGCACTCCTTCAGCTTGCCGTGGGAACTGACGCGAAATTAATGACAGATTTCTAAAAGGGCAAGAGCCATCATCCAAATTCTTTAATAATATCAATTATTTAATCGATTTAAAAAATTTTATTCCTCTTTAAATCGGTTTAATAACTGTTTCAATCCGCATCCGCGCTATCTTAAGTCTCATTGCCAAAACGCACGATCGTCAGCGGCCTCTTTATCTTTGCCACAATTTGTTCCACCTTTATACTCAAGAAGCGCGTCGGCTAATGCCGCCTGGCTGGGGTGAATTCCAGGAGATGCGCATAGATGACGGAGATGGAGAGCATGCAAACAATCGCGCTCGTAGATGACGACCGCAATATCCTGACGTCGGTTTCGATTGCACTCGAGGCGGAAGGATACAAGGTCGAAACCTATACGGATGGCGCTTCCGCGCTCGACGGGCTGATCGCCCGCCCTCCGCAGCTGGCGATCTTCGATATCAAGATGCCGCGCATGGACGGCATGGAGCTGCTGCGCCGCCTGCGGCAGAAGTCCGACCTGCCGGTGATCTTCCTCACCTCCAAGGATGAAGAGATCGACGAGTTGTTCGGGCTGAAGATGGGCGCCGACGACTTCATCACCAAGCCGTTCTCGCAGCGTCTGCTGGTGGAACGGGTGAAGGCGATCCTGCGCCGCGCCGGCAGCCGCGAGGCACAAGCCGCCGGTGGTGCCGGGGCCAAGACGGCAGCCGATCAGCAGGCCGCCCGCACGCTCGAACGCGGCCAGCTTGTCATGGACCAGGAGCGCCATACCTGCACCTGGAAGGGTGAACCGGTGACGCTGACGGTGACCGAGTTCCTGATCCTGCATTCTCTGGCCCAGCGGCCCGGCGTCGTCAAAAGCCGCGATGCGCTGATGGATGCCGCCTATGACGAGCAGGTCTATGTGGACGACCGTACCATCGACAGCCACATCAAGCGGCTGCGCAAGAAGTTCAAGATGGTCGACAACGACTTCGATATGATCGAAACCCTTTATGGCGTGGGTTATCGATTCCGTGAGGCCGCCTGACCCTTGCGAAAGGTTAACTTGAGGCCACGGCCGGACCAGCGCTAAGCTGGCCCGGTGGAAGGACTGCAGTGGCAGATCAAACATTTGATAGCAATATGATCCGAATGGAGAAGGCTGGGACACGACGTGCGCCGCGGCGGTTCTGGTCGCGCCCTTTCACGCTTATTCGGCGAGTGTTCGGCCATGCGGTGTTTTCGAGCCTCACCCGCCGCATCCTGTTCTTCAACATCGCTGCAACGGTGGTGCTGGTCGCCGGCATTCTCTACCTCAACCAGTTCCGCGAAGGGCTGATCGACGCCCGCGTCGAAAGCCTGCTGACGCAGGGCGAAATCATCGCCGGCGCAATTTCCGCCTCCGCCTCGGTCGATACCAACTCGATCACCATCGACCCCCAGAAACTCCTCGAACTGCAGGCCGGCCAGAGCATTACGCCGGTGCCGAACGACGAGGACCTCGATTTCCCGATCGACCCGGAGCGCGTTGCGCCGGTCCTCAGACGCCTCATTTCGCCGACCCGCACGCGCGCCCGGATTTTCGATGCCGACGCCAACCTGCTGCTCGATTCCCGCCACCTCTATTCACGCGGCCAGGTGCTGCGTTTCGACCTGCCGCCGGTGGAAAACGAATCGCAGACCTGGAGCGACTGGTTCGCAGGGCTGATCAACCGCCTGCTGCAGCCGGGCAACCTGCCGGTCTACAAGGAAGCGCCGGGTGGCGACGGCTCGATCTATCCGGAAGTCATGAACGCGCTGACCGGCGTGCGCGGCGCGCTGGTGCGGGTCACGGAGCGCGGCGAGCTGATCGTCTCCGTCGCCGTACCCGTGCAGCGTTTCCGCGCCGTGCTCGGCGTGCTTCTGCTATCGACCCAGGCAGGCGACATCGACAAGATCGTGCATGCGGAACGGTTGGCGATCATGCGCGTCTTCGGCGTCGCGACGCTCGTCAACATCCTCCTGTCGCTGCTGCTGTCTTCGACCATCGCCAATCCGCTGCGGCGGCTGGCGGCGGCTGCGATCCGGGTGCGGCGCGGCGCCAAGCAGCGCGAGGAGATCCCCGACTTCTCCTATCGTCAGGACGAAATCGGCAATCTTTCCATCGCGCTTCGCGAGATGACCAACGCGCTCTATGACCGCATCGATGCGATCGAGAGTTTCGCGGCGGATGTGAGCCACGAGCTCAAGAACCCGCTAACTTCGCTTCGCAGCGCCGTCGAGACGCTGCCGCTCGCCAAAACCGAGGAGTCCAAACAGCGGCTGACGGAAGTCATTTTCCACGACGTGCGCCGTCTGGATCGCCTGATCAGCGACATTTCCGACGCCTCGCGGCTGGACGCCGAACTCGCACGGTCAGATTCGACGCCCGTCGACATGGAAAACCTGCTCGGCAATCTCGTCGATATTTCCCGGCAGATTCGCACCGGCCGCAAGCCGGTGGAAATCAGCCTGACGACCGACAACAAGGCCGGCAACAGGTCCGCCTTCCTGGTCAACGGCCATGATCTGCGCCTAGGGCAGATCATCACCAACCTCATCGAGAACGCGCGATCCTTCGTGCCCGAAAAGGGCGGCCGCGTCGCCATCCGGCTGTCTCACTCCAAGGATCGTGTCGTCGTGACCGTGGAGGACAACGGGCCCGGCATCCAGGCGGAGGATATCGACCGTATCTTCGAACGGTTCTATACGGACCGGCCGGACGGCGAGAGTTTCGGCCAGAATTCCGGCCTTGGCCTGTCGATCAGCCGGCAGATCGCCGAGGCCCATGGCGGCTCGCTGAAGGCGGAAAACCTATACGACGCCAAGACAGGTGCCATCACCGGCGCCCGCTTCACGCTGTCGCTGCCGGGCGGCGAAATTCAATGAGCCCGGCGCCGGTCAACATCCATGCGACCGCGATCGCCATTGGCACCAGGGGCGTGCTCTTTACCGGTCCGTCCGGCAGCGGCAAGTCGATGCTCGCCTTCTCCTGCATCGCAGCCGCCTGGCGCCAAGGCGCTTTCGCGGCTCTTGTCGCCGACGATCAGGTGCTCGTCTCGCGCCACGGCAATCATCTGCTCGCCACTCGGCCGGAAGCGATCGCCGGCCTCATCGAACTGCGCGGCAGCGGCATCGCCCATGTGGAAAGCGTCTCCGTGGCGACGCTGGATCTGGCGGTGGACGTCATATCCCTGCCGGAAAGCGAAAGGCTTCCACCGGAGAACGAACGTTTCCAGATCCCCGGTGTGGGTATCCTTCCGCTTGTCCGGATATGGCGCGGTGCACCTGATCCGCTGGCCGTTCTGGCGGCCTTTACACCGGATTTTCACGGCGAGATGCCGTTTTCATCATCCGGCAGCCTGATTTTTTGACTTGAACTTCGAATCTACTTGGACAAGATGGCATCCCACCGCTGGACCGCTTTATTGCAATGCGATAATGGCGCCGAGTTTCCATAGCAGGGGGCAGTTTTCATGATCGGACTAGTGCTTGTCACCCATGGCAAGCTGGCTGAGGAATTTCGTCATGCGGTCGAGCATGTCGTCGGACCTCAGAAATTCATCGAAACCGTATCGATCGGTCCAGAGGACGACATGGATCAGCGGCGGCAGGATATCGTCGATGCCGTTACCAATGCCGATGAAGGTCATGGCGTCATCATCCTGACGGACATGTTCGGGGGCACCCCTTCCAACCTTTCCATTTCCGTCATGGAAAGCGGCCGAATCGAAGTCATTGCCGGCATGAACCTGCCGATGCTGATCAAGCTTGCCGGCGTGCGCAGCGACAACAACATGGACAAGGCGCTCGTCGAAGCCTCCGAAGCCGGTCGTAAATATATCAATGTCGCAAGCCGCGTCCTCAGCGGCAAATGAGAACCCAGACCGGATGTCATCCCCCTCTCCCCGTGAATTCCTGATCATCAACAAGCGTGGTCTGCATGCTCGTGCCTCTGCCAAGTTCGTGCAGATGGTGGAAAGTTTCGATGCGCGGATCACCGTCTCCAAGGACGGAACAACCGTCGGCGGCACGTCGATCATGGGCCTGATGATGCTCGCCGCCAGCACCGGCTGCACGATCGAAGTCTCAGCGGAAGGAAACCAGGCCAAAGAAGCGCTGGATGCGCTCGAGCAACTCGTCGCCAACAAATTCGGCGAAGAAGCCTGACGCACCCGCGATTTAACCCTCCGATGACATAAACATATAAAGACCTCTTTATATCCCGTTGCCAGTTTGTAGGAAGCCTGCTAAACCGCTGGCCAGTTTCCGTCTGCCAAGGCGGGTCTTGCCACGTCCGTCGGTATCCCGCCGGAGAAGGCACCACCGAACATGGAGAGCTTTATGAGCACTGAGAAGGATTACGTCGTCGCGGATATCAATCTTGCCGCCTACGGCCGCAAGGAGCTCGACATCGCAGAAACCGAAATGCCGGGCCTGATGTCGTGCCGCGAAGAATTCGGCACAACGAAGCCGCTGAAGGGTGCCCGCATCTCGGGCTCGCTCCACATGACCATCCAGACGGCCGTTCTGATCGAGACCCTTCAGCACCTCGGTGCAGAAATCCGCTGGGCGTCCTGCAACATCTTCTCGACCCAGGACCATGCTGCTGCGGCAATCGCTGCCGCCGGCATTCCGGTCTTCGCCGTCAAGGGCGAATCTCTGACGGAATACTGGGATTACACCGACAAGATCTTCCAGTGGGCCGATGGCGGCCTCTCCAACATGATCCTCGATGACGGCGGCGACGCCACCATGTACATCCTCACCGGCGCCCGCGCCGAAGCCGGCGAGGACGTTCTTTCGAACCCGACTTCGGAAGAAGAAGAAATCCTCATCGCGCAGATCAAGAAGCGCCTCAAGGCTTCGCCCGGCTGGTTCACCAAGCAGCGCGACGCGATCAAGGGCGTTACCGAAGAAACCACAACGGGCGTGCACCGCCTTTACGAACTGTCCAAGAAGGGCCTGCTGCCCTTCCCGGCGATCAACGTCAACGACTCGGTCACCAAATCGAAGTTCGACAACAAATACGGCTGCAAGGAATCGCTGGTCGACGGCATCCGCCGCGGCACCGACGTGATGATGGCCGGCAAGGTCGCCGTGGTCTGCGGTTACGGTGACGTCGGCAAGGGTTCTGCCGCTTCGCTCGCCGGCGCCGGCGCCCGCGTCAAGGTCACCGAAGTCGACCCGATCTGCGCCCTGCAGGCTGCCATGGACGGTTTCGAAGTCGTCGTCCTCGAAGACGTCGTCGACAGCGCCGACATCTTCATCACCACGACCGGCAACAAGGACGTCATCCGCATCGACCACATGCGTGCGATGAAGGACATGGCGATCGTCGGCAATATCGGCCACTTCGACAACGAGATCCAGGTCGCGGCGCTGAAGAACCTCAAGTGGACCAACGTCAAGCCGCAGGTCGACATGATCGAGTTCCCGAAGGGCAACCGCATCATCCTTCTGTCGGAAGGCCGCCTGCTCAACCTCGGCAACGCTACCGGCCATCCGTCCTTCGTGATGTCGGCCTCGTTCACCAACCAGACGCTGGCCCAGATCGAACTCTTCACCAAGCAGGGTGAGTACAAGAACGACGTCTACATCCTGCCGAAGCACCTCGACGAGAAGGTCGCCCGCCTGCATCTCGCCAAGCTCGGCGTGAAGCTGACGGAACTCTCCGACGAGCAGGCTGCCTATATCGGCGTCTCGCAGACCGGCCCGTTCAAGGCTGAACACTACCGCTATTAATCAATAGCCGGTTAATCCACAAGATATGGTAGCCGCAGCCTTGACAAAGGCTGCGGCTTCTTTTTTGGGCGCATCCCTTCCCGGCGATTCCCTAAGCAAGTATTGTTTTAGAACTTGATTCGCGCCTTCCCTGGAGCGTGATGCCGAAAGCCGCCAGCGGTTTTCGGACATCGTCGCGCTCCCACCATCTGATTGGGAGCCGTCCGGCTACGGGCAAGGCACGGAGTGGTATGTCTTGTCGATGAGCGGCAATTGGACGGAGACAGACCGGATATGTCGGTAAGAAAAATGAGCTCGTCAGAACGGGCCGATCCCCTTTGCGGCGGAGCGGAAGCTCCAGCTTTGCGTCCCTTTGCGGGGCGTTCCGGTTTCGGATCTCCAGACGGCAATGCAATCGTCGGCAGGCTTCGCCGCTTGGCGCTGTTCGGCAGCGCCTTTCTCTCGGGCACCGCCCTTTCCGGGCTCGCGACCGCGGCGCTTGCGCAGCAATCGGGTGACGCCGCCGTCCGCCTGTTTTCCTCGACGGAGGTCATCGTTTCGTCGCTGGTGATGGGCGCCCTCGGAGCTGCCCTGTTTTCCGCCATCTGGCTGGTGCGCCAGCGCGGCAATATGGAAGCCGAAACGCAGGAAATGCGCAGCGCCCTTTCCGACGCGCAGCAGCGGATTTCCAAGTTCGAGGCCCTGATCGCCGACAAGAACCGCCGGATCGTCGTGTGGGAAAGCGGCTCCTCCAAGCCTGAATTCCTCGGCCAGCTGCCAGTGGAAACCGGAGCGCCGCAGCAGGACCGCGAGTTTCTCGCCTTCGGCCGCTGGATGCGCGGCAGTTCCGCCGGCGAACTCGAGAAATCGATCGAACTCCTGCGGATGGAAGCCCGCTCCTTCGACATGGTGGTAGAAACCAACCGGGACGAAATCCTGGAAGTGCAGGGGCGCGTTTCAGGCGGCAAGGCCTTCGTCCGTTTCATCGCACTCAACAATCTGCGCGCCGAACTCGCCGAGCTCAAGATCGAGCGCGAGCGGCTGACTAACTCGATCATGCTGTTCCATTCGCTGCTCGACGCCATCGAGCAGCCGGTCTGGCGTCGCGATTCACACGGCAAGCTGACCTGGGTCAACCATGCCTATGGCGATGCCGTGGAAGCTTCGACCCCGGCCCAGGCGATCGAGGACGGCCGCGAGTTTCTGGGTTCGATCGCCCGCGAAAAGATCAGGGCGGCAGCGACCTCCACCTCGCCTTTCCACGACCGGATTTCCACCGTGGTGCACGGCAATCGCACCATGTTCGACGTCGTCGACGTCGTCGTGCCGGGCGGTTCCACTGGAATTGCGATCGACGTTTCTGAAGTGGAGGCCGTGCGTGAGGAACTCAAGCGCACCCTGAAGAGCCACGCGGAAACGCTCGACCACCTGGCAACGCCCGTCGCTATCTTCGACGGCGACCGCCGGCTGCAGTTCTACAATCAGGCCTTCGTGCAGCTTTGGGGTTTCACGCTTCCCTTCCTCGACCAGAGGCCGGACAATAGCGAGCTGCTCGACAAGCTCAGAAGCGACGGCAAGCTGCCGGAACAGCTGAGCTGGCGGAGCTGGAAGGAAACGGCGCTTTCCGTCTACCAGTCGCCGGATACGCAGACCGACCTGTGGCACCTGCCGAACGGCCAGACGCTGCGCGTCATCGCAACCGCGCATCCGCAGGGCGGTGCCACCTGGGTGTTCGAGAACCTGACCGAACAGGTGGATCTCGAGACCCGTTACAACACGCTGGTCCAGGTCCAGGGCGAAACGATCGACCATTTGTCCGAAGGCGTCGCCGTCTTCGGGCCGGACGGGCGCATCCGCCTCTCCAACCCCGCCTTCCGGGCGCTCTGGGGCATCACCGCCGAAGAATCCAAGCCGGGCACGCATATCAAGGCGATCGAGACCGCCTGCTCGCCATCCTACGACAAGCCGGACGGCTGGCGCCGCTTCGGCCAGATGCTGACCAATTTCGACGACGAGCGCCCCTCGTTGCAGGGCACGTTCGAGCTCTATTCCGGCCTGATCCTCGATTATGCCGTGACGCCGCTGCCGAACGCCCAGACGATGCTGACATTTGTCGACATGACGGCGAGCGCCAGGGCAGAACGGGCGCTCAAGGAGAAGAACGAGGCGCTGCAGAAGGCCGACGAGCTCAAGAACGACTTCGTCCAGCACGTTTCCTACGAACTGCGTTCGCCGCTGACCAATATCATCGGCTTCACCGACCTCCTGAAGACACCGGGCATCGGGACGCTGAACGAGCGCCAGTCGGAGTATATCGACCATATCTCGACGTCCTCCTCGGTTCTCCTGACGATCGTCAACGACATCCTCGATCTGGCGACTGTCGATGCCGGCATCATGCAGCTCAACTATTCGGAAATGGCGATCGACGACCTGCTCGACGACGTGGCGATGCAGATCGCAGATCGTCTGCACGAAAATGGCGTGGCGCTGGCGATCACTGCGCCGGCCGGGCTCGGCACTATCGTTGCCGACCAGCAGCGGCTGAAGCAGATCCTCATCAAGCTGCTCACCAATGCCACCAATTTCGCGCCGGAAGGCTCCGCCATCACGCTCAATTGCTGGCGCACCCATAGCGACGTGTTCTTCTCGGTGACCGACAAGGGTCCGGGCATCCCCGAAGATATCCTGAAGACCGTGTTCGACCGGTTCTCGGCCAATGCCAAGGGCGGCAAGCGCAGTGGAGCGGGTCTCGGCCTTTCGATCGTCGAGAGCTTCGTGACACTGCATCACGGCGATGTCGCGATCGACAGCAAGCCCGGCCAGGGAACCACGGTTACGTGCCGCATTCCGAGCGGCACGACGGCGCGGTCCGTCGCCGCCGAATGAGTGGTGAGACGGCTCTTACCCTGACGCTTGCCGACGAGGCCGAAACGATCCGCCTCGGCGAAGACCTCGCATTGGCGCTGAAGAAGGGCGACTGGATCGCCCTTTCCGGCGATCTCGGCGCCGGCAAATCGACCTTCGCCCGGGCCTTTTTGCGTGCGCTTGCGGATGAAGACGAGCTTGAAGTGCCGAGCCCGACCTTCACGCTGGTGCAAAGCTACGAGCTGCGCATCCCAGTCTCGCATTTCGATCTCTATCGGCTTGGCGATGCCTCGGAACTGGACGAACTCGGTTTCGACGAGGCGCTTTCCAGCGGCATCTGCCTGGTGGAATGGCCGGAAGTCGCCGACGCGCTGTTGCCGCAGGCCCGTATTCAGCTCAAGCTCGAACAAAGCGGCAGCGGCCGGACGGCGACAATCACGGCACCGGAGGCGCAGATGCAGCGCATCCGCCGCGTGCTGGCGATCCGCGAATTTCTCGACAGCCACGGCTACCCCGGCGCCCGGCGGCGTTTCCTCACGGGAGACGCTTCGACACGCGCCTATGAGAGCGTGACAATCGCAACCGGTGAAACGCTGATCCTGATGGACTGGCCGCGCCCGGCACAAGGCCCGCCGGTTCTTGATGGAAAGCCCTATCCCAAGGTCGCGCATCTCGCGGAAGACCCCTACCCCTTCGTGGCGATCGACGAATACCTGCGCGAACTGGGACTTGCGGCGCCGGAAGTGCTGCATGTCGATTACGACCAGGGCATCCTGCTGATCGAAAATCTCGGCGAAGAGGGGGCCGTCGACGAAGACGGCAATCCCATCGAGGAACGCTACCGCGAAAGCATCGTGTGCCTTGCCTTCCTGCACAGCCACGAGATGCGCCAGGACCTGCCGGTTGGCGACGGCCATATCCACCATATTCCCGATTTCGACCCGACGGCGATGAAGATGGAGGCGCGGCTCCTCGTTGACTGGCACCTGCCGTGGAAACGCGGAACGCCGGCGACTGACGAGGAACGGCAGGAATATCTGGCGATCTGGGACAATCTGATCCGCGAGCTTGACGGCGTCGAGAAGAACCTGCTGCTGCGCGATTTCCATTCGCCCAACATCATCTGGCGGCCGAGTGAACCGGGCGTCCGGCGCGTCGGCCTGATCGATTTTCAGGATTCGATGATCGGCCCGACCGCCTACGACCTCGCCTCCATCGTCCAGGACGCCCGCGTCGACATCCCGAAGGCACTCGCCGATCAGCTGATGCTGGATTACGTGACGCTTCGCCGCGCGCTCGGGGCCTTCGACGAGCCGACGTTCCTGAAAGCCTGGGCGATCATGGCGGCGCAGCGCAACTGCAAACTCGCCGGCCTCTGGGTGCGGCTCTTGCAGCGGGATGGCAAGCCGGGCTATCTGAAGCACATGCCGCGGACGCTCCGCTATCTCGCAACGGCGCTGAGCCACGATGTGCTCGCCCCCTTGCGCGATTGGTGCCGTCGGGCTGGAATAGAACTGCCCGAATCATAATTACGGTTGCCGATGACCATTCAACGAGCCCCCATCAAACAGGCGATGGTGCTTGCCGCAGGGCTCGGCACCCGCATGCGGCCGATCACCAACACGATGCCGAAGCCGCTGGTGCCGGTCGCCGGCAAGCCGATGATCGATTATGTGCTGGATTTGCTGAGAGAGGCTGGCGTCGAGCGCGCCGTCGTCAACGTGCACCACTTCGCCGACCAGATGGCGGCGCATCTCGAAGCTTACAAGGGCCTCGAAATCCTGATCTCCGACGAGCGTGACGCGCTGATGAACAATGGCGGCGGCATCGTGAAGGGACTGAAGCTTCTCGATCGCAGCACGATCTTCGTCATGAATGCCGACCTCTTCTGGATCGGCGAGACCCCCGGCAAGCCCACCAACCTGCAGCACCTGGCCGAATTCTTCGACCCCGAACGCATGGATATGGCGATGCTCTGCGTCGATATCGACAACACGACCGGGCACAACGGCGTCAACGATTTCGGCATGGATGCGGATGGCCGGTTGAGGCGCTACCGGGACGATCCGGCCAATCCGGTCGTTTATGCCGGCGCTTTTGCGATGAGCCCGTCCTTTCTGGATGACGCACCGTCCGATGCTTTCAACATCAATATCTATTTCGACAAGGCGATCGCCCGCGGCCGGCTCTATGGAACCATGCTCGACGGCCACTGGATCACCGTCGGCACGCCGGAAGCGCTGCCGGAAGCCGAAGCGGTGATCGCGCGTTATCCGGTGGAGGCATGACCACGTTATCCGGCAAGAAGCGGGTGTTTTCGATCCCCGCCGGAGCGCCGTTCCTCAAGACCGTGGCGCAGACACTCTGCGACGGCCGGCTCAACGAGACTTTTCGTTACGATCCGGCCGATCCGCTTTCGCTCGCCGACGTGACCATCTACGTGCCGACGCGCCGGTCTGCCCGCGTGCTGCGCTCGGAATTCGTCGATCTGCTCGGCGGCCGCTCGGCGATCCTGCCGGCCATCCGGCCACTTGGCGAAACCGACGACGACAGCGGTTATTTCGACCTCGTCGCGCCGGAGGAGATGGACCTGGCGCTACCGATCGGCGGTACTGCGAGGCTGCTCGAACTTGGCCGGCTGATCCTTGCCTGGCGCAACCAGCTTCCGAAAATCGTGCTCGACGTGCATTCGGAATCGCCGCTCGTCGCCCCCGCCAGCCCCGCCGATGCAATCTGGCTCGCTCGCGCCTTGGCCGAACTCATCGACGCGGTCGAAACCGAAGAGCGCGACTGGGCCGATCTCAAAAAACTCGATACCGGCGAACATGCGCTCTGGTGGCAGCTGACCGCCGAGTTTCTGTCGATCGCCAGTGCCTTCTGGCCCATCCGCCTCGAAGAACTGCGCCGTTCTTCACCGGCAAAACACCAGGCAGCTATCCTGCGGGGCGAAGCGCGGCGGATTGCCTCCCGGGATCACAAGGGACCAGTGATCGTTGCGGGTTCGACCGGGTCGGTGCCGGCTGCTGCCGACCTGATCGCGGGGATCTCCAGTCTTCCGAACGGCACTGTCGTGCTGCCGGGGCTCGATCTCTCGATGCCGGCAGATCAATGGGCGATGATTGGCGAAGAGGCCTTTGACGGCAAACCCGAACCCGCCAGCCGC
The DNA here is from genome assembly GCF_023006505.1 of Neorhizobium sp. SHOUNA12A. Classification (GTDB taxonomy): domain Bacteria; phylum Pseudomonadota; class Alphaproteobacteria; order Rhizobiales; family Rhizobiaceae; genus Neorhizobium. Next base: position 37,050 of record NZ_JALBGV010000059.1, read on the forward strand.
AGCCATTCGCAATTCGGCCTGTCGCGGCTGCTTAAAAAACTCGGCGCGACGCGGGAAGACGTGGCCGTGCTTGGCGAAGTTCCGGGCGATCTCGCCTTCCGCGCCGAAGCGCTCTCCCAGGCGCTGGTGCCCGCCAAGGCGACCGACCGCTGGAGCACCTGGCGGGACGACGCGAATCCCGCTCTCCTTACCCAAGCCTTTGCCGATGTCTCGCTGATCGAGGCCTCGAACGAACGCGAGGAGGCTGTGGCGATCGCCATCGCTCTCCGGCTGGCGCTCGAACAGCCCGGCAGGCAAGGCGGCGAGAGCCAGGCGGCGCTGATCACACCAGATCGTGCACTGGCCCGCCGGGTCACCGCCGAGCTTTCCCGTTTCGGCCTGCTCGCCGACGATTCTGCCGGTTCGCCGCTGTCCGGCACGCCACAGGGCACCTTGACCCAACTTCTCCTCGAAGCGACGCTTCGGCCGGGCGACCCGGTGGCGATCGTCGCGCTGATCAAGCACCCGCTGATGCGCCTCGGCCTGCCGGCAGCGGACCTGCAGTCTTCCGTCGAAGCGCTCGAAATCCTGGCGCTGCGCGGTGGTCTCGGCGACATGGACATTTCCGCGCTGGAACCGTTGCTGGAAATCCAGCTTGCCGCCCAGCTCGAAGACAGGCATGCGCCGCACTGGCGGCTATCGCTGCCGGCCGGTGCCGCCGGCAAG
>NZ_JALBGV010000005.1 GCF_023006505.1 Neorhizobium sp. SHOUNA12A
CATCGCGATAAATCCCAAAGGGATTTACGCCTTACGCGGGGTGGAGCAGCCCGGTAGCTCGTCAGGCTCATAACCTGAAGGCCGCAGGTTCAAATCCTGCCCCCGCAACCAAAATCCCCAAACTCCCGAAGCAAGCGCTCCGGGAGTTTTTTGTTGTCGAGGGATATTGTACCGTTCCCAACCAGCCCTCGTCCTCCACGAGTGACCTTGCCCCCAAGTTTTATCCAGTTTTGAGTTCGCTCCAGCGGTTTTTGGTTGCTGTATTCGGGGCGGTAGCGGCGGGTTGCGGTGCAGAGCCATTCCGGCTGCGCAGCACCGCATCACGTCGCGGGTTAATTGTCTGAGCGAACTCGGCAGGTGTCATCCAGCCGAGTCCAGAGTGTGGTCGATGATCGTTGTAATCGCTGCGCCAGTTTGAAAGCGCTGATCGAGCATGGGTCAGTGACGAGAAGAGAGTTTCATTCAGGAACTCATCTCGCAGCCGCCCATTGAAGCTTTCGATGAAGGCATTCTGAATCGGTTTGCCCGGTGCGATGTGGTCCGATCCGTCCATTGCAGGATCGCGTTGCTGGTGAACTCGCTGCCATTGTCGCTGACGATCATCTTCGGCTTGCCGCGTTCTTCGATGATCCGATCCAGCTCACGGGCAACCCGCAGCCCGGAAAGGGACGTATCGGAGACGAGGCCCAGGCATTCCCTGGTGCAATCCAACGACCGTCAGCACCCGGAACCTGCGACCATCGGTGAGTTGATCCGACACGAAGTCCAGTGACCAGCGATCATTGGTGGTAAGCGGGATCAGCATCGGTGCTCGTGTGCCTATCGCTCGCTTGCGACCGCCGCGCTTGCGCACCGTCAGCTTCTCTTCCCGATAGAGCCGGAAGAGCCACTTGTGGTTCACAACGTGACCCTCGCGCCTGAGCAGAACATGAATGCGTCGATAGCCGAAGCGGCGGCGTTCATGCGCCAACGCCTTCATCCGCTCGCGAAGATCGTGGTCATCGCTGCGCCTGGCTTCGTAACGGATCGTCATCCGGCAAAAGCCGATGGCTTTACACGCCCGCCGTTCGCTCATCTGGTGGTGATCCATCAGATGAGCGACAGCTTTCCGCCTTGCTGCGGGCGTCACCACTTCTTTCCCAAAAGGTCTTTCAAGGCGGCATTGTCGAGCATCGCATCTGCCAGGAGCCGTTTCAGCTTCGTGTTCTCGTCTTCCAGCGCCTTCAGACGCTTGGCTTCGGATACGTCCATGCCGCCGAATTTGGCCTTCCATTTATAGATGCTGGCATCGTTGACGCCGTGCTTGCGGCAAAGCTCCGAGACCGACGTGCCAGTCTCGTGCTCCTTCAGAATGCCGATGATCTGTTCGTCTGTGAAACGATTGCGCTTCATTCCCTGGTCCTCTCAATGGGCCAGAGTTTACTTCAAAATGGATTATTTCAACGGGGCAAGGTCACCCTCGACCTCTTCCCGCCGCCCCTTCCGATATCGATATTGGGTATGAATCTATTCTGGCATCCCAGGATTCGAATGGATCCGGCACACTATCTGCAGGGTGCGACACCGGCGGCGCATAGCGTGGCCGAGAACCGCAGGCACGGGAAACTCGAAAAATCCTACGCCTGGTTAATTCACATAAGCATGATTTTAAGGCACTTGCTCAATCTGCAGCCACCTAAGCACATGAAAAAGCGTGCATCTTTCAAAAAACTCCCTATAAAAATATCAGTTGACATATTACAGAAGATACCGGAGGCTCGTCGTGATTATCGAGATAGGGTTCTGATGAAAATTCTTGTCCTCAATCCGAATAGTTCGGCGAAGGTGACCGAGGCAATCGCGGCGAGCATCGCGCCGTTGCAGGCGGTGACGAAGCACACGATCGTATGCGATCGCCTACCCGATGCGCCGATCGGCATCGAGACCGATGAGGATGTGGCGCTTGTCGCGCCTATGGTCGTCGACGCGATCGCTGCAAGCGATGCGGATGCCTTCGTCGTAGCCTGCTTTTCCGATCCCGGTGTTGCTGCGTCGCGATCGGCGACGAACCGACCGGTGGTTGGCATCGCGGAGGCTGCATATTATGCCGCGCTGCAGCTTGCGCCGCGCTTCGGTGTCGTCTCGCTCGGGGCTTCTTCGGTTGCTCGCCATGCGGCCCATATCGAACGGCTGGGCCTGACTGCGCGTCTCGCAGCGGACAGGGCTGTCAACATGTCCGTGGCGGAAGCGAACGACCTGAACCTGGCCGGCACATCGGTCGCGCGCACCGCCAAGGTCATGGCGGAAACGGACGGCGCCGGTGTCGTGATCCTCGGCTGTGCCGGCATGGGCGGTCATCGTCCCGTGCTGCAGCAGGAGTTGGGCGTGCCGGTCGTCGATCCCGTTCAGGCGGCCGTTGCGGCCGCGATCAACGCGCTCGATCTCCAATATTTTGCCAAGGGTTGATCCGATGGAGCTTGTCGTCAAGGGTCGCGTTGTGGTGCCGGATGGCACCCTTGAAAACGGCTGGGTAGCAATCTCCGGCGGTCGCATAGCCGCTGTCGGTACGGGCGAAGCGCCCTCAGCCGCGCGCATCGACGACCGTGGGAATGCGCTCATCCTCCCCGGTGCGGTGGATGGCCAAACCCATGCAACAAGCTACAAGGGCCTCCCCGGCATCGCCGACACGACGCGGTCGGCGATCGCAGGAGGGGTCACCACGCTGGTCGACATGCCTTATGACAATCCGGAGCCGCTTGATCGGCCGGAGCGTCTGGATGCCAAGGTCGCAGCGATCGCAGCGCATTCTCATGCCGACATGGCGCTTTATGGAACGGCGACCCGTGAGACGGGCACGGCCAACCTGGCGGCGCTGATCGAAGGCGGCGTGGTCGCCTTCAAAATCTCGTCGTTCGAGAGCAATCCCGTGCGCTTCCCGCGGATCGCCGAGGACCTCACGCTCGACCTGATGGAGTCGCTGGCTTCGACGCACATTCCGCTCGGGCTGCACAATGAGGATCAGGAGATCGTCATGGCCCGCATCGCACAGGCGAAGGCGGCTGGCCGCAACGGGATCGTCGCGCATGCGCAAGCACGGCCGGAGGCGGCCGAGCTGGCGGCGACCGGCCAGTTCCTGGCTCTCGGCCTTGCAAGCGGGGCGCATGTCCATCCGGTCCATCTGACGACGGAAGCGGGCTTTCGCCTGACCGGAGCGGTCGCCGGACTTGGTGCGGCGGCAACAGGCGAGCTTTGCGTCCATTATCTCTGGCTGGATGCCGCGCGCGACGGCGATCGGCTCGGAGCGAGGATGAAGGTGAACCCGCCCATCCGTTCGGCTGCGATCGATGGCTTGTGGCAGTCGATTTCCGACGACCTCGTGGCATTCGTTTCCTCCGATCATTCGAGCTGGCCGATCGACAACAAGCTGACCGACTCGATCTTTGATGCAGGTGCAGGCGTTCCCGGCCTCGAGACGCTCTTCCCGGCGTTCTTCACGGCCGCCGAAGCGCGTGGCTTCGACGCTGCGCGCCTTAGTGCTGAATATCTGGCTGAGCGTCCCGCCCGCTTCTTCGGCATCGACGACCGCAAGGGCGCGATCGTCGTCGGCCGCGATGCCGACCTGGTCGCGCTCGAACAGGGTTCGTTCGTCTGGGACGAGGCGGCCTCTCATGACGGCCTGAACTGGAGCCCCTTCCACGGCGAGACCTTCACGGTCCGCGTGGCGGCAAGCTGGCTGCGCGGACAGCTCGTCTGGGACGGCAAGGACATTCTCAACAGCCCCGGCAGCGGACAATTCGTACCGCGCGCCACCGCCGGCTGGTATGCGACCGAAAAGGACTGACGATGGCACGTCTTGACGAAAAGGTGCGCGGTGTCTTCGTGATCTCGGTCACGCCGTTCCAGGATGACGGATCGCTCGATCTGGATAGCCTCGACCGCGTGACAGACTTCTACCTGGAGGCAGGTGCCGATGGTCTGACCGTTCTTGGTATGATGGGCGAGGCGCCCAAGCTGACGGGCACCGAGTCCCGACAAGTCATCCAGCGCGTCATCGCACGGGCGCAGGGCAAACCGGTCGTGGTCGGCGTCTCGTCGCCCGGTCTTGCAGCTCTCGCCGAAGTCAGCCACGAGGCGATGGCACAGGGTGCTGCTGGCGTGATGATCGCGCCGCCGATGAGCCTTCGCACGGACGCGCAGATCCTGAATTACTACCGCCAGGCCTGTGGCTTCCTGGGCAGCGACGTGCCGGTCGTGCTTCAGGACTTCCCGCTGGCGACGACAGTGCAGATCAGCGACGAACTGCTTGGCCATCTGATCGACGACCTTCCGCAGATCGTCATGCTCAAGCACGAGGACTGGCCGGGCCTGTCGAAAATCTACAAGCTTCGCGATGCGGAAAAGAAGGGTCGTCGGCGTATTTCCGTGCTTTGCGGCAATGGTGGCGTTTTCCTCCCCGAAGAGGTCGCGCGCGGCGCCGATGGCGCCATGACCGGCTTCGGTTTCCCGGAAATGTTGGTGCAGGTTACTGATCTGGCGGGCCGCGGCGAGATGGATCGTGCCCAGGACCTCTTCGATGCCTACCTGCCGCTCGTCCGTTACGAGCAGCAGCCGGGCGTCGGGCTTGCGGTTCGCAAATACGTGCTGGCCAAGCGTGGCGCCATTGCCTCGGCCGCGCAACGCCAGCCCGGTGCTAAATTGGATGCGCTGGCGCAGGCCGAAGTGGAGCGGCTGCTTCGCCGGCAGGAAAAGCGCCTCGCGGAGCTGGGCTGATGGACTACGGATTTACCGGACGCAAGGCGCCGGTTCCTGGTGCAAGCCGCGGCTTGGGCGCGGCGCGCAATACGTGGAAATAAATCAGCAAGTAAAATCGAACCAACAAAAAAGGGGAATGACATGATGAAAAAAACACTGTGCCTTGCTTTCCTTGCCATGACGGCGACCTCCGCGCTGGCGGAACCGACCCTCACCAAGGGAAAGATCTCGTTTGCCGCAGATTTCGCCGCGGCTCCGAACCAGTTCATCCGTACCGATGGCCAGAAGGACGGCCTCAATGTGGACATGTGCGGTGAGATCGGAAAACGCCTCGGGCAGGAAGTCGAATGGACCAACCTTGCGTTTCCCGGCCTGGTCCCCGGCCTCCAGGCAAAGCGCTTTGACAGCCTCTGCACCGCGATCTTCATCAACCCGGACCGCCTGAAGATCATGAACATGATTGCCTACGTCCAGTGGGGTGAAGGCATGATGGTGCCGAAGGGCAATCCGGGCGGTATTTCGTGCGAAGGCAAGATCGGCATGCCGGCCAGCTACAATGCCTGCTTCGATGGCCTGGCCGGCAAAGTCGTCTCCGTCGCAGCCGGCGGCACGACCAACAAGAACCTGCAGGCGCAGAGCGACCGCATGGTCGCCGCCGGAAAGAAGGCGATCGACATCCGCGCCTTCGATTCCAACTCGGAAGCCATTCAGGCGGCTGTGACAAAGCAGGTCGATGCGGCCTACCTGAACGACCCGCAGGCAGCCTATTACATCTCCACCAGCAAGGCGCCGTTCGAAATGGCGTTCACCGGCAACGCGGCCAACCGCCTTGCGATCACGACGCTGAAGGACAATACCGATCTGGCGAACATGATCGTCAAGGCGCTCGAAGCGATGCGCGCGGACGGCACCTATAACAAGATCGTCGAGAAGTGGGGCGTGGCTCCGGTCGATGCCTTCGTCCTCAACCCGCAGTGATCTGATATAGGTTGCCGATGCAGTTCTCGGTCGAGACATTCCTGCATTATCTGGCTCAGCCACGGTTTGCCACCGTGGCTGGTGTCACACTGCTGGTCGCGATCGCAGCGCAAGCGATCGGAACCGTGATCGGGTTGATCCTGGCGTTGTGCGCCCTGTCGCGGCACAGGGCCTTGCGGATACTCTCCGGGACCTGGGTCTGGCTTTGGCGCGGCACGCCGCCGCTGGTCCAGCTTTTCCTTCTCTATTTCGGCCTACCCCAGCTCGGCATTCGGCTCGGGGTGCTGGAGGCGGGGCTGATCGGCCTCGGCTGCTACTCCGGCGCCTACATGTCCGAGATCATACGCGGCGCATTGCAGAGCGTGCCGCCCGACCAGATGCAGGCCGCCCGGGCAATGGGCATGAGCTGGCTCGGCGCCATGCTGCACGTGATCCTGCCGCAATCGGTGCGGTTGATCCTGCCGCCGTTCGGCAACGAATTTTCCTCGATGATGCGCACCACATCGCTTCTTTCGGTCATTTCCTTCAGCGAACTTCTGCGCGTCACGCGAACCGCCATCAACGAAACCTACGCTGTCATCGAACTCTATGCGGTCGCGGCCTTCTGGTACCTGCTGATGTATTCCGCCTGGATCATCGTGCAGAGCCAACTCGAACGCTACGCCGCAGCAGGCAGCGTCAAACGAAACATGACCAACGTCGCGACCCCGGTGGCGAAAGGTTGAGATACTCGTATTCCGGAGAAACTGAATGAAGACCGCTGTTCTGTTCGGCGTCGGCGCCATGGGCGGGCGACTGCTGCGCGTACTCGAAGCCGACTACCCGACCGTCGAGATAGTTGCCGCCATCGATACCGATGCCGCGAAGATCGGCCGCACGCTGGCCGACGTCACGGGCTACCAGCGTTTCGGCAGCGTAAAGATTGTCGGCGATCTCGCTTCGGCACTCGCCGGAATTTCAGGGAAACCGGACGTGCTGGTGCACATGACGGAGTCCAAGCCTCACCTTATTAAGGAGCAACTGCTCGATGCCCTGAATGCGGGCCTCAATGTGGTGTCGGCTGCCGAATCCATGTTCTATCCCGGCCTTCGCTATGGCGAGTTTGCTGAAGCGCTGGACAGTGCGGCGAGGGCCAGCGGCGTGTCGATCACCGGCACCGGCATCAATCCCGGGTTTTCCTACGATGTGCTTCCGCTGGTTCTGGCACGCGGCACCAGCGCCGTAAAGCGTCTGACCATCCATCGCTGCATTGACGTCACCGGCACGGGGCCGGGGGATATCGAGCATGTCGGATACGGTCTGACGCCCGAGGAGTTCAACCGCCGCATCGCCAATGGCCGCGTCGAGGGTCACATGGGTGCGCCGGAATCGCTGATCCGCATCGCAGATGCCCTCAATCTGGAGATCGACGAGATCACCGAGGCATGGGATCTCGAGACGGCCGATTTCGAAGTCGATAGCGGCGATCCGACACTCGGCATCCTGCCGCCCGGCCGCGTCATCGGCATCACCCAGCGTGCCCGGGCGCTACATCAGGGCAGGGAGGTGCTCAGCACCTCGCTTGCCATGTACTACCAGCCGGAAAAGTTCAACCTCGTCGAGGAAGACCGGATCGAGATCGATGGCGCTATGCCTGTCAAAATGTCGATCAAGCCTGCCATGCAGTCGCTGTTCGGCGCGGCCAACATCATGGCCAACACGATCGTGCCGCTGGCCGATGCCGAGCCGGGTTTGGTGTCTCCGCTGGATCTGCCTACGGGCGGCACCGTGCGCGGCGTTTCGCGCTACGCGGTGGATCCGTCGCGCCAGACCAGGCCCGGTTACCTACCGGTTGTGAGAAGGGTCTGATTTCGTGGGTTTCGACACCGGCATATTCCTGGATATCCTTCAGTCGCCTCTGTTGCTGAAGGCGGCCTGGGTGACGATCTGGGTTGCCGTCGTCGCTCAGACGATTGGCACGGGTCTTGGCTTCGTCCTGGCAGGCATGCTGGCGGCGCCCAGGCTGCTGCGCTGGCCGGCACTCGGCTTCCTTTGGCTGTTCAAGGGCACACCGCTGCTCGCGCAGATCCTGTTCTTTTATTCCGCGCTGCCGCAGATGGGCGTTCCCTTGAGCCTGATCGCCACCGGCCTGCTGTCACTGGGCCTGAACGAAGGGGCTCGCATGGCCGATATCGTGCGCGGCGGCCTGATGTCCGTCTCGCGCGATCAGCGCGAGGCAGGCCTGGCGCTGGGGCTCCATCAGTGGCAGATTTTCCTCAAGGTGGTGTTCCCGCAGGCAATAAGGGCAATCATACCGCCGCTCGGCAACAATTTCAGTTACATGATCAAGGCCACGTCGCTGCTCGCTGCCATCTCTTTCGCCGAGCTCCTGCGCGTCTCCCAGCAACTCGCCCAATCGACCACCCGCGCGCTGGAAGTCTATCTGGCCGTCGCGCTCTGGTATCTCGTCATCCTGACGATCTGGACGCTCATACAGCACCGGATCGAAAAGGCCGTCGCGCTGAAGACCTCCAGTCACGTATCCGCACCGCCGCCGATCGTCGAGCGCAGCGTGGTGCGAGGCGGCCTGGGACCGGATGCGCCTTCTCGTCGCGACCCGGTGCTCGAGGCGCGCAACCTCACCCGCAGCTTCGGGCCGATCAAGGGACTGGACGATGTCTCGCTTTCCGTCGGCAGGGGCGAAGTCGTGGTGGTCCTCGGTCCGTCGGGGTCGGGCAAAAGTACGTTGCTGCGCGCGCTGAACTGGATCGAGCCTGCGGATAGCGGCGATGTCCTGCTTGCGGGCGAAAGTCTGCCTTGGGCCGATGCGGTCCGTCGTATCGCTCGCCCGGAGCACATGCTGGACAAGCGTCGCCGTCGCCTCGGCATGGTGTTCCAGAGTTTCGCGCTGTTTCCCACGATGACGGCTCGGCAGAACGTGGCTTTAGGCCCTCGCAGGCTGCTCGGCATTCCGAAGACGGAGGCGCTTGCTGCCGCGGACAGACTGCTCGACAAGGTCGGGCTCAAGGACAAGCTGCACTCCTATCCCGTGGAATTGTCCGGTGGACAGCGCCAGCGCGTCGCCATTGCGCGGGCGTTGTCGATGAAGCCCGATGCCGTGCTCTTCGATGAACCGACATCCGCTCTGGACCCGGAATCCGTGGGAGGCGTCCTGGGCGTGATGGCGGATTTGGCCGGACAAAGTTTGACGATGGTGATCGTGACACACGAGATTGGATTTGCCCGACGAATCGCCGACCGCATCGCCTATATGGAGCGCGGCCGCCTGTTGATGGATTTGCCGCGCGATCAGGCTTTTGGCGATGATGCGCCGGATTACTTCCGCGCTTTTCTGTCTCGCGAAGGATAATCAGGGATAAGCCATGTGGAATTGGCCATCGGGTAAAAACGCCGCCTTTCGATTGTGTTTTGTACATGCATATCTGCCGGAGCGATCGTCGGATTGCGGGCTGAAAGGCCGACTTACAGATAGGAGAGCCCATGGCTGAGATATCAGCAATCAGGAAGAAGCGTCGGGTGGTGCAGCCGGCAAAGCCGGCATCGCTGATGGAACAGGTTCACGATGCGCTGCGAACCCAGATTCTGACATGCGCAATCCGTCCAGGTCAGGAACTGAACGAAGCTGAAATCGCGGAGCGCTTCAATATATCCAAGACGCCGGCCCGCGAAGCGTTGGCCGCCTTGCGGCAGGAGGGACTGGTCAGATCTTTTCCGCGCCGCGGCTACCAGGTCACGCCGATCACGTTTGCCGACATGGACGAACTGTTCGACGTGCGAACCATTCTGGAAGCAGGCGCCGCCGAACTCGCCTGCACCCGGCTGACGGGGGAGCAGATAGATCGTCTGAACTCCCTTGCAGATGCCACCTATAATCAAGGCGAGCAGCTCAGCCTCGCTACGTTCATAAGGTCCAACCGTGAATTCCATCTGGCGATTGCGGAAGCGACCGGCAATGGAAGGCTCGTCCAGCTACTGACCCATCAGATCGATGCGCTTGAACGTTTCTTCTATCTCGGCGCCCAGCTGCGGGACGTGAACAACGAGACCAGCGTCTCGCACCACCAGATCGTCGAAACCCTGGCCCGTCGTGACCAGGCGGCTGCACGGGAAATCATGATCCGTCACAACGAGCAGACCCGCCAGGGACTGTTCCAGGCGCTTGCGACAGGGCGGGGATACGATCTGATTAACCTCTAGCGCTGGGCCAAGGTCCCGCATGAACAGGAATGATGATGGAAATCGGGTCATTGTGGGAGGCGATCACGCCAGCCGCGCCCAAATGCGCAAAGCTGACGGACGCGATCACCGCCGATGTGGTGATAGTGGGTGCCGGGTTCCTCGGCCTTTCATCCGCCCTGCACGCCGCCGAGGCGGGGCTCGACGTGGTTCTGCTCGAAAGTCATCAGCCTGGCTTCGGCGCATCCGGGCGCAATACCGGCTTCGTGGTTCCGAGCCTCAAGACATCGCTGGGACCTGACGAGGTCGTGGCGGCGCTCGGCGCCGATCATGCCGGGCGCCTGCTGAAACTGGTGGCGGGCTCTGGCCGGGCGGTGTTCGATCTGATTAGTCGCTACGATATCGATTGCGATGCAGTCCAGAACGGCTGGTTGCAGCCCGCACATTCGCGCGCGGCAGAGGAGGTGCTTCATGGCCGTATGCCGCGGCTGCTGGACGCCGGCGTCGACGCCGAATGGCTCGATCGCGAAGCCATGCTGAAGCGGACCGGGCTGCCGTCGCTGCATGGCGGAATCCGCGTGGCGTCCGGTGGCCAGATCACGCCGCTGGCCTATGCGTACGGGCTCGCGCGCGCTGCCATATCAGCGGGAGTACGACTGTTCGGCGACAGTCCCGCAAAGAGCATCGAACCCCATGGGCAGAGTTGGCGCGTGCGGACTGCCGCTGGCGAGGTTCGCGCCCGCCGCGTGCTCATGGCCACCAACGCGCTGATCGGCAACCTGTTGCCGGAGTTGCGTGCGTCGATCATTCCCGCTCGTGTGTTCCAGATCGCTACCCAGCCGCTGCCGCTGCCTCTTCGCGAGACACTGTTGCCTGACATGGCCCCGGTTGCCGATACGCGCCGTCATACGTTCGCATTGCGCTGGTCTCCAGACGGCCGACTGGTGACCGGGGGCATGGTGCCACCGCTGCCCGGACGAATGGCATTGGCCCGCAGGCTTTTTGCAAATCGTCTTCGCCGCATGGTTCCGGATCTCCCGGAAGTCAGAGTGGAATATTCATGGACCGGGATGATTGCCGGTACACCGGATTTCCTGCCGCGGATGATGCGCATCAAGCCGGGCATCGATGCGGTGATCGGCTGCAACGGCCGCGGCGTAGCGCTGACGACGGCTTTCGGACGAGAAATTGGTCCCTGGCTTGCCGGCCGGATGGCGGATGCGGACCTGACCTTGCCGCTGACCGCGCCGCGACCGATTCCCTTCAGCCGCATATCCGGACTAGGACCGCATCTCATCCTGCCGGTCTGGGAGGCCCGGGACGCTTTCGAAGCGCGGTTCCGATAGAGCCGCCACACGTCTGGAAATTCAATTTTCTGCGAACCAAGGAGTCATGACATGAGCGAAGAAGCGGTTGGCGGCAAGATCAAGTGGTCGCGCCAGGAACAGGTCGCGCTGACCTGGGTGCATCCGGGCCAGGAGTTCAGCCACCGGCTGGTCACAAAGAAGCTGCACGGCTCGTCGATTTCCTTCCACATCACCACTTACATGCCGCACTTCGACACCATGGTCGAGGGTGATGGCGTGCATGAGGTGATCCTCTATTGCCTGCATGGCTGGTCCAAGCAGATCGTTGAGGAGACCGGCGAGGAGCACATCTTCAAGCCTGGCGATGCGATGTACCTGCCCGTCAATTACCGCTACCGCCACATCATCGGCGAGGCCGGCCTCGTGATCGCCGTCTGCGCCAACCCTTCGAAAGAAGCGGGCGACATGTAATTTCCGTGCGGGCGGGGATAAGCTGCCGCCCGCTACTCCAGCCGCGAGGGTTCCGGACATGACAGGCATTGCACCCAGGCATTTTGCGCCGTCTTCATTCATATGGGCCGAATTGACGCGTGCAGAGCTGGCGGCGAAGCGGGATGCCGGTGCTTTGGTCGTCGTGCCGACGGGTGCGATCGAGCAGCACGGCGACTTCCTTCCCGTGGAGACCGATACGCTGCTTTCGGCCGCGGTTGCCGAACTCGCGGCAAGCCGCGTAACCAGGGTGGAAATTGTCGTGGCGCCCGCTGTTTCCGTTGGCTTCTCGCCGCATCACCTCAGCCATCCGGGCACGATCAGCCTACGGCTGGAAACCTATCTGGCAGTTCTTTCCGATACCGCGCGATCAATCCTGGATTCCGGATTTCCGCGCGTCGTCTTCGTCAACGGTCATGGGGGCAACTCGGCGCCGTTGCGCTCGCTCTGCGCCCAGATGGTGACCGATGGATATGCGGTTGGCATGGTCGATTATTTCGCACCGGGCGAGAGGGACTGGTTGCCGCTTCTGAAGGGCGCACTGCCGCGCACCGGCCATGCCTGCGAACAGGAGGCGGCGTTGACGATGGCATTGACCTCTCCGGAAGCGAGCGAACGGGTCCGATCGGCGATCGAAGGGCTTCCGGCGCGCCTGGTGCAGCCCTGGATCGCGCCGGGCCACACGGGCGATCCGATCACCGCGTTCGGGGCAGGCTGGCCGCCGATCTTCCAGGCGGACGACTGCGGTTATTTCGGCGATCCGGCAAAGGCTACCATGGAAAACGGCGCCTTGATCCTCGAAGCGACGGTTGCGGGTCTGGCGGCATTTTTGGAAGCATTCGCCCGTACACCGTTGCGGCTGGGAATCGCTCGTGACGCCGCCTCGCCGAGGCTGGCGAGAGAAATTCGAGAGCGGACGTAAGCAAGAATGACCGGGTCAATATCGCGGCCAGACGTGGTAGTCGCTTGACAGTCGTCGCGCACGCGGTCACCATTTCACAATGGGGTTGCGATCACCCCACGAGGCGTCAGCCGAAGAATCGCGTCCATTCAACCCAAAACCAGGGAGGACGCGCTATGCCGTCATTTCTCGAAATTTCTCCTGAAAAACTCAACCGCCTTGTCGGTACGCCCGGCGCACCGCTCATCATCGACGTCCGCACGGACGAAGACTTCGCGCTCGATCCGCGGCTGGTACCGGGATCCGTCCGCCGCAAGCACGAGAATGTCACAGAATGGAGCGGAGCCGTCGACGCTGAATCTGTCGTTGTCGTCTGCCAGAGGGGTGGCAAGCTTAGCCACGGCGTCGCCGCCTATCTCAGGCACGAAGGGGTGGCGGCCGAAAGCCTGGAAGGCGGCTTCGAGGCCTGGGCCGCCGGAGGGATGGCGGTTCCGGAGGACAAGTTGCCTCCCCGCGACGGCCAAGGTCGAACCGTCTGGGTTACGCGCGTCCGGCCGAAGATCGACCGTATCGCCTGTCCCTGGTTGATCCGGCGTTTCATCGATCCGGACGCAGTGTTTCTTTATGTGCCGGCTTCCGAAGTTTCGATGGTTGGCAGCCGGTTCGGTGCGACACCCTTCGATATCGAGGATGTATTCTGGAGCCACCGGGGCGAGCTCTGCACGTTCGACGTCATGGTCGAGGAATTCGGGCTGACCTGTGATGCGTTGCTGCGTCTTGCAACCATCGTCAGGGCGGCCGACACCGCGCGACCCGATCTTGCCCCAGAGGCGCCAGGGTTGCTGGCGGCGTCGCTCGGTCTGTCGCGGATGTATAACGATGACCTTGAGCAGCTTGAGGCTGGCATGCTTCTCTACGACGCCTTCTATCGCTGGTGCCGCGATGCTACCGAGGAGACCCATAACTGGCCTTCGGTGAAGAAGGGAGCTTAAAATGGCCGAGGTCATCAGAGATGCGTCCGCGGATCGCGAGAAAAGCGAATATATCCATGGAGTCTCCTTCGGCGAGGCCTTCAAGGTTTGGGTCCGTATCGCCGCTCTCAGTTTCGGTGGACCGGCTGGACAAATCGCCGTCATGCATCGGATCATTGTCGACGAGAAGCGGTGGATCGGCGAAAACCGCTTCCTTCATGCCCTCAACTACTGCATGCTTCTGCCCGGACCGGAAGCCCAGCAGCTCGCGATCTATATCGGCTGGCTGATGCATCGGACCGCGGGCGGACTGGTTGCAGGCATCCTGTTTGTGCTCCCCGGATTTCTGGCCATCCTTGGCCTGAGCTACATCTACGCGGCCTTCGGAAGCGTAGGCGTTGTCGCCGGACTGTTCTTTGGTCTGAAGGCGGCCGTTCTCGCGGTCGTTGTCCAAGCCGTCTTCCGGATCGGCAGCCGGGCTCTCAAGAACAATGCCATGGTGACGATCGCTGCTGCCGCCTTCGTCTCGATCTTCTTCCTGCATGTCCCGTTTCCATTGATCGTTCTGACTGCGGGCATCGTCGGTTATTGCGGCAGCAGGTTCGGTCTTGCGTCTTTCAAGGTCGGGGGCGGCCACAAGACGGCCGGTGGCCCTACACTTTCAGACGCCGACTCGCTCCTCGGAGAGGGGACGCCGGCTCACGCACGCTCCAACCTCTCATGGTCGCTTCGCATCTCGGCGATCCTTCTCGCACTCTGGATCATACCCATCGGCTTATTGTGGTGGGTCCTGGGTTCGAATGACGTCTTCACCCAAATCGGGTTTTTCTTCAGCCAGATGGCAGTCGTCACCTTTGGCGGGGCCTATGCGGTTCTCGCTTATGTGGCGCAGGAGGCCGTCCAGCATTATGGATGGCTGAAACCTGGGGAGATGCTCGATGGCCTTGGCATGGCAGAGACGACACCCGGACCGCTGATCATGGTGGTGCAGTTTGTCGGCTTCATGGGCGCCTTTCGCGATCCCGGAGCGCTCAACCCGATGATCGCGGCGACCCTCGGCGCGATCCTGACCACATGGGTCACCTTCGTTCCATGCTTCCTCTGGATATTCCTCGGCGCGCCGTTCATCGAAAAGCTGCGTGGCAACATCGCGCTTGCCGGAGCGATGTCGGCGATCACCGCGGCGGTGGTCGGGGTGATCCTCAACCTCGCCATCTGGTTTGCGTTGCATACGCTGTTTGAAGAAGTCCACGTGGTCCGTCTGGGAGCGTTTTGGCTCGACATACCGGTCCTCGGTTCGATCGTCCTTCCGGCCGCTATCCTTTCGACCGCGGCCGCAGTTGCGATCTTTCGGTTCAGAGTCTCGGTGATTACCACGCTGCTCGCCTGCGCACTCGCTGGCATGGCGTGGACGCTCGCGACATGAGCGGAAATATCGGAGCCGTGGCATCCGAGGTCGAGTTTTTAGTTGCTTAGAGATGCGCGGCGCTTAAAGCATATGCGTATCAGACGCCGCGAAATTGGACCGCAAAACAGACCCATGACCAACAGAGATTATTATTCGAAACTCGGTGGCCTGCCGCCGCAGACCGAACTGCTTTCCAGCAAGGCTGTTTTCACGACATCCTACGCCGTCATCCCCCGAAGCGTCATGTCAGACATCGTGGCCAGCCTGCTTCCCCATTGGCAGGGAACCCGGGCATGGATCATCTCCCGCCCGATGACGGGGTTTTCGGAGACGTTCTCGCAATACATCATGGAGGTTCAACCTGGAGGCGGAAGCGACCGGCCGGAACCCGATACCCGCGCCGAGGCGGCGATCTTCGTCGTCGAGGGCGAGATGTCGATCGAGTTCGCCGGAAGCGATCATGCGCTGAGGGCCGGTTCCTTTGCATATATCCCGGCCGGATCGCCATGGAAGCTGCGCAATCGGGCCACGGCGCCCGTCAAGTTCCATTGGGTCCGCAAGGCCTTCCAGGCGGTCGAGGGGCTGGATGCTCCGCCGGCGGTCTTCACCCATGAAGACGAACATCCGATTTCCTGGATGCCGGACACGGGCGACCGCTGGGGAACCACCCGTTTCCTCGATACGTCCGACGTCCGTTACGACATGCATCTCAACATCGTCACGTTGGAGCCGGGCGCGACCATCCCCTTCATGGAGACCCATGTCATGGAGCACGGCCTCTACGTGCTCGAAGGCAAGGCGGTCTATCGGCTCAATCAGGATTGGGTCGAAGTGGAGGCCGGCGACTACATGTGGCTGCGCGCCTTCTGCCCGCAGGCCTGTTATGCGGGTGGTCCGGGACGTTTCCGTTATCTGCTCTACAAGGATGTCAACCGGCACACCCAGCTCTGGTAGTCGCTGGTTTTCGTGAACGCGAGCGGCGTCCGGGCGTTGGGACGCCGCCTCAGCCGAGTTCGAGAGTGGTAATTCCGAACACGCCCGGCATACGCACCGCCGGCGCCGTACCGCGATACATCCGCGCGGTCGTGAAGCCTTTCACGAAACGATGCGCCTCCAGATAGGTGGAAAATTCCGTCTGCGAGGCGGGTACGTCGACGTGCAGCATTTCGTCGCCGATCTCCGCGGCGCAGGCGTTCAGCAGCGTTTGCGCGTCGTCAGCGGTCTGCGCAAACAATGGGCCGATCTTATAACCGTCATGGCATTTGCGGCAGACTGCATAGCCGCGGATATCGCTGTCGCGGACGAGGACCTTGGCGGCACGCGGCGGCTTCAGCCAGGCGGTCAGGAAAGCATCGCGCTGTGCAGGGAAGAAAGCTTGGTCATAGCCAAGAATGGCAGGCACGAGATCATCGGTAATCGCGGCCACATCGGCATTGCGGCATCCAGCAAGGCTGCCGCTCCAGCGAAACGTCTCGTAGGCCGGCTCGAAGCCCATGCTGCGATAGTTTGCCTGCTGTTCCGGCACGCCGTCGAGGCCGATCGTCCGACCGTCGAGATGCGCCATGCCGGCATCCCAGACCTTTCTGCCCAGACCCCTGCCGCGAAAATTCGGGTGGGCGATATAGAGGCCGATGAAGCCGAAATCGGAACCGTAGCGGACTGCGGATATGCCGGCTGCCATCTGGCCGTCCACGAAACAGCCGATGAAACCTTGAGGATCGGCGGCATGCAGAGCCGGCGCATCGGCGAGGCCCGGATTCCAGCCCTCGATCCGCGCCCAGTCGACGAGCTGTTCGACCTCGAAGGAGGTGAGCGCGCGAATGGTGGGATGGGTTTTCATTTGGCGATGAGTTTCCCGGGCTCGAAATCTTCGAGCAGACCTATATAGGGCTTGCGGACCGGCGAAGCATAAGCGCCTCGCTTGGCCGTCGACAAGCCCAATGTCACCAGCGCCTCGGCCTGTTTCACCGCTGCCGCGACGCCGTCGACCACAGGCACGCCGAATTCGCGGCGCAGTTCGGCTGTCAGATCGGCCATGCCGGCACAGCCGAGCACGATCGCCTCCGCCTTGTCGTCGCGCAGCGCCGTCGCGATCTCGCTGCGCAGCCGGTCGCGGGCGTTGGAATTCGGATCTTCCAGCGAGAGGACGGGAATATCGGCGGCCCGTACCTTGCATCGCCCGGACATGCCGTAGCGATGAACAAGATGTTCGAGCGGCAGGCGCGAGCGTTCCATGGTGGTGACGATGGTGAAACGCTGAGCGATGAAGGCGGTCGTGGCCAGAGCCGCTTCGCAGATGCCGACCACAGGAATATTGGCCAGCGCCCGTGCGGCGTCGAGGCCGGTATCGTCGAAGCAGGCGATGATCGCCGCATCGGCACCGGCCTTTTCGCCCTTGGTAATCTCGATCAGCAGACCGGGTACTGCGAAGACCTCGTCATAATAGCCCTCGATCGAGACCGGGCCCATCGAAGAGGTGACGGCAAGGATTTCAGTGCCGACATTGGCGACGCGGGTTGCGGAATCGGCGATCGTCGCCGTCATGCTGGCGGTGGTATTCGGGTTTACGACAAGGATGCGCATTCTGTTCACGACCGCAGGCGGCGGCGATTGAGGTGGACGATCAGGCCGAGCGTGCCGGCGATGACGAGGAAGGAGAATACCGTCGTCACCGTGCCGAGCGCGTAGAGCACCGGCGTCGTGACATTGGTCGTCATGCCGTAGATCTCGAGCGGCAACGTGTTGAACGAACCTGCCGTCATCAGCGTGCGGGCGAATTCGTCATAGGACAGCGTGAAGCCAAACAGGCCGACGCCGATGAGGCTCGGCGCGATCATCGGCAGCACGACATGGCGGAAGGTCTGCCAGGGCGAAGCGCCGAGATCGCGCGCGGCTTCCTCGTAGGCCGGCGAAAAGCGGTTGAAGACGGCGAACATGATCAAGACGCCGAAAGGCAGCGTCCAGGTGAGGTGGGCGCCGAAAGCCGAGGTATACCAGGACGGCTGGAAACCGAGCTGCTGGAAGACGACCCCGATGCCGAGCGAGATGATGATCGACGGCACGACGAGGCTGGCGACTGCGAGATAGAACAGCGCGGTAGAGCCGATGAAGCGGCGGCGGAAGGCGAGGCCCGCCAGCAGCGAGACGACGACGGTGACGATCATCACCATAATGCCGAGCATCGCGGAACGGCGGAACGATCCGCCGAAATCGCCGACCGCCTGCGTCTCGAACAGGTTGGCGAACCAGCGCAGCGAAACGCCGTTCAGCGGGAAGGTGAGGCCGCCGTTCGGTCCCTGGAAGGAGAGGATCAGGATCGCCGAAAGCGGGCCGTAGAGGAACAGCACGAAAATGGCGAAGAAGATGGCGAGGATGTAGAATTCGCGGCCGCGCTTGTCGCTGTGCATCTCAGAGTTCCCCTTTTCCTAAAGTTCTTTGCGGATGTCGACGATGCGAAGAATGCCTGCGACCATCAGGAGAACGAGGACAAGCAGCACGACCGCGTTGGCGGCGGCTGCCGGGTATTGGAGCAGCGACATCTGGTTTTTCATCATCAGCGCCACCGAAGCGCTCTGGCCGCCCGACATCACCTGCACGGTCGAAAAGTCGGCCATGACCAGCGTCACGACGAAGATGGTGCCGATCGCCATGCCGGGCTTGGCAAGCGGAATGATGACGTTGGTGAGGATCTGGGTGCTGGTGGCACCGGCGTCGCGCGCCGCCTCGACCAGCGATTTGTCGATACGCATCAGCGTGTTGAAGATCGGCGTCACCATGAACAGCGTATAGAGATGCACCATGGCGAGCACGACGGCAAAATCCGAATAGAGCAGCCATTCGACCGGCTCTGGGACGATGCCGGCATTGATCAGCGTCGTGTTGACGAGGCCGTTGCGCCCGAGAACCGGGATCCACGAGATCATGCGGATGATGTTCGACGTCAGGAACGGCACCGTGCAGACGAGGAAAAGCACCATCTGCATTGCGGTGGTGCGGATGTGAAAGGCCAGAAAATAGGCGACCCAGAAGCCGACGAACAGCGTGATCGCCCAGACCAGCAAGGCGAATTTCAACGTGTTCAGGTAGGTCTTCCAGGTCACCCACGAACCGAGCGTCTCGGCATAGTTCATCGACAGGAAGTCCGGATACATCTGGGCGAAGTCGTAGTCCCAAAAGCTGACGGCTGTAATCATCAGGATCGGCAGCAGCAGGAAGGCGCCGAGGATCAGCGCCAACGGCGTCGCCTGGAGATAGGAGATCAGCGCCGGCGACAGACGAAAGCTTCTGGGCTTTGTGTTCTCTTCGGCCGTTTCCGGCTCGGATGATGCGATCGTCGCCATGTCTTGATGTCTCCCTGGGTTTGCCCCTCATCCGCCCTGCCGGGCACCTTCTCCCCGTCGGGACGGGGAGAAGGAGACTAGTGGTAAGCCGCTCGGTCCTCTTCAGTGCCTGCTCGGGGCACGTCCCCTCCCCCCGCGAGCGGGGAGAGGGCTAGGGTGAGGGGCAACTTTGTTTACGCAGCGATGAACTCGTTCCAGCGGCGGACCATGTAGCGGTCCTCGTCCATCACCGAGTTCCAGCAGGCCACGTGGCCCATGCGTTCCTCGAAAGAGCCGCCATCGCGCACGGCGCCTGCCTTTTCCATGATCTTGCCGTCCGGAGCGACGATATCGCCCTTGGCCGGCTTGCCTTCGATCCAGTAGCCCCATTCGTCGGCGGACATGTGTGCCTTGGCGGTTTCCATCGCGGCCGAGTAGTAGCCCTGACGGTTGAGATAGGCGCCGACCCAGCCGGACGTGTACCAGTTGATATATTCATAGGCAGCGTCGAGCTTGGCGCCCGAGAGATGGGCGGCAAGGCCCAGACCGCCGCCCCACGAGCGGTAACCTTCCTTGAGCGGCTGATATTTGCAGGCGATGCCCTTGGAACGGACGGCGGCGACGGCCGGCGACCACATGGACTGGATGATGACCTCGCCGGAGGCCATCAGGTTGACGCTCTCGTCGAACGACTTCCAGAAGGCGCGGAACTGGCCGGCCTGCTTGGCCTTGATCAGGAAGTCGATCGTCTTGTCGATTTCCGCCTTGGTCATGTTGCCCTTGTCGGCATACTTGATGTTGCCCATGGCTTCCATGATCATCGCGGCATCCATGATGCCGATCGATGGGATGTTAAGGATCGATGCCTTGCCCTTGAACTTCGGGTCCATGATGTCGGCCCAGGTCGAGATCTCGCGGCCGACCAGGTCCGGACGGATGCCGAGCGTGTCGGCGTTGTAGATGGTCGGAACCATCGTGAACCACTTGGTTTCTTCCTTGGCGAACGTCTTGTCGCCGGGTTTTGCGACGTAACCCACCGTGTGCGGCGCGGTCCCTTGCGCGATCACGCTGTCCGGCTTCAGCTTGCCGTTTTTGAACAGCGGCACGATCTTGTCGTAGTATTTCAGCTTGGTCGTATCCATCGGCTGGATGACGCCGGCCGGATAGACCTTCTTCAGGATCCAGTATTCGATATCGGCGATGTCGTAGGAGTTCGGCTGAGTGACGGCGCGCTGGGCGGCGGCATCGGAGTCCGTCGCGGTCATTTCGAGCGTGATGCCGAGGTCGGCCTTGCACTTCTCGGCGATCGCGTTGAGGTTCGAAACGCCGGTGCCGAACTGGCGAAGCGTGATCGGGTTCTGCGCCCAGATGGTCGGGAAGCCGGTGATGGCGCCGGAGCCGGCGGCAAGACCGGCCGCAGCGGACGCCGTCTTCAGAAGCGTGCGGCGCGAAATGCCCTTTGTTGGTTTCTTGGTCTCAGTCATTGCCTTGTTCTCCTCTGGTTGAGTTTTTTGGTGGCATCAGTTCTTGAGGCGGCCGAGGACGATGGCGTCCTCGCGGCCCCAGGAAAGCGGGATCGCTTCTCCGACCTTGACCGGATTGGCGAAAAATTCGGCGTCGGTCAGGATCGCGGTGAAATCCTCGATGCCCGCGCCGTTGACCGAGAGCTTTACCGAAGAACCACGGTATTCGACGTTGGAAACCGAGCCGGTGAAGCCGAGGCCTTTTTCAGAAGGCTGGCCGATACGGACATGGTCCGTGCGGATGGCGATATCGGCCACGTCGGTCAGCCCGGCGGCTCCATCGTCGGTGGCGAGGAAATCGCCGCCTGCGGGCACTGACAGCATCAGCTTGTCGCCGGAACTCTGCGTCACCCGGCCGAAGATGACGTTGTGGTCGCCCATGAACTTGGCGACGAAGGCGGTCGCGGGTTTTTCGAACACCACGCGCGGATGGGCGGCCTGTTCGATACGGCCATCGTTCATCACGACGATCAGGTCGGCGAGCGCCATCGCTTCTTCCTGGCTGTGCGTCACGTGCACGAAGGTAATGCCGAGCGAGGTCTGCAGCTTCTTCAGTTCCGCGCGCATGCGGATCTTCAGGAACGGGTCGAGCGCCGAAAGCGGCTCGTCGAGAAGCAGCGCTTCCGGATCGGTGATCAGCGCCCGGGCAAGCGCCACGCGCTGCTGCTGGCCACCGGAGAGCTGGGCCGGGCGGCGGGTCGCATAGGCTTCGAGCTGCATCAGCCGCAACATGTCCATCGCCTTGGCGCGCCGTTCGTCCTTGTCGACGCCCTTCATCTTGAGGCTGAAGGCGACATTGTCGACGAGGTCGAGATGCGGAAAGAGGGCGTAGGACTGGAACATCATCGCCGTGCCGCGTTTCGCCGGCGGCAGGTCGGTGACGACGGTATTGCCGAGGCGGACGTCGCCCGAGGAGATGCTCTCGTGCCCGGCGATCATCCGGAGCGTCGAGGTCTTGCCGCAGCCGGAAGGGCCGAGCAGGCAGCAATAGGTTCCGGCGGGAATCTTCAGGCTGATCGCATGAACGGCAGTGGTTGTTCCGTAGATCTTAGAGACTGAAGCGATGTCGATTTCGGCGGCTTTGCTCATCAGGCGCTCCCTTGCGTCTGATATTGTTATGCATCAGCCATGCCAACTGGATTAAACCTCTAGAAAGACTTGCGTTTACCTGAAAGGGTCAGCGGCGGGGTTTTGCCGGTGCGCAAAAATCAGGCGATCGTTTTCGATCCCTTGGGCAAATCGTATGCAATCTTGGCATTGGATCAAAAACAAGTCGCTTGGCATCCTGTAGACACTCGGGTTACAAAGGCCGTACATTGGACCGCAGCAATGAATATCAGCGAAAAGATCAATCTTACCGATACGACGCCCGAGGATCGCTCCCCGGAAGATCGCTCCATGGCGATCCGGGAGACTTTACGCAACGCTATTATCGATCGGCGTCTTGCGCCCGGCACCAAGCTGTCGGAAAGCGAAGTCGGCTCTCTTTTCGACGTCAGCCGCACGGTTGCCCGCGCCGCGCTGCAGATGCTCGCGTTCGAAGGCCTGGTGAAGACCGAGCGTAATCGCGGCGCTTTTGTTTCCAATCCGTCACCGGAAGAAGCGCGTCAGATTTTTGCCTCCCGCCGGCTGATCGAACCCGGCATCGTCGCAAGCGCGGTCGAGCGCATCACGCCCGAGGATATCGCGGAATTCCGCCGTCAGCTCGATGAGGAAGAGCGTTATCTGAACGAACGGGGTCCGGCTGCGCGGCGCGCCGAGATCAAGGCGTCCGGCGATTTCCACCTGATGCTGGCTTCCGTTGCCGGCAATGTCATCCTGCAGCGTTTCATGGATGAACTGGTTGCACGTTCGTCGCTGGTGATCGCGCTTTACGGCCGTTCCGGCGTGTCGAGCTGTGGGCATGCCGAGCATAGCGCCGTTCTCGACGCCCTGGAAAAGGGCGATGGCGAGCGCGCCGCCAAGCTCATGATCCACCACATCGACCATATCGAAGCCGATCTCGATCTTCAGCTGAAGCAGGGTCTTGGCCTTAAGGACGCCTTGTCGCTCGCCTAACCGCGCAAGTGTCGCAAGGCCTCGGTATAAGCGGCCAGGTCCCTTTCGGGATCGGCTGGCAGTGCCGCGGCGCGAATGACCCGGCCGCCACCTTCCTCGATGCCGACATCGATCATCAGGTTGTCGGCCTTGCCATGGTTCTCGATCGACAGCCCGTCCGGGCCGCGAGGACGACCGCTGCTCTCGTCGATATCGAGCCCGGAATACCAGATCGACCGCACCCGAGTGCCATAGTCGTCGGGATGGTTGGTATAGGCCCAGACCCGTTTGCCGAGCGCGATCATGAAGCCGATTTCATAGACGGTGCCGGGATCGGCACTGATGCCGCGAAACGGCGTGATATTGGCGAGGCAGACATCCGCGCGTCGCATCGCGCCGTCGTTGCGCTGGTAGATCGCGGCTGCCGTCAGCTGGCCTACGGGCGCCTGGTTCTCGTCGCTGCCGGGACCGGTCGGCTCAAAACCGAAGCTGCGAGCAAGCCGGCGTTTTTCGCCCATCACGGTCTGGGCATCGGGCAAAAATACTTCGGGGCCGGCGAGATAGATGGTGGGCATGAAAATCCTTTGATGAATCGGTCAGCACCAATGTTCCATAGCGTCCTGTCCGGCGCATTGCGAGCATGAATGCGCCGGTCGACTGGCTTGAACCGCCGAAGAGGCCTGAGTCCCTTCAGGAGGTAAACAGGTTCCTGAGTTGCGATGGCTGGCAGCGGAGATATTGCGGTGCGGGCTTCACCTGGGCGCCGAGTTCCGCCGCGGCATGCCAGGGCCAGCGCGGATCGTAGAGCACCGCACGGGCGATCGCGACGATATCCGCGTCGCCGGTCGAAACGATCGCTTCCGCCTGCGTCGGTTCGGTGATCAGCCCGACCGCCACCACCGGCATCTTCACCGCAGCCTTGACGGCGCGTGCCAAGGGCACCTGATAATTCGGGCCGAGCGGGATTTTCTGCTCGATATGCAGCCCGCCGCTCGACACGTGAATTGCATCACAGCCCTTCTCGTCCAGCATCTGGGCAAACGCGATGGTCTGGTCGATGTCCAGGCCGCCCTCGACCCAGTCGGTCGCCGAGACGCGCACCGTCACCGCTTTGTCGGACGGGAAGGCCTGACGCACGGCATCGAAAACTTCCAGCGGAAAACGCATGCGGTTCTCGAGCGAGCCGCCATATTCGTCGGTCCGCTGGTTGGAGAGCGGCGACAGGAACTGGTGCAGCAGGTAGCCATGCGCTGCGTGGATCTGGATCGCATCGAGGCCGATCCTTGCCGCCCGTACGGCGGAAGCCGCAAACGCGTCGCGCACCTCGTTCAGGCCTTGCCTGTCGAGCGCGACGGGGGCCACGTATTTCGGATTGAAGGGGATCGCCGAAGCCGATTGGGTCTGCCAGCCGTTCGCGTGGTCCGGGGCGATCTGGCTGCCGCCGAGCCAGGGCTTGTCGGTCGAGGCCTTGCGGCCGGCATGCGCCAGCTGCACGGAGATCGGCATGTCCGACCATTTGCGGATGCTGTCGAGCGTGCGGGCCATCGCCGCCTCGGTCGCATCGTCATAAAGCCCGACATCCGCATAGGTGATGCGGCCTTCCGGGGTGACCCCGGTCGCCTCGATCGTCAGAAGCGCTGCGCCGGAGAGCGCGAGCTGGCCGAGATGGATAAGGTGCCAGTCGGTCATGCAGCCGTCCTCGGCCGAATATTGACACATGGGCGCGATGACGATGCGGTTCGAGAGTTCGAGATTGTGGACGCGGATCGGAGTGAAGAGGGCAGGCTGGGCCATGATTAGGTTCCTTGCGCAAGCGACGCCGAGGCGGGAGGATCGGTGGCGCCGAAAAATCAATCCCAGCGGTTTTGGCAAATCAACCGGACCTCATCAAGTCACGCTGACGAGAGCGGCCTACTACCAGACGACCGGGTGCGTTTCGCCGGTCAGCACGTTGACGAACCCCTCAGGCGCCCGCTCCGATGGCGCCACCAGCACCCAGCGCCAGGGCGAACAGGTCAGTGTCGCAAACGACAGCCGCTCCGGGAAGCCCGGCCACCAGCGCGGCGAAAAGGTCGGCTCGTACATCCAGTCGATCGTCTCGCCGGCTTTGTAGAGCGCCTGCATTTCCGCATCCAGTTCCTCCGCCGAGCGCGCCGTCATCAGCCCGCCGACTTCGTAGTGGACGCGGGCGATCACCTTGCCGCCGGAGACCAGCACCCAGCCGCCCTGCTGTTCGGCGAGCGCATTGGCCACCATCGCCATCGCCTCGTCCGAGGAGCCAACCACCCAGATATTGTGCTTGTCATGCCCGAGCGTCGAACCGAGCGCGGTATCCGGCGTGCGCGGTCCGGTGCCGAGCCAGAACATTTTTGACACTTTCGCCTCACCCGAAAACCGGTCGACGATCGAGAATTTCGTGACGTTGCGGTCATGGTCGCGCTGGACTGCGCCATCCCTGACCGGCAGTTCCATGGTGATGAAATCGTCCGACCAGTGGAAGGGCCGCAGCAGGGCGGCATTCGCCGCGGCGCGATCCGCCGGCGCCTCGATGCGGAAATCGGCGGCGGTCACCTGTCGATCGATTTTCACCGTCTTGGTCGCCCATTCCGGCCAATCGATCTTCGGACGCGCGCCGGTAAATGTCCTGCCTTCCGAAACCGGCGTGCCATCCGCCCAGACCTTGGCGATAGACAGCTTTTCGACGTCGTCGAGCAGCACGATATCCGCAAAACGGCCCGGTGCGATCGACCCGACCCAGGGCGTCAGCCGCATATGCCGCGCAGGGTTGAGCGTCACGCACTGGATGGCGATTTCCGGCGAAAGGCCGTTCTCGATCGCAAGGCGGACATTGTAGTCCGTCGCGCCCATCTTCAGCGTATCGGAGGCGCTGCGGTCGTCGGTAACGAAAGCCACCTGCGACCAGTCGGCGAGGTTCTTCTCGATGAGGCCCTTGATCACCTCCGGCAGCGAATGCGGCCGAAGCTCGATGAACAGCCCGTGCTGCAGCTTCTGCCAGATCTCCTCCAGGAACCAGCCTTCGTGATCGGAGGCAAGGCCGGCGGCGGCGAAGGCATTGATCGAGGCCAAGTCGCGCAGGCCTGCGCCATGACCCTCGACCACGCCGCGCTGTTCGAAGGTCGCGCCGATCATGCCCCAGAGCCGGTCGTAGGAGGGGTTTGAGGGATCCGAGATCGACGGCCAGTCCATTACCTCGTCGAGGCCGGCGACCATCAGGCTTTCGCTCATGAACCGCTTCTGCTCGTCATAACCGAAATAGCCACCGCCCCATTCATAGGCCGTCGGAGGCACGGCCGAGCCCGGCAGCGGGAAGACCTTCATCGGCGAGCCGCGGCGGCGGGCCTCAAGCCAGAATTCCAGATTGCGGGCGCCGTTGACGTTCGAGAATTCGTGGCTTGCCTCACAGGTCCAGGTGACCCCGTGCGGCATGACGAGCGCCGCTTCCCATTCCGGCGTCAAATGCGAGCTCTCGATATGCTTGTGCGCCTCGCCGAAACCCGGCACCGCGAAGAGATCGGGCTCGTGACTACGTTCCGCCACCTCCCCTGCAAAACTGCCCGCCGGTCCCACATAGGCGATCCGCCGTCCCTTGATGACGATCTCCTGGTCCTCGAGCCAGGTCCTGCTGTGGACATCGAGCAATCTGCCAACCCTCAGCAGCCGGTCGGCCGGCCGTTTGCCGAGCGCGGTCAGCACCAGGTCCTGGCGGATGCGGACCTCGTCGGCCGCGTTGATCAGCAGGTCGTCGGGGAGGGGGGCGGAAACTGTCATCGGAGGAATGCCTGTCGGTTCTGATCGCCGGACCCTAAAGACGATGCCCGGATGTGTAAACCATCGCAAACCGTGCATCGGCCGCCACGTGAGGCCCGAAATCAACCTCCAGTATGAGATGGTTCAAGCCTAAAGAAATTTGGTTCTTGACTGCATATGCCTAATAATTGGGCTTGCGGCCGGGCCGTTCAAAAAATAGTATCACCCCCAATTCCCGGGGGTGTCCCAGGGGAGCATCAACGCCGCTTTCGCAAAAGGACCCCGCCTCATGAAGGCCACTCGTTTCACCCAATTGGCAACCCTTGCTCTCCTGGCGACGCTCGGCGGCACGGCAACGGCAAGTGCCCAGTCGAAGACTCTCACCATTTCCTGGTGGGGCTACAACGGCGAGAAGATGACCGCCAACATCATCGACCCGTTCAAGAAGATCTGCGGCTGCGACATCGTTTTCGAAACCGGCAACAATGCCGACCGCCTCAACAAGCTGAAGCTGCGCGACGGCAAGGGCGTCGATGTCATCTATCTGACCGACAGCTTCTCGCAGCTTGGCATCGAGCAGGGCCTCTTCCAGCCGGTCGATTCCGCGAAGATCCCGAACCTCTCCGAGATCTACGAACTCGGCCGCGCGCCGCAGGGCAAATACGGCCCGGCCTATACGATCGGCCGTATCGGCCTCGTCTACGATTCGGCCAAGGTGAACCCTCCGGTCACCTCCTGGAACGATCTGTGGCGCCCGGACCTGAAGAGCTCGGTTTCGCTTCCGGGCATCACCACCACGGCCGGCCCGATGGTCGTGGTGCAGGCCGGCAAACATGCCGGCGTCGATCCCTATGCCAGCACCGACAAGGCGTTCGAAGCCGTCGAAACCCTGAAGCCGAACGTCGTCAAGAACTACAATACCGGCTCCGAACTGGTGAATTTGATCTCGACCGGCGAAGTGCGCGTCGCAATCGGCCAGGATTTCACGCTCGCCTCCATGCAGGCGGCGGTGAAGACCATGACCTGGGCGAAGCTCAAGGATGGCGATATCGCCACGTTGAACACCGTCAACATTCCGAAGGGTTCAACAAACGTCGAACTGGCTCACCAGTTCATCAACTTCATCCTGTCGAAGGACGTGCAGCAGAAGGAAGCCGAGCAGGGCGTCGATGCGCCGATCTCCACCAAGGTCCAGCTCACGCCGGACCAGGCGAAGATCTGGACCTACGGTGCCGATCAGGTTTCCAGCCTGAGCCGTGTCGACTACGCCAAGATGAACGCCGCGAAGACCGATTGGATCGACCGCTGGAACGAGGTTTTCGGCAAGTAATCCCGGATGTCGCCTGACCGGCCACATGGTTGAAATGAAAACGGAGCGCCGCTATCAACGCGGCGCTCCTGCCTTTGAGAGAGACTGTCGATGAACAAGTTTGCCAGATGGAGTTTGACGTTGCCGGCGACGATCGCCGTCGTCCTGCTTCTGGTCATCCCCGTCGTTCTGACGATCGCCACCACGTTCGGCGAGGCGGGCGGGCCGTTCTCCACTTATGCGGCCTTCTTCAAGAGCGGCTTCCGCATGGCGGTTCTCTACCGCACCCTTCAGATCGCATTGATCACCACGGGCATCTCGCTCGTGGTCGGTTTCATCACAGCTTACGTCATCGCCCAGATGCCGGGACGGTTGAAGAGCATCATGATCGTCGCCGCAGTCTTTCCGCTGCTGACCGGCGTCGTCGTCCGCTCTTTCGCCTGGCTGATCATCCTCGGCAAGAACGGCATCATCAACAATGTCCTGATGTCGGTCGGACTGATCAGCGAGCCCCTGTCGATGCTCTACACGCAAGGCTCGGTCATCGTTGCGATGGTCTATCTGTTCGTACCGCTGATGATCCTGACACTGGTCGGTGTGCTTGAGGGAATCCCGCGCGACCTCATCGAGGCGGCCACCTCGCTCGGCGCCCGGCCGATCCCGACCTTCCTCCAGGTCATCCTGCCGCTCGCAGCTCCTGGCCTCATTGTCGGCGCGGTGCTGGTCTTTACCGGCAGCTTCACCTCCTATGCGACACCGCAGCTTCTCGGTGGCGAAAAGCAGATGATGATGGGCACGTTCCTCTATCAGCGCGCCATGGTGACCTTCGATTGGGTCGGCGCCTCGACGATCGCCGCCATCATGGTGGTCATAACCATCGGCGTCGTGCTCATCATGAGCCGCATGGCACGCCGTCTCAACCCGATGGCAGTCTGATGGCGACGCGTATTCATCCCCTGCTCGGCGCTTTCGCCATTCTCGTCTTTTTCTTCCTGCTCGCGCCGCTGGTGATCATCGTCGGCGCGGCCCTCAGCGACACGACATTCCTCACTTTCCCGCCACAGGGACTGACGTTGCGCTGGTTCGCCAACATCTTCCAGATCGAGGCTTTTCGGCGCACGGCGATTACCAGCCTGCAAGTCGCCATCCTCGGCACCGGCCTATCGCTGCTGATCGGCATTCCGGCGGCCTATGCGCTGAACCGTTATAGGGTCGAGCTGCCGCGCTGGCTCTCGACGCTGTTCGTGCTGCCGATCCTGGTGCCGGAAATCGTCTTCGGCTTCGCGCTCTTGAAGTCGATCACGATAGGCCTCGGCCTGCCGGTCTTCATCAGCCTCGTCGTCGGCCATGCGTTACTCATCCTGCCCTATTCGGTGCGCGTCGTCGGCGCCAGCCTCGCCTCCTTCGATTTCTCGATCGAGGAGGCCGCGAGAAGCCTCGGCTGCCCGCCGCTCAAGACCTTCATGACCGTGGTGCTGCCGAACATCCGTGCCGGGGTCATCGCCGCCTTCATCCTGGCCTTCATTACCTCCATCAACGACGTCTCGGTCTCGGTCTTCCTGACCGGACCCGGCATTTCGACGCTGCCGATCCAGATTCTCGCGCATATGGAGCAGTTCTTCGACCCGACGATCGCTTCCGTTTCCGTGCTTCTGATGCTGGTGACCGTCGGCGTCATGGCGATCGTCGAAGCGACGCTCGGCCTCACATTCCTCACCAAGTAGGTTCCCGTGACCGTATCTCTGACCATCGAAAACCTCTCCGCCCACTACGGAACCACCCAGGTTCTGAAAGACCTGTCGATTTCCGTTGCCGCCGGTGAACTGGTGTCGCTGCTCGGCTCCAGCGGCTGCGGCAAGACGACGACGCTGCGTCTGGTGGCGGGTTTCCTGCAGCCGACCAGCGGCCGGATCAGGCTCGGCGACCGCGATCTGACGACGCTCCCCGCTCATGCACGCGATATCGGCCTCGTGTTCCAGAACTATGCGCTTTTCCCGCACCTGACCGTGCTCGATAACGTCGCCTTCGGCCTGAAGCAGCGTGGCCTTTCCAAACCGGACCGGGCCAAGCGGGCGATGGCGATGCTGGAGCGCGTCGGTCTCGCGCCGCTCGCCGACCGCCTGCCTGCAGCGCTGTCCGGCGGCCAGAAACAGCGCGTCGCGCTCGCCCGGGCTCTCGTCATTGAGCCGCCGCTCCTGATGTTCGACGAGCCGCTCTCCAACCTCGATGCCAAGCTCAGGATCGACATGCGCGTCGAGATCCGCCAGCTGCAGCGCGCCAACGGCACCACATCGCTCTACGTCACCCACGATCAGGAAGAAGCGTTTTCGATCTCCGATCGCGTCGCGATCATGAATGCCGGCCGCATCCTGCAGCTCGACACGCCGGAGGTGCTCTACCAGAAGCCGGCCAGCGCCTTCGTCGCCCGCTTCGTCGGCTTCGAAAACCTGATCCGCATGAAGGTCATTGAGCGCCAGTCGGCCATCGTCGCCGCCGAGGCTGCAGGCGGCACGCGGCTTCATCTTTCCCAGGACCTGTTCGGCCCGATCAAGGACGATTTCATCCTGGCCTGCCGCGCCGATGGGCTTGCGGTCCGCCGCGAGGGCGAAGGCATTCCGGCGGTGCTCGGGACGCGCACCTATCTCGGTCGTGCCTATCAATACAAATGCGAAACCGCTGCCGGCGAAATCACCGCCAATGGCCCGCTTTCCGACCCGCTGGATGCCGGCGCAAGGGCAGTCCTCGCGCCGCTGCCGGAACAGTGCTGCATCCTCGATCCGGAAGACTGAGCCGGTAATAACATAAGCATGGAGCCGTTTGGGCGGGGCGTTGACGCAGGTCAAACCCCCGGCGCGGTCCGTATGTCAGCACATCATGGTCACAATCCTTCAACCGGCAGCGCATTTGCGCTGTGAGGCCAAAGACCATGAATTACGTCTCAGAAACACTCTGGCTGGCAATCGGCACCTTCCTGGCGTTGCTCGCCGCCGCTTATACCCATGACAGCCTGTTTGCAGCCCATATGTGGGTCCTGTTCTTCGTGCTGTTGATCAGCACGGTCGTTTTGACGCGCAGGATTTCCTTCGCGCCGCGGGCGTCTGCGATAAGCCTGCCGTCAAAATCCGAATATTTCGACGAGGTGGTGAAATACGGCACCATCGCCACGGTTTTCTGGGGTGTCGTCGGTTTTCTGGTCGGCGTCGTCATCGCCCTCCAACTTGCCTTTCCGGACCTGAACATCGAACCCTGGTTCAATTTCGGCCGCCTGCGGCCGCTGCACACATCCGGTGTCGTCTTCGCCTTTGGCGGCAATGCGCTGATCGCCACGTCCCTCTTCGTGGTCCAGCGCACCTGTCGGGCCCGCCTTTTCGGCGGCAATCTCGCCTGGTATGTGTTCTGGGGCTATCAGCTCTTCATCGTCATGGCCGCGACCGGCTATCTGCTCGGCATCACGCAGGGTCGAGAGTATGCCGAACCGGAATGGTATGTGGACCTCTTCCTGACCGTCGTCTGGGTCGCTTATCTCGTCGTTTTCCTCGGCACGATCCTGAAGCGCAAGGAGCCGCATATCTACGTGGCCAACTGGTTCTATCTCGCCTTCATCGTGACGATCGCCATGCTGCATGTGGTGAATAACCTCGCGGTCCCGGTCTCCTTCCTCGGCGTGAAGAGCTATTCGGCCTTTTCGGGCGTGCAGGATGCGCTGACCCAGTGGTGGTACGGCCATAACGCTGTCGGGTTCTTCCTGACCGCGGGCTTCCTCGGCATGATGTACTATTTCGTGCCGAAGCAGGTCAATCGTCCGGTCTATTCCTACCGGCTGTCGATCATCCACTTCTGGGCGCTGATCTTCCTCTATATTTGGGCAGGCCCGCACCACCTGCATTACACCGCGCTGCCCGACTGGGCGCAGACGCTCGGCATGGTCTTCTCGATCATGCTCTGGATGCCCTCCTGGGGCGGTATGATCAACGGCCTGATGACGCTCTCGGGCGCCTGGGACAAGATCCGCACCGACCCGATCGTCCGCATGATGATCATCGCCATCGCCTTCTATGGCATGTCGACCTTCGAGGGTCCGATGATGTCGATCAAGGCCGTCAATTCGCTCAGCCACTATACGGACTGGACGATCGGCCACGTGCATTCCGGCGCACTCGGCTGGGTCGGCATGATCACCTTCGGCGCCGTCTATTACATGACGCCCAAGCTCTGGAACCGCGAGCGTCTCTATAGCCTCGACCTCGTCAACTGGCACTTCTGGCTCGCCACCCTCGGCATCGTCGTCTACGCCGCCGTCATGTGGGTCGCGGGCGTGCAACAGGGCCTGATGTGGCGCGAATACGACAACCAGGGTTTCCTCGTCTATTCCTTCGCGGAAACCGTCGCGGCGATGTTCCCCTACTACCTGCTGCGTGCGGTCGGCGGCGCCATGTATCTCGCTGGTGGGCTCATCATGGCCTTCAACGTCACCATGACCATCCTCGGTTACCAGCGGCAGGAGAGGGTTCGGGGCGGTATATCCCCCGCCGCTCTCCAGCCGGCCGAATAAGGAGGGATACCCATGTCCATTCTCGACAAACATTACTTCATCGAACGCAATGCGACCCTGCTTCTGGTCGGTTCGCTGCTCGTCGTCTCGATCGGCGGCATCGTGGAAATCGCACCGCTCTTCTATCTCGAAAACACCATCGAGAAGGTGGAAGGCATGCGGCCCTATTCGCCGCTCGAACTGGCCGGGCGCGACATCTATATCCGCGAAGGCTGTTATCTCTGCCACAGCCAGATGATCCGCCCCTTCCGCGACGAGGTGGAGCGTTACGGTCACTACAGTCTGGCGGCCGAATCCATGTACGACCACCCGTTCCAGTGGGGATCGAAACGCACAGGGCCAGACCTTGCCCGCGTCGGCGACCGTTATTCGAACGAATGGCACGTGCAGCATCTGACCGAACCGCGCGACGTCGTCCCGGAATCGGTGATGCCGAGCTATTCCTTCCTCAAGACGACGCCGCTCAAGGTTACGGATGTTTCCATGAATCTGAAGGCGAACCGTGCCGTCGGCGTTCCCTATTCGGACGAGATGATCGCAAGCGCCAAGGCGGATCTGGCCGCCCAGGCGGATCCGAATGCGGATACATCCGGTCTGCTTGCCCGCTATCCCAAGGCTAAGGTCGGCGATTTCGACGGCAACGCCCAGAGCCTCACCGAAATGGACGCGCTGGTCGCCTATCTGCAGATGCTCGGCACGCTGGTCGATTTCTCGACCTATGACGATGCCGCCGGTTACCGCTGAAGGGACAAGATCATGGAATTCTACACGGCCATGCGCCACTTCGCCGATAGCTGGGGTCTGCTCGCCATGACCCTGTTCTTCCTCGGCGTTCTCGTCTTCACCTTGCGCCCCGGCGGAAAAGCCTCTGCAGACGAGGCCGCGCAGATCCCTCTGAAGGAGGATTGAACATGGCGGAAAAACATATCGACGAATTGAGCGGCATAGAGACCACCGGCCACGAATGGGACGGCATCCGCGAACTCAACAACCCGCTGCCGCGCTGGTGGCTCTGGACCTTCTACGCCTGCATTCTTTGGGCGATCGGTTATGCGATCGCCTATCCGTCCATTCCTCTCCTCACCAATGCGACAAAAGGCCTGCTTGGATATTCGAGCCGCGCCGAGTTTGCAGCCGATCTCAACGGTGCGAAGATTGCCCAGGGCGGCATCCTGGAGAAGATCTCGACCTCTTCGCTGGAAGACATCGTCGCCGATCCGCAGCTCAACCAGTTCGCAACGGCCGGCGGCGCCGCGGCTTTCCGCGTCAACTGTACCCCGTGTCACGGCACGGGTGCGACCGGCGGACGGGGTTATCCTAACCTCAACGACGACGACTGGCTTTGGGGTGGCGATATCAACGCCCTCTACCAGACGATCGCCCATGGCATCCGTGATCCTGCCGACGGGGAGACCCGCATCTCCGAAATGCCGGCCTTTACCGACATGCTGAAGCAGGACGAGGTGCGCCAGGTCGCCGCCTACGTGGTGAGCCTTACCGGAACCCCGCGCGATCCATCGATGGTCGAGCCCGGAAAACAGCTCTTTGCCGACAATTGTGTCGCGTGCCACGGTGAAAAGGCCGAGGGCAAACGGGACCTCGGCGCGCCGAGCCTTGCCGACGCCATCTGGCTGAAGGTTCACGGAGAAGCGGAGATTGCCAGACAGATCCAGACCCCGAAACACGGCGTCATGCCAGCCTGGCAAGGCCGCTTGGGCGACGTGGCCGTGAAGCAGCTCACGGTCTACATCCACTCGCTCGGCGGCGGGGAATAAGAATAACCGTTGCTCCATTCGATCTGACGAACGGCCGCCTGTCTGTCATCAGCGGGCGGCCGTTTTGTCACATCGGCGCGGTTGACTTGCGTCAAGGAGTGGGCGTCGCCGAGATGAGAAAACATGGACCAAAGGAACTGGTCCCATGAATCTCTATACGTCTCCCGCGCTTGGCCCCAGCGACGCCTCCGTTGAGCGCATCGATGTCCAGCCCGTGCATTCGCCGGGCGCATCGAACAACCCGCTTTACGAGAAGCGCAAGAAGATATTTCCAAAACGCGCCGAAGGGCGCTTCCGCCGCTTCAAGTGGTTGGTGATGCTGATAACCCTCGGCATCTATTACCTCACTCCCTGGATCCGCTGGGACCGCGGTCCCTTCGCGCCCGATCAGGCGGTACTCGTCGATCTTGCGAGCCGTCGTTTCTATTTCTTCTTCATCGAGATTTGGCCGCAGGAATTCTTCTTCGTCGCGGGACTTCTGGTCATGGCCGGTTTCGGCCTTTTCCTGGTGACGTCGGCTGTCGGTCGCGCCTGGTGCGGTTATGCCTGTCCGCAGACGGTCTGGGTCGATCTTTTCCTGGTCGTCGAACGGTTCTTCGAGGGCGACCGCAATGCCCGCATCAAGCTCGACGCCGCACCGTGGAGCCTCGACAAGTTGTGGAAGCGCGTCGCCAAACACGCCACATGGCTGGCGATCGCAGTGGCGACCGGCGGCGCCTGGATTTTCTATTTTGCCGATGCGCCCTCGCTCGCCTTCGATTTCGTCACCGGCCAGGCGGCGCTGGTCGCCTATTCGACCGTGGCCACCCTGACGGCCACGACCTACGTGCTCGGCGGGCTGTTGCGCGAACAGGTCTGCATCTACATGTGCCCCTGGCCGCGTATCCAGGCCGCCATGCTCGACGAGAGCTCGCTGGTCGTCACCTATAACGACTGGCGCGGCGAGCCGCGCAGCCGGCATACCAAGAAGGCGGCGGCAGCCGCGCAGCCGGTCGGCGATTGCGTCGACTGCAATGCCTGCGTGGCCGTCTGTCCCATGGGTATCGACATCCGCGAGGGGCAGCAGTTGGCTTGCATCACCTGCGCGCTCTGCATCGATGCTTGCGACGGCGTGATGGACAAGATCGGCAAGCCGCGTGGCCTGATCGCATATGCGACACTCGACGAATACGACGCCAACATGGCGCTTGCGACAAACGGCAGCACGACGGCGATCGACCCGGTACGGGTGCGCAATCCGGACGGTTCCTTCATCGACAAGATCCGCCACTTCGACTGGAGGGTGATCTTCAGGCTCCGCACGCTGATCTATTTCGGCGTCTGGTCGGCCGTCGGTCTCGGCCTCGTTTTCGCGCTGCTGTCGCGCGACCGGCTGGAGGTCAACGTGCTGCATGATCGCAACCCGCAATTCGTGCTGGAATCGGACGGTTCCATCCGCAACGGCTACACGATCCGGCTGCTCAACATGATCCCGGAGCCGCGCACGATCCTGGTTTCGATGGAAGGCTTGCCCGAAGCGACGATGAAAATTTCCGGCATCACGGATGTTCCGGGCCGTCTCTTCGCGGTGCAGGTGGAGCCCGACAAGACGCTCGCCCTGAAAGTCTTCGTGACCCTGCCCAAGGGTGCAGTTTCCGCCGAGGCCGCCGATTTCCACTTCATCGCCGAAGATCGGTCGAGCCACGAAAAGGACAGCTATTCAGCGGTCTTCAACACGCCGGGAGCCAGAAAATGAGCACGACGAAAATGGATACGATCCCAGCAAAACCTTTCGTTTTCACCGGCTGGCATATGCTCGGTGTGCTGGTGCTCTTTTTCGGCACCATCATCTCGGTCAATTTCTACATGGCCTACAACGCGGTTACGAGCTGGAGCGGGCTGGTGGCGGAAAATACCTATGTCGCCAGCCAGCAGTTCAATGGCAAGGCGGCCGAGGCGCGGATGCTGACGGCGACCGGCGTCACCGGGCGCATCACCGTCGACGGCTCCGATATCCGATACGAGGTCTTTCACCCGAAGAACGGGCCGGTCGCGGCCGATACGCTGACGCTCAAGTTCAAGCGGCCGGTCGGCGAACACCAGGATTTTGAACTCGATCTCGTTCCCGTCACCAAGGGTGTCTTCGCCGCCACCCATGAAATCCTGCCCGGCCATTGGATCGTCGATGCGAGCGCCATCAGGAACGGCAAGCGCATCCTGCATCAGGCCGAGCGGATCGCGGTTTTGAGGAGAGCGGAATGAGCTGCTGCGCGCCCGGAGCCGAAGGATATTCGGACCATTCGCTTCCGTCCTCCGAGGAGTTGACGCTGTCCAGCCGGATGATCGGGCCCGGCCTGCGCCAGACCGATCTCAGCGTTCCACAGGTCCATTGCGGCACCTGCATCGCGACGATCGAAAAGGCGCTCAATGCGTTGCCGTCCGTCGAGCGGGCACGGGTCAATCTTTCCACCAAGCGCGTTTCGATCGTCTGGAGGGAGAAGGCCGGAGACGACGCCACGGATCCGGTCGAACTGGTCAGGGCCATCGTCGATGCCACCGGCTACGAAGCACATCTTTTCTCGAATGCCGAGGAGGTCGGCGAAAAACTGCAGCGCGATCTGATCCGCGCCGTCGCCCTTTGTGGCTTCGCGGCAGCGAACATCATGCTGCTCTCGGTCTCCGTATGGTCGGGCGCCGATGCCTCGACCCGCGACATGTTCCATTGGATATCGGCACTGATCGCCGCGCCGGCGCTGATCTATGGCGGCCGTTTCTTCTATCAGTCGGCCTGGAATGGGCTACGCCGCGGCCGCACCAATATGGACGTGCCGATCGCGCTCGCCATCACGCTCTCTTATGCGGTGTCGCTGTGGGAAACCATGCATCACGGCGAACAGGCCTGGTTCGATGCGACTGTCTCGCTCCTGTTCTTCCTGCTGATCGGCCGCACGCTCGACCATGTCATGCGCGACCGTGCCCGCGCCGCGATCAGCGGTCTTGCACGCCTGTCGCCTCGCGGCGCCACGGTCATCGGTCCGGACGGCTCGCGTGAGTATCGTCCCGTGGACGAAGTCCGGCCGGGCGACCGGGTGGCGATTGCCGCCGGTGAGCGGGTGGTGGTCGACGGCACCGTCGAAAGCGGCGCAAGCGACATCGACGTCTCGATCGTCAACGGCGAAAGCGCTCCAAGGCCGGTCCGTGTTGGGGATATGATCCAGGCAGGAACGCTCAGCCTCACCGGTTCGCTGGTGCTGAAGGCGACGGCTGCCGCCAAGGATTCCTTCCTGTCCGAAGTCATTTCGCTGATGGAGGCGGCCGAGGGTGGACGGGCGCGCTACCGTCGGATTGCCGATCGGGCGGCGCGATATTACTCTCCGGCCGTCCATCTTCTGGCGCTCACCGCCTTTCTTTCCTGGGGTTTCATCGGCGGCGACTGGAAGCACGCCATGCTGGTCGCCATCGCCGTGCTGATCATCACCTGCCCCTGTGCCCTCGGCCTTGCGGTGCCGGTGGTGCAGGTGGTCGCGGCCGGCCGGCTGTTCCGCAACGGCATCATGGTCAAGGATGGTTCGGCCATGGAACGGCTTGCCGAAATCGACACGGTGTTATTCGACAAGACCGGCACGCTGACCCTCGGCCGGCCTCGACTGCTGGAAGTCGAGCGGTTCGACAGGAAGCTGCTCGCCTTGGCAGCCGGCCTCGCCGCCCATTCGCGCCACCCTCTCTCCCAGGCGCTCGCGATGGCGGTATCCGGTCCGGTTGCGGTCTTCGAGACGGTCACCGAAATCCCGGGGCGGGGCCTCGAAGCGGTGACGCCCGCCGGCATTTACCGCCTCGGCAGCCGTCGCTTCGCCTTGTCTGTGCCGGGCGACGGAAGCCCGGGCAATAGCGTGACTGAAACGGTTCTCTCGCTCGACGCCGAGGAGATTGCCACCTTCCGCTTCGACGATTCGCTTCGTCCCGGCGCCCCGGCCGCCATGGCATCCCTCGCGGCCAGCGGTTTCGAGACGGGCATATTGTCCGGAGACCGGCGCCGGGTGGTTGCCGATCTCGCCATTCGCCTCGGCCTCGAACATTGGCAGGCGGAGCTTTCGCCGAAACAGAAGGCGGAGTTCTGCACCTCGCTTGAGGCAAGCGGCCGCAAGGTGCTGATGGTCGGCGACGGCATCAATGACGCCCCGGCGCTCGCCGCAGCGCATGTCTCGATCGCGCCGGCGACGGCGGCGGATGTCGGCCGTCAGGCCGCCGACTTCGTGTTCATGCACGACAGCCTCGAAGCAGTGCCGCTGGCGATCGATATTTCGCGGCGCGCTGGCCGGCTGATCCGCGAGAATTTCGCACTCGCCATCGGCTACAATGTCATCGCCGTGCCGATCGCGCTGGCCGGTTATGCGACGCCTCTGATTGCCGCCGTTGCCATGTCCACATCCTCGATCATCGTCGTCGCCAACGCCCTGCGGCTCAGTGGATCGGGACGCGCCGCCGAGGCCGATGCGGCGGAGAGTAACGGCGGAGCAAAAATTCCTCCCGGTGAGGCTCGCGTCGCATGAACATGCTGATCTATCTCATCCCGATTGCGCTTTTCCTCGGCGGTCTTGGCCTCTTCGCCTTTCTCTGGTCGCTGAAGAGCGGCCAATATGACGACCTCGAAGGCGCCTCCTGGCGTGTGCTGCAGGACGACCCGCCGGAATGAATCGGGAATCTTGGACAAACGCCGGCCCCGATGCTGGTGCCACCAGCCACTCAGGCATTTCTTGAGCGATTATCAAAAAAAGGGCTGCAGATGCAGCCTTTTTGAAATCTAACTCAGTCCAGCAGTTCCCGAAGCCGCACCGCGAGCTCTCGGGCGGTATACGGCTTCTTTAGCCAGCTACCGGATTGGGCGAGCTCGCGCCCGGCGATCGCCGGCTCCGCGTAGCCGGAGGTGAACAGCACTTTCATGCCGGGCCGTCTTGCGCGCACTTCGGCCGCCAGTTCGTCGCCCGTCATTCCGCCTGGCATCACGATATCGGTGAAAAGAAGGTGGATGCCGTCGTGTTGGCCGAGCTGGTCCAGCGCTTCCCGGCCGTTCGAGGCCTCGATGACGCCGTAACCGAGCTGCGTCAGCCGGGACACGGCGATGCGCCGGACCCGCGGGTCGTCCTCGACGACGAGGATCTTTTCGTTGCCGCCGGGAATGGAGGCTTGCTTCGAGCCAGCCTCGACGGCAAGCGCACCCGCCGCCTCCGCCTTGTGCGCCACCGGCAGGAAAATTCTGACGCTCGTGCCCTGTCCCGGCTCGCTGTAGAGCTGGATGTGCCCGCCGGACTGTTTGGCGAAGCCATAGACCATGCTGAGGCCGAGGCCTGTTCCGGCGCCCAGGCCCTTGGTCGTGAAGAAGGGCTCGAAGGCTTTGTCCTTGACGTCGGGAGGCATGCCGATGCCCGTGTCGGTGACGGAAATCAGCACGAAATCGCCGGTGCGGACATCAGGATACATCTGCGCATAGTCGACATCCAGCCTGACGCGGGAGATCTCGATCGACAGCTTGCCGCCACGCGGCATCGCGTCTCGGGCATTGAGCGTCAGGTTGAGAAGCGCGTTCTGGAGCTGCGATGCATCTACCAGCGCTTCGTTGGAGACACCGGTGACGGTTGTGCGAAGCTCGATCGTTTCGCCGAGCGTGCGCCTGAGAAGCTCCGAGAAACCGGACACGAGATTGCCGACATCCGCGAGCTTCGGGTTGAGCGGCTGGCGCCGTCCGAAGGCGAGAAGCTGGCCCGTCAGTTTGGCACCGTCTTCCGCGGCGCCCTGGGCCTCGTGCAGCAGTTCGAGCAGTCCCGCATCCGCGAGCTTGTTCTCCATCATCTCGAGATTGCCGCTGATGACGGTGAGAAGATTGTTGAAATCGTGCGCCAGGCCGCCTGTCAGCTGGCCGATCGCTTCCATCTTCTGGGCCTGGCGCAGCTCTTCTTCGATCTTGTGACGGCTGGTTAGGTCGCGGACGAAGCCGGTAAAGATGCGTTTTCCGTTGGTGACGGCCTCGCCGACCGAAAGCTCCATGGGAAATGTGCTTTTGTCCTTGCGCTGCCCGGTCACGACGCGGCCGTAACCGATGATCCGGCGTTCGCCGGTGGTGAGGTAGCGCGAGATATATCCGTCATGGGCTTCGCGATCGGGGGATGGCATCAGCATCTTGACATTCTGTCCGCAGACTTCATCGGAAGAGTAGCCGAACAGCTGCTCGGCCGCGGTGCTGAAGGAGGAAATGCAGCCGACCTCGTCGATGACGATCATCGATTCCGGCACGGTGTCCAGAATGGAGCGCAGATGCGCTTCGCGTCCGGCAAGATCGTTCTGCACCCTTTTCATCTCGGTGATATCGTTGTTCGTTTGAATGATGATCGAAGGCCCGTCGCTCGACGGATTGACTGCCACCCAGCGGCTCGCCACGACGACCGTGTGGCCATTCTGGTGCCGATGGACGACTTCCCCTTGCCAGGCATGATAGGTCTGGACGTGACGACGGATCTCGTCGAGCGGCTCGGGAAACTGCGTCGCCAGAAGATCGTGGACGACCTTTCCGAGAGCTTCCTCCCGGCGCCAGCCGTAAAGCTGCTCGCAGCCGCTCGTCCAGCGGCTGATGATGCCGTCCACGCCATGGACGATGAGATTGGCATCGTCGAGAAGAAGAGTGACGGCATCGAGCTGGCTTTCCGTCGTGGCTTCGGATCCTGTATTGCCGATCATGTCTATTCCGTCTAATGGCGCCGTCGCTCGCCGAGAGCGATCAGGTCGCGCCGCATGTCTCCACAGTCATCGTCGTCTCCGGCAAGTTGCGCAAGCATTCCCGGCCGTTCGATTCTTATGGAATGACGGGCGGCCGGGTCCAGAACATTCAGCACGCCCTTGCCGATGAGCCTGGTGATCGTACGCGAAACGGTCTCGATCGTCAGGCCGAGATAGTCGGCCATGTCCTGTCGGCTCATGGAGAGTTCGACGATCGGTTGCGCATTGCCTTCGGCCATCGCACGTTTCAGGTATTTCAGCAGGAACGTGCAGATCCGTTCCTCCGCGCTCTTGCTCGACAAGAGCACCATCTGGTCCTGGGCTGCGGCCATTTCGTCGCAGACCCGGGCAAAGACCTTGGGCCTCAGGCTCTCGGAATTGATGATCGCCGCTTCGAACTGTCGGCGCGACAGCCGACGGACTTTCGCCGTCGTGATGGCCTCTGCGGTGTAGATATAATTGTCCCGGAGCGAAACGCCGATCATATCGCCGGCGTGCAGAAATCCGGTAATCACCCGCCGTCCTTCCGAAATGATCCGGAAAACCCGCAAATTCCCTTCGATGACTTCGAAAATATGCCTGGCCTCGTCACCTTCGAAAAAGAGGGGCTGGCCGGCCGCGAGATATTCGACAGGCTGCTTTGCAAACAGCGAATGCAGGCAGTCCGGCTCGTCTAGCGGTCTTGCTGCTGCCGAGTTGAAGGTCTTCGCATTATCCGTGACAAACATGAAACTGCCCCTATCCGTTTGGTTGAGGCAGTTGACCGAATCCCGGTAACGCGCGAATGCTAGTCGTGTGAAAGACGGTTCTAATTGGTAACAATCTGTAACACGCCGGTTCCCTGTTGATGTCATCCCCCGCCAGTTCCGCAAATATCCTCGTCGTCGACGACGACCCTCGAATCCGTCAGATGCTGACGCGATATTTCGAGGGCGAAGGATATGCCGTCAGCGCGGTGTCCGACGGGCAGGAAATGCGCGTTCAGCTGAAAAGGCAGGAGATCGACATCATCCTTCTCGATCTCTCGCTTCCCGGTGGCCAGGACGGCTTCGATCTTGCGCGGGAAATCCGGATGCAATCGGACATTCCGATTATGATGCTGACCGGCCGCGACGACGTGGTCGACCGGATCATCGGCATCGAGATCGGCGCTGACGATTACATCGCAAAACCGTTTCACCTGCGCGAAGTGCATGCGCGGCTGAAATCGATCCTCAGGCGGCGCCAGCCGGCTCAGCCGAAGCCGGAGGAGAACGAGGAGAAGATCGTCCGTTTCGAAGGATGGACGCTCAATCTTTCCAGACGCCAGCTGCTGTCTGCCGGAGATGGCGAAGTCGAACTGACAACCGGCGAATTCGACATGCTGGCGGCCTTCGTCCAGCACGCCGGCCGCGTGCTGACGCGCGATTTCCTGATGGATGAGACAAGGGGACGGCAGCTCGACGCCTTCGACCGCACGATCGACGCCCAGATCGTCCGGTTGCGCCGCAAGATCGAGGCGGATGCCAAGCATCCCCAGCTGATCAAGGCCGTCCGCGGCGTCGGTTACATTTTCACCGGCAAGCTTGGTTGATCAGACGACGCGTTGCCGGTCTGCAGCCGGAAGCCCGGCGAGCGCTCTTTCCCTGATCTCGTCTGCATCGGAACCCTGCAGCGGAACCGGGCCTGGAGGCAGACCTTGGTCCACCGGCCTGCCGACGGAAATCGGCAGCAGTTCAAGTCTCTCGCACGTACCGTCATCGGCAAGCGTCAGCCGGATTGCGGCGCTGCGCCAGACATCGACACCTTTTTGGTCATAGGTCGCCGGCCGCCGCGTATGGAAAACGAAGTTGCCGAGACCGGCGATGATCGCTC
Organism: Neorhizobium sp. SHOUNA12A; assembly: GCF_023006505.1. GTDB lineage: Bacteria > Pseudomonadota > Alphaproteobacteria > Rhizobiales > Rhizobiaceae > Neorhizobium. Next base: position 42,846 of record NZ_JALBGV010000005.1, read on the forward strand.
GCCCGCGATGAAAGGTGATCGGCTGCATGACCGGTGCGCCGGTGCCGAGAACCAGGTCCGCGCCGCTGTCGATCAGGCCGCGGCACAGATCGAGCAGCCAGTCGGGCGTCGTTTTCCAGTTCGCATCCCAATGATGGCCGTGGATTGCAACCGCGACCAGGTCGCCGATCGCCTTCGCGGCATCGACGCCGTCGACGAGCCGCTGCATGTCCTTTTCGTCGGCAGTCCAGCGGGCGCCGATCGCGTCGCCGGCAACGACGGGCGTACCGAAGACGTCCAACTCCGGGCGTTCGCCGAGGTCATAACCGACCGCAGCACGCGCCGCGCCGCGCTTGTCGTCACCGAGCGTCCCGACGATCCGTTTGAGCGTCTCGAATTCCGCAGGCGGCGCGGTTACCGTCCGCCTCATCCGCAAGGGTGTTATGCCGCTGCGATCGACCGAGGCGTAGTTGATGTCCGGCTGAGGTCCGAGATCGACGGAGAAGATAGCGAGCGATCTATGAGGTCCTGGCACGATCGCCGGCGCTGCGGCCTGCTCGATATCCGACCCGCTGCCGGCAAGCTTCAGCCCGGCCGCTTCCACGGCGGCGCGCGTCGATGCGATGCCCGGCGGGCCGAGGTCGAAGGCGTGGTTGTTGGCATGCGTCACCGCATGAAAGCCGAGTTCCCGTACCGAGACGAGAGCATCCGCCGAGGCCAGATGCAGCGTTTTCGTCTTGGTCGGCCATGCCCCTGCAGTCTCCACCGTCGCTTCGAGATTGCCGAAGGCCACATCCGCCTCGAGGAAATCCCGAACCTCGGCCTGCCCCTCGCCACAGAGGTCGAGGGGGCCGTGGATCAGGATTTGGCCGGTAACGGCGACGGTCAGCATGGCCTAGTTCATTTCGCGATGGGCATCAGCCCCACCATTGCCGCTCCACCGACGATCGGCAGGCGGATGGCAGATGCACGCGTACCATCGCAGAAAACTGTGTTGCGGGCCACTTGGCTTGTGCGCCCCCGGCCCTCCGGCGCATAGCTATTTGGATTTATATCGTACTTCGGGAAGTTGGATGATGAGATATCAACCCTGATGCGGTGGCCCTTGGCGAACAGGTTGGCGGTCGCGAACGGTTCGATCGTCACCTTGAACACCTCGCCCTCGACGATCGGTTCAGGCTTTTCGAAGGAATTGCGGTAGCGGCAGCGGATAATCCCGTCGGTGATGTTGAGCGCATACCCGGTCGGGTAATCCTTGCTCGGCGGATAGACATCGACGAGTTTCGCGGTGAAATCCGTGTCCGGCGCATCGGACGAGACGTAGAGCTCGACCGTGATCGGCCCGACTACGGCGACATCTTCGGCGAGCGGCTCTGTCTCGAAGGAGAGCACGTCGGCACGCGCCGAAAGTGGCAGGCCCGGATGTTTCGAGCCGTAGAATTTCTCTCCCTCGCGCTGGTCGAAACCGCCGCCTTCGAAAATCGGCTGGCCGCTTGTCAGCGATCCGCCGATGGTCGGAACCGGGTTCTTAGGGTCGAAATCGTAGGTGAAGGGCGCGGCACTCGTTTTCGGCTTCTCGGTCGAAAGCGAGCCGTTCTCATGGATGTAATAGTTGCGGAATTCCGTTCCCGGCAGCGGCCAGTCGCTTGCTTCGATCCAGCGTCCGCCGTGATCCAGGCGCCCGTCCGGATTGCGCATGCCGGACCCGCCGCCCATCACGAAGGCGCGCACCATCGGTTCCTGAGCAACCGTATTGTCGTTGGCCTTCAGCCAATGGTCGAACCAGTTGCGGCGGAAGGATAGCCAGCTTTCCACGACGTTCCCGCCGAGCGGCGCAGTCGGCCCGAAAGATGTATCGCCGGCGAGCGTCGTGTTGCGGTTGCCGTGCAGCCACGGTCCCATGATCAGCTGTAGCGGTCGGCTGTCCTTGCCGGAAAGGCCGCGATAATTGTCGAGCGTCGACTTCACATAAGCGTCGTACCAGCTCGACATCAGCACGATGGGCACTTCCGGAAAAGTCTCGTAGAAACCCTCCATATAAAGGCCGACACGACGCCAGCTTTCGTCGAACGTGCCGCTGCGCCACTGGTCGAGCAGGTAGCTTTCGTATTCCGGCATCCAGCGCACCGGAGAATTGCCTTCGCTCCAGGGCATGACGTTGAACCATGCGTGAAGATCCTCCGCTTCGATCGCCGCACGGGCAAATTCGTTGCCTTCGCCGATCGCCTGGTTGTAGGCCCAGGTCGCCTGCTTCAGCTCGAATGCGCCGCCCTGGCGGATGCCGCACTGATAGGCGTTCGAGAATCCCCCCGAGTCCATCACCATGCAGGCCAGCCCCGGCGGGTTGAGGCAGGCGAGCGCCGCTTGCGTATGCGCCGCGTAGGAAAGGCCCATCGTCCCGAACTGGCCGTTTGACCACGCCTGTTCCACCAGCCAGCAGGCGGTATCGTAGCCGTCCGCAGCTTCTGAAATGTATTTGCTGAATTCGCCCTCGGAATTGTAGCGGCCGCGGCAATCCTGGTAGATCACGGCATATCCGGCCCGGACGAAATAGCTTGCAACCTCATGGCGCTTCATCGGCTCGGTCATGCCCACCTCGATCTCGGAACGCGAGCGCTCCGCCTTGCCGTAGGGCGTGCGTTCCATGATCGCCGGCAGTCGGCCGTCGATCACCTTGCCGTCCTTGGCCGGTCGGTAGACGTCGGTCGCGAGCTTTATGCCGTCGCGCATCGTCACCATCACATCGCGTTCGACGATCACGTCGTCAGCAATCACCTCGAAGCGCGATGGCGTCAGGGTATCCATGTCCATATCCTCAAAATTGGCAAATCAATACCCGGGCCGGCCCCACCACACGTCAGGCCGGCCCAGGATGTTGCGGCTCCGGAAAGAGGGGCCGCAGCAAAGACCAGGCCTACTTGGCGATGCCGGCAAGCGTCGCGCTGGTGTCTTCCGTCATGTTGGCGACATAGGAGACGTTCGCCTTGCCGGCCCAGTGAACCTTCTGCCAGTAGAGCGGGATGACCGGCACGTCGGCGAACACCATCTTGGTCGCCTTCTGCAGCAGCTCCACGCGCTTCTTGACGTCGAATTCGGCGGTGGCGGCACGCATCGCATCGTCAAAGGCCGGGTTCGAATATTTCGTCCGGTTGAACGAGCCGGTACCGGCATCTTTGTTGGCCGTCATCAGCAGGTTGCGAAGACCGGTTGCCGAGGTCGGCGTAGAGTTGCCGAGCGAGAAGATGAAGGCGGAGAATTCGCCGGCTCCGGCGCCCTTGGTGTAGACGTTATAGGGCTGGGCGACGACGCCGTTGACCTTCAGGCCGCCGCGCGCAAACATCTGGCCGAGGGCCTGTGCCACTTCCGAGTCGCCCGGGAAGCGATCATTGGAGGTGTGGATGGTGATGCCGAAACCGTCCTTGTAGCCGGCTTCCGCCAGCAGTTTCTTGGCGTCCTCGGCGTTCATGGCCGGGGCCTTGATCGACGGATCGTTGCCGGCGACGCCGTTTGGCACCAGCTGGCCAGCGGCTTCCGCCGAGCCGTCGAGAATGCGGTCGATGATCAGCTGGCGGTTGACCAGTTCCGAGAGCGCCTGGCGGACCTTGACGTCCTTCAGCGGGTTCTTGTCGAGCGGCTTGCCTTCCTTGTCGGTGATGAAGGGGCTCTTGTCGCGGGCGCTGTCGAGCGCAAGGTAGATCATGCGGGACGAGGCGATCGAGAAGACCTTGAGGCCGGAGATCCCCTGGAGGGTCTTCACATCGCCCGGCGGCACGGCGTCGATCAGATCGACGGCGCCGGAGCGAAGCGCGGCGACGCGCGATGCATCGTTGGAGATGAACTTTATCGTGACGTTTTCGAAATCCTGTTTCTTGCCCCAGAAGGCATCGTTGCGGGTGAGTGCCAAGTTGTCGCCCGGGGTCCAGGACTTGAACTTGTAGGCGCCGGTGCCGATCGCCGCCTTGCCGCTGTTGAAGTCCTCGATCGAGGCGCCTTCCGCGACCTTCTTCTCGACGATGTAGACGAAACCGACCTGTTCGATGAAATCGGGCGTCGGCTTCTTGGTCTTGAATTCGACGGTCAGGTTGTCGATCGCCTTCATGCTGTCGATCGCCCCGACATTGCCGGAAAACGGCGCCGGGCTGTTCGGGATGTCCTTGGCGCGGGTGAGCGAGAAGATCACGTCCTCTGATGTCAACGGGTTGCCGTCATGGAATTTGACACCGTCGCGCAGTTTGATCTGCCAGGTCAGCGGATCGGTATTGGTCCAGGAGACGGCAAGCGCCGGCTCGACATTGATTGCCGGGTCGGTCTGCACCAGGCGGTCGAAGACCTGCATGGCAATGTTCTGGTTGTTGCCGGTGCGCGAAAACTGCGGATCGATCGCCGAGGGCTCGGTGGCGCTGCCGAGTATCAGGTTCGCGGCCTGAGCCGAGCTCAGCGCGAGGACCGAGGCCGCAACCCCGGCCAGGAAAAATTTCATCGGTTTCATTATGTTCGTTCCCTTCCTTTTTAGATGACCGGTTCGGCCGTCGCATGTGTTGCCTGATGGGCGGCAAGATCGTTCAGGTGGCAGGCGCTGACATGGCCTGCGGCGTTTTCCTTCAAGACCGGCCGTTCAACGCGGCAGCGGTCGAAAGCCATTGGACAGCGGGGGTGGAAATGACATCCAGGTGGCGGATGGAGCGGCGAGGGGATCTCGCCTTTGATCGGCGTGAATACCCGGCGGCGGTCGGTGACCGACGGCAGTTCGCGGATCAGTGCCTGGGTATAGGGATGTTTCGGATTATCGAAGAGATCGTCCGGCGTGGCGCTTTCCACCACGCGGCCGAGATACATGACGACCACCCGATCGCAGATGTGTTTCACGACGCCGAGGTCGTGGCTGATGAACAGGTAGGTCAGCCCGAATTCCCGTTTCAGGTCCATGAACAGGTTGAGGATCTGCGCCTGGATCGACACGTCGAGCGCGGCGACCGATTCGTCGCAGACGAGCAGTTTGGGCTTTACCGCCAGCGCCCGGGCAATGCCGATGCGCTGCCGCTGGCCGCCGGAAAACTGGTGCGGGAAACGGTCGAGATAGGACGGATCGAGGCCGACCCGCTCCGCGAGCGTGGCGACGTAGTCGCGCATCTCCCGGCCCTTGACGATGCCGTGCACTTTCGGCGCCTCGCCGATCAGGTCGATCACCCGCTTGCGCGGATTGAGTGTCGACATCGGGTCCTGGAAGATCATCTGGGCGGAAAGCCGCATGGCGCGTTTGTCGTCACCCTGCAGCGATGTCAGCGGCCGGCCTTTCCAGCGTACCTCGCCGCCGCTCGCCGGCATGATACCGGCCATCACCCGCCCGAGCGTCGATTTTCCGCAACCGGACTCACCGACGAGGCCGACCACCTCGCCCGGATAGACGGCGAGATTGACCTCGTCGACCGCATGCACAGTCTTTTCCTCGAGACCCGCACCGAACAGGTTGGCGATCTTCTCCGCATAATCGAGCTTGCGGGAAAAACGCCGGCTGACGTCCACGGCTTCTATGAGCGGCACGGTTTCCACGAGCGGGTTTGTCATGCGGCGCTCCAGAGATGGGGGTGGAAACAGCGGAACTCGCGATCGGCGGCGATTTCCAGCATAGGCTCAGTGGCGCAGACATCGGTGGCCCGGGCGCAGCGGTCGCGGAAGGCGCAGCCGGAGGGGCGCGACAGCGGCGAGGGCGCGAAACCCGGGATCGGTCGGAGTGGTTCGCCGCGCGGCACCGCCGCAGGCACGGCGCTGAGCAGGCCGGACGTGTAGGGATGGCGTGGCGCGGTGAGCACCCCATCGACCTGTCCCGCCTCGACGATGCGGCCCGCATACATGACCATGATCCGGTCCGCGAGCGCCGCGACGACGCCGAGATCGTGGCTGATCCAGATCAGCGCCATGCCGAACTCGCCGGCCAGCCGTTTGATCTCGAACAGGATCTGCGACTGGATCGTCACGTCGAGCGCCGTCGTCGGTTCGTCGGCGATGATCAGGTCCGGCCGGTGCAGCAGCGCGATGGCGATCGCCACGCGCTGGCGCATGCCCCCGGAAAACTGGTGCGGATAGGAATCCAGCCGCTCCTCCGGCGAAGGAATGCCGACGAGGCCGAGGGCATCCCGAGACCGGGCGCGGGCTTCCGCACGGGAAACCCGGTCATGCGCCTGCACGGTCTCGATCATCTGGGTGGCCACCGAGAGAACCGGGTTCAGCGTCATCATCGGATCCTGGAAGATCATCGCGATGCGTTTGCCACGGATGGCCCGCATCGCTGTCGGCGATTTCGTCAGCAGGTCTTCGCCGTTGAACAGGATCTGGCCGCTCACCACCCGACCCGGCGGATCGACGAGGCCGAGAATCGAGAAGCCGGTGATCGATTTGCCGGAGCCGGATTCGCCGACAAGCCCGACGATCTCCCGCTGACCGACCGTGAAGCTCACGTCGTCGACGGCCTTCAGCACGCCGCGACGGGTCATGAAATGGGTGGAAAGGTTCTTGACTTCGAGGACGGGTGTCATCGCGCTCACCTTTCGCCAAGTCGGGGATTGAGGACTTCGCGCAACCGGTCGCCGACGATGTTGATCGAGAACACCAGCACGAGCAGCAGCACGCCCGGATAGACGCTGATCCAGTATTCGCCGGACATCAGAAGCTGGTAGCCGTTGGCGATCAAAAGCCCGAGCGACGGTTCGGTGATCGGAAGGCCGATACCGAGGAAGGAAAGCGTCGCTTCCGCCGAGATGGCGTTCGCCACCTGCAGCATGCCGATGACGATCAGTGGCGGCAGACAGTTGGGCAGGATATGGCCGATCAGGATACGCGGTGTGCCGATGCCGAGCGTCACCGCCGCCTCGACATAATCCTTGTTCTTCTCGACCAGTGCTGCACTCCTGACGGCGCGGGCAAATGTCGCCCACTGCACCAGGATCAGCGCGAAGATCACCTTCCAGAGGCCCTGGCCGAGAAGCGCCAGCAGCATCAGCGCCACGAGGATGGTCGGAAAGCCGAGCATCAGGTCAACGACGCGCATGATCAGCGTGTCGATGCGCCCGCCGAAATAAGCGGCGATCAAGCCAAGCACGGTGCCGACGATGAGCGCGACGAGACCGGAAAAAACACCGACGCCGAGGCTGGTGCGCAGGCCGTAGATCATCGCCGAAAACATGTCGCGGCCCTGGCCGTCGGTGCCGAGCCAGTAGTTCATGCCGTCCATGCTCTGCGAGCCGGGCGGCAGCTTGGAATCGAGGATGTCCAGGACCGCGAGATCGAACGGGTTCTGGGGTGTCAGATAGGGCCCGATGACTGCGGCAAACAGCAGGATGATGCAGACGACGGCGGCAACGACCGCCTTCGGGCTGCGGCCGATGCCGGTAAACAGTCTGCCGAGCAGCATGTCTTCAGCAAAAAGGGCTCGAACGGTCATTGAGCGCCTCCCAGCCGGACGCGGGGATCGACGAGCGAATAGAGCACGTCGACGACGAAATTGATGAAGATGAACAGGCTGACGATGACCAGCAGGTAGGCGACCACGACAGGCCGGTCGAGCCGCATGATGCTGTCGATCAAAAGCTTGCCGATCCCCGGCCAGGCGAAGATCGTCTCCGTCACCACCGCAAAGGCGAGCATGCTGCCGAGTTCCAGGCCGATCACGGTGATCAGCGGGATCAGGATGTTCTTGAACACATGCACGAAGACGATGCGCCGTTCGGAAATGCCCTTGGCGCGCGCGAACTTGACGAAATCGAGCGGCATGGTCTCGCGCACCCCGGTGCGGGTGAGGCGGATGACCAGAGAGAGCTTGAACAGCGACAGGTTGATTGCCGGCAGGATGAGATGCGTCAGGCCGTCCAGCGTGAAGAGGCTTGAATGGAGCCCAAGAAATTCGCCCATCTGGCCGCGTCCGGTGGAGGGCAGCCAGCCGAGCCAGACGGAGAAGATCATGATCAGCATCATGCCCTGCCAGAAGCTCGGCAACGAGAAGCCGAAGATAGAGCCGGTCATGATCACTTCGTCGGTGGCGCTGTTCGGCTTCAGGCCGGACAGCAGGCCGAGCGGAATGCCGAGCAGCAGCGCGAAGACGAGGCCGGTCAGCGTCAGCTCCAGCGTCGCCGGCAGGCGTTCGAAGATCAGGCTGATGGACGGACGGTTGAAGACGAAGGAACGGCCGAGATCCCCATGCAGCGCATTCCAGGCGAAGGTGAAGAACTGTTCCCAGAGCGGCTTGTCGAGGCCGAGCGAGGCGACCACCTGGGCGCGTTCCGCAGGGCTGGCATCCGGAGCGATCAGCATTTCGGCTGGGTCGCCGATCGCGTAGATGCCGATGAAGACGATGACCGCGGTCAGGATGAGGACGGCGATGCTCTGCAGGAAGCGGCGAATGACGAAAACCGTCATAGCATGCGCTCCCGCTTATCCTTCGTCCCGCAGGGACAGAGAATTTTCATGAAAGACGTTCCCTTTTCTCTTTGTTGACGCAGACGATAGCGGTCCGGGAAGGATGCGCAATATTATGCGCGGAACGCATGGTCCTATGCGTTTTGCGCGTGGAAACCTTGTTCGATGTCTTTGCTTGTGTTCGCCGTCGCCTTCCGTAGGATCGCGACATGAATTTCAAGCAACTCGAAATCTTCAAGACGATCATGGATACCGGCTCGACGATGGCAGCCGCTGCCCAGCTCGGCCTGTCGCAGTCGGCGATCAGCCGTCAGCTCGCGTCGCTGGAAGAGGAGATCGGGCGCGAACTTTTCCTGCGCGACAAGGGTCGTCTGATCCCGCGGCCGGAAGCGCATCTCTTGGTCGACGAGGTGGATGATGTCGCCGAGAGCGTTGCCCGGTTGCGCGTCAAGGTCGGAGACGTCCGCTCCGGCGCCTTCGGCGAGGCGCTGATCCGGGTGGCCTTCCCGCACAGCCTCGCGACCACCATGCTGCCGCCGATCCTCGCCCGCTTCAAGGCCGATCACCCGCGCGTCACGGTGGAAATCCTGAGCGGCCCCTATGATGCGATCGAGCGGATGGTGCGCGGCCGCGTCGCCGATCTCGGCTTTGTCCGGCTGCCACCGGAGGAACATTCCTTCGACGCCCGCCCGCTCTTTGCCAGCGGCACGACCTGCGTGATGCCGGCCGGCCATCCGCTGGCCGCCAAGCAAGCGATCGACGTCAACGATCTCGCCCGCAACGACCTGATCCTGCTCGGTCGACAGCGCGTCAACCGCAACGAGCTGGAACACGAACTGCGCCGTATGGTGCCGACCTACCGCTGCAGCCTCGAAGTCCATTCGGTCGAAACGGCCTGCGCCTGCGCAGCCCAGGGCCTCGGCATCGCCATCGTGCCGTCGCTGATCGCCGAATTCTTTCGCAGCGATGCGCTCGCCATGCGGCCCTTCGTGCCGGACAAGATCGCCGATTACGGGATCATCACCATGCCCGGCGCGCCGCTGTCCTGGACGGCCGAGGCCTTCATCAACATCATCAAGACGAATTCGGGCGAAACCGCGCTCTAATTGCCGTCGTATGTTTTCCGGCGTTTTGCATTTTCCGGTTCACGCTCTTATCAATTCGTATAGATGCGCGTTCCGCGGTTTCCCGTCGGGGCGCAAGACGCTAAGTAATGCCTAATGGAATACCGGGAGCAGACATGCGGGCAGTTCTGGGTGAAGTCGAAAAACGCCGTGCGGAGGCAAGGCTTGGCGGTGGGAGCAAGCGTATCGAGGCGCAGCATGCCAAGGGCAAGCTGACGGCGCGTGAACGCATCGAAGTTCTGCTCGACGAGGGCTCGTTCGAGGAGTTCGACATGTACGTGACCCACCGCGCGGTGGATTTCGGCATGGCCGAACAGAAGGTCGCGGGCGACGGCGTCGTCACCGGTTGGGGGACGATCAACGGCCGCCAGGTCTATGTTTTCTCCCAGGACTTTACCGTTCTCGGCGGCTCGCTCTCCGAGACCCATGCGCAAAAAATCTGCAAGATCATGGACATGGCGGTGCGCGTCGGCGCCCCAGTGATCGGGCTCAACGATTCCGGCGGTGCCCGTATCCAGGAAGGCGTCGCGTCGCTCGCCGGTTACGCCGAAGTTTTCCGCCGCAATGCCGAGGCCTCCGGCGTCGTGCCGCAGATTTCCGTCATCATGGGGCCCTGCGCCGGCGGCGCGGTCTATTCGCCGGCCATGACCGACTTCATCTTCATGGTGCGCGACAGTTCCTACATGTTCGTCACCGGTCCGGACGTGGTGAAGACCGTCACCAACGAGATCGTCACCGCCGAAGAACTCGGCGGGGCGGGCACCCACACGAAGAAGTCGTCGGTCGCCGATGCCGCCTTCGAGAACGACATCGAGGCGCTCGAAGCCGTCCGCCAGCTCTTCGATTTCTTACCCGCCAACAATCGCGAAAAGCCCCCTGTCCGCCCCTTCCACGACGATCCCGCCCGCGTCGAGAGCCGCCTCGACAGCCTGATCCCGGATAGCGCCGCAAAACCTTACGATATGAAGGAACTGATCTATGCGATCGCCGACGAGGGCGATTTCTTCGAGATTCAGGAAGCCTACGCGCGAAACATCATCACCGGCTTCATCCGCCTCGAAGGTCAGACGGTCGGCGTCGTCGCCAATCAGCCGATGGTGCTGGCCGGCTGCCTGGACATCGACAGCTCCCGCAAGGCGGCCCGCTTCGTGCGTTTCTGCGACGCTTTTTCGATCCCGATCCTGACGCTCGTCGATGTTCCCGGCTTCCTCCCCGGCGTCGCGCAGGAATATGGCGGCGTCATCAAGCATGGTGCCAAGCTTCTCTTTGCCTATTCCGAAGCGACTGTCCCGATGGTCACGCTGATCACGCGAAAAGCCTATGGCGGCGCCTATGACGTCATGGCCTCGAAGCATATCGGCGCCGACTTCAATTATGCCTGGCCGACAGCCGAAATTGCCGTGATGGGCGCCAAGGGCGCGACCGAAATCCTCTATCGCTCAGAACTCGGCGATGCGGGCAAGATCGCAGCGCGGACCAAGGAATATGAGGAGCGTTTCGCCAATCCGTTCGTGGCGGCCGAGCGCGGCTTCATCGACGAGGTGATCATGCCCCATTCGTCGCGCCGCCGCATTGCCCGGGCGTTTGCCTCGCTGCGCAACAAACAGGTGACGACGCATTGGAAGAAACACGACACGATCCCGCTGTGACGCCCCCTGTGACAAGAGCGGCCGCAGCCATGAAATATTCCAGGAGTCTATGATGCCCAAAATCCCCGAAATGACCAAGCATCGTGGCTTTCCGTCGGGTTTAAGTGGAACGCAGTGGCAGTTCACCATTCGCCGGGCGAATCCCAAGGTGACGGTGCTGGGACAATGGCCGCGCCATCTCAGCCGGGATCAGACGGTCGCTCTGGCCGATACCGCCTTCATGCATTCCCTTTGGCATTATTTCGGAGCGGAACCCTTTGAGCGCGGCAATCTCGATGGCGAACGCTTGTCGCGTTTGCTGGGGCGGGAAGTGATCCCCGCAGATCGCTCGTTCGACCCCGCCTCCTACCAGGCGATGTTGCGTATCAACGAAAGCCTGGCGCGGAAAAACTTTCCCCAGGCTTTCGAAGACGTCCTGGAGGTTTGATGGCGGCGTTTAAAAAAATCCTCATCGCCAACCGTGGCGAGATCGCCTGCCGGGTCATCAAGACCGCAAGGAAGATGGGCATTGCAACGGTCGCCGTCTATTCCGATGCGGATGCAGAAGCGCTGCATGTGCGCATGGCCGACGAGGCGGTGCATATCGGCCCGGCGCCGTCCAGCCAGTCCTATATCGTCATCGACAGAATTCTCGAAGCGATCAGGAAGACCGGTGCCGATGCCGTGCATCCCGGTTATGGGTTCCTGTCGGAAAACGCCGCGTTTGCGCAGGCGCTGGAGAAGGCAGGCGTCGCCTTCATCGGCCCGCCGGTGAAAGCCATCCAGGCGATGGGCGACAAGATTACCTCGAAGAAGATCGCCGCCGAAGCCGGCGTCTCTACCGTTCCCGGCCATATGGGCCTGATCGAGGATGCCGAGGAGGCGGTAAAGATCTCCGCCTCGATCGGTTACCCGGTGATGATCAAGGCGTCGGCCGGCGGCGGCGGCAAGGGCATGCGCATCGCCTGGAACGACGCCGAGGCGCGTGAAGGTTTCCAGTCCTCCCGCAACGAAGCGAAGAACTCGTTCGGCGACGACCGCATCTTCATCGAAAAGTTCGTCGACCAGCCCCGCCATATCGAAATCCAGGTGCTCGGCGACCAACATGGCACCACGCTTTATCTCGGTGAGCGTGAATGCTCGATCCAGCGCCGCAACCAGAAGGTCATTGAGGAAGCCCCGTCACCCTTCCTCGACGCGGCAACGCGGAAAGCCATGGGCGAGCAGGCCGTCGCACTCGCGAAAGCGGTCGGTTATTTCTCGGCCGGCACTGTCGAGTTCATCGTCGACGGCGCCAGAAATTTCTATTTCCTCGAGATGAACACCCGCCTGCAGGTGGAGCACCCGGTCACCGAACTCGTCACCGGCATCGATCTCGTTGAACAGATGATCCGCGTTGCGTCAGGCGAGAAACTGTCCTTTGGTCAGGACGACGTCAAGCTGAATGGCTGGGCGATCGAAAGCCGGCTATACGCTGAGGATCCCTACCGCAATTTTCTGCCCTCGATCGGCCGGCTGAGCCGCTACCGCCCGCCGGCGGAAGGCCGGCAGGACGACGGCACCGTGGTCCGCAACGACACCGGCGTCTTCGAAGGCGGCGAGATCTCCATGTATTACGACCCGATGATCGCAAAACTCTGCACCTGGGCGCCTGATCGTCTGACGGCGATCGACGCAATGGGCAAGGCGCTCGACGATTTCGAGGTGGATGGCATCGGCCATAACCTGCCTTTCCTGTCGGCCGTCATGGGGCATGGCCGATTCCGCTCCGGAAACATCACCACCGCCTTCATCGCCGAAGAGTTCCCGGAAGGCTTTTCCGGTGTGCATCCGGACGAGGCGGCGGCAAAGAAGCTTGCCGCCATCGCCGTCCTGGTCAATCAGGCCCTGCAGGAGCGCGCGGTGCAGATCTCCGGCACGATCGGCAACCATCGCCGGGTGATCGGCAAGGATTGGGTGGTTACGCTCGCCGATTTCGAGGAAGCCGTAACGCTCGAAACCGGGCCTGACGGCACCGGCGTCCGCTTTGCCGACGGAACGCCGCTTTCCGTCGCCGGCGGCTGGCTTCCGGGCCAGCAACACGCCCGCTTCCAGGTCGGCGGCGAGACGATGGGCGTCAAGGTCAACCTCGTCGGCTCGGCCATCCGGCTGCGCTGGCGGGGCATGGACGTAACCGCCCGCGTCCGTTCGCCCCGCGTTGCCGAACTTGCCCGCCTGATGCCGAAAAAGCTGCCGCCGGACACTTCGAGAATGCTGCTCTGCCCCATGCCCGGCGTCATCACCTCCGTCTCGGTGAAAGTCGGCGACGCCGTCGAAGCCGGCCAGACGCTGGCGACCGTCGAGGCGATGAAGATGGAAAACGTGCTGAAGGCGGAGAGGAAGGGCGTGGTCAAACGGGTCGCCGCGAGCCAGGGCCAAAGCCTGGCGGTCGACGAGTTGATCATGGAGTTTGAGTGATGGCCGAGAAGACCGTGAAAGCCGCAAAGACCGTCAAGGATTGGGAGGCGCTTGCCGAGAAGGAGCTGAAGGCTTCGCCGGAGACGCTGGTCTGGCACACGCCCGAAGGCATTAATGTCAAGCCGCTCTATACCGCCGAAGACCTGCAGGGCATCGACCATCTGGATTCGCTGCCCGGTATGAAGCCCTTCGTGCGCGGGCCGCGCGCCACCATGTATGCCGGCCGGCCCTGGACCATCCGCCAATATGCCGGTTTCTCGACAGCCGAAGCCTCGAACGCCTTCTACCGCCGCAATCTCGCCGGCGGTCAGAAGGGCCTGTCGGTCGCCTTCGACCTCGCCACTCATCGCGGTTACGATAGCGACCATCCGCGCGTCGAGGGCGATGTCGGCAAAGCGGGCGTTGCGATTGACAGCGTCGAAGACATGAAGATCCTGTTCGATGGCATTCCGCTGAAAGACATGTCCGTGTCGATGACCATGAACGGCGCGGTCATCCCGATCCTTGCCTCGTTCATCGTCGCCGGCGAGGAGCAAGGCTGTTCCCGCGCGGAACTTTCCGGGACGATCCAGAACGACATTTTGAAGGAGTTCATGGTCCGCAACACCTATATCTATCCGCCCGAGCCCTCGATGCGGATCGTCGCCGACATCATCGAATATACGGCAAAAGAAATGCCGAAGTTCAATTCGATTTCGATATCCGGCTATCATATGCAGGAAGCGGGTGCGACGCTCGTCCAGGAACTCGCCTTCACGCTGGCCGACGGCCGCGAATATGTCCGTGCTGCACTTGCCAAGGGTCTCAGCGTCGACGAGTTCGCTGGCCGGCTGTCGTTTTTCTTCGCGATCGGCATGAATTTCTTCATGGAGGCGGCCAAGCTGCGTGCCGCCCGGCTTCTGTGGTCGCGGATCATGGAGGAGTTCAAGCCGCAGAAGGCGTCGTCGCTGATGCTGCGCACCCATTGCCAGACGTCGGGCGTCTCGCTGCAGGAGCAGGACCCCTACAACAACGTCATCCGCACGGCCTATGAGGCCCTGTCAGCGGTGCTCGGCGGCACCCAATCGCTGCACACCAACGCGCTGGACGAGGCGATGGCTTTGCCGACCGATTTTTCCGCCCGCATCGCCCGCAACACCCAGCTCATCCTCAGCCACGAGACTGGCGTGACGAAGGTCGTCGATCCGCTGGCCGGCTCCTACTATGTCGAGAGCCTGACCAACGAGCTTGCGAATAAGGCCTGGGCGCTGATTGAGGAGGTCGAGGCGATGGGCGGCATGACCAAGGCGGTCGCCGATGGCCTGCCGAAACGGCTGATCGAGGAAGCCGCCACCCGCCGCCAGGCCGCCGTCGACCGCGGCGAGGAAATCATCGTCGGCGTCAATAAATACCGGCTGGAAAACGAGGACGAGATCGACATTCTCGCCATCGACAATACCGCCGTCCGCAAAGGCCAGATCAAGCGGCTGAAGGAGGTTCGCCGGCAGCGGGATCCGAAGCGGGTGGCGGCGGCGCTCGCCGTCCTCGAGGAAGCCGCGGAAACCGGCGAGGGAAATCTGCTGCAAGTGGCGATCGAAGCGGCCCGCGCCCGCGCCACCGTCGGTGAAATCTCCGATGCGATGCGGCAAGCCTTCGGCGATCATTCCGCCGTGCCGGAAGTGGTCAGCGATATCTATGGACCCGCTTACGAGGATGATCCGGAATACAGGACGATCGTCTCGCGGCTTGGCAGCTACGCTCAAACGCTTGGCAGCAGGCCGAAGATCATGGTCGCCAAGCTCGGCCAGGACGGCCATGACCGCGGTGCAAAGGTGATCGCCTCGGCCTTTGGCGACATCGGTTTCGAGGTTCTCGCCGGCCCGCTGTTCCAGACGCCCGAGGAAGCGGCGGACCTCGCGGTCAAAGAGAAGGTCCAGGTGGTCGGCATGTCGTCGCTCGCCGCCGGTCACCGGACGCTTGCGCCCCAGCTCGTCGAAGCGTTGAAGGCGAAAGGCGCCGAAAACATAATCGTCGTGGTCGGCGGCGTCGTTCCTCGGCAGGATTACGACTACCTGATGGAGCACGGCGTTGCCGCCGTCTTCGGCCCGGGCACCAACGTGCTTGATGCCGCAAACTCGATCATCGACCTTCTGGAAGGCAAGCGCCGCAATATCTGAGGGTTATTTCGCCGCCAGCATCGCCTTGGCGCTGTCGGCATCTGTGATCAGCACGTTGATCAGCCCGTTCTGCGCCACCGCCTGCAGGATCTTGTGCTTGTGCGGCCCGCCCGAGGCGACGATGCGGCAGCCGATGCGGCGAAAATCCTCCATCTCGGGGGCCAGCACCTGGCGGTTCAACGGATGATCGATCTCCTTGCCCGCAGCGTCGAGATAACGGCCCATCAGGTCGCCGACCGCCCCGGCTTGTCTGAGGATCTGTTCGGTCATGCCTTCCGGCAGGCCGTAGCGCACCTGTAGCGACTGCTGCGACACGTCGCCGACGCTGAGGTAAGCGACATCCACCTCGCAGATCTGCTTGAACGTCCGCTGGAACACCGCCTGCGAAATGATCGCATCGCGCGATTCCGGGCTCTCGGCATAGATCGGCGCCACGAAATAGCGGCACTGGGCGTTCAGCACTTGCGCGAAGCCGCGCACGATCTCGAACGTGTTGATTTCGGAGCCCTGCGTCAGTCCGCCCATCATCGAGCGCACCTTGATCTGCGGTTCGTTGAGCGAGGGGATGTGCTGGATCGTCTCGCGCAGCGTCGAGCCCCAGCCAACGCCGATCGAGGCGGGTTTCTGCGTCTGGATCAGCCGGCCGAGAAAGCCGGCGGCCCCGCGTCCAAGCACCGAATGCAGAAGCGCCGGATCCGTCGGCGTCGGCACCACGACGGCATCCTGCAGACCGAATCGCTTGCGCAATTTCGCCTCCAGCTCGACGCTTTCGGCCAGCACGGAATCGAAGCTGATCCTGACGACGCCCGCTTCCAGCGCCTCCGAGAGGATCTCGTTAACACGCCGCCGCGTGATGTTCATCCGTTCGGCGATCTGCTGCTGGGTAAGGCCTTCCACGTGATAGAGCCACGCGGCCCGCACCATCAGCTCACGATATTCCATTGTCCCCACCTTTGAAGTATCATATGTCACATGTGTGTAACATGTGTAACCTAACCCATCCAAGTCATGGCTAACCCAGACTGATGGAGATGGCCAGAACCGAAACAGGGCGGGTCGCGTGAAAGACCCGATTATGGAGGGATCCGAAACATGGCTTCGACATATGTGAAATCGATAACCGGCCTTCTTGCCGCCGGCGCGCTGCTGGTGGGCGCGGCGGGTGCGACTGCCGCCGACCGAGTCAAGATCGAATGGTGGTATGCGATCTCCGGCAAGCTCGGCGATACCGTCCAGCAGCTGATCTCCGACTTCAACAAGTCGCAGGACAAGTACGAGCTCGTCGGCACGTTCAAGGGCAATTACGAAGAGACCATGGCCGCCATGGTCGCCGCATACCGCGTCAATCAGCAGCCGGCTATCCTCCAGTCTGCCGAGCGCGGGTTCATGACCATGCTGAATTCCGGCGCCGTCATCCCGGTCGATCAACTGATGGCCAAGCAAGGCTACAAGATCGACTGGAACGATTTCGTCAAGCCGGTCGCAGGCTTCTACATCGTCAACGGCAAGCCGGCAGCACTTCCCTTCAACTCGTCGACGCCGATCCTCTGGTACAATGCCGATGCCTTCAAGGCCGCCGGCTTCGACGCGCCGTCCGACACCTGGCAGGGCCTCGAAAAGCAGCTTTATGCACTGAAGGAAAAGAAGATCACCGATTGCTCGATGGCGCTGCCGGGTGATTTCCAGTGGAGCCTGATCGAGAACTATTCGGCGATCAACAACTATCCCTTCGCCACCAGGGCCAATGGGTATGCCGGCCTCGACACCGAATTTGTCTACAACAAGACCGGCGTCGTCGGCCAGGTTGCCCGTCTCAAGAAGTGGGTTGATGACGGCGTGCTGAAAATCGCCGGCCAGGGCGTCGCCCCGATCAGCCTCTTCACCTCCGGCACTTGCGCGACGATCATCAATTCCACCGCCAGCCATTCCGGCGTCGAAGCCGACGCGAAGTTCAAGTGGAGCGCCGCGGTCATGCCGCATGAGGAAGGCGCCGATGTCAGGAACGGCACGATCGGCGGCGCCTCGCTCTGGGCGGTCAAGGGCAAGTCGGAAGAGGTTCAGGCCGGTGTCGCCGCCTTCTTCAACTTCGTCGCCCAACCCGATACCCAGGAATGGTGGAGCAAGGCGACCGGCTACGTTCCGGTCACCAATGCCGCCTATCAGAAGATGAAGGCCGAAGGTTATTTCAAGGATCACCCGACCCGCGAAATCGCCATCGAACAGCTGTCGCGTGGCGAGCCGACCGATAACTCCCGTGGCTTCCGTTTCGGCAACCACAACCAGTCGACCGCCATCCTGATCGAGGAAATCCAGGCCGTGTGGACCGGCAAGAAGACCCCGCAGGAAGCGCTCGACAGCTCCGTCAAGCGCGGCAACGAAATCTTGCGCCAGTACGAGAAGCTCCATGCCGGCAAGTGATGCCATCATGATGGAGAACGAGGGCGTGGGGACACGCCCCCGTTTGCCCTTGCGGCGAAGCCTCCGCTCCCTGGTCGGGACGTCGGAAGCGGGGCTGAAGGCCTCGCATTTCCGGCGGCCCTGGCTGGCCGCCGGCCTTCTCGCGCCGCAGCTGCTGATCCTGCTCTTCTTTTTCTTCATCCCCACCTGGAAGGCTCTATCGCTCGCCTTCGTGCAGGTGGATCCGTTCGGTGGCACGATGATCTTCGTCGGCTTCGAGAATTTTACCACCCTGTTTTCGAGCCCCGAATATCGAGACAGCGCAATCCTGACGCTGTGGTTCACAGTTGTGCAATGTATCGCCACGCTCGCCATCGCCGGGCTGTTGGCCTTCGCCACCGACAACGTCATGCGCGGCCGGGCGATCTACAAGGGCGTCATCCTTCTGCCTTATGCGATCGCGCCGGCCATATCCGGCGTGCTCTGGGCTTTCCTGTTCAACCCGACCGTCGGCCCGCTCGCCCAGATGCTGCATCAGTTGGGCTTCGCCTGGGACCCGAACCGCCGGCCGTTCGACGCGCTGCTGCTGGTCTCGGTCGCGGCGGTCTGGAAACATGTCTGCTACGACTACATCTTCCTCGTCGCGGCCTTCCTTGCCGTGCCGGCCTCGGTGATGGAAGCGGCCGCGATCGACGGCGCCCGTCCGGTCCGCCGCTTTTTCACGATGACGTTGCCAATGGCGGCGCCTACCATTTTCTTCCTGATCGTCATGAACTTCGTCTACGGGCTGTTCGAGACCTTCGGCATCATCGACACGGTGACGCGCGGCGGACCCGCCGGCAGCACCAACACCCTGGTCTACAAGGTTTACCAGGACGGTTTCCGCCAACTCGACCTCGGCTCGTCCGCCGCCCAGTCGGTGATCCTGATGGTGATTGCCGTGCTCTTCACCATTCTGCAGTTCCGCGCCGTCGAGCGCAAAGTCAATTATCAGGTGTGACCATGGTTGAACGTCACACGGGCCTGTCGATCTTCTGCCACGTCGTTCTGCTGATAGGCGCGGCAATCGTCTGCATGCCGCTCTATTTCGCCTTCGTCGCCGGTTCGCTGACGGTCGGCGAGGTGCAGCAGGTGCCGTTTCCGCTGGTTCCAGGCGGCCATTTCGTCGAGAACACCGTCCTTGCCTGGAACGAAGGCCAGTTCAGCCGGCTCTATGTCAATTCCGTCATCGTCACGGTCGGCATTGTCGTCGGCAAGCTCACGGTCTCGCTGATAGCCGGTTTCGCGGTCACCTATTTCCGCTTTCCCTTCCGCATGACCGCTTTCTGGCTGATCTTCATCTCGCTGATGCTGCCGGTCGAAGTCCGCATCATCCCGACCTATGAGGCGGTGGCCGACGCCGGCGGGCCGCTGCGGTCGTTGTTCGACGCTATCGGCCTGACGGGCTTCATTGCCGACAGGACCGGCTATCAGCTCGACGCGGCGCTGCAATGGAACATGATCAACAGTTATGGCGGCCTCATCCTGCCGCTGATCGCCTCGGCGTCCGCGACCTTTCTGTTCCGCCAGTTCTTCCTGACCGTGCCGGACGAACTCTGCGAGGCGGCCAAGCTCGATGGCGCCGGTCCGTTGAAATTCTTCTGGGATGTGCTGTTGCCGCTGTCTCGCGCCAATATCGCGGCGCTGTCGATCATCCTCTTCCTCTACGGTTGGAACCAGTATCTGTGGCCGCTCCTCTTCACCACCGAGAAGACGATGGCGACGGCGATGATCGGATTGAAGGACCTGATCCCGGTTGCCGACGCCCAACCAGCCTGGAACATCGCCATGGCCGCCTCTTTTTTTGTGATGGCGCCGCCCGCGCTCGTCATCCTTCTGATGCAACGCTGGTTCACCAAAGGTCTGGTAGACTCCAGCAAATAGAAATGAGGTATTTCCAATGACCAGTCCCATCATCGTCGGCCATCGCGGCGCCCGCAATCTCTGGGCGGAGAACAGCCTGACCGGCTTTCGCAACCTTCTCGACCTCGAAGTCGAATCGGTCGAATTCGACGTGCACCTGAGCGCCACCGGCGAACTCCTCGTCATCCATGACGCGACGCTCGACCGCACTACCGAACGCTCTGGCCGGGTAAGCGAACTTGCCGCCGGCGAATATCGCTCGGTGATCCTCAAGGGCACCGATGAGCACATCCCGACGCTTGAAGACGTGCTCGAAATCTACGCTCCGACCGGCCTCGAACTGCATGTGGAACTGAAGGCCGACGCCGACGGCAAGCCCTATGAAGACCTCGAAGCCAGGGCCGCGGCGATGCTCGATCGTTTCGGCGTGGCCGACAACTCCTTCCTGACCAGCTTCAGCAGTGAAGTCCTGAAGACGATCGGCGAGGTCGCGCCGCATATCCGCCGGCTGTCGTCGCTCAATCACAAATCCGTCCAGGCTCTCGGCTTGCGCCAGTCCGTCGAAGCCATGCTGCGGGTCTCCGACGTGCTGGCGATCGAAAAGGCGCTGCTTCTGGAGGAATGGGAATTGCTCTCCGCGCTTGTCCCACCCGAAAAGCTCGGCGTCTGGGTTCCGAACGAATTGGAAGACCTGTCCTTCTGGCTTAAGCGCCCGCTCCGCCAGATTACCACTGACCGCCCGGACCTTGCGGTCAAGGCTCGCGAAGGACTGTTCGATGCCGCTCATTGATCGTCGAGGCCTGCTACTGGGCGGATTGGCGGCGGCTGCCATCTGGCGGCCGCTCGGCTCCGCACGGGCGGCGAGCTTCAGCACCGATCCTTTCGCTCTCGGTGTCGCCTCCGGCGCGCCGAGGGCCGACAGCGTCGTCCTCTGGACGCGGCTGATCCTGGAGAACGCATCGCCCGCCGCCGCCGATCCCTTTGCCCCGGCGCCGAAGCAGAACCTCGATCCGATCGACGTGGAGTGGACGGTCGCCGAGGACGAGGCTTTTTCAAAGCCGGTCCGGTCAGGCCTATTCCGTGCAGTCCCCGAATTCGCCCATTCCGTGCATGTGGAGGTGAAGGGCCTTCAACCCGGCCGCTGGTATTTCTACCGCTTCCGCTCCGGTAATGCGGAAAGCCCGGTCGGCCGCACCCGAACAGCACCGGCGGACAGCGTCAATTCGCTTCACCTCGCCTTCGCCTCCTGCCAGCAATACGAGCAGGGTTTCTACAGCGCCTATGCCGACATGGCCGCCCGCGACCTCGATCTGGTCGTCCATCTCGGAGATTACATCTACGAGCGGAGTTATGGTGCGCAGCTCGTGCGCAAGCACGAGACCGGCATACCATCGATGCTCTACGAATTCCGCGACCGTTATGCGCTCTACAAGTCCGACCCGCAACTGCAGGCAGCCCACGCCGCCTTTCCCTGGCTCGCCGTCTGGGACGACCACGAGGTCACCAATAATTACGCCAATGACCGTGCCCCCGACGCACCGAACCCGGCGGAGTTTCTAACCCGCCGCCGCGCCGCATATCAGGCCTGGTTCGAGCACATGCCCGTACATCCGAGCCTTGCTGCCGGGTTCGATGCGCTCCGCATCTACGATCATTATCGGTTCGGCAATCTGGCTGGCGTGACGCTTCTCGACACGCGGCAATACCGCTCGCCGGAACTCGAAGGTTCCGCCGGCGACGATCGGCCGGAGCGGACCATGCTCGGCCCGGCGCAGGAAGAATGGCTGGGCAAGACGCTCGGTGCCGGCCGCGCGAAATGGAACATCATCGCCCAGCAGACCCTGCTTGCCGAACGCGACACCAAGGCCGGGCCCGCTACGGCATACAATCTCGACGGCTGGGACGGCTATCGCGCCGCCCGCGGTCGTCTGCTGGAGGCGGTGCAGACCTCGGCGGTCGAGAACCCCCTAATTATCGGCGGCGATCTGCACGCCTTCTACGCCGCCGACGTGAAGCGCGACTTCGCCGACGAGAAAGCCCGGGCAATCGCCAGCGAATTCGTCTGCGGCTCGATCACCTCGGACGCGCCGTCTGCCGCAAGCCTTGCGACCGCACTTGCCGAAAACCCGCATCTCAAGTTTGCCTCGGACAAGCATGGTTATGCGATCATGCGCTTGAGCGAGAGGTCGGCCGAGGTGGATTTCATCGGTGTCGCCGACCGCAAGCAGCAGAACTCCCCCGCCTCCGTTTTCCAGAGCTTTGCCGTCGCCGACGGTGCAGCCGGCGTCAATCGGCTTTGACGCCTCACCCAAGTTGGACTTTCATGCAGATAGATCTCCTGATTTTCGATTGTGACGGCGTCCTGATCAACAGCGAGCCGATCGCCAGCCGCACGCTTGCCAAGGCTCTGCAGGATGCTGGCGCCGCGATCACCACCGAAGAGGTGCTGGTCCGCTTCACCGGCAATTCGGCGAGCGTCATCCGCCGCATCTGCACCGAAGAGCTTGGCATTGCCGATCTGGATACGGTCCTCGAGGCCTGGCATCTCGATATCTATCCGGAATTCGCCCGCTCGCTGGAACCGATGCCCGGTATCGAAAGCCTCGTTCGCTCGTTACCGCATCGCAAATGCGTCGCCTCCAACAGTTCGACGGACCGGCTGTCGAAAAGCCTTGGTCTTTTGCCCCTCTGGAACGCTTTTGCGCCCTCCATCTTCAGCGCCGACATGGTGGCACGGCCGAAACCCGCGCCGGATCTCTTCCATCTCTGCGCCGAAACGCTCACCGTCGATGCGGCCCGTTGCGTCGTGATCGACGACAGCGCCCACGGGATCACCGGGGCGAGGGCGGCGGGCATGACGGCGATCGGCTTCGTTGATCCAGCAGACCCACGGCCCGGCCGCGTGAAAATCCTGGCGGAGGCCGGAGCCATTTTCGTGGCGACCGGTGCCGACGAGCTTGAGGAAGCGCTCGCCCGGCTGGAAGCCTCGCTCTCCGTGGACGCCTGAGCGGCCACCTCACGAGCATCCGGCAATAAAAAATTTGAGGTGTCATCCGCCTGTAAAACTCCGGCCCTAAGAAACGCCCAGCAAGATTGCACGGCTGTGCAAAAGGGGGTTCGATGGAACGGGACGGTTTTCTGGAATTGCGCGGTGTCGCCAGCCGTTATGGCGCCACGCAGGTTCTGACCGATATCGATCTGTCGATCGCCAAGGGCGAATTCGTGGCGCTGCTCGGTTCGTCCGGCTGCGGCAAGACCACGCTTCTGCGTCTGCTGGCCGGTTTCATCAGCCCGTCGGCCGGTGAAGTGAAGGTGCGCCATCGCGACGTGACTTACCTGCCGCCCGACAAGCGCGGCATGGCGCTGGTTTTCCAGTCCTACGCGCTTTGGCCACATATGACGGTGGCGCAGAACATCGGCTACGGGCTGAAGCTGAAGGGCATTTCTCGAACCGAGATCGCCACCCGCGTCGCCGCCATGCAGTCGCTGCTTGGCCTCGACGGGCTGGAGGCACGCAAACCGTCGGCGCTGTCCGGCGGTCAGCGCCAGCGTGTCGCGCTCGGCCGGGCGCTCGCCATCGATCCGGAAATCCTGCTGCTCGACGAGCCGCTGTCCAACCTTGACGCCCGTATCCGCCTGACGGTGCGCCACGAGCTGCGGGCGCTGCAGAAGCGGCTCGGCATCACCGCGATCCATGTTACCCACGACCGCGAGGAGGCTATGGTGATGGCCGACCGGATCGTCATCCTGAATGCCGGCAGGATCGCCCAACAGGGCACGCCGGAGGAAGTCTATAACCGTCCGGCCTCAACTTTCGTCGCCGCCTTCATGGGTGCCGAAAATGTGCTTTTCTTGAACGGTGCGCCACAGGGTGACCAGTTCGCGATCGCCGCCGGCCCGGCAAATACGGCCTGTTCCGTGCCGCTCCTCGGCCGTCCGTTGGCCGCCGGTCCGGTCGAAGCTCGCTTCCGCCCGGAGGCCGCGCGCCTTTTTTCGACCGACGATATCGCCGTGATCGGCCCCGGCATCACCTTCGGGGGCGAGGTCGCCGCCGTCAGCTATCCCGGCGGCCATTGGCGTCATGTCGTCAAACTCGGCGATCACGAGATCATGGCCGATGCCGAGCGCGCCTTCGAGCCGGGCGCCCGCGTCGCCGTGTTCGTGCCGGCTGAGGCGCTCTTTCTGTTTGGTTCGCCGGAGGCTGCTTCGGCCTCCCCTATTTCCCGGGCGCCATCCGAGAAAGTCCACGCCTGACCTTTCGATACCTCTGCCTTTTCAACTCACGGAGAAGCACTCATGAACAAGATGTCCTACGCAGCCTTCGCCGTCGTTTTCGCAGCCCTTCCGGTTCATGCCGAAGAGCTGACGGTTGCGACTGCCGGCGACCAGAACATGGTCGATTACATCAACCAGTATCTCGGACCGCTTTTCGAGAAGACCTATCCGGGCAACACGGTTCGCGCCGTCGGCACCGGTCCTGGCGACGCAGGTTCGCAGAAGATCCTGGAGCGTTTCGACGCCCAGTCTGCCGCCAAGTCCGATAAGTGGGACGTCGACGTTGCCGTCGTCCACGAAAAATTCGTCGGCCCGATGGTGACCAAGAGCTATCTCGACAAGTATCGCGGCGACATCGACACCGGCAAGCTCGTCTCGCGCGACAACGCCAAGATGGCGCTCGGCACCAATGTCGACGGTTATGTCATGCCGATGTTCAACAGCCAGACCGCGATCGCCTACAACCCTGCGCTCGTACCGAACCCGCCGAAGTCCTACGCAGAACTCGCAGACTGGGCCAAAGCCCATCCGAAGCAGTTCGGTTATAACGGCATCAAGGGCGGCGCTTCCGGCGTTTCGTTCGTCATGGGCTGGATCTACGCCTTCGGCGGTGGTGATGCCAACACCCTGATGAACGGCCCGTTCAAGGAAGAGGAAACCAAGAAGTGGGATGCGGCCTTCAAGAGCCTCGCCGACTTCACCACCAATGCCACGCTGACGCCCGGCAATGCCGGCACGCTCGACCTCCTGTCGCGCGGCGAAATCGCCATGGGCCCGGTCTGGGTCGACATGTTCTACTCCTGGCAGGCCAACGGCCAGCTGCCGCCGACGATGAAACTCGTTCTGCCGGCGCCGGGCATGCCGGGTCAGCCGATGCACTATGTCCTGCCGGAAAAGGCAGCCCACAAGGCGCTGGCCGAGAAGTTCATCGCGCTTGCCACCAGCCCGAAGGTCCAGGCCGAAGGCATCGTCAAGCGCTTCAACTGGTATCCGGGAATCGACGCGGACAAGGTAAAGGTCGAACTCGACGACGCCACCTGGAACAAGCTATTCGTCGATATCTCGCCGGCCGACCTTGCTGCCAAGGGCAAGCCCTTCCCGATCGCGCCCTACAACACCGCGATCCTCGAAGCTTATGAGAAGTCTGTGAAGTAAACAGTCAGCGTCTGCCCCTCATCCGCCTGCCGGCACCTTCTCCCCGCTCGCGGGGAGAAGGACCAATGCCGCGCCCTCTCCGCCCGATTGACGGTCGGGTGGGGCACGTTCCCTCTCCCCGCATGCGGGGAGAGGGTTAGGGTGAGGGGCAAACTTCAGCGAGCGTGAACCCCATGCCAAAACGCCTCCTCGGTCTCCTCCTCGTGCTGCCGGCACTCGCGGTGATCGCCTTCCTTTTCATCCTGCCGCTGATCATGTCGGCGGTCGGCGCCTTTCAGGTGGAGGGGGCATTCGGCTGGGGTAATTTCACCAAGACCTTCGACCTCTATACCAAGGACATCATTTTCACCGTCGTGATCGTCAGCCTATCGACGGTGCTGATCGGCATCGCCTCGATCGCGATCGGGGGGTATCTGACGCTCGGCGAACATCCGGTCGCGGTGGCGATCCTGCGCTGGCTCTACCGCTGGCCGATGTTCATTCCCTTCATCGTCGTCGGCCAGATTCTACGCACGTTCCTGTCCAAGAACGGCATGATGAACAACACTTTCATCAACCTTGGTCTCATGACGCCGCTCGATGCGGTGAGCTTCCTCGACTGGCGCGGCATCGTCATCGCCTTCGTCTGGAAGCAGACACCGTTCGTGGCGCTGCTCGTCGCCGGTGCCATGGCCTCCATCAACCGCGATACGATCGAGGCAGCCCGCAATCTCGGCGCTTCGCGGCTGCGGCTCCTCGTCGAGATCGTCGTGCCGCAGGTGGCGATGACGCTGACGGTCGGCCTCATCCTCTCCTTCATCACCATGATGTCGGTTCTCTCGGTGCCGCTGATGATCAACGCCCAGTCGCCGACCATGCTGACCGCCGATATCGCCTTCCGGGTCAATTCCTACGGGGATTACGGCGTCGCCAATGCGCTCGGCCTGATCTCGCTCGTGCTCGCCGCCTCCGTCGCATGGATCTACCTGCGCGCCAGCCTCAAGGAGCGCGCATGACAGCCGCCCATAATCCCGCCGCCCGCAATCCTCTCGCGGCCCTCTGGTGGGTGCCGCGCGGCATCATCTTCGGGCCGATGGCCTTCTTCATCTTCGGGCCGCTCTTCAACCTGCTGATCTGGACGGTGGCTGAGAAGTGGTATTTCCCCTACAGCCTGCCGCTGGAATACGGCTTCAGTTCCTGGGCGCGGGTGTTTGCACCGCGCGGCGGGGCGATGGAATCGCTCACCAATTCGCTGGTCGTGGCCCTGCTGACCGTTGTCGTGTCGCTCTTGTTGGCGATCCCGGCCGGCTACGCTCTGGCGCGGTTGAAACTGCCGTTCCGCGGCCTCATCCTGCTCGCCTTCCTCATTCCGCAGGCCTTTCCGAACCTAACGGTCTACGTCAACGTCGCCCGCATCTTCTACGAGATCAGGCTCAACGGCACGATTCCCGGCGTCGTGCTGGTGCATGTCTCGCACGGCCTCGTTTATGCGGTGTGGATCGCGACGGCCGCCTTTTCGGCGATCGACGCGGAGCTCGAACAGGCGGCGCGCAATATCGGCGCCGGAGCCTTCCGGGCTTTCCTCGACGTGACCCTGCCGCTCGCAGCACCCGGCCTGATGGCGAGCGCCATCTTCGTGTTCCTGGAATCGCTTGACGAGTTCACCGGCAGCTATTTCGTCGGCGCGCCTGATGTGAACATGCTGCCGCTATTGCTCTATACGACCGCCGCCGGCGGAAATTATCAGATAGCATCGATCACGGCCCTCTTGCTGCTCGTTCCCTCTCTGGTGTTCATGTTGATCGTCGAGCGATTCCTGAAGGCGGACGTCCTTTCGCGCGTGGGGCATTGAGGAAAGCATGAAGGACGAAAAACGGATGCGTTTCGTCAGCGCCGAACAGGTGGCGCAACTTGCCGGCGTCTCCCGCTCGGCGGTTTCCCGCACGTTTACGCCGGGCGCCAGCGTCGCGCCGGCAACGCGGGAAAAGGTGCTGCGGGCGGCGGAAGAGCTTGGCTATCATGTCAACGACCTCGCCCGCGGCGTGCTCGCCAACCAGAGCCGCCTTGTCGGCATCGTCGCCACCAAGCCGGAACTCGGCTTTCGCGCCCATCTGACCGCGGCTTTGGCCAAAGCGCTGATCCAGCGTGGCAGCATCCCGATCCTCATCAATACCGGACAGGCGGAAGAGGAATTGCTGGCTGCCCAGAAAATGCTGATCGGCCACCGCGCCGAGGCGACCATCATCCTCTCCGGTTCGCCGCCCGCAAGCTTTTTCGAACTCGCCCAGCGCAATGGCCAGCCGCTGGTGGTGATCGGCCGTTCGGAACCGGATGCCGATCATGTCCGCGCCGGCAATTCCGAGGCCTCCCGCAAGGCTGCCAATGCCTTTTTCGATGCCGGCCGTCGGCACCTCGCCGTCGTCGGTTCGCAATCGGGGACGCCGAGCATCGTCGAACGCGAAAATGCCTTCACGGCGGCGGCGCGGTCGCTCGGCGCCGAAGTCCAGTCCGCCGGGGGGCCTGATTCCGACTATGACAGCGGCATAGCCGCCGCCCGCGAGCTGTTTGCCGGTGATGAAAGCCCGGATGCGGTGTTCTGCGCCAACGACCAGATTGCCTTCGGACTGATGGATTTCATTCGCATCGAGAAGAAACTGCGCGTCCCGGAAAACGTTGCGGTGATCGGTTTCGACGACGTGCCGGAAGCGGCCTGGCTGAGCTACAGCCTCACCACCTTCCGCCAGGACCCGGTCACCATGGCGCTGCGGGCCGTCGAGCTTCTGGAACGGCGCCTCGGAAACCCGGACGCTTCGCCGGGCTACGAGCGGGTGATCCCCGAACTGGTCGTGCGAAAGAGTTTCGTCCCGGTTTAAAGCTTCAACAGCTTGCGGGCGTTTTCCTTGAGGATCAGCGGCCGCACCTCGTCCTTGATCGAGATTGCGGCAAAATCCGCCATCCAGCGGTCCGGGGTGATCGCCGGCCAGTCCGAGCCGAACAGCATTTTGTGCTTCAGGATCGAGTTGGCGTACTGCACCAGGATCGCCGGAAAATATTTCGGCGACCAGCCGGACATGTCGATATAGACGTTCGGCTTGTGGGTCGCGACCGAAAGCGCCTCTTCCTGCCAGGGGAAGGAGGGGTGCGCGAGAATAATCGGCATGTCGGGAAAATCCGCCGCCACGTCGTCCAGATAGATCGGGTTGGAATATTTGAGCCGCATGTTCATGCCGCCGCGCATGCCGGCGCCGACGCCCGTCTGGCCCGTATGGAACAGCGTGATCGCACCCTCTTCGGCAATCGCCTCGTAGAGCGGGTAGGCCATCCGGTCGTTCGGATAGAAGGCCTGCATGGTCGGGTGGAACTTGAAACCCTTGACGCCGAATTCCCGCACCAGCCGGCGCGCCTCGCGGGCGCCCATCTTGCCCTTGGCGGGGTCGATCGACGCGAACGGGATCATGATGTCGCTGTTTTCGGCAGCGATCATCGCCACTTCTTCGTTGTTGTAACGCCGGAAACCGGTCTCGCGCTCGGCATCGACCGGAAAGATCACGCAGCCGATCTTGCGTTCGCGGTAATAGACGGCAGTCTCGTTCACCGTCGGCAGCATGCCCTTGTGGCCGGCCGGGTTCTTGAAATATTTGGCCATGCCGGCCTGGAATTGGTCATAGCCGTCGTCGCGCGGGCCGCAGCAGGGCTCTTCCGCATGGGTGTGGACGTCGATGGCGATCAGCTCGTCGATGTTCAAGGTTCGCTCCTCCCGATCCTTAAATTCAGCCCAGGCCTACGAATTTCCGCAGCAGGGACGTCAGTTGTTGGCGCTCGTCACCGGTAAGGTTGGCGCCGACCGACTCTTCGTAGGTGAAGAACCATTGGCTCGCCTGCTTCACCCTTGTCACCGCTTCCGGCGTCAGCGTGATCTCCACGGCGCGGCGATCTCCATCCGGCACCTTCCGCGAAACGAGGTTCTGGTCCTCCAGCGCCCGGATCAGCTTGGTCATATGAGCGCGCTTGATCATCAGCCGTTGGCCGAGCACGCTCTGGCGGATACCGGGATTGTGGAGAATGACCCAAAGCACGGAGAATTCCCCCGGCTTCAGATTATGCTCGCCGACCTCTTCGAAAAAACGCTCGTAGATCTTGAGCTGCGCCAGCCGCATCAGGAAACCGAGCGCCGAATTGAGCCGGTCGAGTTCGACCTCGTCTGCGGTGCGGATCGGCATGTCCATGGGCGTTCCCCCTTATGCCGAGCCCGGCGCCTTCAGCCGCGCGGCGCGTTTTTCCAGGAAGGCGCGCAGACGCTCTTCGGCCTCCGGGCTGGTAGCGGTGAAGGAGGCGATGAAGGATTCGACGAAAAGCCCGTCTTCCTTGGCCATGTCCTGGATGCGCGGCAATGCGTTGAGCACCGCGTAGTTGGAAATTTCGGCGTTGCTGGCGGCGGCTTCTGCAAGCTCATGCGCCTTCTGCCGGGCCATGCCCTTTTCGACGACGTATTGCGCCAGGTTCCAGCGCTCCGCCTCTTCCGCCGAAGCGACGCGGCCGGTCAGCATCATGTCGGTCATGCGGGCGACGCCCATCAGCCGGGCGGCCCGAACCGAACCACCGCCGCCGACGAAGATGCCGCGCTGGCCTTCCGGCAGGGCGAAAAAGGCGGACTTGTCCGCAACCCGGATATGGGTGGCGGACGCCAGTTCGAGGCCACCGCCGACCACCGCCCCGTGCAGGGCTGAAATCCACGGGATCGTGCCATGTTCGATGCCGGCAAACACCGCATGCCAGCGGCGCGAACCGCGCACGCCTTCGATCGGCGTTTTCTTGACGTGTTCGGCAAGGTCGAGCCCGGCGCAGAAGTGATCGCCATGGCCGAACAGCACGACGGCTTTCGCCTCGCTTTCGGCGCGCGCCACGGTCTCGGCGATCGTTTCGACGAAACGGTCGCTGATCGCATTGCGCTTTTCCGGACGATTGAGACCTATATGGGCAACATTGCCCTTGAGCTCATAGGTCACGAAGCTGGTTGCCGTATGATCGGCCATTTTATGCATTCTCCTCCAGCAACGGACGCTCCCCAGCCCGTCATCAGTTTTTGATCGTTTACAGGGAGATTGTTTCTTTGTAAACAAATTTTGGGAGCCCGATAGGGAGCATTGACGTCTGGGAGGAGAAGTCATGAGCGGAAAACCTGTGCGTGACGTGAAGCTGTGGTCGCCTGTGGTCGGCTGGGAAGAACGGCCGAACGGCGAGTTCGTGGTCTGGCGTGAGGATCCGCTCGGACCTTATCCCGACAAGCTCAACGAGCGGCTGGTCCACTGGGCGAAAACCGCACCCGACCGCACCTGGATGGCGGATCGCGAAGGGACGGCCGAGTGGCGCAGGGTGAGTTTTGCTGAGGCGCTGGATCACGTGCGGCGCATCGGTCAGTTCCTGCTGGACATGAAGCTCTCGGCCGAAAATCCGCTCGTCATCCTTTCGGAAAACTCGATCGAACATGCGCTGATGGCGCTCGGCGCCCAGCATGTGGGCATCCCGTCGGCGGCGATTGCACCCGCCTATGCGACCATCTCCTCGGACTTTTCCAAGCTGCACGACATCGCCAGGCAGATCACCCCCGGCCTGATCTTCGCCGACGACGCGGCTGCTTTCCGCAACGCGGTCGATACGGCTTTCGGGGCGGATATTCCGTTTGCGGGGATGCGTAACCTGCCCGAGGGCCGGTCCTGCACTTATCTCCTCGACGACATCCTCAAGACCGAGCCGACAGTGGCCGTGGACAAGGCTTTTGACGCAGTCGGGCCGGATACGGTTGCGAAATTCCTGTTCACCTCGGGCACGACCGGCTCGCCCAAGGCGGTGATCCAGACCCAGCGCATGCTCTGCTCCAACCAGGAAATGGTCACCGACTGCTATTCCTATTTCCGCGACGAGCCGCCGGTTCTGGTCGATTGGGCGCCCTGGAACCATACCGCCAGCGGCAACAAGGTGTTCAACATCGCCATCTATAACGGTGGCACCTATTATATCGACCGCGGCAAGCCGAGCCCGGCGCTGATGGCCCAGACGATCGCCAACCTGAGGGAAATCTCGCCGACCTGGTATTTCAACGTGCCGGCCGGCTATGAAATGCTGATCCAGGCGATGCGCGAGGACGAGGGGCTTCGCAAGACCTTCTTCAAGGACCTGAAGCTCTTGATGTATGCCGGCGCCGGCATGGCGCAGCATACCTGGGATGCGCTGATCGAGCTTTCCGAAATGACGATTGGCGAACGGGTGCCGCTCGGCACCGGCATCGGCTCGACGGAGACCGCGCCGTTCGCGATCTTCTGCACCGAACCGCAGGAAAAGCCTGGCAATATCGGCGTCCCCGGCCAGGGGGTCACCATGAAACTGGTGCCGATCGACGACAAATACGAACTGCGCCTCAAGGGTCCGAACGTCACCCCAGGCTACTGGCGCAACGAGAAACTGACCAAAGAAGCCTTCGACGACGAAGGCTTTTATCGGATCGGTGACGCGGTGAAATTCGCCGTGCCGGGCGATCCGCGCCAGGGGTTCTATTTCGACGGCCGCACGGCGGAAAACTTCAAGCTGCAGACCGGCACCTGGGTGGCGGTCGGCGTGCTGCGGGCACAGTTGGTAAACCAGTTCGGCGGGCTGATCCGCGATGCGGTCATCACCGGCGAGAACCGGGCCGAGCTCGGGGCGCTGGCGGTCCCTTTCATGCCGGCACTGCGCGAACTGATCGGCGGCGACACTGCCCTTTCCGACGAGGCGGTGGTTGCCCATCCGAAGGTAAGGGCGGCGATCATCGAGCGGCTGAAGGACCATCAGCGCCAGTCGAGCGGTTCGGCAACGCGCGTCATGCGCATGATGCTGATGACCCAGCCGTTGCGTTTCGAGAAGGGCGAGGTGACCGACAAGGGCTCGATCAATCAACGCGCCGTGCTCGCCCATCGCGGCGATCTCGTCGAGGAACTGTATGCGGATGCGCCGGGGGTCATCCGGGTCGGCAAGGAGCTTGCGGCATGAGGATCGAAGGAACAAGCGCCGTCGTCACCGGTGGTGGATCGGGGCTCGGCGAGGCGACGGCACGGCTGCTCGCGAAACTCGGGGCCGTGGTGCATGTCTTCGACCGCAACCAGGCCGCAGCCGAAAAGATCGCGACCGAGATCGGCGGCGTGGCGCTCTCGGGCGACGTGACCAGCGAGGACGATGCGGCTCGGGCGCTCGACGTTGCGGCGAAGGCCGGTGACGGCTTGCGCATCCTCGTCAACTGCGCCGGTATCGGCACGGCGGGGCGCATCGTCGGCAAAAATGGCCCGATGCCGCTTGCCGATTTCGAGCGGGTCATCCGTGTCAACCTGATCGGCACGTTCAACATGATGCGGCTTGCGGCCGATCGCATGTCTGGCCTGCCCGAGCGCGACGACAAGGCACGTGGCGTCATTGTCAACACCGCCTCGGTCGCCGCCTTCGAGGGACAGATCGGCCAGGCGGCCTATGCGGCCTCCAAGGGCGGCATCGTTTCGCTGGCTTTGCCGGCGGCGCGCGAATTCTCCCGCTTCGGCGTAAGGGTCAACACTGTAGCACCCGGCATCTTCCTGACGCCGCTGCTTCATGAGCTGCCGCAGGAGGCGCAGGACAGTCTTGCCAGCGCTATCCCCTATCCGTCCCGGCTCGGCGACCCCGGCGAGTTTGCCGATGCGGTGCGGTTCGTGATCGAGAACCAGTATGTCAACGGCGAAGTGATCCGGCTCGACGGCGCACTGCGCATGCAGCCGCGGTAACCGCCGATGTCTTTTTCGGATCAGGCCGACCGAACGCTGGACATCCTGGCTCTGACGCCGGGCTGGCACCGGCTGAAAGAGCTCCGTGAGGATTGCGACGACGAGACGGTCGCCGCGATTATCGAGGAGGCGGCAAGTTTTGCCGAGGGCGTGCTGGCGCCGCTGAATGCGGTGGGCGACCGGATCGGTGCGAGGATGGTCGACGGCCGGGTGAGGACGCCGGATGGCTTTTCCGACGCCTTCCGGCAATATGCCGAGGCCGGCTGGCTCGGCATGGACGTGGCCGAGAAATTCGGCGGCCAGGCCGTGCCGCTGATATTGCATGCCGCCTGCGCGCCGTTGTTCGAGCGCGCCTGCGTGGCGCTGATGATGGCGGCCGGCTCGACACGCGCCGCGGCGCATCTTCTGGCCGAAGCCGCCGACGAGACGACCGCGAACGAATGGGTGCCGAAACTCACCGCCGGCGAATGGGCGGCGACGATCTGTATTTCTGAGCCGGAAGCGGGCTCGGATGTCGGACGCCTGCGCACCAAGGCCGAATTGCGCGACGGCGAATGGCTGATCACCGGCCAGAAGATCTGGATCTCCTTCGGAGATCACGACATGGCGGACCGCATAGGTCATTGCCTGCTCGCCCGCACCAACGACCAGCCGGGCACGCGCGGCATCAGCCTGTTTCTGGTTCCCAATCTCATCGACGGCCAGCCGAACGGCGTTTCGGTCGATCGGATCGAAGAGAAGATGGGCCTGCATGGCTCTCCCACCTGCGCCATGCGGTTCGACAATGCCCGGGGCATCATGCTCGGCCGCGAAGGGCGAGGCCTGCCGCAGCTTTTCACCATGATCGAGCTGATGCGGCTGCTCACCGGCTGCCAGGGGCTGGGCATCGCGTCTGCTGCGGCCGATATCGCCGAAGACTATGCGAAGGAGCGCCGTCAGGGCGGACGGCCGGACCAGCCGCCGGTGCCGATATCGAGCCATCCGGATGTGCAGCGCCAACTGCATGAGATCCGCAGCTCCACGGAAATCCTGCGCGCCGCCATTCTCGAACTTGCCACGACCATGGATATTGCCCGGCTGGAGCCCGAGTCCGGCCTGGAGGACTTTACCGGCTGGATGCTGCCGCTGATCAAGAATTTTGGCGCAGCGGCGGGGTTCGAGACAGCGAATGCGGCGATCCAGGTGCTTGGCGGCGTCGGCTACACCCGGGATTGGCCGCTCGAACAATATCTTCGCGACGCCCGCATCATGACCATCTATGAGGGTACGACGGGCATGCAGGCGCTGGACTTTTTGACCCGCCGCCTCTGGCGCGACGAGGGCAGGGGGGTTGCGCTCTTCCTGGAGAGGGCACGCGACGAGATCGATGCCTATATCGCCGAACATCCGCAGGCTTCGGAACTGGCTCTCGCGGCCCTCGATGGTTTCGAACTCTTGAGCGCGCGCATGATGGCGCTTCAGAGCGATCCGGATGCCGCCCTCTACCGCGCCGACAGCTATATGCGGGCTGCCTGGTCGGCTGTATCGGTGTGGATGGCATTGCGCATCTCGGAAACCGGTGCGGTCCGGAGACTGGTTGCGGAGTTCGATTTCCATAACGCACGTTGCGGCTGATATGGAACGCGGCCGGAGTTGCGGAACCCCGGAAAATATGCGCGTGATACCGGCTCGGATTTTTTCTCGAAACGAGAAAGACAGTGAACATACTTCTCGATATCGGCGCATTCCTGGCAACCGCCCGCGCCGGCAGTTTTTCCGCCGCTGGCCGTGACTTGGGCGTCGCGACCTCGGTCATCACCAAGCGAGTGAAGCGGCTCGAAGACCATCTGAACACCCAGCTTTTCGTGCGCACCACAAGACGGCTGGCCCTGACGCTCGACGGCGAGCGGCTGAGACCCCGTCTGCAGCTCCTGGTCGGTGAGATCGAGGAGACGCTGGCGACGCCGAATACCCATGAACTGGGGCTGACCGGTTCGCTGCGCATCAAGGCGCCGACGACGCTGACCTCGATGTTCTTCGGCGATATCTGCGCCGCGTTCCAGGCCGCCAATCCGCGGGTGAAGATGGAGATCGTGCTGATCGATCGTTCGGTCAATCCGCTCGAGGAGGGGTTCGACGTGGCGATCGGCGCGCTGCCTCAATCCTACGCGTACGTGATCGACCACCCGCTTTGCCCTTATCCACGCGTCCTCTGCGCATCGCGGGACTATCTGGCAAGCCGCAAGCGGCCCAAGACGCCTACTGAACTCGTCGGCCACGAATGCATCACCTTCCACACGATCGGCACGACCTGGACCTTCCAGATGGAGACGAGCACGATCAACGTGGAGATCACCTCGAATTTCACGGCCAACGATAGTCGGGTCCTGCTCGCCGCTGCCCGGCAGGGGCTGGGACTGGCAATCCTGCCGAGGTTCCTCGCTCGGTCGGATCTCGGTAGCGGCGCGCTCGAAGAGGTGATGCCGGAGTTTCCGGTCGAGCCGCTCTGGGTCAAGGCGTCGGTGCCCAGGATCAAGATGAACAAGGTCGTGGTGTCGGAGTTCATATCCTACGTGCAGAAGCGGTTTTCGGAAGGGGTGCCGGATCAGGTCATTCCGATGTTCTGAGGAGAAATCCGGACGCACCCGCAGCTGTCCACCTCCACGCTTGCGTTTCGCTGACGCCAAACCGCTGAAATCCAGCGGGACCTTTCTCGAAACAAGAAAGCTGATCGCATCACTTGCCGGGTTCAAGGCGAGGCGGCTTGGGTTACGATCATGGCCAGAGCGCCGGGAGGGCGCAGGCTGTATGGGAGGGTTCGATGGCGGAGACGCTGAGCAGGGAAACGCGGATTGTCCGGCGCGAGAAGTCGGCGCCATTCCGCAAGCTCAAGGCGGATATCTGCGTCGTCGGCGCCGGCATTGCCGGCATTTCCGCAGCACTTGAAGCCGCGAAGCTCGGTCGCAAGGTGGTGATCGTTGATGGCCAGGCAGCGCTCGGCGGGCAGGCGGTCAACTCGATCATCGCCACGTTCTGCGGCCTGTTTTCGAATGGCACGCATGGCTACCAGTTCACCTATGGCATCGCCGACAGGCTGCTCGCCCATCTCGAAAGCCAGGACCGGTCGATCTATTACCGCCACGGGCCGAACACCACGGTCGTCTATTACGACGAAGTCGTCCTCGGCCGCTGGATGGAGAGTAGCATTCTGGACGCCGGTATCGAGGTCGTGCTCGGCGCGCAGATCCTCGACGTGCATGTCGAAGGCCGGCGCGTCGTCCAGACCGATTTC
This sequence comes from Neorhizobium sp. SHOUNA12A, assembly GCF_023006505.1. Taxonomy (GTDB): domain Bacteria; phylum Pseudomonadota; class Alphaproteobacteria; order Rhizobiales; family Rhizobiaceae; genus Neorhizobium. The sequence continues at coordinate 79,359 of NZ_JALBGV010000005.1, forward strand.
ATGACCCGTTACGGCGGCGTCTCGATCGAGGCGACGGGCTGGGTGGAGGCGAGCGGCGACGCTGCGCTCGTCTGGCAGGCCGGTTTTGCCTGCCGTCAGCCGGAAAAGGGCGGCGTTTTCGGCACCCAGATGGTCGTGCTGGAAAACATCGACGAAGCCAGGCAGCCGACCCGCTACGAGATCGGCGACCGGATGAAGGAGAAGGCCGCGAGCTATGGCCTGCTGCGCCGAGAAGGCCTCGGCTTCACCATTCCCGGCCGCGGCATTGCCGCCATGAACATGACCCATGTGGAAACGCCGCTCGATCCGGTCGAGGCTTCCAGGAAGGCGCTGGAAGGCAAGGACCAGGCGGCTCGCGCCGTGGAGTTCCTGAAGGCGGAATTCCCGGAATGCTTCGGCAATGCCCGTATCCGCTCCTTCGGTCTGCCGGGCATCCGCCAGACCCGCTGGATCGCCGGCAGCCATCACCTGACGGTCGACGAGATCAAGGCCGGCACCAAGTTCGATGACGCGGTTGCCCGCACCGCCTGGCCGATCGAGCTGCATGACCACGGCGACGGCCATCACTGGATCACTTTCGACGAAGAGCATGCCCACTACATTCCGCTTGGCAGCCTGACGCCGGACGAATGCGACAACATCGCCGCCGCCGGCCGCTGCGTCGATGCGGATTCCGCGGCCCTGTCGAGCATCCGCGTCATGGGCCCGTGCATCGCCATGGGCATGGCCGCCGCCAACGCGCTCGACCTTGCCGGAACCGGCAGCGTGCACCAGATCGATCGCGATGCGCTGCGCGAGCGGGTTTCCGACAACGTCGAAAAGAAGCATTATCGGTGGGCCGACGCGAAAATGCGCGCCGCATCGTGAGGAGGATGCGATGAACCTGACGGATCACGAAAAGGCCATGTATGACGGCGAGCACGGGCGCGCCAAGGCACGCGCCATGGACCTGCTGGTTCGTTACGGCGAAGCGCTCGGGGCCGAGCGGCTGGTCGAGACCAACAATGTCGCCGGCGCCTTCAACGCCTCGACCCCCTCGGTGCAGGCGATTGCCGAAAAGGGCATGGAACACGTCTATTCAGAGCTCAACCTCGACAGCGACGAAGTCGTCGAGGTGCCGCATATGGTGGCGCATACCTGTCAGCTGATCACCGGCATCGACAACGACAATTGGGAACTGCAGGGCGTCGACAAGGCGCTGGTGGACATGCAGCGCGCCAATGAGAAGTACCTGGGGCGCCGCGGCGTCAACATGTTCGCCACCTGCACGCCCTATCAGGTGGGCAACGTGCCTGTGAAGGGCGAACACTGCGCCTGGATGGAATCATCGGCCGTCATCTACTGCAATTCGGTTCTCGGCGCCCGCACCAATGTCGAGGGCAAGGAAAGTACCGGGGCTGCGGCGCTGACGGGCCGCATACCCTATTGGGGTTTCCACATTACCGAAAACCGCCGCGGCACCCATCTGGTCGAGCTCGATGTCGAGGTCGACGACATGATGGATTGGGGCCTGCTCGGTTATTACATCGGCGAAGTGATCGGCGAGGAGATCCCGGTGCTGAACGGCACCGGCCGCCAGCCCGACCTCATCAAGCTCAAGCATTTTGGAGCCGCCGCAGCGTCCTCCGGCGGGGTCGAGATGTACCATATTCCGGGCATCACGCCGGAAGCGGATTCGATCGAGGAAGCCTTCGGCGGTCGCAAGGTCAAGGGCACGTTCCGCTACGGCGCCAAGGAACGGCGCGAAACCTATGAGAAGCTGCAGAGCTCGACCGAGAAAAAGGTCGATTTCATCATGCTCGGCTGTCCGCACAATTCCATCGACCAGATGGCGCTGATCGCCCACATGCTGGAGAATAAAAAGATCCATTCGGATGTGCAGCTCTGGGTGCACACGCCGCGTGCAATCAAGCAGGTCGCCGAGCGCAACGGCTATATCGACGTCATCCGCGAAGCCGGCGGGGTCGTCATGAGCGACACCTGTCCCGCCATTTCCCGCCGGCTGCCGGCTGGGACCAAGGTCATCGCCACCGATTCGGCCAAGCAGGCGCACTACCTGCCGGCGATCACCGGCGTGCAGGGCTGGTTCGGCTCGGTCAGCGATTGCGTCGATGCCGCCTTGACGGGTGAGTGGAACGGGAGGGTCTGATGGATATCGTAACAGAAGCAAAACCTGGAACCATCGAACTCAAGGGCCGCAAGGTGGTGGCCGGCCGCGCCGAGGGCGAGGCGCTTGTCACGACCGAGACGATCTCCGGCTGGGGTGGCATCAACGAGCGCACCGGCACGGTCATCGAGCGTCGGCATGAGATGCGCGGCGTCTCCTTCGCCGGCAAGATTCTGGTTTTTCCGGGCGCGAAAGGCTCGTCCGGCTGGTCGGCCTATTTCCATATGACACGGCTGAACGGCGTCCAGCCGGCGGCGATGATCTTTACGCGGATGACCACCAAAATCGCCCTCGGCGCCGTCGTCACCCGCGTTCCGGCGATCACCGAGCTCGACCAGGACCCGCTTTCGGTGATCGAGACCGGCGACTGGGTAGTGGTCGATGCCGATGCCGGCACGGTGACCGTGACCAAAAAATCCTGAAAGCGATGTTCGCTCTCGCAGGCCTGCCCACTCGACGGCCATGCCGATCGCCGACTATAAGATGCGGCGAAACGGACAAGGAGGAGTGGACATGTCGAAAGTAGCGATCGTAACCGGCGCTGGCTCGGGCGTTGGCAGGGCCGTCGCCATCGGGCTTTTGAACGCAGGTTATAGGACTGTGCTTGCCGGCCGGCGCGAGAGCGAGCTGCAGGGCACGGCGGAACTGGCCGGCGGGAAGTCGCTGGTGGTGCCGACGGACGTCACCGATCCGGCAGCCGTCGACGCCTTGTTTGCGGCGACGCAGGAGGCCTATGGCCGTCTCGATCTTCTGTTCAACAATGCCGGCCGCGGCACGCCGGCCGTTCCGATCGACGAATTGCCGCTTGAAACCTGGCGCGCCGTCATCGACCTCAACCTCAATGGCGCCTTCTATTGCGCCCGGGCGGCCTTCGGGATGATGCGGCGGCAGAACCCCGGCGGAGGGCGGATCATCAACAACGGCTCGATTTCGGCCCATGTGCCGCGCCCGTACCAAGCCGCCTATACCGCCACCAAACACGCCATTACCGGTCTGACCCGTCAGATCGCGCTCGACGGGCGGCCGCTGAACATCGTCTGCGGTCAGGTGGATATCGGCAATGCCGACACGCCGATGACGGTGCGAATGAAGGAAGGCGCGCTGCAAGCCGATCTGACGACTGCCGTGGAGCCGGTCATGGACCCGAAACACGTGGCCGATGCGGTGCTCTATATGGACGGATTGCCTTTGGAGGCCAATGTCCTGTTCATGACGGTGATGGCAAACGGCATGCCCTACGCCGGCCGCGGCTGAGATCGGCCGCCGGCCGCCTTGATCTTGCCCGCAAGCTCGACCAGCGTCAGAAGATAATCGGAAGGAAACATCCCATGCAGCAGGCACTGGTGCTCGAGAAAAAAGGCGTCCTCTCGTTGAGGGAAATCGATCTTCCGACCGAGGTCGGGCCGGGCGACGTGAAGATCGCCATCGATACGGTCGGCGTCTGCGGCAGCGACGTTCATTATTACACCCACGGCGCGATCGGGCCCTTTGTTCTGCGCGAGCCGATGGTGCTCGGCCATGAGGCGGCCGGCATCGTCGTCGAGGTCGGCAGCGAGGTGAAAACCTTGAAGGTTGGTGACCGCGTCTGCATGGAGCCCGGCGTGCCGAACCTTTCGTCCCGCGCTTCCAAGCTCGGTCTCTACAACGTCGATCCAGATGTCCGTTTCTGGGCGACGCCGCCGATCCACGGGGTGCTGACGCCGGAAGTCATCCACCCGGCAGCCTTCACCTACAAGCTGCCGGACAATGTCTCCTTTGCCGAAGGCGCCATGGTGGAGCCGTTTGCGATCGGCATGCAGGCCGCCAGCCGCGCCCGCATCCAACCCGGCGATGTCGGTGCGGTGATCGGTGCCGGCCCGATCGGCATCATGGTGGCGCTGGCGGCACTCGCGGGCGGTTGCGCCCGCGTGTTCATTTCGGATCTGAGCCCCGACAAGCTGAAGATCGCCGGCCAGTATCCGGGCATCATCCCCGTCAACATTACCGAACGGCCGTTCGCGGAAGTCATCGCCGAGCAGACCGGCGGCTGGGGCGCGGATGTGGTGTTCGAGGCGAGCGGCAGCCCGAGGGCCTATTCCGGTATGTTGGACCTGGTACGGCCCGGTGGCGCCTTCGTGCTGGTCGGCCTGCCGGTCGAGCCGGTGCCGCTGGACGTCGCAGGCGCCATCTCCAAGGAGGTTCGCTTCGAGACCGTGTTCCGTTACGCCAACATCTTCGACCGGGCGCTGGAACTGATCGCCTCGGGCAAGGTGGACCTGAAGCCGCTGATCACCGGCGTCTTCGATTTCAAGGATTCGATCAAGGCCTTCGAGCGAGCCGCCGCCGGACATCCATCGGACGTCAAGCTGCAGATCGTGCTGAGCGGCAAGGCCTGATCAGGCGGCGCGGGTAAAGCGCTTCGAAAGCGATGCCGGCTTGTGAAGCGGCACGCGGCGGAGCATTTCGAGCGCGAACAGGCGGGCGTTCTGCCGGGCTTTGTCGAGATTGCTGATGCGGTTTTCGTCCATCGTGTAGAGCGTGCCGCCGAGATCGAAGATGTCGCGGAAGGCGGCGCGTTCGATGATCGGCGTGTCCAGCACTTCGACCTTGCGCTCGGCGAGCAGCATCTTCACCGCCAGCAGCGCACGGGTGGTGACCATCGAGTTGACGCGGGTCAGCACGACCGAGTGCGGCACGTGAAGATTGGCCTTTTCTTCGAGATAGCGCAGCAGTTCAAGCACGTTTGCACCGCCCTGGGCATCCATGGCGCAGCCCTGGATCGGGATCAGCACGTGGTCGGAGAGGCCGATCGCCTTGGCGAGCAGCGGGCTCTGCGCGCCGGGAAGGTCGAGCACGAAATAATCGGTCTTGTGGCGGTTTTCAGAAATATGCCGGTCGATCGAGGCCTGCGTCACGTAGGAAATGACGTTGAGCTTGTCGTTATGCGGTGAGAGCATGTGCCAGCGGGTGATCCAGTATTGCGGATCGGCATCAAGGATCGTAACGCGGTAGCCCTGCTCAACGAGTTCTGTTGCAAGAAGGAGCACAGCGGTGGTCTTGCCCGCTCCGCCCTTGGTGTTGGCAAAGGTAATGACTGGCATCTTGGGTCCCTGTCCGGCTACGAGCGTAAGATTGCTCTCTCACCGCACCCTCATGATGCGTTGCCCCATTCTTGCCAAACATGGTTAACGAGACGTGAAAATCCGTTGCCAGATCTTACCGGCGGCGATCGGCGGCGAGAATTTCCCGGGCGATCTGCTCGAGCGACACGACCTTGTCGACGCCGCCATGGGCGATGGCTTCCTTGGGCATGCCGAAGACCACCGACGACGCCTCGTCCTGGGCCACCGTATAGGCTCCCGCCTGATGCATCTCGTTCATGCCGCGGGCGCCGTCGTCGCCCATGCCGGTCATGATCACGCCCATCGCGTTCGCGCCGGCCGAGCGGGCGGCGGACCGGAATAGCACGTCGACGGAAGGGCGATGGCGGCTGACGAGCGGACCCGAGCGGACCGAGACTTCATAACGCGCGCCGCGCCGTTCTAGCAGCATATGTTTGTCGCCGGGGGCGATGAGCACATGGCCGCGCAGTACCGGATCGCCTTCGGCTGCTTCCTTGACCTCGACTTCGCAAAGGCTGTTGAGACGCTTGGCGAAGGCGGCGGTGAATTTTTCCGGCATATGCTGGACGATGACCAAGCCCGGAGAATTGGCCGGCAGGGCTTCGAGAAGCTCGCGCAGAGCTTCGGTTCCGCCAGTCGAGGCGCCGACGCAGACGACCATTTCGGTGGTCTTCGCCATGGCTCCGAGCTTGGGAGGCGGAAGCATCGCATCGGCCGTAAGCTTGGCGGTCGTGCCGCCTTCGGAAATGCGTGACGGACGCAGCCGGCCGACGCGGGCGCGTGCGGCTCCCTTGACCGCGGTGCGGATCCTTTCGCCGGACTCGGCGAGGTGGTCGGCCGCGCCGATCTTCGGTTTCAGGATAACGTCCACGGCGCCCGCTTCAAGCGCCTGCATCAGCGTTTCCGAGCCGCTTTCGGTCAGCGACGAACACATCACCACCGGGATGGGATGCTGCGCCATCAGCTTGCGGAGAAAAGTGATGCCGTCCATCTGCGGCATTTCCACATCGAGCGTGATGACGTCGGGAATTTCCTCGCGCAGCTTGCGCGCCGCCATGAAGGGATCGCTGGCCGCGCCGATGACTTCGATATCCGGATCCGCCGACAGGACGGCCGTCAGGGTCTGGCGGACGCTGGCTGAGTCATCGATGATCAGAACTCGAATTTTGCCGGTCATGGTTCATACCCGCTTGAACACAGTATTTGCCACCTGCCGGATCGGCAGATCGAAGCCGGTCACGGTTTCCGAGTGACCGATGAACAGATAGCCTCCCGGAAGCAGGGCTTCGCAAAGGCGCGACAGCACGTGCTGCTGAGTCGGCTTGTCGAAATAGATCAGCACATTGCGGCAGAAGATCATGTGCATCGGATCGCCGATGGGATAGGCCTCGTCCATCAGGTTCAGCCGGGCGAAACCGACGCGGGAGCGCAGTTTCGGCGAAATTCGCATCTCCTGCCGTCGCTTGTCGGATGGCCGCATGACATATTTGTTCATCATGTCTGCCGGAACGGGTGCCAGGAGATCGCTCTGGTAGATGCCGCGCTGGGCCTTCTGCAGCACGTCGGTCGAAAGATCGGTAGCAAGCACGAAATAGTCGCGTTCCGGCGTCGACGAACTCAGAAATTCCGAAAGCACCATGGCCATCGTATAGGGTTCGGCGCCCGTCGAGCAGGCGGAACTCCAGGTGCGGATGCGCCGGTCGGCATAGGTCTTCAGGATGTCCGGCAGCGCCGTCTGTACCATGTAGTCGAAATGCTTCGGCTCGCGGAAGAAATCGGTCTTGTTGGTGGTCACCGCATCGATGAGGAAGATCGACTCCGCTTCAATGCCGCCGTGCTTGAACAGATAGTCGCAATAACTGTCGAAGGTCGGCATGGCCGTGACCCGCAGGCGCCGGCGAAGCCGCCCCTCCAGCATCGTCATCTTGCTGTGCGGCATCTTGATGCCGCTATAGTCGTAGATGTACTTCGAAAGCAGATCGAAGTTGCGCTTGCTCAGCCGATCATCGAGCGGCTGGCTTCTCATTGCTGCATTCACGCACATGCCCCCGTACAAGAACCTATTCGGTTATGCCAATTCCGTCATGCGACCTGAGACTGCGGCCCCACATCGGCGAGAGCCGATCCGGAATCCGAAAATAGCCGTGCAAGATCGACGACGACGACGAAACCGCTCTCCCGCCGCACCACGCCGGCGATATAATCGGAGCGCCAGCGCACGCCGATATCCGGTGCCGTCTCGATCTGTTCCTTGCGAAACGGCACGACCTCGAAGACCCGGTCTGCGACGAGGCCGAGCACCAGGACGCGATCGGCGACCGGCACGTCGAGCACCAGGATGCGCGTATGTGGCGTCTTAACCGTCCTCGTCATGCCAAGGCGAAGACGAAGGTCGATCACAGGCACGCCCTGTCCGCGCACATCGCGCAGGCCGAGCAGGTATTCCGGGCCGTGTGGGATCTTGAAGGGTTCCTCGTGGTCGAGAATCTCGCGGACCACCTCGACGGGGACCGCAAAAATCTCGTCGCCGAGGCTGAAGGTCACGAATTGGGATTCGGAGGATATGACTGCCATTACGCGCTCTCCCTGAAATCGTCATCGTCCGCGTCCGGGCCGCCCATCGACAGGTCGAGGGCAAAACCTTTCACGCGGGCCTGTTGTGCGGTCACCGAGTGGCCGGCCGAATAAGCCTTTGCCGGCGGCTGGGTCTTGGCCTTCGCCGGTGCGGGCTTGGCGGTCGGGGCCGGCTGGTTTCGCTGCTTGGACCCGGCCCGTTCGACCTTGAAGAAGGCGATCGAGGCCTGCAGTTCTTCCGCTTGAGCGGCGAGTTCTTCTGAAGTCGCGGACATCTGTTCAGAGGCGCCGGCGTTCTGCTGTGTCACCTTGTCGAGCTGCTGGATCGCTTCGTTGATCTGCGAAGCACCGATGTCCTGTTCACGGCAGGCGGCGGAGATTTCCGACACGAGTTCCGCGGTCTTGTGGATGTCCGGCACCAGCTTATTGAGCATCTCGCCGGCTTCGGTGGCGACCTGCACGGTCTCGCCCGAAAGCGCGCTGATTTCGGCGGCGGCAGCCTGGCTACGTTCGGCAAGCTTGCGGACTTCCGAAGCGACGACCGCAAAACCCTTGCCGTGTTCCCCGGCACGGGCGGCTTCCACCGCAGCATTCAGAGCAAGAAGGTCGGTCTGACGGGCGATTTCCTGGACGATCGAGATCTTCTGGGCAATCGTGCGCATGGCGCCGACGGCGCGTCCGACAGCCTGGCCCGACGCTTCGGCGTCACGCGACGACTGGCGGGCGATCTTTTCCGTCTGGGCGGCGTTATCGGCGTTCTGCTTGATGTTGGCTGCCATCTGCTCCATCGAAGAGGAAGCTTCTTCAGCCGATGAGGCCTGCTCGGTGGCGCCCTGGCTCAGCTGTTCCGAACTTGCCGACAGTTCCTGGCTGCCCGAAGAGACGTTGTTTGACGCTGCAAGCGCGTCGGCCACGACACCCCGAAGACGTTCCACCATGCTCTGCAGCGCAAGACCGAGCGTGTCCTTCTCGGAGAGTGGCTTTGGCGAAATGGTCAGGTCGCCATTGGCGATCTGGTCGGCCACGTGCGCCGTGGTCCGCAGATTGGCGACCATGCTCTGCATGGCGAGCCCAAGCGTATCCTTGTCGGAAAGCGGCTTGGCATCGACCGAAAGGTCGCCCTCGGAAATACGCTCGGCGATCGCCGCCGTATTGCGGAGATTGCCGGTCATCACGTTGACCGTATCGATGAGGTCCTTGATCTCGTCATTGGTCTTGACCTCGACCTTCTGGTTGAGGTCTCCGATCGCCACGGCATTGGCAATCAAGGATATCTTTTTCAGGCCTCGGCTGATGCCGAAAGCGATCCAGAGGGCGGCGGCGATCGCCACGATCGTTGCCAGAGAGGCGATGGCGAGGACAAGATTACGCGTGCTGTTGTATTGTTCGTCCGTGGCCTGATCCGTTGCAGCCATTTGGTTCTTTGCGGCCTGGACGCGCTTGTCGATGGCGCTTTCGATCTCGTCGATCAGCTCTCGGCCTTGGCCTGCGATGATCACGACCGCTTCGTTGGACTTGCCGGCCTTGACAAGATCGCGGATTCGGGTGTCGAGAGTCACGATCTGCTGAAACTTGAGGCCGACATCTCTCCAAGCCTGCCTGCCTTCCTCTGTAGAGGCAAGGCCGGCAAGTTTCTCAAGTATTGTCTTGAAGTTCTGCTGGTTACGGTCACTGGCTTCGGCATAGGTGTCGAAGTCCTTGGGATTGCTTGCATTTACCATATTGAGCTGCGCCCGGGTCAGGCGAAGCTGGATATTGCCTAGGTCCTGCGCGGTTTCCAAACGCGCCGCCGGCCCGGCGATCAGTTTGCCGATCGCGTCGTTCAGGTCGGACAAGCTGTATATTCCGAAGCCCGCCACGCCGATTAGCAGCGCTATGACCAAGCCATAAGTGAATGCCAGCTTCAATTTGATAGTAAACCGCATTTTAAGGTCTCCGAAATCCTTCAGGTCGGGGAATGCTTCATCTCGGATGCGATCGAGAAAGCCTCACGATCAGGATACTTCCTAACGGCAGTCGTTTCGTTGCTCGCACCAACGCAATAACGCTGGCTATCGCGGGGCCGCCTGACGGCCCCGCTCATTGGTTGGGGTGAGCGCTCAGGCGCTTTCCCGGAAGTCGTCGTCATCACCGTCGGGACCGCCCATCGAAAGATCGAGAGCAAATCCTTTGGCGCGTGACTGCTGAGCTGCGACGGAATGGCCGGCCGGACGGGGCGCAGGAGCCTTAGACGGTTGTTTTGGGCCAGGCTTTGCTGTTGTGTGAGCCTTGGCGCCCGGCTGCGGCCGCGCTTTTGCGCCCGCCCGTTCGACCTTGAAGAAGGCGATCGAGGCCTGCAGTTCTTCCGCCTGAGCGGCGAGTTCTTCTGAAGTCGCCGACATTTCTTCCGAGGCGCCGGCGTTCTGCTGGGTCACCTTGTCGAGCTGCTGGATCGCTTCGTTGATCTGGCTGGCACCGACATCCTGTTCGCGGCAGGCGGCGGAGATTTCCGACACGAGTTCCGCCGTCTTCTGGATGTCCGGCACCAGCTTGTTGAGCATCTCGCCGGCTTCGGTGGCGACCTGCACGGTCTCACCTGAAAGCGCGCTGATCTCGGCGGCGGCAGCCTGGCTACGTTCGGCAAGCTTGCGGACTTCCGAGGCGACGACCGCGAAGCCCTTGCCGTGTTCGCCGGCACGGGCGGCTTCCACCGCGGCGTTGAGAGCAAGAAGGTCGGTCTGGCGGGCGATTTCCTGGACGATCGAGATCTTCTGGGCAATCGTGCGCATGGCGCCGACGGCGCGGCCGACGGCCTGGCCGGACGCTTCGGCGTCACGCGACGACTGCCGGGCGATCTTTTCCGTCTGGGCGGCGTTATCGGCGTTCTGCTTGATGTTGGCTGCCATCTGCTCCATCGAAGAGGAGGCTTCTTCAGCCGATGAGGCCTGTTCGGTGGCGCCCTGGCTCAGCTGTTCCGAGCTGGCCGACAGTTCCTGGCTGCCCGAAGAGACATTGTCTGCCGCCGAAAGAGCGTCGCCGACCACGCCGCGCAGGCGTTCCACCATGCTTTCAAGCGCAAGACCGAGCGTGTCCTTGTCGGAGAGCGGTTTCGGTGAAACGGTCAGATCACCGTTGGAAATCTGGTCGGCAATGGTCGCCGTGTTGCGCAGGTTGGCCGTCATCGTGTTGATGGTATCGACCAGATCCTTGATCTCGTCATTTGTCTTGATTTCGACGTTCTGATTGAGATCGCCGATCGACACGGCCCGGGCGACGCCCATGATCTTGGTGAGGCCTCTGCCGATGCCGAGGGCGATCCAGAACGCTGTCGCCGCCGCCGTAATGACGGCAACGACCGCGATCGAGATCATTAGGCTGCGCGTGGTCCAATATGTGGCTTCGGCTTCATCATTGGCCTTCTGCATCCGGTCGCGATTGATTTGGACGGATTCATCCAGCTGCGCGGAGAGTTCGGTGATCGCCTTGCGGCTTTCTCCAGCCGAGAGAGCGAGTGCTTGCTGCATGTCGCCGCGCTTGGCGGCGGCATCGACCTTGTCGTTCGCAGCCTGGTTGGTCGTCGCGAGACCGCGCGTTTCATCCCAGAACGGCTTCTGGTCTGCCGATGCGGTCGAAGCCAGTTCGTTCAGCAGCGTGATGAACTGCAACTCCAGCTTGTCGCCGTCGCCGAGGAACTTTTCGATCTCCTGCGGCGAGGTGGCAAGCAGCATGTTCTTCTGCGCGCGGATGCGATTGAGCGACAGGATGTTCATCTGCTGGACTTTATCGAGCCGCGTCGCCGCGACGTCCGTGACGTAAGTCATGGCCTCATTGGCGGCGCCAAGGCTATATATTCCGTAGCCGGCCGTACCAACCAGCATGCTGACAAGAAAGCCGAAGGCCAATGTCAGTTTGGCTTTGATCGTAAATCGCATAGCCCTATCCCCTCAAGGCAATGAAGTGCATCAGTCGATGCGTCCCTCCAGGCGGGGGGACGCGGTTGAAAACGAGAAGACCGATACATTCACCCTTCTGCGATAGTCCGGTTGCCCGGATATTCTCCCGCCTACATGCAAGAGACGATCCCGAATTCCTGTCAATCCGGGATCGGTTCAGTTCCCTCAGGCGCTTTCGCGGAAGTCCGCGTCATCGGCATCCGGCCCGCCCATCGACATGTCGAGGGCAAAACCCTTGGCGCGGGCTTGCTGGCTGAGGACCGAATGGTCGCCCTTGTGGTGTTGTCCCGCAGCGCGTGCCTGCGTGGGTTTTGCCATCGGCTTGCGGGCGGCGGAGGCGGCCGGAGCGCGCTTTGCCTGTTTGGCCTGTTTGCTGCCGGACTGATCCACCCGGAAGAAGGCGATCGAGGCCTGCAGTTCTTCTGCCTGCGAGGCAAGTTCTTCCGAAGTCGCCGACATTTCTTCAGAGGCGCCGGCGTTCTGCTGGGTCACCTTGTCGAGTTGCTGGATCGCTTCGTTGATCTGGCTGGCACCGACATCCTGCTCACGGCAAGCGGCGGAGATTTCCGACACGAGTTCCGCCGTCTTCTGGATGTCCGGCACCAGCTTGTTGAGCATCTCGCCGGCTTCGGTGGCAACCTGCACGGTCTCACCTGAAAGCGCGCTGATCTCGGCGGCGGCAGCCTGGCTGCGTTCGGCAAGCTTGCGGACTTCCGAGGCGACGACCGCAAAACCCTTGCCGTGTTCCCCGGCACGTGCGGCTTCGACCGCGGCGTTGAGAGCAAGAAGGTCGGTCTGACGGGCGATTTCCTGGACGATCGAGATCTTTTCCGCGATCGTGCGCATTGCATGGACGGCGCGTCCTACCGCCTGGCCCGACGCTTCGGCGTCACGCGACGACTGGCGGGCGATCTTTTCCGTCTGGGCGGCGTTATCGGCGTTCTGCTTGATGTTGGCCGCCATCTGCTCCATCGAGGCGGATGCTTCTTCGGCCGACGAGGCCTGTTCGGTGGCGCCCTGGCTCAGCTGTTCCGAGCTTGCAGAAAGTTCCTGGCTGCCCGAGGAGACGTTGTCGGAAGCGGCGAGCGCATCGCCGACGACGCCGCGCAGGCGCTCGATCATGGTGTTGACGAAGCCGAGCAGTTCACCGATCTCGTCCCTGCTGGAGATGGCGGCGAAGCGGGTCAGGTCGCCGTCGGCGACGTTCTGCACTGCCCCGATCGCATTGCGCAGGCCCTTGTTGATCGAAAGGGCGATCCAGAGGGCGGCCAGCAAGGCGATCAGGAAAGCGGTTGCCGCGACCGAGATCATGATCAGTCGGGTCTGAGCATAATCCACATCCGACTGTTTGTTGGCGTCGTCGAGCCGGCCTTCTTCGAGTTTGACCACGTCGGAGAGCAAAGCATCGATCTCGTTGGTGACGGTGCGTGCCTCAGTGGTTGAAATACGCAGTGCCGAGCTTGTATCTCCACCCAGCATCAGGGTGCGGATGTGGTCATCCTGCTTGCGGAATTCCGCTGTGAAGGCGGAGAGCTTGCCCCAAAGGACTTTGCCCTGTTCGGTCGCGCGGGCTTCAACCGCCTTGAGCGTCTCGTCGAATACACGGCGGGCCTCGTCACTCTTCGCGATATATCCCTGTATCTCGCCGGGATTCGCCGCCAGAAGCAGGTTCTTCTGTTGGCGGATCTGCTGAAGCTGCTCGTTGTTCAGGTTCTGGGCAAGTTTCAGTCGCAGGGCTGGCCCCTGCAGCACATTTTCGAGCGTGTCGTTCAGGCTACTGAGGCTGAAAATGCCATAGGTAGCAGTCGCCAACAGCATGATGATGATGAAACCGAATGCTGAAGCCAGCTTAAATTTGATTGAAGCGTGCATTTTTTGAGTCCATCAAAAGGGTGATCAACCGTGGGAGGCCCCGGTCGCGGAATGGTCGTGTTGGGCGGAGAAGATCACCTGGAGGTTCGGGAGGATGATGAATTCAGCCCCTCGCTTGACGAGGCAATCGATGAAATCTGGTCGCCAGCGCATCCCCACGCTCGGCGGCGGCTCGCCGGCGGTGCGAAGCAGCGTTGTCACTTCGTGGACTTTGTCCGTGCGGATGCCCGTCAGAACCGATTCGCCGTCGATCTCGATCGAGATGACGATGATGCGGCTGTCGATCGTCGGCTTGGTCGCTTCCATGCCGAATGCGAGACGGATATCGGCAAGCGGGATGACCTTGCCGCGGAAGTTGATGACGCTGCCGACAAAGGCCTTGGCGCCCGGAACCATGGTCTCCGGCAGAAGATCGAGGATCTCCTGCACGATGAAGGCTTCCAGCGCGAAAACTTCGCCGGCAATGTCGAATGTCAGGACTTCCAACTCGTCGCGGCCGCCCCAAAGGTCCTGAGAAATCTTTCTGACTGCTTCGTTCATCCGGCCGCGCGCAGATGCGCCTCCTGTTGTTGCCCCTCGGCCACCAGATGGCCGACGTCGAGGATCAGCGCCACGTCCCCGTCGCCGAGGATGGTCGCACCCGAGAAGGTGGCGACGTCATGGTGCAGTTTCGACATGCCCTTGATGACCGTCTGGTGATCGCCAATGATCTGGTCGACGACCAGGCCGACCCGTTCGGAACCTGTCGAGATGACGACCACCTTCTGGAAGGGGTCGGGCTTGGTGCCGGTGCGGAAGAGATCGCGAAGCCTGAGAAATGGCACGAGACTGTCGCGCAGCGAGATGAAGCTGCGGCCGCGTGAGCGCATGTCTTCTTCAATCGAGAGCTCGAGGCATTCCTCGACCGCCGAGAGCGGGATGACATAACGGCCGTCGCCGACCCGCACGAGCAGTCCGTCGATGATCGCGAGCGTCAGAGGGATCGCCAGCGAAATCTCGGAACCTTCGCCAGGATGGCTTGCAACGTTGATCGTGCCGCGGAGTGCATCGATGGTCCGCTTGACCACATCCATGCCGACACCGCGGCCTGAAAGGTTGGTGACCGTCTGGGCTGTCGAGAAGCCGGGGTGGAAGATCAGCTGGTAGAGTTCCTGATCGGTGAGGCTGGCATTCGGCGGGATGAGGCCGGAGGATTCCGCCTTGGCGCGCACCCGTTCGCGGTTGATGCCGCGACCGTCGTCCTTGATAGTGATAATGACTTCGCCAGCCTGCTGGCGGGCGGAAAGCAAGATATGCCCTGCTTGTGATTTGCCGGCGGCAAGCCGTTCCTCGGGGGTCTCGAGACCGTGGTCGCAGGAGTTGCGCACCAGATGCACCAGCGGATCGGCCAGGCGTTCGATGACGCTCTTGTCGACTTCCGTGCTTTCGCCCTCGGTGACCAGTTCGATCGTCTTGCCGGTTTCATGCGAAAGATCGTGCACCAGCCTGCGGAAGCGGCTGAAGAGGTGCGCGACCGGTACCATGCGCAGCACCATCATCGTATCGCGCAGCTCGCCTGAAAGGCGTTCCACGTCTTCCGAGACGGCCCGCAGCTGCAGATCGCCGCTGCCGCCTGCAAGTTGGCTGAGGCGCGACTGGGCGATGACGAGTTCGCCGACCCGGTCCATCAGCTCGTCGAGTTTTTCGGCGGGCACACGGACGTTTTCGGACGCCTTGTTCTGCTTCGTCTCGACGGGAGCTGCAGCGATCGGCGCAGGTGCAGCCGCATGCAGGACGACAACCGGTGCCGCCGCAGGCTGGGGTGCCGCGGCGGGCTGCGATGCCGTAACCGGGGCTTCCGTCTTGGCTGGTGCCTTGGCGGCGACCGAAGTCTCGACGGTTATGACTTCGAGCTGCATCTCGTCCATGACGAAGATGAATACGTCGTCAATCGCAGACCGCGGCTGGGTGGTCAGAAGCTCGACTTCCCAGGAGACATAAAGATCGGTCGGCGCGAGAAGGTCGAGCGATGGGATGGCAGAGCGGTCTGCCACGATCCGGCACTCGCCGAGCTCGCGCAGTTCGTCGAGAAGCGGCAGCGGATTGGTGCCGTTTGCCATTGCGTTCTGCGGCAAGCTGAAGCGGATCTTGAAATGGTTCTGGCCCGGAGCAGTTTTGGCGGGGCCGGAAGAACCGGCGTTGTTGGCGCCATCGACGGCAGCGCGCAGGCTGGCGAGAAGCGCTTCGCCGGTCGCCTCATGGTCGCCATTCGGCGTGTCGACCAGGGCACGCATGTGATCCTTGGCCTCGAGAACCGCCGTGACCAGCTCCTGTGTTGCAGGAACTTCGCCCTTGCGGACGCGGTCGAACGCCGTCTCGCAATGATGGGTGAAAGCAGCCAGGGCATCGAAGCCGAACATGGCTCCCGATCCCTTCAAAGTGTGGAGTCCGCGGAAGACCGCGTCCACCTGATCCTTGTCGCCGAGGTTTACGTTCAGGTCGAGAAGCCCAGCTTCGATCTGTTCCAGAAGCTCGGCAGCCTCTGTCCTGAAAACCGCGATAGGATCGGGAAAGCTCATCTGCCGAGTACCTTTCGAACGATCTTGACCAGGCTTTCCGGGTCGAAGGGCTTGGTGAGCCAACCGGTGGCACCGGCGGCCTTGGCTTCCTGCTTGATGTCGTTGTCGGATTCCGTCGTCAGGAAGATGACTGGAACGCCCATATGGGCCGGCATCTTGCGCAGTTCCCGGATCATCGTCAGGCCGTCCATGTTCGGCATGTTGAGATCGGTGACGATCAGGTCGAACTGGCTGGCGCTAAGCTTGGCGATGCCGTCCATGCCGTCGACTGCTTCCGTGATCTGGTATCCGGCATTGCTGAGGGCGACGCGCGTCGTCAGCCGGATGCTGGCGGAATCGTCGACTGTTAAGATGCTGGCGCTCATTGAATACCCCCTTGATGAAGCCAGAATTTCAGGTCTTCAGCGGACATCCCGTCGAGGAAGCCGCTGCGCTTCAAGACATCGAGCGTTGGGCCGCTGGCGGGACGGGCTAACGCGATTTGCTTTCCGGCTGCGACGGCGTAGATGCGCGCCGCTTCCATGAGTTGAATGAAGCTGATGTCCACTTGGCAATCATCATCGAGTTCGATGGTTGCGGACGCGGTTTTGTCCAGAAACTGCAGTATTTCCCGCTGCACGGTTGCAATCGTGCGAACAGTCAGGTTCTGCGGCGGGCGAAAGTAATCCTCTTGAACATCGGAAGCAGGCATTCTTACCTCAATATAATTCCGAAAACGCTGAAATAGCTGGCCGAATGTGGACTTGCATCGTTAATGCGGAGTTAACCAACCATGGCCATTTCTCACGAAACAAAACTGATAGGTTGCATTTCGCCGCGCTAATGAGCGGGAAAATTAACCACAAGTCGCAAACGACCGCCGCTATTCTGCGGGAATTAACTCATCGTCCCTCAGAGTAGTTCTCGCGCAGGACAAAACCGTGCCCGAACTTGCTGGTGCGGAACTGTCCCAAAACAATGCAGGCGAGTTCATCGTCGTATCTTCAGCAGGCAGAGGTCCCGTGGGGACCTGAAAGGTGAGGCAAAGTGGCTGTCAGGGCATCCATTTTTGACATCGTGAGTAGCTCGACTGGCGTTCTCGCCTTCGTCGACCGGATGGAAACGGCACGCTCGCGTATCGAGGAGCGTTTTCTCGATGGCGGCGCGGCGCTCCTGTCGATCCTCGATGTGCTGAACAAGCTGATCACCTCCCTCGACCAGTTGACCGGTTCGCTGGACGAAGGAACGGCAAACGCCACGATGACCGAGCTGAAGAGCACGGTCGAGCGGCTGTCGCACCTGACCAGGCTCGAATCCGGACGCCAGGTTGGCTTCCAGGAAATCGCCTCCGCGGAAAGAAAACTGCGGCCTCAGATCGAGGACATGCAGGAAACGCTGCGCTATCTGCGCACCTTCGCCGTGACTGCCAAGATCACCGGGGCCGGTATTGCCGATTTTGCGGGCTTCGCGGAAGAGATTCTCGCAAAGATCCAGGAGGGATCACGCCAGGTCAACGATCTGGCCGGCAAGCTGAGCACCCTCGGTCATGGCCTAGGGCCAGTGATGATCAAGGGAAAGGCGATCCTGGCGAGCTACGACGAAACGGTGCCGCAAATCGTTTCCGGCCTCTCCAACGGCGCGGCTGAGATCGGCAAACACCGCAAACTGCTCGTCGAGCGCGCAGCAAGGGTGCGTACCGTCGCAAGCGGCATCCAGTCGAAGCTCGCCTCGACGCTGTCGGCCATGCAGGTCGGCGATATCACCCGCCAGCGTATTGAACACTGCCAGTCGAGCCTGCGCATCCTTTCGGATTATCTGGAAGCGCCTGGGGCCGCAAAACTAACCGGCGGCCAGCGCGAAAGCCTGTCTCTGATCATCCGCAAGCTCGTCTCGCTGCAGCTCAATCAATCGATCTCCGACTTTGAACGCGATACTGCAAAGATCGTCGCCATCGTCGCAAGCTTCCGGTCCGATCTGTCGCAGATCGAGGCCCTTCGTGCGGCGATGACCGATGCCGACAGCGGCAACAACAACAATGCGATCCGGCAACTTGAAACCGGTGTGGCCGCCGCTCGCGGCGCCGTGCGCGAAATCGAGGATGTCGCCCATCGCGCCGGCGAACTCAGCCGGGCGACCAGCGACACCGTCGGGGAACTTCTCGACGGCATCGGCACCGTCCAGATCGTGCGCACCGACATTCATTATATGGCACTCAATACCAACTTGCGCTGCAGCAAGATAGGCGAAGAGGGCAAGGCTATAAATGTCGTGACCGCCGAACTGCGCAACTTTGCAGCAGCGCTCGACGGAACGGCTGAAAAGATCCTGACCGAACTCCAGACGCTGGAAATCGCCGCCAACAAGCTGACCAGCGTGCATGGCGAAGAAGGTGAACAAAGCCTCGATCAGCGCCTCGAAAACGCGCTTGAGAATATCCGCTCCGTCGGCGACCGGATGGATGCTCAGATGCTGGCGCTCGGCGATCAGAGCAGGACGGCCGTCGGCGAAATGGATATCGCGCTCGCCCGGTTGAACTTCAACGCCGAACTCGGCGAAGTGCTACGCGCCTGCGCAGACGAGATGGAACTCGATGAGGACGTCTTCGAAGCGCCGGGCCTTGAAGAGGCGCTTGTGGAAGTCGGTGGCCGTATTGCCCGTCTTTATACGATGGTGACCGAACGCGAATTGCATGCCGCGGTGCTCGGCACGGCGCCGCCGATGGTCGCCGCTGCTGCCGCCACCACCATGTCGGATGAAGACATCGACGATGCCCTGTTCTGATCGGCCGGCGCCTGCGCGGACCGGCGGGGGCTGCATTCAGCGGCTTGTCCTGTTAAGATAAAGCGAAGGCCGCGCCTTGACCTTTGGGTGCGCCTGGGTCATGTGACCGCCTTTGCTGACCGCAGCGCTTGGAATACGGGACGAACCCCGCAAGTGCTCTAGAAGAGAAACACAATGAGCAAGCCAACATCCTCGGCGCCCTCCCAGCGCATGCTTCGCGTTGGCGAACAGGTCCGCGCCGCCATAACCCAGGTCCTGCAACGCGGCGAAGTGCGCGACGACCTCATCGAAAAGACCGTGATCTCGGTGTCCGAAGTGCGCATGTCGACAGACCTTAAGGTCGCCACGGCCTACGTGACACCCCTCGGCCTGCCGGATCATGCGGCAATCATCGAGGCGCTGAACCGCAACGCCAAATACATTCGCGGCCGCATCGGCGGTCAGCTCCGGCAGATGAAATACATGCCGGAAGTCCGCTTCCGCGACGATACCAGCTTCGACAACTACAAGAAGATCGATGAGCTGCTGCGCTCGCCGGAGGTCCAGCGGGATCTCGACGGCGGCAATGAAGACAAAGAATAATCAAGAGAACGCATGTCAAAACCCCGCAAACCAAAGGGCCGCCCGATTTCCGGCTGGCTGATCCTCGACAAGCCGGTCGACTTCGGCTCCACCGAAGCCGTCTCCAAGATCAAGTGGCTGTTCAACGCCCAGAAGGCGGGACATGCCGGTACGCTCGATCCGCTCGCTTCCGGCATGCTGCCGATTGCGCTCGGCGATGCGACCAAGACCGTGCCTTACGTTATGGACGGACGCAAGATTTATGAATTCGCCGTCAGCTGGGGCGAAGAGCGTTCGACCGACGACCTCGAAGGCGAAGTCACAGCCGCTTCGGATATGCGTCCCGACGAACAGTCCATCCGCGATCTGCTGCCGAAATACACCGGCACGATCAGCCAGATTCCGCCGCAGTTCTCGGCCATCAAGATCGCCGGCGAACGGGCCTATGACCTCGCTCGCGATGGCGAGACGGTCGATATCCCTTCCCGCGAAGTAGAGATCTTCCGGCTGACGCTGCTCGGCGTCACCGCGGACAAGGCGCATTTCGAGGTGGAATGCGGCAAGGGCACCTATGTGCGCGCGCTCGCCCGCGATTTCGGCCGCGATCTCGGTTGCTATGGCCATATTTCCGAATTGCGTCGCACCTTCGTCGCGCCGTTCGCCGAGGAAAAGATGGTTCCGCTCGCCGATCTCGTGGCGCTTGAGGAGATCGAGGACCGCGACGAACGCCTGGCGGCGCTCGATGAGTTCCTGATCGACACTGCCGAAGCGCTGTCCAGCCTGCCGCATCTGCCGGTCACCGACGATCAGGCGCACAGGCTGAAAATGGGCAACCCGGTCATTTTGCGCGGCCGCGATGCGCCGCTTGCGGAGGCCGAGGCCTATGCGACGGTGCGCGGCAAGCTGATCGCCATCGGCGAGATCGGCCAGGGCGAATTCCGGCCGAAGCGGGTGTTCGGCTGATCGGCGGACGCCTCTTCCAATTGCAACGTGAATGGTCTATAGGCAGCGCCAGCATCAGGAGCCTATAGGCATCCTACTGCATTCATGGCCGAAGCTGAACGACATCTCGGCTTCTGGCGTCTCGTTCTCCTCTTTACGAAAGGATCGTAAGATGTCGATCACTGCCGAGCGCAAGACTGCGCTGATCAAGGAATATGCAACCGTCGAAGGCGACACCGGTTCTCCGGAAATTCAGGTCGCAATCCTGACGGAACGCATCAACAACCTGACGGGTCACTTCAAGGATCACAAGAAGGACAACCACTCGCGTCGTGGCCTTCTGACCATGGTTTCCACCCGTCGCTCGCTTCTTGATTATCTCAAGAAGAAGGACGAGGCCCGTTACAGCAAGATCATTGCTGCTCTGGGTATTCGCCGCTAAAAATTTCCGGCGGGCGCTCTTGGGGTGCCTGCCGGTTCTTTATTCGGGCTAAGGTCCGATGAAATGTTTGCGCTACGCCCTAGTTCGCGTGGTGACTGCCCGCAGACCCGGATGGGCCGGATCTGCCAAACAAACCGTTGACCTGTCATGGGGCAGGATTGCCGGATGCTTTCGGCCAAAGCCCTCGGGGCTTTAGCCGCGGCTCCTTTCCAGGATGCCGGTGATGCAAAGCCTCCCGTTGTCTTGCCCATGATGTGTCACATTGATTGCGGTCGACTGTACGCTACGCCTGATATCGGCGATGCGTGTGCTCCCGCATTGAAGGACAAGACATATGTTCAATACTCATTCCGTCGAAATCGAATGGGCCGGCCGCCCGCTGAGGCTGGAAACGGGCAAGATCGCCCGCCAGGCTGACGGCGCGGTTCTCGCAACCTACGGCGAGACCGTCGTTCTCGCGACCGTTGTTTCCGCCAAGGCTCCGAAGCCTGGCCAGGATTTCTTCCCGCTCACCGTCAACTACCAGGAAAAGACCTATGCCGCCGGCAAGATCCCGGGCGGCTATTTCAAGCGCGAAGGTCGTCCGTCGGAAAAGGAAACGCTGGTTTCCCGCCTGATCGACCGTCCGATCCGCCCGCTCTTCCCGGAAGGCTACAAGAACGACACCCAGGTCGTCGTTACCGTCGTCCAGCACGACCTTGAGAACGATCCGGACGTCTTGTCGATGGTTGCGGCATCTGCTGCGCTGACGCTCTCCGGCGTTCCCTTCATGGGCCCGGTCGGCGGCGCCCGCGTTGGTTACATCAACGGCGAATACGTCCTGAACCCGCATCTCGACGAGATGGACGAGTCGGTTCTCGATCTCGTCGTCGCCGGTACGGGCGATGCCGTCCTGATGGTCGAATCCGAAGCCAAGGAACTCAACGAAGACATCATGCTCGGCGCCGTCATGTTCGGCCACCGCGGTTTCCAGCCGGTCATCGACGCGATCATCAAGCTCGCTGAAGTCGCCGCCAAGGAACCCCGCGAGTTCGAACCGGAAGATCATTCCGCGCTCGAGGCCGAAATGCTCCAGCATTTCGAAGCCGAACTTCGCGAAGGCTACAAGATCACCCAGAAGGCCGACCGTTACGCAGCCGTCGACGCCGTCAAGGCGAAGGTGAAGGCCCACTTCTTCCCAGAGGGCGCCGAGCCGAAGTACAATGCCGAAGTCATCGGCGCCGTGTTCAAGCACCTGCAGGCCAAGATCGTTCGCTGGAACATCCTCGACACCAAGAGCCGCATCGACGGCCGTGATCTCGAGACCGTCCGCCCGATCGTCTCTGAAGTTGGCATCCTGCCGCGCACCCACGGTTCTGCCCTCTTCACCCGCGGCGAGACCCAGGCGATCGTTGTCGCCACGCTCGGCACCGGCGAAGACGAGCAGTACGTCGACAGCCTGACCGGCATGTACAAGGAGCGCTTCCTGCTCCATTACAACTTCCCTCCCTACTCGGTTGGTGAAACCGGCCGCATGGGCTCCCCGGGCCGCCGCGAAATCGGCCATGGCAAGCTTGCATGGCGCGCCATTCGCCCGATGCTGCCGACTGTCGAGCAGTTCCCCTACACGCTGCGCGTCGTTTCCGAAATCACCGAGTCCAACGGCTCGTCTTCGATGGCGACCGTCTGCGGCACCTCGCTCGCACTGATGGACGCCGGCGTACCGCTGGCCAAGCCGGTTGCCGGCATCGCCATGGGCCTCATCCTCGAAGGTGAGCGTTTCGCGGTTCTCTCCGACATCCTCGGCGACGAAGACCACCTCGGCGACATGGACTTCAAGGTAGCGGGTACCGCCGACGGCATCACCTCGCTGCAGATGGACATCAAGATCGCCGGTATCACCGAAGAGATCATGAAGGTCGCGCTCAATCAGGCACAGGGCGGTCGCAAGCACATCCTCGGCGAAATGGCCAATGCCATCACCGAGAGCCGCGGCCAGCTCGGCGAATTCGCACCGCGCATCGAAGTGATGAACATCCCGGTCGACAAGATCCGTGAAGTCATCGGTTCGGGCGGCAAGGTCATCCGCGAAATCGTCGAAAAGACCGGCGCCAAGATCAACATCGAGGACGACGGCACCGTCAAGATCGCTTCGTCTTCCGGCAAGGAAATCGAAGCCGCCCGCAAGTGGATCCACTCGATCGTTGCCGAGCCGGAAGTTGGCGCTATCTATGAAGGCACGGTCGTCAAGACCGCTGACTTCGGTGCTTTCGTAAACTTCTTCGGCGCCCGCGACGGCCTCGTGCACATCTCGCAGCTCGCTTCCGAGCGCGTTGCCAAGACCCAGGACGTCGTCAAGGAAGGCGACAAGGTCTGGGTCAAGCTGATGGGCTTCGACGAGCGCGGCAAGGTTCGCCTGTCGATGAAGGTCGTCGACCAGGCCACCGGCCAGGAAGTCAAGAAGGCTGAAGGCGAAGCCGCCGAATAAGGCCTTCGTCTTCCCGAGACATCGAGGCGCGGAAGCTCTTCCGCGCCTTTTGTTTATCTGCTTCACGAGACGAACCCACGAGACTAGCCATGAGCCGAGACGCCCTGAAAACCCTGTTCCACCCCTTCGACACCGAGGCTGTTCCGATGCCCGGCGAAGGCGAGCGCGTGCTCTTCCTGGGCGCCGAGGCGGGTAATGCCCTGCCCGAAGGGTTCGCGGCGGAGATCACGGCGGTGCAGCCGTTCCGGCCGCTGTTCCGGGCCCTGCGCGACGGCGCCTTTCCCGAGGCCGAGGGCGACGGTTACGACTTTGGGCTGGTGCTCTGCGGCAAACATCGCGGCGAGAACGAGAACCGTGTCGTCGAGGCTCTGGAGCGTGTCAGAACAGGCGGCGTCATCATCGTGGCCGGCGGTAAGGATGATGGCATCCAGCCGCTTCGCAACACGCTCCTGAAGCTTGGCATCGAACTCGATTACACCCCGAAATATCACGGCGTCGCCATATGGTTCGCCAGGCCCGCCAATGCCGACGCAGCGATCAAGGCGCTGAAGAAGTCGACCGTGGTGATCGACGCCCGGTTCGAGGCTGCACCCGGCATGTTCTCCCACGAGCGCGTGGATGCAGGCTCGGAACTGCTCGCAGGCCGCCTGCCGACCGATTTCGACGGCAACGCCGCCGACTTCGGCGCCGGCTGGGGTTATCTCTCGGTGATGCTGGCCGAAAAGTCGAAGCGTGTGAACCGCATCGATCTCTTCGAAGCCGATTACCAGGCACTGGAATTCGCCAAGCGCAACATCGCGCGCAACTGCCCGGATCTCAATGCCCGTTTCTATTGGCAGGACCTCGGCGCCGAGCCGCCGAAGGAAAAATACGACCTCGTCATCATGAACCCGCCGTTCCACGAGACGCAGGCGACGGATCCGGAACTCGGCAAGACGATGATCCGCACTGCCGCTGCGGCACTCAAGAACGGCGGCCGCCTGATGCTGGTCGCCAATCGCGGCCTGACCTACGAGCCGGTCCTGGCCGAAGGTTTCCGCGAAAGCGGAGAGACTTGCCGCAACGCCCGCTTTAAGGTTCTATGGGCGAAGAAGTAGCCTCGCAAGGACCGATATGCTCGATCGAGATCCGATTGTCATCGCTGACGCAGGGCCGTTGAACCGCCTCGCAGCGGCGGGGCTCCTCGATTGCATGCGGCTCACCAATCGCAGGATTGTCATCGTCGATCGGATCGAGGAGGAAGTCTGCAGTGATCTCTCCAAACCTTATGCGCCGGAGATCGAGGCCTGGATGACGTCCATGAACGGGGCGATCGAGCATGCAGAGACGTTGGAGGGCATCGCGATCGCGGCATTGCGCGATCGTGCGACAACGCCGGAAGCGCAGGACAAACTCAAGCGGGCATTGAGGAACAGCGGCGAACGCGCCATTCGCGAATACATCGAAGCAATGGACCCGCAGGATACGGATGAGGCATTGGTCCTTTATGAGGACGGCGCCGTTCCGAATCTGATGGCAGCAGCAACGGTTCCGATGACGCTTTTGACGACCCGCGCCTTCGTCAGGGAAATCGAAGAGCGTGGCTACAATCTCGATGCCGTTCAGGCGCTTGAAGCCGTTCCATACAATCTGAAGCCGGCAATACGCACCGTTATCGATGCGAACAGCGGGCCTTCAGAAGGTTTCCCAAAATAGCGCTTACTCCGAATCCGCGTTCCGCAGCCGGTCGAGGCTCGGCAGCGACGTGATGTTGTAGCCGGCGTCCACATAGTGGATTTCCCCGGTGACGCCGCGGGAAAGGTCCGAGAGCAGGTAGAGGGCCGAGCCGCCGATATCCTCGATGGTGGCCGTGCGACGCAGGGGCGCGTTCTTCTGGTTCCAGGAATAGATCGCGCGCGCGTCGGAAATGCCCGCACCCGCAAGCGTGCGCACGGGGCCTGCGGAGATTGCGTTGACGCGGATGTCGCGTGGGCCGTAATCGGCGGCGAGATAGCGCACCGAGCTTTCCAGCGCCGCCTTTGCAACGCCCATGACGTTGTAGTTCGGGATGACCCGCATCGAACCGCCATAGGTGAGCGTCAGGATCGTTCCGCCGTCGATCATCAGGTCCGCCGCCCGTTTGGAAATCTCGGTGAAGGAGAAGCAGGAAATCACCATGGTGCGGCTGAAATTCTCGCGCGTCGTGTCGGCGTAGAGGCCTTTCAGCTCGTTCTTGTCGGAAAAGCCGATGGCATGCACCAAGAAGTCCAGCTTGCCCCAGCGTTCCTTGATCGCCGCGAAGGTCGCGTCCACCGAGGCGATATCCTCGACATCGCAAGGCACCACGAAATCGGAATTGAGTTCGGCTGCGAGCGGCTTGACCCGCTTGCCGAGCGCTTCGCCCTGAAAGGTGAAGGCGAGTTCGGCGCCTTGCGCTGCGACGGCTTTCGAAATCCCCCAGGCGATGGAGTGATTATTAGCGACCCCCATGATCAGGCCGCGTTTCCCCTGCATGATTCCGGTCATGGATTTACCCGTTAAAGCGCTGGAAGACGAGCGTGGCGTTGGTGCCGCCGAACCCGAAGGAATTGGAAAGAACCGTATCGATCTTGGCGTCGTCGATCCGCTTGCGGACGATCGGCACACCTTCGAATTCCGGGTCCAGGTTCTCGATATGGGCGCTTTCGCCGATGAAGCGTTCCTGCATCATCAAAAGGCCGTAGATCGATTCCTGCACGCCGGCGCCGCCAAGCGAATGGCCGGTCAGCGACTTGGTCGACTGGATATGCGGGATCTTGTCACCGAAGACCTGGCGGATTGCGCCGATCTCCTTGCTGTCCCCGACCGGCGTCGAGGTGCCGTGGGTGTTGATGTAGTCGATATCGCCTTTCACGGTCGCCAGCGCCTGGCGCATGCATCGCATCGCGCCTTCGCCCGAGGGGGCGACCATGTCGTAGCCATCCGACGTCGCGCCGTAGCCGACGATTTCCGCATAGATCTTGGCGCCGCGGGCCTTGGCATGCTCGAGTTCTTCGAGAACCAGCACGCCGGCGCCGCCGGCGATGACGAAACCGTCGCGGTCGACGTCATAGGCGCGGGAGGCCTTGTCGGGATTGTTGTTGTACTTGGTGGACATGGCGCCCATGGCGTCGAACAGGTTCGACATCGTCCAGTCGAGGTCCTCGTGGCCACCGGCGAACATCACGTCCTGCTTGCCCCACTGGATCATCTCCGCAGCGTTGCCGATGCAGTGCGCGGATGTCGAGCAGGCGGACGAGATCGAATAATTGACGCCGTGGATCTTGAACCAGGTGGCGAGTGTCGCGGATGCCGTGGAGGACATCGCCTTCGGCACGGCAAACGGACCGATCCGCTTCGGGCTGTTGTTCTTGAGCGTGATCTCGGCGGCTTCGATCAGCGTGCGGGTGGACGGGCCGCCGGAGCCCATGATGATGCCGGTGCGCTCGTTCTCGCCGATATCCTTGTCTTCTAGACCGGAATCGGCGATCGCCTGTTTCATGGCGACATGGTTCCAGGCGCCGCCCTGGGAAAGGAAGCGCATCGCGCGGCGGTCGACGAGATCGGTCGGGTCGAGCGTCGGCTTGCCCCAGACCTGGCACTTGAAGCCGTGCTCGGCGAAATCGGGAGAGAAGGAAATGCCGGACTTTGCCTGACGCAAGGATTCGGTGACTTCGGCGGCATCGCTCCCGATCGAGGATACGATACCGAGACCCGTTACAACTACCCGTCTCATCTCATCAAAACCTTTTCTGCTTGTTCTGCTTTGGCCGCCACGCAGGATCAGGCGGCCTTTTCCTTCGACAGGCCTACACGAAGGTCCGTCGCCTGGTAAATGGTTTCGCCATCCGCCTTCAGCCAGCCATCGGCGGTGCCGAGCACCAGGCGGCCGCGCATGACGCGCTTGAAGTCGATGCCATACTCAAGCAGCTTGGTATCCGGGCGTATCATGCCCTTGAACTTCACTTCGCCGGTCGACAGAGCCATGCCGCGTCCGGGTTCGCCGAGCCAGCCGAGGAAAAAGCCGGTCAACTGCCACATGCCGTCGAGACCGAGGCAGCCCGGCATGATGGGATTGCCTTCGAAATGGCAGGGAAAATACCAGTCGTCCGGTCGTACGTCGTACTCGGCGCGGAGATAACCCTTGTCGAAAGCTCCGCCTGTTTCCGAGATATCGGTGATGCGGTGGACCATCAACATCGGCGGCAGCGGAAGCTGCGCATTGCCTGGTCCGAACAGCTCACCATGGGCGCAAGAGAGAAGTTCTTCGTAAGAGAAGCTGGACTGCCTGGGTGCCATAAATTTCCGTTCCCCCCGTTGAACCTTAGACCTTTTGTTTCAGCAGCGTATTGCAAGATCGGTCGGAATTGAAGCGTAACGATGAACTTGCGCTCCGCCTGGGGATGGCAGCCGAGCCGCTGGAACATGCGTTTGTTCTGGTCCGCATATAGGAAGCTACAGGCGCAAACCAGAGGCTTGTAACGAAATTGCGCGTTTTTGGCGCTCTCGCCGCAGGTATCCTCCGGAAACTATTGAAACTACCGTCCGTAAAAGTTATATCGGAAAGTCAAGATACCTGATATTGGCGTGAAACGGCAGGAGTTGACGGGTAATTATGGCAGAAGCCATTACGGACATCGAGACGAGACTGCGCCATTGCGGCCTGCGTCCGACGCGGCAGCGTATTGCGCTTGCCGACCTGTTGTTCGCCAAGGGTGACCGCCATCTGACCGTCGAGGAACTGCACGAGGAAGCCACCTTTGCCGGTGTCCCGGTTTCGCTCGCGACCGTCTACAATACCTTGCATCAGTTCACCGAAGCCGGTCTCATCCGCGTGCTCGCGGTTGAAAGCGCCAGGACCTATTTCGACACCAATATTTCCGATCACCATCACTTCTTCGTCGAGGGCCGCAATCAGGTGCTCGACATTCCGGTCAGCAATCTGCAGATCGACAACCTTCCGGAAGCTCCCGAAGGCATGGAAATCGCTCATGTGGATGTGATCATCCGTCTGCGCGAAAAGAAAAGCTGACGCCTCTCACGGCCTTTTCTTTCCTTTGATTGCTTCGTCCTGGTCCCGTCCGGGACGCGGCCTGTAGCGTGGCAATGTCCAGCCATAGTGGATCGCGCCACCGCGCAGGCCGAAGGCGAGCGCCGCGCCCAGCCCCGAACTTGCATAGACCGGCAGGCCGAGTGCATTCGCCGCGGTAAACCCGCAGGCGCCCGCGAGGGCGGCGGTGATGTATATTTCCGGCCGAAGCAGAACCGAGGGTTCGTTGGCGAGAAGGTCGCGCAGGATGCCGCCGAAGGCGGCTGTCAACGCTCCGGTGACGATCGCGATCGTCGGCGATCCGGTGGCGGCGAGACCTTTTGCTGCACCGAGCACGCTATAGGCGGCAAGCCCGATCGCGTCGAGCCAGATCAGCAGGCGAAAGCGCCATTCCACCCGATGCGCGGTGCAGAACACGAAGGCGCCCGAGACGACGCAGATGAGAATATAGGTCGGGTCCAGCACCCAGAAGACCGGCGTGCGACCGAGGAGGATGTCCCTGAGCGTTCCCCCGCCGAGCCCGGTGACCGCCGCGAAAAACAGGAAGCCGACGAGGTCGAGCTGCTTTCGCGAAGCGGCAAGCGCGCCTGTCGCAGCAAAAAGCGCGATGCCGGCATAGTCGAGTATCGTCAGCAGAGACATGTCAGACCTTGTGATCCAGCGTCGCGCAAGTGCGGGCCGTTAGCATAGCCGCCGATCGTTGCGTGCGTCATCCTTCGACGCACGCCGTGAACAGATGAATTTGCAGAGGTCCGCCAGTGAAAAAGCTCTTGATCATTGTCGTGCAGGCGCTCGTCCTGGTGTTTGCGCCCGCACTTGCTTTTGCTCAGCAGCCGCAGCGTTTCAGCGATCCGGAAATCTACGAGAAGGACTACTTCCGCAAGGAGTGCAAGACCGTCGATTTCGGCCCGGCCTTCATCAAGCGCTTCGACATCAACAACGACGGCATGCTCGATCTCGTTTCCAACCAATCCGAAGTAACCTGCGACGGGGTGAGGGGACCGCGCTGCGCCAGTGAAGGCTGCCGCTACAATTTTTATGTGCAGATCAAGGAAGGCGGCTACGTCATGGTCGCCACTGCCCAGCTTTATCACTACGATTTCGTTCAGTACTTCGGCAACATGGTCTTCGAATTGACGATGCACCCCCGCTTCTGCGGTCGCACCGACGCCGCGCCCTGCGAAATGCGCGTCAGGGTGCGCGGCCTTGATTTCAATATCCTGTCGAAAAAATAGAACGGCCCGGCAGAGGGCTTATTTCGGAAAGATCTCGCCGATCCGCCCGGTGAGATAATAGGCTGTCAGGCTCATCCACTCGCGGGCTGCAGTCGTCGTCAGTTGCGCATTCAGCGCCGGCTGGGTGAAATCCAGCGATAGGCGGACGATGCCGCTGGTGCGGTAGTCGACCGGCCACGGCGTCACCTCCGTTCCGGCGGCCCGGAACAGGCCTATCGATCTCGGCATATGGAAGGCGGAGGTGATCAGCAGGCAGCGTTCGAGCCCCTGAGCCTTCAGAAGCCCGGCCGAATTCACTGTGTTCTCATAGGTCGTGCGAGACGTATTCTCCTTCACCAGTCGATCGGCCGGGATGGCGAAGGCGGAGAAGAACCGTTCCGCAGCCTGCGCCTCTCCTTCGTAGGCGCCGCTGATCGAACCGTCGCCGCCGGAAATCAGGATGTGTGCTTGCGGATGATTACGGGCGAGCCGCAACGCCTCCACGAACCGGTCGGCGGCCTGATTGAGCTCGATGCCGCCGCGCACGGTCGTCACCTCGTTCTCGAGCACGCCGCCGAGCACGATCATGCAGGAAACCGACTGGGGTTCCTGCATCGGCTTTGGAATGCGGCCTTCCAGCGCCTGCAGCGCCACTGCGCCCGTCGTGGTAAAAAGCGTCAGGAACAGCACCAGTGCGGTCAGCAGCGCAGCAAGGCCGCCAAGCCGGCGCCAGCCGACGGCGATGAGAACTGTGGCAAGGGCGGAGAGGAGAAAAGCAAGCGAGAGGGGCTGGGCGAAGACCCAGAAGAGTTTTGAAAGCAGGAACATCAAAAACTTTCGGAAAGATCAGGCACGGCGGCGGGCTGAGGCGATCGGCTGCTGGAAATGCAGGTGCAGCGGGCGCGGCAGAAGCGTCGTCGCCAATGCGACCGCGAGGGCCAGAACCGAAACGATCCAGAGCGCATGGCTGCCTGCATATTTCGTCAAAAAAGCGCCCGTCACCGCGCCGCATGCCATTCCGGTCCAAGGAACCGTCTGGATCAGCCAACCGGTCGGGTTGCGGTCGCCGATCAGCCAGCGGCCGATGCCGCGGCCAAAGCGGGAAAGCGCCCCCGTCACGTAGGTGAGGCCGATCGGCAGCCCTTCGATATGTTCGACCGTTGCGTTGATCATGCCCATCGACAACACGACCAGATAGAATTGCAGCCGAGGATATCCCCCCGCGTCGGGGACGGTCGAGGCGGCGGCAAGCAGGATGGAGACGCTTGCAAGCACCACGAATGTGCGGCGCGCCGACACCGTATAGGCAAGCACGATGCCGAGCGCGTTGCCGAGGATGAAGACCCAGAGCGCGATGAACAGGATGATCGCATGGCTATAGTCGCCGTCGGCGAAGGCGATGGCCGCGCGGGTCGTGTTGCCGGTCATGAAGGACACGAAGTCGCCCGAGAGCAACAGGCCCACCGCATCCGTCATGCCCGCCACGAAGGAAATGGCGGCAACCAGCGCAAGGCCTGTCACGGTCCGCCGCCTGCGGATGATGCGTCTTCGTCTTTCCCTGCTCATGGAGCCCCTTCTTCCGCGTAGATCTGCGCGAATCACGCCTTGAGGCGTTGATCTAGGACAATGTCGGATAAGTGGAGAAGAAATCGCAAATAGCGTCCCGAAGCGAGTCCTATCTCGGGTCCAACCAGGCATCGATACCCTTTGCCGCGGCCAGGCCCGTCGCAAGACACGCGGTCAGCAGGTAGCCCCCCGTCGGGGCCTCCCAGTCGAGCATTTCCCCGGCGGCGAAAAGGCCCGGAAGCGGTTTCAGCATGTAGTTTTCGTCAAGGTCGCTCCAGGCGATGCCGCCGGCGGAGGAGATTGCTTCCGCAATCGGCCGGGGACGGAGAACCGGGATCTGCAGAGACTTGATCAGCCTCGCCAGTTCCTCAGGGGACACGCGGTTAATATCGCCAACAAGTTCGCGAAGTAGGGCAGCCTTCACGCCCTCCAGCCCTGCTCCCTTGCGCAGACGGTTGGAGAAACTCGCCTTGGCATCCTGCCGGGCAAGGTCGCGGCCAAGTCGCTCCAGCGTGCGGCCGGGTGCGAGGTCGACGGTCAATGTCGCCTGGCCTTGCGCAAAAAGCCGGTCCCGAAGCGCTGCTGAATGGGCATAGACAAGGCTGCCTTCGATCCCCTGCCCGGAGATCACGAATTCGCCTTGGAATGTGCCGGCGTCCGAAGTGGTCGAAACGGATTTCAGGGGCTCGCCCGCAAACCGTTCGCGAAACGTCCCGCTCCAGGCAACATCGAAGCCGCAATTGGCCGGCTGCAGATCGACGACTTCAACGCCCTTGTCCTTCAGCCACGGCACCCAGGCGGCATCCGAGCCAAGCCGCGGCCAACTGGCGCCGCCCAGCGCCACAAGAGCGGCATCCGGCTGGACGGTGACGGGCCCTTCCGGCGTTTCGAACCGGTAACCGTTTTGGGCAAACCCTATCCATCGATGCCGTGTCCTGAGCGCCACGCCCTGCGCCTCCAGCCGCCGCAGCCAGGCGCGCAGGAGCGGCGAGGCCTTCATAACCGTCGGAAACACGCGGCCGGAGGTCCCCACGAAGGTTTCCGTGCCAAGCCCCAGCGCCCAGTGCCGAACGTCGCCCGGCGTGAATGCCTCGAGGGCAGGGCGCAGTCGAGCGGAGGCGCTTCCGAAACGCGCCGCGAACTTTAAAAAATCTTCCGAATGGGTGATGTTCAGCCCGGATTTCCCGGCGAGCAGGAATTTCCGCCCGAAGGTCGGCATCGCCTCGTAGACGATCACGGAATGCCCGGCAGCGGAGAGAACCTCCGCCGCCATCAGCCCTGTCGGGCCGCCGCCGATGATCGTGATCTGCTTTGTCATGCCTCCCGGTTAAGGCAGATCAGTCCGCTTTGCCATAGCCTCCGGCGGTCGGCGTCTGAACGGTCACCGCTTCGCCCGCCTCGATGATCGTCTGGGCGCAACCCCCAAGCTCTTCGAGCGTGCCGTCGAGGCGTCGTACCGTCGTCTTGCCAAGCTCGCCGGTTTCGCCGCCCTCAAGCCCATGCGGCTTGATCGTCCGGTGCGAGGAAAGGATGGCACAATCCATTTTTTCGAGGAAGCGGATGGTGCGTTTCGTGCCGTTGCCGGCCGAGAACCTGCCCCTGCCGCCGGAATTGTCGCGGATGTGGAAATCTTCGAGCAGCACCGGATAACGGGTTTCCAGGATTTCCGGATCGGTGAGACGGGAATTGGTCATGTGCACATGCACCGCATCCGTGCCGTCGAAACCGGTTCCATCGTTGAACACGCCGGCCGGCGAGCCGGAGCACAGCGTCTCGTAATACTGGTAGGTCGCGTTGCCGAAGGTGAGATTGTTCATCGAGCCCTGGCTTGCCGCCATCGCCCCGAGCGCGCCGAACAGCGCATTGGTCACATGCTGGCTGGTCTCGACATTACCGGCGACGACTGCCGCCGGATATTGCGGCTTCAGCATCGACCCTTCCGGGACGATGATGCGGATCGGCCGCAGGCACCCCGCATTCATCGGAATGGAGCTTTCGACCATGACGCGGAAGACATAGAGCACCGCGGCGCGCGTCACCGGTTCCGGCGCGTTGAAGTTGTTCTTCTTTTGGGGGCTCGTCCCGGTGAAATCGACGGTCGCCTCGCGCTTGGCCTTATCGACGGTGATCCTCACCTGGATGACGCTGCCCTGGTCGGTCGGATACGAGAATTCCGAATCGCCGAGTTTTTCGATGACGCGGCGGACGCTCTCCTCCGCATTGTCCTGCACATGCCCCATATAGGCCTGCACCACGTCCAGCCCGAACTGCGCGATCATCTTGCGCATCTCGTGCACGCCTTTTTCGTTAGCGGCAATCTGGGCGCGGAGGTCCGCGACGTTCTGCGCGACGTTGCGAGCGGGGTAGGGGTGGTTGGAGAGGAGATCGGTGATGCCGGCCTCGTCGAACCGGCCGCGATCGACAAGCAGCACGTTGTCGAACAGCACGCCCTCCTCGTCGACGGTGGTCGCAAGCGGCGTCATCGAACCCGGTGCGGTGCCGCCGATATCCGCATGGTGCCCGCGCGAGGCAACATAGAACAGGATGTGTTTGCCGCCCGCATCGAAGACCGGCGTGACGACGGTGATATCCGGAAGGTGCGTGCCGCCGTTATAGGGCGCGTTCAGCGCAAATACGTCGCCGGGGCGGATCCTGCCCTGGTTCTGAGCAATGACGCTTTCGACCGACCGGTCCATCGAGCCGAGATGCACCGGCATATGCGGGGCGTTGGCCACCAGCGCGCCATCCGCATCGAAGACGGCGCAGGAGAAGTCCAGCCGTTCCTTGATGTTGACCGACGAGGCGGTGTTCTGCAGCGTCACGCCCATCTGTTCGGCGATCGACATGAACAGGTTGTTGAACACCTCGAGCAGCACCGGATCGGCCTGGGTGCCGATCGGCTTGGCGCGGGAGAGTTCCGCAACGCGCTTCAGAACAATGTGGTTTAACCCGGTGATCTCGAAAGCCCAGCCGTCTTCGACGACGATCGTCTGATGCGGCTCGACGATCAGGCAGGGGCCGCTTGCGCGCGAGCCAGGCTTGATCTCGGCGCGGCGATAAACTGGCGCTTCACGCCATGCACCGCCGGAGAAGAACTTTGTCTGTTCAGCTGCCGTTGGCGCGCTATCGTCCAATTCGAATTCCGGTTCGTCGGAATCGGCGCCGCCGCCGATCGCCTCGACCTCGTAGGCCTCGAAAATGATCTCTCGGTTTTCGAAGATGAAGCCGAACTGTTTCCTGTGCGCCGTCTCGAAGGCGACCGTCATGTCGGCAGCGTCGGTCACGGTTACGGGCAAAGTCGTATCCGTACCCTGATAGCGCAGGTGCGCGCGGTGCAGCACCTCGGTATCCGCCCGGGAAACGCCCTGTGACGCCATTTCTTCCAGCACGCTGGCGGTCAGCTCGTCTTGGGTTGCCTCAAGCGTCTCCAGCGCGGCCGCAAGCTCGTGAGATACCGTGCGCTGGCGTGTGGCCCGGATATCCGCGAGCCCCATGCCATAGGCCGACAGGATGCCCGAAAACGGATGGATCATCACCGTCGAGATGCCAAGCGCATCAGCCGTCAGGCAGGCATGCTGGCCGCCGGCGCCGCCGAAGCAGGTCAGCACGTAATGGGTGACGTCATAGCCGCGCTGGACGCTGATCTTCTTGACCGCATTCGCCATGTTCTCGACGGCGATCGCCAGGAAACCATCAGCCACTTCTTCCGGCGAACGGTCGTCGCCGATCACCTTGGCCATATCCTCGAAGGCGGCGCGCACGGCATCCGCATCGAGCGGCTGGTCGCGGTTGGGTCCGAAGATCGCCGGAAACAGCTCTGGCGACAGCTTGCCGAGCATGACGTTGGCGTCGGTGACCGTCAGCGGCCCGCCGCGGCGATAGGCCTTCGGGCCGGGATTGGCGCCAGCCGAATCCGGGCCGACGCGAAAACGACCGTTCTCGAAATGCAGGATCGAACCGCCGCCGGCGGCAACCGTGTGGATCGACATCATCGGCGCCCGCATGCGAACGCCCGCGACTTCGGTTTCGAACGAGCGTTCCAGTTCGCCGTCATAATGCGACACGTCGGTGGATGTGCCGCCCATGTCGAAGCCGATCATCCGGTTGAAGCCGGCCAGCCGCGAGGTCTCGACCGCGCCGACCACGCCGCCGGCGGGGCCGGAGAGGATCGCATCCTTGCCCTGGAACAGCCGCGCCGCGGTCAGCCCGCCGGAGGACTGCATGAACATCAGCTGCGCGCCTTGCTTGTCGGCGGCGTCGAGCCCGGTACCGAGTTCGCCGGCAACTTGTTCCACATAGCGGCGCAGGATCGGCGACAGATAGGCGTCAACGACCGTCGTGTCGCCGCGCCCGACCAGCTTGATCAGCGGCGAGACCTCGTGGCTGACGGAAACCTGGGTAAAGCCGATCTCGCGGGCAATCCCGGCCACCACCTGTTCGTGGGCCGGATACCGATAGGCATGCATGAAGACGATCGCGACGGCGCGGAAACCGGCGTCGAATTGCTCCTGCAGCTGCGCGCGGATCGTCGCTGCATCCGGTGCGGCCTCGATCGTGCCGTCGGCGCGGACGCGTTCGTCCACCTCGACCACGTGCTTGTAGAGCAGTTCCGGCTTGATGATCTTCTTCGCAAAGATGTCGGCGCGGGCCTGATAGCCGATCGCCAGCGCGTCGCGGAAGCCGCGGGTCGTCACGAGCAGCGTGCGCTCGCCCTTGCGCTCCAGCAGCGCATTGGTGGCGACTGTCGTGCCCATCTTGACCGCGCCGATGGCATCGGCGGGTATGGCAGTGCCGGCCGGCACGCCCAGGAGTTCGCGAATCCCTTGTACGGCCGCATCACGATAGGCTTCCGGATTTTCGGACAGGACTTTATGGGCGACAAGCGATCCGTCCGGCTTCCGGCCGACGATGTCTGTGAACGTGCCGCCGCGATCGATCCAGAAATCCCACTTAGCTTCGGTCATGTTCCGCCCTCAAATCAAACTTGATAGACGATAACGAAAACATTTCGTCGATAAAACGTCAATGATTAGTTGACAGGAAAATGCACATTGAAGCATCATGCTCGCTGAACGGGCAGGAAGCCACCAAGAGCTCCACCCGGATAACCGGCAACCGAGGGGAGCCGATCATGCCGTTTTTCATATCCTGTTACGGGAGGCCGATCCATGTCCTCCGTTGATCCCCGCCACAGCGTATTCCCGGATTGGCTCCGGAAAGGGCTGGATAGACTTTATCTGTTTTCCGGCTATCTCGCCGGCCTTTTCCTGGTTGCGATCTTCCTGCTGATGATGGCGCTCTCCGCCGGCCGCCCGCTCGATATAGACGTGCCGGCCGGTGACGATTTCGCCTCCTGGTGCATGGCTGCAAGCGCCTTCCTGGGCCTTGCCCACACGTTTCGCTCCGGCGAAATGATCCGCGTCGGCCTGCTGGTCGAGCGTTTTAAAGGCCCGGTCCGGCGCGTCATCGAGATCGTCGCCCTGGCGATCGGCACGATTGCGACACTCTACTTCGCCTGGTTCGCCTTCGACATGACCAGGACCTCCTACATGTTCAACGACCTGTCGCAGGGCGTCATCGCAGTGCCCCTGTGGATGCCGCAGCTCGGCTTCTGCGGCGGCCTGATCATCCTCGCGATCGCCTTCGTCGATGAACTCCTTCACGTCCTGTTCGGCGGCTCGCCGCGCTATGAGAAACCGGAGCCGCAAACGGCCGAGGAAGTCATCGAGCGCGCTATCCAGAGCGGGGCGTGATCCATGAGCACGATCGAACTCGTTGAAATCGCCGGCGTCGTTCTCGTCGCCCTGTTTGCGCTGCTGGCAGGAGGCGTCTGGATCGGCATTTCGCTGCTGATCTGCGGCTTTATCGCCATGCTCTTCGTGCCGGGCATCCCGATCGGCGCCGTGCTCGCCACCAATTCCTGGAGCGGCGGCGCATCCTGGTCACTCGCGGCCCTGCCTCTGTTCGTGTGGATGGGCGAAATCCTGTTCCGCACCCGGCTTTCGGAAGAGATGTTCCGCGGCTTGGCTCCGTGGCTTGGCTGGCTACCCGGCCGTCTCATGCATGTCAACGTGATCGGCTGCGGCCTGTTCGGCTCGATCTCCGGCTCATCGGCCGCCACCACTGCCATGATCGCCAAGATCGCCCTGCCGGAATTGAAGAAGCGCGGTTATGACGAGATGGTCAGCCTCGGCTCTCTCGCCGGCGCCGGCACGCTCGGCATTCTCATCCCGCCGTCGATCACCATGGTCGTATATGCTGTCGCGGCGAATGTCTCGATCATCCAGATCTTCCTCGCCGGCTTCCTGCCGAGCGTCATCGTCATGGTGCTTTATTCCGGCTATATCATCGTCTGGTCGCTTCTGAACCCGGACAAGCAGCCGCCGGCACCGCCGAAGATGAGTCTCAGGGAGAAACTCAAGGAATCGGCCAATCTCATCCCCGTCACGCTGCTGATCGTCTTGGTCTTCGCGACGCTCATCCTCGGCTGGGCGACGGCGACGGAATGCGCCGCCTGGGGCGTGCTCGGTTCGCTTGCCATCGCTGCCTGGTCGCGGACGCTGACGATGAAAGCCTTCTGGGACAGCGTCATGGGCGCCACCCGGCTCACCTGCATGATCATGCTGATCCTGACCGGCGCCGGCTTCATGTCGATCGCCATGGGCTATACCGGCATTCCCAACGCGCTCGCTGCCTGGGTCGACAGCTTCAATCTCAGCCCCTACGCGCTGATCGCTGTACTGACGGTGATGTATATCCTGCTCGGCGCAGCACTCGACGGGTTGTCGATGATCGTGCTGACCACGGTCGTTGTCCTGCCGATGATCCAGCAGGCCGGTTTCGATCTTATCTGGTTCGGCATCTTCCTGGTGCTGATCGTCGAGATGGCGGAAGTCTCGCCGCCGGTTGGCTTCAACCTGTTCGTGCTGCAGACGATGAGCGGTCGCGACAGCCTGACCGTTGCCCGCGCCTCGCTTCCATTCTTCTTCCTGCTTGTGGCGACTGTCGCCATCATCACGGTCTTCCCGGAAATCGTGATGGTTCTGCCGAAAATGGCATTCCCGGGTTAATCAGAGTGAGAAAAAAGGGGACTGATATGAGGAAAATGCTTTTCAATCTCGTTCGCTCCGGCCTTGCCGGCGCAGCACTGCTCGCCGCCAGCGGCGCGGCCTTCGCCCAGACCGCCTGGGTCCTGCCGTCGGCCTATCCGCCGGCGAACTACCATGTCGAGAACCTGATGCAGTTCGCCAAGGACGTCGAAACGGCTTCAGCTGGCAAGCTGAAGATCACCGTTCATCCGAGCGCCTCGCTCTTCAAGGCGCCGGATATCAAGCGCGCGGTCCAGACTAGCCAGGCGCAGGCCGGCGAAGTGCTGATCTCGTTGCACGAGAACGAAAACCCGGTCTTCGGCATCGACGTCGTGCCGTTCCTGGCAACCAGCTTCGACGCATCGAAGAAGCTCTATGCTGCCTCGAAGCCGGCGATCGAAAAGGCGCTAGACGCCCAGGGACTCAAGCTCCTCTACGCAACGCCGTGGCCGCCCCAGGGCATCTTCACCAAAAAGGACGTCAACAGCACGGCGGATCTCAAGGGCCTGAAATGGCGCGCCTATAACGTCGGCACGTCGCGCATCGCCGATCTCGTCGGCGCCCAGCCGGTGACCGTCCAGGCAGCCGAACTGCCGCAGGCTCTCGCAACCGGCGTCGTCGACGGCTTGATGACCTCGAGCGCAACCGGCGTCGATAGCAAGATCTGGGAATCGCTGACCCACTATTACGACACCCAGGCCTGGATCCCGAAGAACGTCATCTTCGTCAACAAGGCCGCCTTCGCAGCACTCGATCCGGCCGTCCAGAAGGCCGTCACCGATGCAGCGGCTGCCGCTGAAACCCGCGGCTGGGCGCTCGGTGCCGAAAAGACCGCCGCCTACATGGAAACCCTCAAGAAGAACGGCATGAAAGTTCTCGAACCGAGCGCCGATCTGAAGAAGGGCCTGGCCGATGTCGGCTCCAAGCTGACCGAGGACTGGTCGAAGAAGGCCGGCGCTGATGGCGCCGCCATTCTGGACGCCTACAAGAAGATGTGATTTGAGGGGCGCCGCAGGCATCCGCCTGCGGCGCGCTCGTCCCGGGAGGAGAAATCATGGCATCGGAAAAGAGTGAATTCGGCCCGATCGTATCCTCCGGGCACTTGGCGAGCGGCGCATTGCCGGCGCTGTCCGAGATCGAGTTCGGCATGATCATGCTGAACCACGCCTTCAGCCGCTGGATGGTCCGGTGTATGTCGGCGGCCGGCGTGCCGGATCTGTCGCCGATCGATATCCTCGTGCTGCACAATATCAACAGCCGCAACAAGGCAAAGACGCTGGCCGATATCGCGCTCGTCCTCAACATAGAGGACACGCATGTGGTGACCTACGCGCTGAAGAAGCTCGAGCGGCTGAAACTGATCAAATCCGGCCGCCGCGGCAAGGAAAAGCTGGTCATGGTGACGGATGCGGGCGCCGAAGCCTGCAGGCGTTATGCGGCGGTGCGCGAGGAACTGCTGGTCAAGTCGGTGCTTGCGACCGAGGTGTCGGGCGAAACCCTGTCGGCCATGGCAGCCCGCCTGCGTGCGTTGTCCGGCCACTACGACCAGGCGGCCCGCGCCGCCGCGTCGCTTTAGGAAAACAGCGCATCCATCAGCGGATGGGCGGGGTCCGCCATGCCGTCGAGGATGGTGAAGTGATGCCTATCCGGCTCCTCGACAGCCTCCGTCTCGGCGCCCAGCCCCTTCCAGATGCTCGCAAGTAGCGCGTTTTGACGGATGAACTCGGCGCGCTCGCCGGCTCCCACCCAGCAGGTCACCCGCGCACCCGGTAGCGGCTCCAGCAAGGCAGGGCTCTCCGATTGCGCTTCCTCGGCGTCGATACGCTGTTTTTCGTTCATCTTCGTCTTCATGATCGGCCGCAGATCGTGCACGCCGGACAGTGAAACCGTATTGGCGATGCGGCTGCGCACTGCTTCCGGCAGCGGTGAGGTGGCTGAGATCATCCGCGTCACCAGATGCCCGCCCGCCGAGTGGCCGATCAGCCGGATCGGTCCATTGACTTTAGCTGCCGCCGCTTCGATCGCCTTGCCGATTTCCACAGTGATGCCGGAAATGCGGTTTTCCGGGGCCAATGTGTACATCGGCATGGCGACGGCATATCCGCGCTGCACCGAACCCTTGGCGAACTGCGACCAGTAGCTGTTGTCGAGGCCGATCCAGAAGCCGCCGTGGACAAAAACCACAAGGCCGGCCGGTTCGGTTTCGGGCAGGAAAAGGTCGAAGCGGTTGCGCGGTCTTTCGCCATAGGAAAGACCGAGCTTGGCGCGGCCCGCTGCGAAAAGCGTCTCGCGAAAAAGTCGTGCCGGCTCCACCCATGCTGCCGGCCAACGGTCGCCCTGGGGAATGTTGATGCCGTTGGCATAGGCATTGTCCCAGTCGCTAATCCGATGACGCATCTTCACTTTCCCTTCGATAAGGCCTGATTTCGAGCGTCATACTGGCACCGCATCGGCCCGCTTGGAAGCCGCTCAAGCGCCAAAAATGGCGGTCGCGGAAAATTATTACAAACTTAAAATTTCTCTCTTGCAACCGAGGGAAAGCAGTGCTTTTCTGAATGAAAGGCAAAAAGCCGCTCGATAAAAAACGCTTGGGAACGAAAATATGCTGGGACCGTCAGGCCATCTGGATACGTTTGCCCGCGACAATCTTCCGCCGCCAGACCAGTGGCCGGAAATCAGGCTTGATGGCTTCGATTATCCGGAATGGATGAATGCGGGCGTCGAACTCACCGACCGCATGGTCGAGCGCGGCTTCGGCGACAACACAGCGCTCATCGGCAACGGCCGCCGCCGCACCTACAAAGAACTATCTGACTGGACGAACCGCATCGCGCGTGCGCTGACCGAGGATTACGGCCTGAAGCCCGGCAACCGGGTGTTGATCCGCTCCGCCAACAACCCAGCCATGGTCGCCTGCTGGCTGGCCGCGACCAAGGCCGGCGCGGTGGTCGTCAATACGATGCCGATGCTGCGATCCGGCGAACTTTCCAAGATCATCGACAAGGCGGAAATTTCGATCGCGCTCTGCGATACGCGGCTCATGGACGAACTGGTCGCCTGCGCCAAGGAAAGCCGGTTCCTGAAACAGGTGATCGGCTTCGACGGCACCGCCAATCATGACGCCGAGCTCGATCGGGCGGCGCTGAACAAGCCGGTGCGTTTCGAAGCGGTGAAAACCGGCCGCGACGACGTCGCCCTGCTCGGTTTCACCTCCGGCTCCACGGGCGTGCCGAAGGCCACCGTGCATTTCCACCGCGATATCCTGATCATCGCCGATGCCTACGCGAAGGAAGTGCTGGACGTGACGCCGGACGACGTGTTTGTCGGTTCACCGCCGCTCGCCTTCACCTTCGGGCTCGGTGGCCTCGCGGTCTTCCCGCTGCGTTTCGGCGCGGCTGCGACCCTTCTGGAGCAGGCCACGCCCG
Source organism: Neorhizobium sp. SHOUNA12A (assembly GCF_023006505.1). GTDB lineage: Bacteria > Pseudomonadota > Alphaproteobacteria > Rhizobiales > Rhizobiaceae > Neorhizobium. The sequence goes on from NZ_JALBGV010000005.1 coordinate 121,075, forward strand.
CGAAGATGATCGAGATCATCGAGACCTACAAGGCGACGATCAGCTTCACCGCGCCGACCGCATACCGCGCCATGCTGGCGGCGATGGATGCCGGCGCCGATCTCTCGTCGCTGCGCATCGCCGTTTCCGCCGGCGAGACCTTGCCCGGTCCGGTCTTCGACGAGTGGGTCAAGAAGACCGGCAAGCCGATCCTCGACGGCATCGGTGCCACCGAGATGCTGCATATCTTCATCTCCAACCGTCTCGGCGATTCAAAGCCGGCCAGCACCGGCAAGCCGCTCACCGGCTACGAGGCGATCGTTGTCGACGACGACATGAACGAGGTGCCGCGCGGCACGATCGGCAAGCTGGCGGTCAAGGGACCGATCGGTTGCCGTTACCTCGCCGACGACCGCCAGAAGGACTACGTCAACGACGGCTGGAACCTGACGGGCGACAGTTTCGTCGAGGACGATGACGGTTACTTCCACTTCGCCGCCCGTTCCGACGACATGATCGTTTCGGCCGGCTACAACATCGCCGGTCCCGAGGTCGAGGCGGCCCTCCTCAAGCACGAGGCGGTACTCGAATGCGCCGTGATCGGCGTGTCGGACGAGGCGCGCGGCACGATCGTCGAGGCGCATGTGGTTCTGGCGAAGGGCGCCGAACCAGGCGAACTGATGGTCAAGCTCCTGCAGGATCACGTGAAGGCGGTCATCGCCCCTTACAAATATCCGCGTTCGATCGTGTTCACCGACGCGCTGCCGAAGACGGAATCCGGAAAGATCCAGCGCTTCCGCCTGAAGCAGAAGCCCTCGGCTTAACCATGGCGATTGGCGGTTGAATTTCGCCTGACATGTAGAGTGGAAGTTTCCACGCAAATGTGGAAGACAAAGAAGACCCGGCGGATGTCCAAGTCCGTCGAAGGCATCGGGAACAACACAAAAACAAACGGGAGTTCGTCACATGAAGAAAATGCTTGCTGCTGCCACTTTGGCGCTGAGCATGAGCACCACCGGCATGGCTTTCGCCGAGCCGCTGAAGATCGGCATGATCACCACGCTTTCGGGTGGTGGCGCCGGCCTCGGCATCGATACGCGCGACGGCTTCATGCTGGCAATCAAGAACGCCGGCAACAAGGACATCACAGTCGTTACCGAAGACGATGCGCAGAAGCCGGAACTGGCCGTGCAGATCGCCGACAAGATGATCCAGAGCGACAAGGTCGATATCCTGACCGGCATCGTCTGGTCGAACCTGCTGATGGCCGTTGCCCCGAGTGCGGTGGCACAGGGCAAGTTCTACGTGTCGACCAATGCGGCGCCTGCAGCGCTTGCCGGCGCCAACTGCAACAAGCTCTATTTCAACGCCGCCTACCAGAACGACAACCTTCATGAAGCCATGGGCGAATATGCCAACAAGGGCTACAAGAAGATGTTCATCCTCGCCCCGAACTATCCGGCCGGCAAGGATTCGCTGACCGGTTTCAAGCGTTATTACAAGGGTCAGCTCGCAGCCGAGGTCTACACCCAGGTCGGCCAGACCGACTATGCTGCCGAAATCGCCCAGATGCGCGCCTCCGGCGCCGACGGCATCTTCGTCTTCCTGCCCGGCGGCATGGGCATCGCCTTCATGAAGCAGTTCGCCCAGTCAGGCGTCAAAATTCCGGTCATGGGCCCGGGCTTCTCCTTCAGCCAGGACGTTTTGCCGGCAATCGGCGATGCGGCGGTCGGCGCCAAGGCGTCCGGTCAGTGGGCCCCGGACTTCGACAACGCAGCAAGCAAGAAGTTCCTGGCGGATTTCCAGAAGGAATATAACCGCCTGCCGTCCATCTATGCCGTCCAGGCCTATGACGCAGCCCAGCTCATCGTTGCCGCAGCGTCCAAGGCCAGCGTCAAGAATGCCGATGCGTTCGGCGCCGAACTGAAGAAGGCCGACATCCAGTCCCCACGTGGAAAATTCAAGTTCAACACCAACCAGCATCCGATCCAGGACATCTACCTGACGGAAGTGGTGAAGCAGAACGGCGTTATCACCAATAAGACGGTGGAGAAGATCTTCGCCGATCACGGCGATGCCTATGCCAAAGACTGCAAGATCTAAGGTCATCCCGTGACTTTGGCACTTGCTCTCGAGCAGTTGCTCAACGGCCTGCAGCTCGGCGTCATGTTGTTTCTCATGGCAGCCGGGCTGACGCTGATCTTCGGCGTCATGGGCCTGATCAACCTCGCTCACGGCTCGCTCTACATGGTCGGCGCATTCGCCTGCGCCACCGTGGCGGCGTGGACCGGCTCGTTCTGGATCGGATTGATCGCCAGCCTCGCCGCGGCCGCCGCCGCCGGCGCGATCGTCGAACTCGTGGTAATCCGCAGGCTCTACGATCGCGATCACCTCGACCAGGTGCTCGCCACCTTCGCGCTGATCCTGATGTTTTCGGAAGGCACACGCTGGCTGTTCGGCTCCTTCCCGCTCTATCTCGATATCCCACCGCTTCTGCAGGGCGCCGTCGCGTTGCCGGGCGGCACGGAATATCCGGTCTACCGTCTGGCGATCATCCTCGCCGGCGCGATCGTCGCGTTCGGCCTCTATCTGCTGATCTCCCGGACCCGCCTCGGCATGCGCATCCGCGCCGGCGAAAGCGACCGCGAGATGATCGGTGCTTTAGGCGTCGATATCCGCACGCTCTATACGGTCGTCTTCGCGCTCGGCGCGGCACTCGCTGGTTTTGCCGGCGCCATGGTCGGGGCACTGCAGTCGGTGCAGGTCGGCATGGGCGAGCCGGTGCTGATCCTCGCCTTCGTGGTCATCGTCATCGGCGGCATCGGCTCGATCAAGGGCGCGCTTCTCGGTGCGCTGCTGGTCGGGGTTACCGATACGATGGGGCGTTTCCTGTTGCCGAAGATCCTGGCGCTGTTCGTCGCCCCGGCCCAGGCCGGCATGATCGGCGGCGCTGCGGCCTCGATGCTGATCTATATCGTCATGGCGGTCATTCTTGCGGTCAAACCGCGCGGCCTCTTCCCCGCGGCGCATGCGTGAGGCCCCTGGTTTAAGATGATCCTGACCCGCGAAAACCTCATCAACTTCATTCTGGCGGCAATGCTGCTCGCCGTGCCCTTTGCGGCGAACGCGCTAGGCCAGCCATTCTACAGCACACTGGCGACCCGCATCGCCATCCTCGCGCTTGCTGCGACTGGCCTCAATCTGGCGCTCGGCCTCGGCGGTCTCGTCTCGTTCGGCCACGCGGCCTTCTTCGGAATCGGCGGTTATGTCGCCGGCATCCTGGCCGCTCACGCCTTTTCCGGCGATCCGCTGCTGTTCGGCCTTTCCGGCTCGAAGCAGATGTGGGTGATCTGGATCGTTGCCGTGATCGTCTCGGGACTCGTCGGCCTGGCGATCGGCGCGATCAGCCTTCGCACCTCGGGCGTCTATTTCATCATGATCACGCTCGCATTCGCGCAGATGGTCTATTATTTCGCGATCTCCTGGCCCGCCTATGGCGGCGAGGACGGCCTGTCGATCCTCGTCAGGAACCAGTTTCCGGGCGTCAACACCATGCGGCCGCTGACCTTCTTCCTGATCTGCTACGTTGTCCTGCTGCTGGCGCTCAGCCTCTTCGCGCTGATTCGCGCCTCGCGTTTCGGCACGGCGCTGCAGGCGGCGCGGCAGAACGAGGTGCGTGTCGCGACCGTCGGCATCCAGCCCTACCGCATCCGGCTGACCGGCTTTGCGATCTCGGCGGCGGTCACTGGCCTTGCCGGCGCCCTGTTTGCCGATCTCAACCGCTTCGTCAGCCCGTCCATGCTCTCCTGGCACATGTCGGGCGAACTGATCGTGCTGATCATCCTCGGCGGCACCGGCCGGCTGTTCGGGCCGCTCGCGGGTGCGGCACTCTACGTCATCTTCGAATTTGCGCTCGGCGGCCTCACCGAGCGCTGGCAGTTCTTCCTCGGCCTCATCCTCCTTGTCGTCGTACTGTTTGCGCGCGGCGGTCTTCTGGGCCTGCTTGCCGGAAAGGCCAAACATGGTTGAGCCGGTTCTCCAGATCTCCAATCTCGTCAAGAATTTCGGCGCGCTCCGGGCCACAGATGGCGTGACGCTCGACCTGCGTCCCGGCGAAATTCACGCCCTGATCGGCCCGAACGGCGCCGGCAAGTCGACGCTCATCCACCAGATCTGCGGCACGCTCCGGCAGGATAGCGGCTCGATCCGTTTTGCCGGGCAGGATATCGGCTCGCTCGGGGTTGCCGACCGCGCCCGCCTTGGGCTTGGCCGCACCTTCCAGGTCTCGTCGATCGCGCCGGATTTCTCGGGCCTGCGCAATGTCATGCTGGCGGTGCAGGCAAAGCAGGGCTCGAGTTTCCGTTTCTTCAAGCCCGTCATGCGCGACATGTCACTGATCAACACAGCGATGGCCATGCTGGAGCGCGTCGGCTTGACGGCCCGCGCCCGCATCCCTGCCGCCGAGCTTTCCCATGGCGAACGCCGGCAGCTCGAAATCGCCATGGCGCTGGCGCTCGGCTCGAAAGCCTTCCTGCTCGACGAGCCGATGGCCGGCATGGGGCCGGAAGGTTCCAAATCGCTGACCCGCTTCCTCGATACGCTGCGGCAGGAAGCGCCGATCCTGCTGGTCGAGCACGACATGGATGCGGTTTTCGCACTCGCCGACCGGATTTCGGTGCTCGTCTACGGCCGCATCATTGCGACCGGCACGGTGGAGGAGATCCGCCGCGATCCTACGGTGCGCACCGCCTATCTCGGAGACCACGCCTGATGCTGCTCGATGTAACAAAGATCGAAGCATTTTATGGCGCCAGCCAAGCATTGTTCGGCGTTAACCTCGCAGTCGCCGAAGGCGAGGCCGTCGCCCTCATGGGCCGCAACGGCATGGGCAAGACGACGACGATTCGGGCCATCTGCAACCTCAATCCGCCACGTGTCGGTGCGGTGAAGATCGGCGGCACGGATACCAAGGGCAAGCGGCCGCACCATGTCGCCAGGCTCGGCATCGGCCTGGTGCCGGAAGGCCGCCGTTGTTTCCCGAACCTGACTGTCCATGAAAATCTGGTCGCTGCCGCACGACCCGGCCAATGGACTCTGGAACGCGTCAACGAACTGTTCCCCCGGCTTGAGGAGCGGCATGCCCAAATGGCAAGATCGCTGTCGGGGGGCGAGCAGCAGATGCTGGCGATCGGCCGCGCCCTGATGACCAATCCGCGGCTTCTCATTCTCGACGAGGCGACCGAAGGCCTTGCCCCGGTCATTCGCCAGGATATCTGGAAGGCGATCCGGCGGCTGAAAGCCGAAGGCCTGTCCATTCTCGTGGTGGATAAGACGCTTTCGGAGCTTTTGCCGGTTGCGGACCGCTGTGTCATCCTTGAAAACGGAAGAAGCGCCTGGAGCGGCAGGCCCGCGGACCTGACGACGGAACTGCAGGATCGATATCTCGGGGTATAGGCATGGAAGCGGAAGCGGCAAGCGCCGACCTGGAACTGATCGCCCATGGCCCGCATGGGAAGAACAAGCCTGAGACGCGGCTCTGGCTGCGCATGCTTTCGACCACCAAGCTGATCACCACGGAAATCCGCCGCCGGCTTCGCACCGAGTTTGGTGCAACGCTTCCCCAGTTCGATCTGATGGCGCAGCTCTATCGCGAAGCGGATGGCTTGAGGCTCGGCGAGCTTTCCAAGCGCACCATGGTGACGAACGGCAATGTGACCGGCCTGGTGGAGCGGCTGGAGACGGACGGTTTCGTGCAGCGGGTCACGCCGGATGGAGACCGTCGCGTCACCGTCGCCAAGCTGACGCCCGCCGGTACCGAGCTTTTTGTCGCCATGGCGGCCGCTCACGAAGGCTGGCTGCGCGACATCATGGCCGATGTCGACCCGGCGATGATCGCCTCATTGTGGTCGGAGATCGGCGCGGTGAAAGCTTCCGCCAGCAACCACCTTTCCGGCAGCGCCTTCGAATAGTAAGGCTCGTCTCCGGGCGCAACAATTCGGGGTTAGGAAATGGCAGACCTGCAGGCGATCGTCGACGAGATCCATGACAAGCTGACGCCGCGTCTGGGCGAAGGCAAGGTGGCCGACTACATCCCGCAGCTCGCCCATGTCGATCCGAAGAAGTTCGGGATGGCGATCATCGATGTCGACGGCAAGGTCTTCAAGGCCGGCGATTGCGATGAACCTTTCTCGATCCAGAGCGTCTCGAAGGTCTTCACGCTGACGCTGGCGCTCGGCAAGCATGGCGAGACCACCTGGAACCGCGTCGGCCGCGAGCCCTCCGGCTCCGCCTTCAATTCGATTGTCCAGCTCGAGCACGAGGAAGGCAAGCCGCGCAACCCGTTCATCAATGCCGGCGCCATCGCCGTCAGCGATCTCGTCCTTGCCGGACACACGCCGCGCGAGGCGATCGGCGAGATCGTCCGTTTCGTGCGTTACCTGGCGGATGACGATTCGATCGCCATCGATCCGGAAGTGGCGAAGTCGGAGCAGGCGACGGGTTTCCGCAATTTCGCGCTCGCCAATTTCATGCGCTCCTTCGGCAAGCTCGATCATCCGGTCGAGCATGTCCTCGGCGTCTATTTCCACCACTGCGCGCTGGCGATGACCTGTACCCAGCTTGCCAAGTCGGCCCTTTTCCTCGCCGCATCGGGCCGCAATCCGCTGACCGGGCACACGGTAGTCTCGAAGCAGCGGGCAAGGCGCATCAATGCACTGATGCTGACCTGCGGCCATTACGATGGATCGGGTGATTTCGCCTACCGTGTCGGCCTGCCCGGCAAGAGCGGGGTCGGCGGTGGCATCATGGCGGTAGCGCCGGGCAAGGCCTCCGTCGCCGTCTGGTCGCCGGGCCTCAATCACAACGGCAATTCGCTGCTTGGTTCGCTGGCGCTGGAAATGCTGGCCACCAGAACCGGCTGGTCGGTGTTCGGCCAATAAAAAAAGCCCGGCCGGAGCCGAGCTTTCAGTCTGCTGGCAGCGTTATGATCAGTCTTCGCTGGCTGCCATCTGCGAAAGAGCATCGCCGCGTCCCCGTGCGCGCAGGACGAGCGGCAGGATGAGGGCAAGTGCTGCCACGCCCAGCAGCACGGCGGCGATCGGCGAGGTGACCAGCACCGTCACGTCACCCTGGCTGATGGCGAGGGCTCGGCGGAGCTGCTGTTCGGCAAGCGGGCCGAGAATGAGGCCGACGATAACAGGCGCAATCGGATAATCGAAGACGCGCATGATGTAGGCGACCAGCCCGAAGACCAGCAGCATGCCGAGTTCGAAGACCGACGGGTTGGCGCCGATCGTGCCGAGGGTGGCGAACACGAGGATGCCCGCGTAGAGCCACGGCTTCGGAATGGTCAGCAGCTTCACCCACAGGCCAACCAGCGGCAGGTTGAGCACCAGCAGCATCAGGTTGGCGATCAGCAGCGAGGCGATCAGGCCCCAGACGAGCTGCGGGTTGGTCGCAAACAGAAGCGGGCCGGGCTGCAGTCCGTATTGCTGGAAGCCTGCGAGCATGATCGCCGCGGTCGCCGAAGTCGGCAGCCCGAGGGTCAGGAGCGGCACCAGCGTGCCGGCGGCGGACGCGTTGTTGGCCGCTTCCGGACCGGCGACGCCTTCGATCGCGCCATTGCCGAATTCTTCCGGGTGCTTGGAAAGCCGCTTTTCGGTTGCATAGGAGAGGAAAGTGCCGATCTCGGCACCCCCCGCCGGCATCGCGCCGATCGGGAAGCCGATCACGGTACCACGCAGCCAGGCTTTCCAGGAACGCGCCCAGTCCTGCGGCGTCATCCAGACCGAGCCCTTGATCGCCTCGATCCTGTCCGGTGCGGATGCGCCCTGGGCGGCGATATAGAGTGTCTCGCCGATCGCGAACATGGCGACAGCCATCGTGGTCACCTCGACGCCGTCGAGCAGGTCCGGCACGCCGAAGGAGAGCCGGTTCTGACCGGTCAGCTGGTCGATGCCGACGAGCGACAGGGCAAGGCCGATGAACAGCGAGGTGAGGCCCCGCAGCGTCGAACTGCCGAAGGCCGAGGAGACGGTGACGAAGGCCAGAACCATCAGCGCGAAATATTCGCGCGGACCGAAGACCAGTGCCAGCTTGACGATGTAGGGGGCGATGAAGGCAAGCGCCAAGGTGGCGATCAGGCCGGCGACGAACGATCCGATCGCCGCCGTCGCAAGAGCCGGGCCACCGCGTCCTGCCCGGGCCATCTTGTTGCCTTCGAGCGCGGTGACGATCGAGGCGCTTTCACCCGGCGTGTTGAGGAGTATCGACGTCGTCGAGCCGCCATACATGCCGCCGTAATAGATGCCGGCAAACATGATCAGCGAGCCGGTCGCATCCAGCTGGTAGGTGACCGGCAGAAGCAGGGCGACCGTCGTTGCCGGACCGATGCCGGGGAGTACGCCCACCGCGGTGCCGAGCGTCACGCCGATCAGCGCGTAAAAGAGGTTCATCGGCTCCATTGCCGATACGAGCCCCTGGAGAAGAAATTCGAATGTGGTCATGATCTTGCTCTCAAGGGTCGCATCACTGGATGAGGTGTTCCAGCGGGCCTGCCGGAAGCGAAAGTTGCAGAACGCCGGCAAACAGCCACCAGATGGCGAGACAGATGACGATGCCGGCCGGAATGCTGATCCACAGCCTGCGGGCGCCGAAACCTGCCGCCGCAAGGCCGAAAAGCGTGCCCGTGGCGATCGAGAACCCGGCGATCCGGATGAGGATCATCTGCGCCAGCAGTCCGGCGACGACCCACGCGACAGGTCCAAGCTCCTGTTTTTCCCGCGCCGGAAAATCGCGGCGAAAGGCGGCGAAGACGGTCCAGACGGCAAGTCCGATCAGCGCAAAGGCGATCCAGTCCGGAACGGTGGCCGGGCCGACTTGGCTATAGCCGCCCATATCCCTCAGCCGCGAGACGTCGAGGAAGATGACGACAGCGACAGCGACGAGGATGGCGGCAATAACAAGCGCCGCCCAATCGGGGCGGCGCTGCTCGGTGGTCGTTTTGTTGTTGTCGAGGCTCATTTGACCAGTCCGATGTCCTTCAGGATGGTTTCAGTGGCAGCGATGTCCTTGGCGAGCTGGGCGTCGAATTCCGGGCCGGAGAGATAAGTGTCGATCCAGCCCTTGGTCTTCAGGTTGTCCTGCCAGGTCTTGGACTTGGCGAGCTTTTCGACGTCGGCGGTCACAGCCTTCTTCTGCTCGGGGGTCAGGCCGGGAGCGGCGGCGACCATGCGCCAGTTCTGGATAACGACGTCAAGACCGCCTTCCTTCAGTGTCGGGGCATTGATGCCTTCGACCTTCTTTTCGGAGGAGATGGCGAGGAGGCGAAGCGTGCCGGCCTTGATCTGGCCTTCGAACTCGCCGTAGGACGAGATGCCGGCCGTTACCTGGCCGCCAAGGATGGCGGCGAGTGCTTCACCGCCGCCGGAAAACGCGATGTAGTTGACCTTCGTCGGATCAACACCGGCAGCCTTGGCGATCAAACCGGCCGTGATGTGGTCCGTACCGCCGGCCGAACCGCCGCCCCAGGAAACCGAACCCGGATTTGCCTTCAGCTTGGCGGTCAGATCGGCAACCGACTTGATGTCGGAAGAAGCCGGAACGACGATGACTTCGTATTCGCCGGTCAGGCGGGCGATCGGGGTAACGTCCTTCAGCGTGACCGGGGACTTGTTGGTAAGGATCGCACCGACCATGACGTAACCGCCGACCATCAAGGCGTTCGGATTGCCCTTCTGTTGGCTGGCGAACTGGGCGATGCCGATCGTGCCGCCGGCGCCGGGAACGTTCATGACCTGCACCTTGCTGGAGATCTTCTCAGTCTGCAAAGCGGTCTGCATGGTCCGGGCGGTCTGGTCCCAGCCGCCGCCGGGGGCGGCTGGCGCCATGATCGAATAGTCGGCCGCGGCGGCCGGAAGTGCGGTTGCGCCCGCGAGAAGGGAAGCAAGCAAGAAATGTTTCAAGGGTCGATCCTCCGTTGGCGTCTTGATCCGACGCGAAATGCTTGTTTTGGCGAAACGAGGGAGATTGAAGCGGAAAGCGAGAATCGCTCGTCCGATGTCCTCCCATCGTGAATCGGATCCCCGCCTCCACGGGGCCGAATGCCCTAAGCCAGCATATCAAGCTGACATTTACCTGACATCTTTCGCGGACTTGCGATTTGGCAAGGGGTTTCGGCCCGCAGCCGCCGAATTTTGTGACTATTGCAGCCGAAGGACTTCGTTCCAGCGGGAAATCAGTCGTGCTCGCTTCACCTGGTCGAGATAAACCATCAGCCCGAGGCTGACCGGAACCGGCTTCAATTGTCCGCCCAACATCTCCCGCAGCGTCGTGGCGGTGTTATTGCCGGCGACTTCCGGGCTGACGGCCGGGATCTGCAGTTCGCGGGCCATGATTGTCTGGCCTTCCTTCGACATGAAGAATTCGAGGTAACGTTTGCCGAGATCCGGCGCGGCGGCGGCCTGCGGCACCAGGCCGATGCGCGACATCACGACGGTATAATCCTTCGGTAGCACGATCCCGACATCCGGGTGACGGGAAGCCCAGTCGGCGGCATAGGAACCGAGAATGTTGTAGCCGAGCAGGAACCGTCCGTCGGCGACGCGCTCCAGGATCGCCTGGCTGGTCGAATAGAGTTTCACGCCCGCAGCACCCATTGCCCGGATCACCGACCAGATATCGCCGAACTGCTCCTGGTCGCGCGCCATGAACAGGAAACCGACGCCGGACCGCTCGATGTCGTAGGTGCCGATCCGACCGTAGACGGCATCGCCCCGCTTCTGCAGGAATTCGACCAGTTCCGCCCGGGTCGAGGGCGGTGGGGAATCCTTAAAACTCGGCTTGTGATAGACGAACACGGCCGGTTCGAAAGTCAGCGCATAGGCCGTATTGCGCCAGTTGGCCCAGCCCGGCCATTGCCCGCTCATCGGCAGATCGCTGCGCTGGGCGTAGCCGTCATTGGCGAGCTTCACCTGCAGGTCCATGGCGGAGGAAAATGCAAAGTCGGCGGTCTTGTTGCCGGCATCGGTTTCGCCCACGATCCGGTCGTAGATCTCGCCCGTCAGCATATCCTCGTAGCGCACCGCGACATCTGGATTGGCCGTCTGGAAGCCGGCTATCATCGGCTTGGCGAGCGGCTCGTCGAGCGACGAATAGACCGTCAGCATGGGTGCATCGTCCTGCCCGGAGAGCGCCCGGAACAGCGTCGTGTCTGCCGCTGCAAAGCTGGGCCAAAGGGCAAGACAGAGGAGTAGGAAAAGCAGCCTTTTCATGTGGCCACAATGCCCCACTGCAACGGCCGCGACAAGCCAACCGGAACTCCGTAACATTCCCGCCACAGGGACCCCGATGCAACCGTCCGCCAGCTTGTTTTCCGATGTCACGTCATTACCTGTGGGCGGTCTTTTCGCGCCGGAAGTCCCGGTGTCTTGTCAGCAACCAAAGGTCTCGCCCCATGTCGCTTACGCTCTACGATGTCACAGTGCCGGTCTTCATCCGCGCTTTCGGCAACCTCACGGAAATCCTGAAAAAGGGCGAAGCTTTCGCCGATGAAAAGGGCATCGCCCACAAGGAACTGCTGGAGACCCGCCTGGTCGATGACATGTACCCGCTGATCTCCCAGATCCAGCGCGCCAGCGACACCGCGAAATTCGTGCCGGTCCGCGTCGGGCAGATCGAGAATATCCCGATGGCCGACGAAGAAGTTACTTTCGCCGACCTGCATGCCCGGATCGAAAAGACCGTGGCCTTCCTCAACAGCGTCGATCCGGCCACCATGGTCAATCGCGAGGATGCCGAGGTGATCGTCAAGACCCGCAGCGGCGAAACGAAGTTCACCGGCAAGAGCTATGTCCTCGGCTTCGCGCTGCCGAATTTCTATTTCCACGTCACCACGGCCTACGCCATCCTGCGCCACAAGGGCGTTCCGATCGGCAAGATGGATTATATCGGCCGTTCGCAGTAATACGGCGCCAGCGCCTCAGTGACATCGCCGCTTCCGCGTTTATAATCATCTGCGGAAGCGGGGAGATTTCGTGCGTATTCTTCTGGTCGAGGACAATCAGACGCTGGCCGAGGGGCTGTCGACGATCCTGCGCGGCAGCGGTTATGCGGTCGACGCGGTCGCCGACGGCGCTTCGGCGGAAGCAGTCGCCGCCGCCGAAACTTATGACCTCGTCATCCTCGACCTGAATCTGCCGGAAATGGACGGGCTCGACGTGCTGCGCGCCATGCGGGCCAGGGCGAACAAGGCCGCCGTGATGATCCTGACCGCCCGCGGCACGCCCGAGGAGCGGGTGAAGGGGCTCGATCTCGGCGCCGACGACTATATGATCAAGCCTTTCGACATTTCGGAATTCGAGGCGCGCATCCGCGTGCTGCTGCGCCGTCAGGCGGGCCTCAGAAGCTCGATCGTCAACTACGGCGGCGTCACCTTCGACTTGAATTCGCGGACCTTTTCGAGCCAGGGTGTGACCCTCGACCTCCCCGCACGCGAGGTGGCGCTTCTGGAACTGCTTTTCCTGCGCGCCGGCAAGGTGGTCTCCAAGGACGCGATCATGGCATCGCTGACTGGCTTCGACGACGATCTGTCCGCCAATGCCATCGAGCAATATGTGAGTCGCCTGCGCCGGCGTCTCGCCCCGCACGGGCTCACGGTGAAGACCGCTCGCGGCATCGGGTACTATCTCGAAACCACGGCGCCGACCGCATGACATCCGTCTCCCACGGAGCCCAACCCGTCCCGCCGATTGCCGCCTATTCCCTGCGCCGCCGGTTGCTCGCCTGGCTTCTCGTCTCGACGGCGGTGATCGGCACGGTCGCCATGGCCGACACCTGGGACGAAGCGATCGATACCGCGAACGAGGTGTCCGACCGAGTGCTCGCCGGCTCCGCACTGGCGATCGCCGAGCGGGTGATCGTCGCCGAAGACGGCACGCTGGAAGTCGACATTCCCTATGTGGCCCTGGAAATGCTGACCTCGGCGGCCCAGGACCGCGTCTTCTACCGCGTCGACGGGCCGCCCGGAAAATTCATCACCGGCTACCAGACGCTGCCGTCGATCCCCCGCCGCGAGGGCCAAGCGGCCGCCTTCGAGAACGCCACGTTCCGCGGCGAGCCGATCCGCGTGGCCGCCCTTGCCCGCTCCGCCTCGACCGGCATCAATTCCGTGCCGTTTACAGTGACAGTTGCGGAAACCACCATCGCCCGCCAGCAACTGACCCAGACGATCCTGATCCGCTCGGCGCTGCGCCTGCTGTTCATGATCGTCGGTGCTGCGATCATCGTCTGGGTGGCGGTAACGCTTTCGCTCCGGCCGCTCTACCGGTTCAGCGAGGCGATCGCCGAACGCAGCCCGGACGACCTTCACCCGATCAGCGAGCGGGTGCCGAACGAGGTGCAGGGACTTGTCGACACGGTTAATTCCTTCATGGTGCGGCTGGAAAGCGCGCTTGAGGCATTACGTCATTTCACCGGCAATGCCAGTCATCAGCTGCGCACGCCGCTCGCCATCATTCGCACTCAGCTGGCACTCGCCGACCGCGCCACGGAACTTGGCGAGGTGAAGGAGGCTGCCCGCAAGGCGGACGAGGCGGTCGCGGATGCCGAGCGTATTATTGCTCAGCTTCTCCTGATGGCGAAGATCGATGCGGCCACGCGCTCGGCCTCGATGCAGCGCATCGACCTGACTGCGTTGGCGCGCGGTGCGACGGCCGACAATGTGCCGCTTGGCGCCGATGCCGGTATCGATCTCGGTTTCGAGGGGGAGGGGGAAATCATGATCTCTGCCGAGCCGCTGCTGATCGGCGAACTGATGAAGAACCTGATCGGCAATGCGCTGCTCTATGCGGGAAACGGCGCCGAGGTGACCGTCCGTGTCACGCCGGAAAACGGCATTGCGGTTCTCGAAGTGGAAGACGACGGCCCGGGCATCCCGCCTGAGAAACGAGCTTCGGTGCTCAAGCGCTTTGATCGCGGCGACCGCTCCGATAAACTGGGCACCGGCCTCGGCCTGCCGATCGTCGAGGAGATCGCCCGCCTGCACGGGGCGGAGATGATCCTTGCGGAGGGTCGCAAGGGCAGGGGTTTAAAGGTCGAGATACGGTTTTCCGTAGCCGGCTAACTTCTCAAAGCATTGGCGAGGCAATTGCCCCTCATCCGCCCTGCCGGGCACCTTCTCCCCGTTAAAACGGGGAGAAGAGATTTGTGGCACTGTCGGCGCTCCAGCGTCCTTCGCCCCGCGTGCGGGGAGAAGGTCCCGGCAGGGGGATGAGGGGCAACGTCCGGTGCTGGCCTTACACCTATTCCTGATGAACCTTCGTTCCACCGATCCAGGTGCTCTTCATGCCGAGGTCGTTGGTGAGAACCACAAAATCCGCATCGAAGCCGGGCTTCAGCGCCCCCTTGCGGTCGGCAACATAGGCTGCCTCCGCCGGATAGGCGGATGCCATGCGCAAAGCCTCCTCGATCGGCAGGTCGAGCGCCTCATGCGCAAACCGGACTGAAGAGATCATGTCGATATCGGCGCCGGCGAGCGTGCCGTCGGCGAGCGTCAGGCGCCCGTCCTTGCGCAGGATCTCGCGGCCGTTCAGCGTAAAACTCTTCATGTCGGTGCCGATGGTCGACATCGCGTCGGTGACGATGAAGATCTTGCCGGGTCCGTTCTTGGCCCGCAGCGCGACGCCCATCGCGGCCGGATGCACATGGATGCCGTCGGCAATGATCCCGACATAGAGCGAGCCAATATCGAGTGCAGCGCCGACGACGCCCGGCTGGCGGTGGCCGAGCGGGCTCATGGCGTTGAACAGATGGGTAACGGTGCGAACGCCGGCCTCCGCATAGGCCCTGGCGGACTCGTAAGTCGTGTCGGTATGGCCGAGGCTCACCATGAAGCCGGCCTGCGCCAGCCGTGCCGCCTGCTCCACCGTCACGTTTTCCGGCGCGATGGTGATCATCATCGCATCGAACACTCCTTTGCAGGAGAGCATCAGTTCGATGTCCTTCTCCTCCATCGGCCGGATCAGGTTCGGGTCATGCGCACCCTTGCGCGCGATCGAAAGATGCGGACCTTCGAGATGCAGGCCGAGGAAACCCGGTATGCCTTCCGCCTTCGCCTGCTTGCCGGCCTCGACCGCCCTGGACGTGATCTCGTAGGTGTCGGTGATCAGCGTCGGCAGTAGTGAGGTGGTGCCGAATTTCGCATGCGCGGCGCAGATCTGCCTGAGACCGGCGACAGTCGGCTCCTCGTTCAACAACACACCGCCGCCGCCATTCACTTGCAGGTCGATGAAGCCGGGCACGATCAGCCCGCCTCCGGCGTCGATCTTCTCAATGCCTTCCGGCAGTTTGGCGGTGGAGTCGATCGCCTCGATCCTGCCATTCGCAAAAACGAGCGCAGCATCCTCATGCCAGAAGGTGCCGTCGAAAATACGGGCGCCAGTAATCGCCTTTCGCGTGCTCATAGCGTCTCTGTCACCTTCTTGAGTGCGACAGGCGCATCCGGATTGAAGCCCTTGGCGCGCGACCAGGCTTCGACGAAACCGTAGAAGGGCAGGATGAGCGTCAGCGCGTCGGTGATCGGATGGCCGGTCGCGACGAAGGGCAGCCTGCGGGCGTCCTTGACCTTGTCTGAGGTCGCAAACGCGAGAGCCCCCTTGGCCGCCAGGCTATCGGCGATCTCTATCGCCGAAGCTTCCGCCGCATCGCGTGCCGCGAAGGTGACGACCGGGAAACGCTTTTCGACCAGCGCCACCGGACCATGCAGCACTTCTGCCGCCGAATAGGCCTCCGCATGCATGTTGGAGGTTTCCTTGAACTTCAACGCCGCCTCGCTGGCGATGGCCAATGCCGGGCCGCGGCCGAGCATGTAGAGCGATTCCGCATCGCCGAGCTCGTTGGCAAGCACGCTCCAGTCGAGCTTGACTGCCTTTTCGAAATGCTCCGGCAGGTCGCGAATGGCGGCTTTCAGCGCCTCGTCGCCGACCCACTCCGACAGCAGCGCAAGGCCTGCGACGATCGAGTTGACGAAGGATTTGGTTGCTGCGACGGCGAGTTCGGGTCCGGCATTGATGTTGATCGCATAAGCGGAAGCGCTGGCGATCGGCGAGGGGAGCGTATTGGTGAGCGCCACGGTGACGGCGCCGGCCTTGGTCGCGGCCTCTGCCATCGCGACGATATCCGGGCTCTTGCCGGATTGGGAAATGGCGATTGCCGCACCGCCGTCGAGCTTCAGCCTGGCGCCATAGATCGAGGCAAGCGATGGCCCGAGCGAGGCGACCGGTCGGCCGGCGGTGAGTTCGACCGCATATTTGATGAAGGTCGCCGCATGGTCGGAGGAGCCGCGTGCAATAGTGATCAGAAAGGCCGGGTCCTTTTCGCGCAGCGCGCGGCCGGCTGCGGCAAGCTCGGTCGCCGAACCGTCGAGCAGGCGGGCCGCCGCTTCCGGAATCTCGTCGATCTCTTTGCGCATGTTCGTCATATTGGTCAGCATAACATCGTCCTCGAAGGTCAGTTTTCGCCGAGCGAGAGCTCGGCCACGAAATCATAGGCGTCGCCGCGATAGAGCGAACGGGTCAGCTCCACCACACGGCCGGAGGCCAGATAGGAAACCCGCTCGATCGAAAGCCCGGCGGAACCGACCGGCACGGCCAGCAGCCCGGCATCCGGGTTCTTCATATTGCAGGCGGATATCCGCTGTATGGCGCGCACCGGCCTGGCGTCCTTTTTCCCGAGCTCCGCATAGAGCGAATTGGTCACCGCCGAAGGATCGGGCAGGAAATTGGCCGAAATGCTGGCGCGTTCGATCGCAAGCGGCATGTCGTTGCCAAGGCGCAGGCGCCCGAGCCGCGCAACCTTCTCTCCTGGCGCAAGGCCAAGCATCATCATCTCCTCGGGGGAAGGGTGGAAAAGCCCGCGCTCCAGCCATTCGGACCTTGTCACCAGCCCACGCCGCGCCATGTCCTCGGTGAACGACGTGAGGCGGGTCAGCGGCTGCTCGACGCGCGACATCGGCTTGACCACGAAAGTGCCGGAGCCGTGCTTGCGGGTCAGCAACCCGTCCTTGACGAGATCGTCGACGGCCTTGCGCACGGTGACGCGGCTGACCTGGGCGTAGTCGGCAAGATCGCGCTCGGCGGGCAGGGCGTCGCCATGGCCGAGCTTGCCGGTGCGGATCGCATCTTCGAGGCTCTGGCGCAGCTTTCGGTAAAGCGGCCCGGTGCCGGCCGATTGCAGGCCGTCGAGCGGCAGGATGGCGGCGAGCGTCTGGTTCATGCGCGAAGCTCCGCCCGCGCGCCATAGGTCTTGACGGCAAGCGCCACTGCCCCGGTCAGCGCATCGGCAAGCGGTTCGGACAGCCGGGCGCGATGCCGTTCGGCCAGATATTCAGGATAGAGGGGGGCAAGACCGCCGAGCAGGCAGAGCCGGCCTTTCGTCCCGGTGATCCCGTTCACAGCATCGAGCGCCTCGTCGATGCCGGCTGCCCCGGTCTTGAGGATGCGGATTGCCGCCTCGTCGCCCTGCCGCGCGAAATCAAACACTTTAGGCGTATGACGCCCAAAATCTCCGGGTTTCGCCAATCGCGCAAAATCGACGACCTTTTCCGGATTGTCATCGAACTCGGCGAGGATGGCCTTCGAAAGGCCGGACATCGGATGGATGTTGTCGTAGGCGAGCAGGCTTTCCTGCAGGGCGAGTTGGCCGAGCCGTGCTCCACTGCCGAGATCGCTCACCTGGAAACCCCAGCCGGCGACCGAATGAAGCCGGCCTTGGTGCCGGGCGATATAGACCGTCCCGGTGCCGACGATGCCGATCGCCCCGTCCTCGTCACCAATCGCGCCCTGAAGCGCGATCACGCCATCGGAAACGATGTCCGATTGCCTGAAAGGCAGCCGTGCCTGCACATAACTCACCGCATCGCCGACATTGTTGCCGGCAAGGCCGAGCACGGCGGACGTGGCGGAAAGACCGGGCTCCAGCCCGGCTTCGGCAAAGGCGAGGCGGGAGGCCTCGGCGATATGTTTCAGGGCGGTATCGGGGTCAGTCAGGATATTGGAGGCGCCGCTCTTGCCGCGGCCGAGAATCCTGCCGTTTTTGTCGGCCAGGGCCGCACGGCAACTTGTCCCGCCGCCATCGATTCCGATAAAATAGTCCGCCATGGGTACCTCCGGGGTAAATAATACCAAAAAAGTACCAATAACCAAGCGTGATTTCAAAAATCCCAAGCAGCAGGTTTCATATATTTGAAAATATTGCCATATTTCCCCTATGTTTGGCAGAAATTATCGATCCATTCATAAAAGTTAATTTTCCTTCTGGACAATTGGTATTTTTTTGGCATCATTTTGGTTAGAGGGAGAAGCCGGATGAGCAGAACTGCCACCGAAGCGAGACATGGGAAAGCGGAAGGGCTCGATACGCTCGCATCCGCCGACATCCTTGCGCTTCTCGCGTCCGGCCAGCAGGCGGCAGCCAAGGCCGTCGACCATGCCATTCCCGCGATCGCCAAGGCCGCCGATCTCGTCGCTGTCGCTCTCAAGTCCGGCGGCAAGGTGGTCTATGCCGGGGCCGGCAGCGCCGGCCTCGTGGCGATGGCCGATGCCATGGAACTGCCTGGCACATACGGCATACCGCCAGAACGGATCGCCATCCTGTTTGCCGGCGGTGTTCCCAACATAGCTGACCTACCCGGCGGTCCCGAAGACGACGCGTCGCTCGGCGAGCGTGATGCCGATATCATTGAGGCGGCCGATTGCGTCATCTGTGTTTCCGCAAGTGGTTCGACCCCCTACACGGTCGCCGTCGCCGAAACCGCGAAGCGCCGCGGCGCGAAACTCGTGGCGATGGCCAACAATGCCGGCGCAAAGCTGTTCGAGGGCGCCGATGCAGCGATCCTGCTCGAAACGCCACCGGAAGTCGTCGCCGGCTCCACCCGCATGGGTGCCGGTACGGCCCAGAAGATCGCCTTCAACATGCTGTCGACCCTTGCCGCCGTCAAGCTCGGTCACGTGCATGACGGCCATATGGTCAATCTGCGCGCCGATAACGGCAAGCTGCGCATACGCGCCGCCCGCATGGTGGCCGATATCGTCGGCATCGGTTTTGACGAGGCCCGTGTCTGGGTCGAGGCCGCCGAAGGTTCTGTCAAGGTCGCGGTCCTTCTCGCAGCCGGCGCGACCGATGTGGAAGCCGCAAAGACTTTGCTTGCCCGTTCGGGCGATGTGCTGCGCGCAGCGCTTGCCGAATTGCAGGCGTCCAAGAGTTCCATGAAACGCGCCTGAAAGGCGCATATAAAAGGGAGAACATCATGACACGCATATTGAAAAGCATTCTTTTTGCCACGACCGTACTCGCACCGGCGGGCCTTGCCGCCACCGGGGCATCCGCGCAGACCGCTAACCTCACCATCGAGAGCTGGCGCAATGACGACCTGCCGATCTGGCAGAAGAAGATCATCCCCGCCTTCGAAGCCAAGAACCCGGGCATCAAGGTGACCTTCGCCCCGATGGCGCCGACCGAATATAATTCGGCCGTCAACGCCAAGCTTGACGCCGGCACTGCTGGCGATCTCATCACCTGCCGTCCGTTCGACCTGTCGCTCGCCATGTTCCAGAAGGGCCAGCTTGCCTCGCTGAACGACCTGCCGGGCATTTCCAACTTCTCCGACGTCGGCAAGTCCGCGTGGAGCACCGACGACGGCAAGACCACGTTCTGCGTGCCGATGGCTTCCGTCATCCACGGCTTCATCTACAACAAGAAAGCCTTTGCGGATGTGGGCGTCCAGATCCCGAAGACCGAGGACGAGTTCTTCGCGGTCCTCGAAAAATTCAAGAAGGACGGCAAATACATTCCGCTCGCCATGGGTACCAAGGACCAGTGGGAAGCGGCGACCATGGGCTATTACAACATCGGCCCGAACTACTGGAAGGGCGAGGACGGCCGCAAGGCACTGATCGCAGGCAAGGAAAAGCTGACCGACGCCGACTGGGTCGAGCCCTACAAGGCGCTCGCCAAGTGGAAGCCTTATCTCGGCGACGGTTTCGAGGCCCAGACTTATCCGGACAGCCAGAACCTCTTCACGCTCGGACGCGCCGCCATCTATCCGGCCGGTTCCTGGGAAATCGCTCCGTTCAAGGCGCAGGCCGATTTCGAGATGGGCGCCTTCCCGCCGCCGGTAAAGAAGGCAGGCGATACGTGCTACATTTCCGACCATAACGACATCGGCATCGGCCTCAACGCCAAGGGCAAGAACCTCGAAGCCGCCAAGAAATTCCTTTCCTGGGTCGCTTCGCCGGAATTTGCCGATCTCTACGCCAACGCTGCCCCGGGCTTCTTCAGCCTGAACTCGACGCCGGTGAAGATGCAGGACGCTCTTGCCCAGGAGTTCGTCTCCTGGCGCCAGAACTGCAAGCAGACGATCCGCCCGAGCGCTGCCGTCGTCGGCCGCGGCCAGCCGAACCTCGACCTCGAAATGTGGCGTGTCTCGGCCAACGTCATCAACGGCACGCAAACCCCGGAACAGGCCGCTGCCGAAACCCAGAAGGGTCTCGACAGCTGGTACAAGCCGGCGAAGTAAGCCTCCGCCTCTGGCGATCGAAGACTGCCTCTCACCCTAACCCTCTCCCCGCTTGCGGGGAGAGGGGACTTGCCCCACGATGCCTTTGAAGCACGGAAACGATGCGGCATATCCCTTCTCCCCCGTCGAGACGGGGAGAAGGTGGCGGCAGCCGGATGAGGGGCTCCTTCGTAATTCAGTTCGAGATTCTAACCCGGAACCCAAAACCATGAGCGATACCGAAATTGCCGATATCGAAACGGTTCCGGTGAAGCGCCCCACCCGCTGGCACATCGCCGTTTTCCTGGCGCCGGCTTTCCTCGTCTATACGGCGGTGATGATCCTGCCGCTGATCGAGACGTTGCGTCTGTCGCTCTTCAACATCGTCGAGGGCCAGCTCGCCTTCGTCGGCCTCAGCAATTTCAAGGTGCTGTTCGGCGATCCGCGCCTGTCCGCCGATTTCTGGAACGCGCTGCGCAACAACGTCATCTTCTTCATCATCCACATGCTGGTGCAGAACCCGGTCGGCATCGCGATTGCCGCCATGCTGTCGCTGCCCGGCCTGCGGTTCGCGGCTTTCTACCGTTCGGCGATCTTCGTGCCGACGCTGCTTTCCTTCGTTATCGTCGGTTTCATCTGGAAGCTCATCCTGTCGCCGATCTGGGGCATCGCACCGAGCCTGATGGATCTCGTCGGCCTGAAATGGGCCTTTGCGCCCTGGCTAGGCAAGGCGGAAACCGCGCTCATCGCCGTCTCGCTGATTTCCGTCTGGCAATATGTCGGCATCCCGATGATGCTGATCTATGCGGCGCTGCTCAACATTCCCGACGAGGTGCTGGAAGCTGCCGAATGTGACGGCATTACCGGCTGGAGCCAATTCTGGAAGATCAAGCTGCCGCTCATCCTGCCGTCGATCGGCATCGTCTCGGTGCTGACCTTCGTCGGCAATTTCAACGCCTTCGACCTGGTCTACACCGTCCAGGGTGCGCTTGCCGGTCCCAACGGCTCGACCGACATTCTCGGCACGTTGCTTTACCGCACCTTCTTCGGTTTCCAGAACCAGATGGGAGACCGTTCCATGGGTGCCACCATCGCCGCGGTGATGTTCCTGATCATCCTCGCCGGTGTCGCGCTCTATCTTTTCGTCATCCAGCGGCGCATGCGCCGCTACCAGTTCTGAAGGAGCGCCAGATATGTCGAAAGCCCGCTCCGCCCCTGTCCGTGCCGCGTTTATCCACCTGGCGCTGATCGCCTATACGCTGGTGGCGCTGTTTCCGGTGTTCCTGACGCTGGTCAATTCGTTCAAGAGCCGCAGCGCGATCTTCAGCCAGCCAATGGCCCTGCCGACACCTTCGACCTTCAGTTTGATCGGTTACCAGACGGTGCTGCAACAGGGCGATTTCGTCGGTTATTTCCAGAATAGCCTGATCGTCACCGTCGCCTCGATCGCGCTCGTCCTGCTGTTCGGCGCCATGGCCGCCTTCGCGCTGTCCGAATACCGGTTCCGCGGCAACACGCTGATGGGGCTCTATCTCGCCCTCGGCATCATGATCCCGATAAGGTTGGGCACGGTGGCGATCCTGCAGGGCATGGTCGCCGCCGGCCTCGTCAACACGCTGACCTCGCTCATCCTGGTCTACACGGCTCAAGGGCTGCCGCTGGCGATCTTCATCCTGTCGGAATTCATGCGCACCGTTTCGGATGACCTGAAGAGCGCCGGCCGTATCGACGGCTTGTCCGAATATGCGATCTTCTTCCGCCTGGTGCTGCCGCTGGTGCGCCCCGCCATGGCGACGGTCGCGGTCTTCACCATGATCCCGATCTGGAACGACCTCTGGTTCCCGCTGATCTTGGCGCCAGGCGAATCGACCAAGACAGTGACCTTGGGCGCTCAGATGTTCATCGGCCAGTTCGTCACCAACTGGAACGCCGTGCTCTCGGCCCTGTCGCTGGCAATCCTGCCGGTCATGGTTCTGTACGTCATCTTCTCGCGGCAGCTGATCCGCGGGATTACGTCTGGGGCGGTGAAGTGATGGGTTTGAAATCCACAGAACCGTCGCTCCCCCTCATCCGCCCTTCGGGCACCTCCCCGAGGGGAGAAGAGGGTGGTGCGGCGAGGTCTCCGATCTTCCTCTCCCCTTGGGGAGAGGGTGGCCGAGCGAAGCGGAGGCCGGGTGAGGGGGCGATCCGGCACGCTGTCTCAAACAAGGAGACAAACACATGAATTCCACCCGCCCCATCCGCGTCCTCGTCGCCGGGCTCGGCAATATGGGTAGGAGCCACGCGCTCGCCTACCACGACAATCCGGGCTTCGAGATCGTCGGCCTCGTCAACCGCTCGCGGCGCGACCTGCCGGCCGGGCTCGAGGCCTATCCGATGTTTTCCGATTTCGAGCAGGCACTGCGCGAGACGAAGCCCGATCTCTGTTCGATCAACACCTATTCCGATACCCACGCCGACTATGCGGTCATGGCTTTCGAGGCCGGCTGCGACGTGTTCGTCGAAAAGCCGCTGGCGACCACTGTAGCCGATGCCGAACGCGTCGTGGCGGCGGCGAAAAAGCACGGCCGCAAACTCGTGGTCGGTTACATCCTCCGCCACCATCCCTCCTGGATGCGGTTGATCGCCGAAGCGCGAAAGCTTGGGCCCCCCTACGTCTTCCGCATGAATCTCAACCAGCAGTCCTCGGGGTCCAAGTGGGACGTCCACAAGGCGCTGATGCAGACCACCCCGCCGATCGTCGATTGCGGCGTCCATTATGTCGATGTCTGGTGCCAGATCACCGATGCGAAGGCCGTCGAAGTGCGTGGCATGGGCCTGCGGATGACCGACGAGGTCGCGCCGGACATGTACAATTACGGCCATATGCAGGTTCTGTTCGAGGATGGTTCGGTCGGCTGGTACGAGGCCGGCTGGGGACCGATGATGTCGGAAATGGCCTTCTTCGTGAAGGACGTGATGTCCCCGAAGGGGTCGGTGTCCATCCTCGTCGATGCCAAGGCGAAGTCCGACGATATCGATACCCACACCAAGACCTCGGTCATCCGCGTCCACTCGGCCGAGACCGGCCCGGACGGCCAGTTCGTCCGACGCGACGAGGACCTCGCCATGACCGGCGAGCCGGATCATCAGAAACTCTGCGATCTCGAACAGGCCTATGTGCTGAAAGCGATCCGCGAAGATATCGATCTCACCCGGCACATGGACGACGCCGTCCAGTCGCTGCGCATCTGCCTTGCGGCGGACGAAAGCGTGCGCACCGGCGCACCCGTCCGCCTCTAGAAGTACGGTTTGTAAGGAAAACGCCCTTGGGTTCGCTTCAACTGAAATCCATCCGCAAGGCCTTCGGTCCTCACGAGGTACTGAAGGGCATCGATCTCGAGGTTCAGGACGGCGAGTTCGTGATCTTCGTCGGCCCGTCCGGCTGCGGCAAGTCCACGCTGCTCAGGGTCATCGCCGGCCTTGAGGATGCGACCAGCGGCAGCGTCAGGATCGATGGCGCGGAAGTCATCAATACACCGCCCGCCAAGCGTGGCATCGCAATGGTGTTCCAGTCCTACGCGCTTTACCCGCATCTGACGGTCAAGGACAATATGGGCCTCGGCCTCAAGCAGGCCGGTACCGAAAAGGCCGAGATCGACACCCGCGTCGCCAAGGCGTCCGGCATGCTGTCGCTCGATCCCTATCTCGCCCGCCGCCCGGCGGAACTTTCCGGCGGCCAGCGCCAGCGCGTCGCGATCGGCCGCGCCATCGTGCGCGAACCGAAACTCTTCCTGTTCGACGAACCGCTGTCGAACCTCGATGCGGCGCTGCGCGTCCAGACCCGCCTGGAAATCGCCGGCCTGCACCGGCGGCTCAAGGCGACGATGATCTACGTCACCCACGACCAGGTCGAAGCGATGACGCTGGCCGACAAGATCGTCGTGCTGAATGCCGGTGCGATCGAGCAGATCGGCTCGCCGATGGAACTCTATAACAAGCCGGCCAATGTCTTCGTTGCCGGTTTCATCGGCTCGCCGCAGATGAATTTCATCCCCGCCGAAAAGCTCAGCCAAATCGGCGCCAAGACGATCGGCGTCCGGCCCGAACACATCGCCCTCTCCCGCGAAAGCGGCGACTGGAAGGGCAAGGTCATCCATGTCGAACATCTCGGCGCCGACACGATCGTTTACCTGGAAACCGAAGCGACCGGCCTCCTGACCGTCCGCCTGTTCGGCGAACATGCTTATACGCCCGACGACGTGGTGTTCGCGACGCCGGACAGGGCGAGCCTGCACCGGTTCGATGCCAACGACCGCGCCATCGTCTGAAGGGCTTCATTCATTCGCAATTCCGAACGGAAAACCGCTCCACACTTTTCCTGGAATTGCTTAGTCGCCGCTCGCGAGCAGCTTGGCGCCGCCGGCCGCCTGGACGGCGCGGCTGCCGAACCGGATGCCTGCCTTGAGGCAGGCTTCATCCGATGCCTCGTTCAGCCAGGCATCGATAAAGCCGGCATTAAAGGCGTCGCCGGCGCCGGTCGTGTCGATCACCGGCACGGTCTCCGCCGGCGCATGCAGCATCCGGCCGTTCGACATCGCCCAGGCGCCCTTGGCACCGCCCTTCAGGAGGACCAGCGGAAACGCCGGCGACAGCTTGGCGAGCACGGCTTCAGGATCGGCCGAACCGGTGATCGCTTCCGCCTCTTCCAGATTGGGCAGGAAGAGATCGACGCCCTCGCAGGCGCGCAACAGGCCGCGGTCATAGATCAGCGTCGCATCCCAGCTCGGATCGAGCGACACGGTCAGGCCCTTTTTCTTGGCGCGGGAAACGAGGTCCGGTATCTCGTGCAGCGTCGCATATTCGGCGATGTGCAGGTGGCGCGCTTCGTCCCAGTCGAGCGCCGCATCGAGTGTGGCGGGCAGGGCAGGGCCGGCGCGGCGGGTGAGAAAGGCGCGGTCCTGGCCGACCACGGCCGCAACCGTCACCTGCGGGCC
>NZ_JALBGV010000060.1 GCF_023006505.1 Neorhizobium sp. SHOUNA12A
GGCGACGTCGCACGGCAATTCCGTGCCGCGGTTCCACACCACCTGGGGCACCGGCCCCGGCGTCGTCGAACCGTTCGAACGGCGGGCGCGCGAGGCGGAGAAGAGCGGCAGGATCAGCTTTCTCTGGCGCCACCGCGTCGACAATCTGGTGAAAGCCGGGAAGGCTGTGACCGGCGTTGCCGGCACAATTCTGAAGGCAAGTACGGCGCTGCGTGGCGAAGAAACCTCCAGGACACCGGCCGGTGACTTCGAACTCAATGCGCCGATCGTCATCGTCGCTTCGGGCGGCATCGGCGGCAATCAGGACCTCGTGCGGCAGATGTGGCCGGAACGGCTCGGACGGCCGCCGGTTTTCATGGTCTCGGGCGTGCCGAAGCACGTGGACGGGCGGATGATCGGCGTTACACGGTCCGCGGGCGGGCAGGTAATCAACCGCGACCGCATGTGGCACTATACGGAGGGCCTGAGAAACTGGAACCCGGTCTGGCAAAACCATGGCATCCGTATCCTGCCCGGCCCCTCCTCGCTGTGGTTCGACGCGATGGGCAGGCGCCTGCCTGCCCCTTTCTATCCCGGCTACGATACGCTCGGCACGCTGCAGCACCTCATGGCGACCGGCTACGACTATAGCTGGTTCGTGCTGAACCAGAGCATCATCCGCAAGGAATTCGCGCTCTCCGGATCGGAGCAGAACCCGGATCTCACCGGCCGCGACTGGAAGCTGACGGCGAGACGGGCGATCGGCAGGAAGGCAACCGGGCCGGTCGAGGCCTTCAAGGAACATGGCGAGGATTTCGTGGTCGCCGAGAGCCTTGGCGAACTGGTCGCGGGCATGAACCGGCTTGCCGGCAGTAATCTCCTCGACCTTGCCGCTATCGAACGTGAAGTCCTTGCCCGCGACGGCCAGGTGGCCAATCCCTTTGCCAAGGATGCCCAGATCATGGGCATTCACAACGCCCGCCGCTCGCTCGGCGAAAAGCTGGTGCGCACGGCAAGACCGCACCGCATTCTCGATCCGGCGCACGGGCCGTTGATAGCGGTGAGGCTGAACATCCTGACCCGCAAGACGCTCGGAGGGATCGAAACGGACCTCTCGGCCCGCGTGCTCGGTGAGAATGGAGACGTGATCCCGGGCCTCTATGCAGTCGGCGAAGCCGCCGGCTTCGGCGGTGGTGGCATGCACGGCTATCGGGCGCTGGAAGGCACCTTTCTCGGCGGCTGCCTGTTTTCCGGCCGCAATGCCGGCCGGGCGGCCGCGGTAGCCCTCGGCTGAGCCGGAGCGCGGGCCTGAAAAGATTACGGTTTTGGCTTGCCGTTCTTCCAGGCGACGTTCTGGTTATAGAGCGGCACGGTCGAGATCGCCATCTTGGCGGAACCGTCCACCACCTGCCGCGAGTGAGCGAGATAGATCAGCGTGTCGTTCGCCTTGTCGTAGATACGCTTGACGAGCAGGTTCTTCCAGATCAGGGAACGGCCCTGCCGGAACACTTCCTCGCCGCCCTTGCCGAGGTCGATCTCTCCGATCTCGATCGGACCGGTCTGGCGGCAGGCAATCGAATTGTTGGACGGGTCTTCGAACCAGTTGCCGTTCTTAAGCCGGTCTATGATGCCGCGTTCGAAATAGGTGACGTGGCAGGTTACGCCCTTTATCTGCGGATCGGCGACCGCCTCGACGATGATGTCGTTGCCGGTCCAGTCGACGCCGACTTCGCCGACCACCTGGGCGGAAGCTGGCATGGCAAGCGTCCCGAACGACAGAGCGACGGCGGACGCAAGGCAGCCAATTCGATTGATGGGTTGTTTCATGGGGGACACGGCTCCGGTAAACGATCCGTGATCTGAGATAAGGATTGCCGGGGCGGAAACAAGCAGCGCCAAAAAAGTCCCTATTTCAGCCGGCAGGTGCAGGGTGCATAGCCGCCGGAAAACAGCCGCCCGACCTTCATGCCGATCGCAGCCGGAATGTCGCGGACATGCGGCACGGCAAGAGACTTGGCGATCGCGATCGTCGCCCGCGCGCAGACGGCCGCGTCTTCGGCCGCATTGTGATGCGCGAACCGAAGGCCGAGATGCTGGGCAAGGACGTTGAGCTTGTGAGAACCGAGATGCGGCCAGACCTTCTGCGACATCTTCACGCTGCAGAGATAGGACAGGTCCGGATAACTCTGCCGGTAGGCATCGAGGCAGGCCCGCCAGACGCTGAAATCGAAGGCGGCATTGTGGGCGATCATCGTCGCGCCGCGAAAATCGTCGGCGAACTCGTCCATCACTTCCGGAAACTCGCCAGCATCCTCGACATGTTCCGGCCGGATGCCGTGGATGGCGACGTTGAAGGAGGAAAACCGCATGTCCTTCGGGCGGATCAGCCGTTCTTCCACCCGCACCACCTCGTCGCCCTCCAGCCAGGCAAGCCCGACCGAGCAGGCGCTGCCGCGTTGCTCGTTGGCGGTTTCGAAATCGATGGCGATGGTTTTCAAGGGCGAGTTCCGGATGAATGTCGGAGAACTTCTACAGGCGGGAATTCGATTCGGCAAAGACGGCCGGCGCTTTCATCCCTCTTGACGCCTTGGCGCTTGTTTGAGACCTTGGCCGCCATGACCCGTTTCGCCGCCCACATGCATCTTACCGTGACCATTCACCCCGCAGGGTGCGTGGCGGTCTTGGCGCGTTAACCGGTCATCCGTCCACCAATCCTGCCGATGGCAGGGTTCGGTACGTCCGCTCTGCCTCGGCGAAGACCAAGGAGAGCAAGATGAAGATAGCCGAAGAAATCCAGGAGAAACCACCCCGACCGTCGAGGCTGGAGGGCCTGGAGATCCGTGCCATGCGCCCGACGGACGCCGAGGCCGTCAACGCGTTGGCCAACATGCCCGGTTATCGCTACGGAACCCTGCGTCTGCCGCACGCACGCTTGGAAGAGACCCGCAAATGGGTCGAGAACCCGACGCTTGGAAACATCGCGCTGGTGGCTACCTACGAGGGCCAGATCGTCGGCAACGGCGGCATCAACCGATTTCAAGGCCGTCGGAGCCACGCGGCGGGCCTCGGCATGGGCGTGCACGACGATTTTGTCGGACGCGGAGTGGGCCGCGCCTTGCTCGGCGAGATGGTGCAGGTCGCAGACGACTGGCTGGACATCCGCCGGCTCGAACTGACCGTCTACACCGACAACGAGGCAGCCATCGCGCTCTACCGGAAATTCGGCTTCGAGATGGAAGGCCATTTCAAGCAATTCGCCTTCCGCGAAGGACGATATGTCGATGCCTATTCGATGGCGCGGCTCAGGGTGTGACCTTCATCACCGTATGAAGGCCTTCACGCAATAAAGGCGAGCCATTCGTCCTCATCCATCACCTGGACGCCGAGTTCCCTCGCCTTGTCGAGCTTGGAGCCGGCGCCAGGACCTGCGACCACATAGTCGGTCTTCTTGGAGACCGACCCGGCCACCTTCGCGCCAAGGCTTTCAGCCCTCGCCTTGGCCTCGTCGCGGGTGAATTTCTCCAGCGAGCCGGTGAAGACCACCGTCTTGCCGGCGATCGGGCTGTTCGAGGCGACCGGTTGTTCGGCGGCCTGTGGCGTCACCTCTTCGCGAAGCCGGGTGATGACCTCGACATTGCGCGGCTCCTTGAAGAACTCGACGATGGCGCGCGCCATCACCTCGCCGATGCCCTCGATATTGTTGAGGTCGTCCCAGGCGTCGCCGGAAAGGTCGGCGGCGTCGTCCATGGCCTTCGCAAACGCCTCGTAGGTGCCGTAGGCGCGCGCGAGCAGCTTGGCGGTGGTCTCGCCCACGTGGCGGATACCGAGCGCGTAGATGAAGCGGTGCAGCGCTATCTCGCGCCGCTCGTCGATCGCGTCAAACAGCTTCTTGACGCTGACCTTGCCGAAGCCCTCGATATTTTCGAGCTTGGTAAGCGTCGATCCCTCCTGCCGCCGCTTCAGCGTAAAAATATCCGGCGCGGTGCGGATCTTCAGCGCGTCGTCTTCGGCCTCGAAGAAGAAATCGATCTGCTTCGAGCCGAGACCTTCGATATCGAAGGCATTGCGCGACACGAAGTGTTTGAGGTGCTCGGTCGCTTGCGCCCGGCAGACGAAACCGCCGGTGCAGCGGGTGACCGAATCGAGCTTGCCGGTCTTTTCATTGCGCTCACGCACCGCATGACTGTCGCAGACCGGGCAGCGCTTCGGGAATTCGTAAGGCACCGCTTCCGGAGGACGCTTCTCCATCACCACGTCGAGCACTTGCGGGATGACATCCCCTGCCCGCTGGACGATGACGGTGTCGCCGACGCGGATATCGTGGTCGGGCTCGCGGATCGGCTCGCCGGAATTGCCCAAGCCCTTGATATAGTCCTCGTTGTGGAGCGTCGCATTGGTGACTACCACGCCGCCGACGGTGACCGGCGTCAGCCGCGCGACCGGCGTCAGCGCGCCTGTGCGTCCGACCTGGATGTCGATGCGCTCAACATGCGTAAACGCCTGTTCGGCCGGGAATTTATGCGCCGTCGCCCAGCGCGGAGACCGCGAGCGAAAGCCGAGCCGGGCCTGCAGATCGAGCCTGTCCACCTTGTAGACGACGCCATCGATCTCGTAGTCGAGATCCGGGCGCTTGAGGCCGATATCCTTGTAATGGGCGATGATGTCCTCGACCGCGTGCAGGCGTTTCATCAGCGGGTTGACCGGAAAGCCCCATTCCCTGAACTTTTCGACCATGCCCATCTGGGTGTCGGCTGGCATTTCGGACATCTCGCCCCAGGCATAGGCGAAGAATTTCAGGTTGCGGCTGGCGGTCACCTTGGCGTCGAGCTGGCGCAGTGACCCGGCCGCCGTGTTGCGCGGGTTGACATAGGTCTGCCTGCCTTCCGCCGCCATCTTCTCGTTAAGTGCCAGGAAGTCGCTTTTCGTCATATAAACCTCGCCGCGCACCTCGACGACATCGGGCGCGCCCGCGGGCAGGCGATTGGGGATTTCCTTGATGGTCTTGATGTTCTCGGTGACGTTCTCGCCGGTCGTACCGTCGCCGCGCGTCGCGGCATTCACCAGCCGGCCATTCTCGTAACGGATCGACATGGAAAGCCCGTCGATCTTCGGCTCGGCGGTAAACGCGATCGAGCCGTCCGGCAGCTGGCCGAGGAAACGGTAGACGGAAGAGACGAAGTCGCGAACGTCATCGTCCGAGAAGGTGTTGTCGAGCGACAGCATCGGCCGCGAATGGGTGATCGCCGCAAACGTCGGCAAGGGTGCCGCGCCGACCCGGATCGACGGGCTGTCGGCGCGGATAAGCTGCGGGAACCGCTTCTCGATCGCATCGTTGCGCCGTTTCAGCGCGTCGTAATCCGCATCCGAAATCTGCGGCGCGTCGTGGCCGTGATAAAGCTCGTCATTGCGGGCAATCTCCGCCGCCAGATAGGCCAGTTCGGCTGCGGCCTGTTCTTCGGTCAGGTTTTCGACGGGCGTCTGTTCGGCGGGCATGCGGGTCTACTCCTCGGGTAGCGAGGAGTCGTTTTGTAGCGCAAAATTTACCGATGGGAAGAGCGGATGGAGGGTCTAGGCGGATGAGCCTAGCCGTTGCCCGCCAGCAGGCGCTTGGCCGCCGCCCTCGCCTCGTCGGTTACCGATGCGCCGGCGAGCATGCGGGCGATCTCTTCCGTGCGGTGTTCCGGCTCCATGGTGGCGACGCGGGTGGCGATCTTGTCGGTGCCCTCGCCGGCGGGTCCCTTGGAGATCAGCAGATGCGTTGCGGCGCGTGCGGCCACCTGCGGCGCGTGGGTGACGGAAAGCACCTGCACCTTGTCCGACAGCCGTTTCAGCCGCTGGCCGATCGCATCGGCGACGGCACCGCCGACACCGGTATCGATTTCGTCGAAGACCAGCGTCGGAGCCGAGCCTCGGTCGGCGAGCGCCACCTTGAGCGCCAGGAGGAAACGCGACAGCTCACCGCCCGAAGCGACCTTCATGATCGGGCCGGGGCGCGTGCCGGGATTGGTTTGAACGTGGAACTCGACCGTATCGATGCCTTCGGCGCTCGCCGCCTCGGGATCGCTCGCCACATCGACCATGAAACGGGCGCGCTCGAGCTTCAGCGCCGGCAGCTCGGCCATCACGGCTTCGGCCAGCGCCTCGGCACCATGCCGGCGCTTCTCGGACAGGATGGCGGCGGCCTGATCGTAGGCGGCCTTGGCAGCGGCGGTCAGCTTTTCCAGCTCGGCGAGCTTCTCCTCACCGGCATCGAGATCGGTAAGGTCCGATATCATCTTTTCGGCAAGCGCCGGCAGGTCGGCGACCGGGATCGAATATTTGCGGCCGGCGGCCCGGAGCGCAAACAGCCGCTCCTCGACCCGCTCCAGTTCGCGCGGATCGAATTCGGTGCGCCTCAGCGCCGCCTCGACTTCCATCTGGGCATTGGAGAGGTAGTTGAGCGCCTGGTCGAGAAGCTCGACGGTTTCTTCAAGCAGGCCCGGCGCCTCATGGCTCTTGCGCTCCAGGCGCCGCACCAGCGAGGCGATCAGCGGCACGGGCGAGGCATTGCCATTGAGGAATTCGGAAGCTTCGGAAATGTCGCCGGCGATGCGTTCGGACTTCTGCATTCGCGAGCGCTGCTCGGCGAGCTCGTCCTCCTCGCCGTCACGCGGCGAGAGCGCTTCGAGCTCCTCCACCGAGGCGCGGATATAATCGGCTTCGCGGGCCGCGGCCTCGACCTTGGCGCGATGGGTCTTGAAGGCCCGATCCGCGTCCTTCCACGAGCGATAAAGGCCGGAAAGCTGCAGCACCTCGTCGCCGAGGCCCGTGAAGGCGTCGAGCAGGGTGCGGTGGGCGTCAGTATCGATCAGCGCCCGGTCGTCGTGCTGTCCATGGATCTCGACCAGAAGCTGGCCGGCCTGGCGCATCAGCTGCACGCTGACCGGCTGGTCGTTGATGGAAGCACGGGTGCGCCCGTCGGCCGACTGGATGCGACGGAAGATCAGGTCGCCGTCGTCGTCGATGCCGTTGTCGCGCAGAAGTTTTCGGGCGCCGTGGCTGCCGGACACGTCGAAGACGGCCGTCACCTGGCCCTTGTCCTCGCCATGACGCACCAGGTCGCCGTCACCGCGGCCGCCGAGCGCCAGCGAAAGACTGTCGAGAAGAATCGATTTGCCGGCGCCGGTTTCGCCGGTAAGCACCGAAAGGCCGGTCTCGAAGGCAAGATCCAGCCGCTCGATCAGAACGATATCGCGGATCGATAACTGGATCAGCATGTCTCAGACCTTAAGCGCCGATCAGCTTGGCCCCGGCGCGGGAAATCCACGAACCGCGATTCTCGCGCGGTTCGACGCCGTTGCCCTTCAGCAGCTTGAAGGAATCGGCATACCACTGGCTGTCGGGATAATTGCGCCCGAGGACAGCGGCAGCGGTCTGCGCCTCTTCCGTGATGCCCATCGCATAGTAGGCCTCGGTCAGGCGTGCCAGCGCCTCTTCCACCTGATTGGTGTTGGGGTACTGCTCGACCACGTTGCGGAAGCGCTGGATCGCGGCAAGATATTCCTTGCGCTCCAGATAATAGCGGCCGATCTGCATTTCCTTGCCGGCGAGCTGGTCGCGCGCAAAGCGGATCTTCGCCTGCGCATCCTCGACATATTCCGAGGTCGGATAATTGGTCACGACCTTGTTCATCGCATCGATGGTGCGCACCGCGGCGCGCTGGTCCTGGGTCACGTCGGCGATCTGCTTGGAGTAAGCGAGGCCGACGAGATACTGGACATAGGCCGAATCCTGCGATTGCGGATACTGGTTCATGTAGCGGTTGCCGGTGGCGACCGCCTCGTCGTTGCGGCCGAGCCGGTACTTGGTGAATGTGCTCATGACGAGCGCCTTGCGGCCCCATTCGGTGAAGGGATTCTGGCGGTCAATCGAATCGAACTTGCGGCCCGCTTCGGCAAGGTTGCCGGCCTTCATGTTGGCGAGACCCTGGTTGTAGAGCGTCTCTGGCGCATCCGTTTCGAGACCGAGCTTGGTGATGTCGATATCGGGATCCGACTGGCAGGCGGTCATGCCAAAGCCGGCGCCGGCCAGCACCAGCGACACAAGCGCTACTCTTGCCGTCTTACGCATTCCAACAGACCTTACATGGTTCATTCGAGAATTCCTGATCGTCCCGCGCCTGAAAAGCCCGCTGCCCAAGCAGGCCGTTCTAGCCATAAAAGCAAAGGGAGAGCAACGCAATGCTGTGGCATTAATGCATTTTTGTGGCACGCCGCCGCAATACGGCATTTCAAGGTTAAATCGAAACATGTCTCCCAAAAGAAAAGGCCGCTTCCGGGGAAGCGGCCGAGTCGACTGGATCAATTTACTCAGGCGAACCAGGATGTCAGTTCCGGCACGTTGACCGGTACGAACTCCCGTGCCCGTACTCGGGCCGCACGCGACGACGGAGCCTCGACGACCTCATAAGCCGTCGGATCGCTCATCAGCGCCTTCAACGCGTTGGCATTCATCTTGTGGCCGCCGCGGTAGGACCGGTAGCAGCCGATGAACTGGGCGCCGGCAAGCGCTAGGTCGCCGACGGCATCGAGCGTCTTGTGGCGGACGAATTCATCCTTGTAACGAAGGCCCTCCACATTGACGATCGTGTCGTCGTCGGAGATGACGACCGAATTTTCGAGCGAGGAACCGAGTGCGTAGCCTGCAGCCCAGAGACGCTCCACGTCGCGCATGAAGCCGAAGGTGCGGGCGCGGGAGAGTTCCTGCTTGAAGGTCTCGGCGGTCAGGTCGCCTTTCCAGCTCTGGCGGCCGATCAGCGGCGACGAGAAGTCGATCTCCACCTCGAAGCGTGTGCCGTCATAGGGCCGGAATTCCGACCAGCAAGCGCCGGAGTCGATGCGGACCGGCTTCAGGACGCGGATATAACGGCGCTTGATGCCAAGATTGACGATGCCGACCTGTTCGATCGCTTCGATGAAAGGATAGGAGCTGCCGTCCATGATCGGCATTTCGCCGCTATCGACTTCGACCATGATATTGTCGACACCGAGCGCGTAGAGCGCGGCCATCACGTGTTCGATCGTCGCGACGGCGCGGGAAAGCGAAGTGCCGAGAACGGTGCAGAGATCGGTATTGCCGACCTGCGAGGAAACGGCGCGATATTCAACCGAGCTGCCATCGTCCAGAAGGCGCGTGAAGATCACGCCGGTACCAGCTTCGGCCGGTTGAAAAGTAAGGCTGACAGGGGCTCCGGAATGAACGCCAATCCCCTTCAGTGTTACCGGGGAGGCGATGGTGGTCTGGAAACCGAACAGTCCGATAGTCATTCCTGCTGCCTTCTTGTCGCCGGATCCGTAAAGCAGAAGGATCCGATATTCTTTAGCGCCAGCCGGACCGATCGCCTGAATCGGTCGATCTCTTTTGGCGTCCCTTAGCGTCTTTCATACGCAGCCGTTTGGCACAATCCAAATCACTGTTCATTTCGGATTGTTACGTTGTTAACTCTGCGTCCTGATTGATAAAACGCCTGAAGGCCCGGATGCGTGATCCGGGCCTTCTTCACGTTTCGTGACCGTCTTTAACTCAGTTCGATTGACGGCGCAGGAAGGCCGGAATTTCGAGCTGGTCTTCCTCGTGATGGGCCTGCGGAACTGCACGTCCATGATCGTCGAGATTGCCGCGGCGCGGCGCATAGAGGCTTGCTTCCGCCGACAGCGGACGACGCTGCTGCGGGGCCGGAGTCGGTGCGGCCGGCTCGACGTGAGCAGGCTCTTCCTCTTCGCGGCGACCAAGCGAGTTGGTGATCCGCTTCAGAAGACCCATCGGGCCGCGTTCTTCCTGCACATGGCTCACCGGCTGGGCGCGGTGATCCATCTCGGCCTTCACGACCGGCGGAAAATCCTCGACCTTCGGCATGCGAACCGGCTGCACCACCTGCGACATCGAAGGCGCCATCGGCTCGCGATAGACCGGCTGCGCCGGGCGAGGAGCGGGCTGGCCCATCATCGGAGCAGGCTGCGGCTGTACGTGCTGGTGAACCGGGGCCGGTGCTTCGACCGGCGCAGCACCGAAGATGCGGCTCTGCGGACGGAACTCTTCCTGCTGCTGCATGACCGGCTGCGGAGCGACCTGCTGGGGTGCCGGAGCCGTATACTGGTGCTGCGGTTCTGCGATCGCCAGTTCCCGTTCCATCTCGGCTTCCGCCATGCGGATCGTTTCGGCGATCGGGTCGACAGCCGGCCTCGGAGCC
Source organism: Neorhizobium sp. SHOUNA12A (assembly GCF_023006505.1). Lineage (GTDB taxonomy): Bacteria > Pseudomonadota > Alphaproteobacteria > Rhizobiales > Rhizobiaceae > Neorhizobium. Next base: position 10,208 of record NZ_JALBGV010000060.1, read on the forward strand.
GGAGCGGCCTGCATGACCGGAGCCGGCTGGGCGGCAACCGGAGCCGGAGCGATGGCGGCAGACGGACGGATGATCGGTTTTGCAGCGGCGCGCATCTCGGCGGCGCGAATGTCGACCGAGCCGGCGGCACGATCGATGCCGGTCGCCACGACCGATACGCGGATCAGGCCTTCGAGCGCTTCGTCGAAGGTCGCGCCGAGGATGATGTTGGCATCCGGATCGACTTCTTCGCGGATGCGGGTCGCGGCTTCGTCGACTTCGAACAGCGTCAGGTCGCGACCACCAGTGATCGAGATGAGCAGGCCCTGAGCGCCCTTCATCGAGGTCTCGTCGAGCAGCGGGTTGGCGATCGCGGCTTCGGCGGCCTGCATGGCGCGGCCCGGGCCGGATGCTTCGCCGGTGCCCATCATCGCGCGGCCCATCTCGCGCATCACCGAGCGGACGTCGGCGAAGTCGAGGTTGATCAGGCCTTCCTTGACCATCAGGTCGGTAATGCAGGCGACGCCCGAATAGAGAACCTGGTCGGCCATCGCGAATGCGTCGGCAAAGGTCGTCTTGTCGTTGGCGATGCGGAAGAGGTTCTGGTTCGGAATGACGATCAGCGTGTCGACCGACTTCTGCAGTTCCTGGATACCCATCTCGGCAAGGCGCATGCGGCGCTGGCCTTCGAAGTGGAACGGCTTGGTGACGACGCCAACCGTCAGGATGCCCTTGGAGCGGGCTGCCTGTGCGACGACCGGGGCTGCACCCGTGCCGGTGCCGCCGCCCATGCCGGCGGTGACAAAGCACATGTGTGTGCCGTGCAGGTGATCGACGATCTCGTCGAGGCATTCTTCCGCGGCGGCGCGGCCGACTTCCGGCTGCGAACCGGCGCCGAGACCTTCAGTGACCCGAGCACCCATCTGGATGATACGCTCGGCCTTGGTCATGGTCAGCGCCTGGGCATCGGTATTGGCGACGACGAAGTCGACGCCCTCGAGGCCGGCGGTGATCATGTTGTTGACGGCGTTACCGCCGCCGCCACCGACGCCAAACACGGTAATCCGAGGCTTCAACTCGGTGATATCAGGCTTTTGCAGCTTGATGGTCATTGCACCAGTTCCTTCTTTTTCTGGCCGCATCGCCGCCGGCCAATTCATTACAACTTTGCTCCGATGCGGGTGGGCGAACCCCTCACATCAAAAACTTTCCTTCAACCACTGACCGACGCGGGCCAGCCGGCCATTGCCGCTTCCCAGCGAGGCCATCAGGCCGCTCTGCGTAGCGTGTGTTTCCAAGTCCGCGACCTGCGGATAGATCATCAGGCCGACCGCCGTCGAAAACGCCGGTCCCTTGGCTGCCGTCGGCAGACCGGAGACGCCCATCGGGCGGCCGATCCGGACGTTGCGCGCAAGGATCCGGCGCGCCGTTTCCGAAAGGCCGGTGAGCTGGCTGGCACCGCCGGTCAGCACGACGCGCTTGCCGACGATCGGGCTGAAACCCGACTTCTGGATGCGGTCGCGGATGAGTTCGAGCGTCTCTTCGATACGGGCCTGCACGATGCGGGTGACCAGCGAGCGCGGCACCTGCGTCGGCTGGTCGCGGTCGTCCTCGCCGATCGGCGGGACGGAGATCACGTCGCGTTCGTCGGACCCGTTGGCAAGCGCCGAACCGTGCACGACCTTCATCCGCTCCGCATCCTCGATACGGGTGGAAAGCCCGCGGGCAAGGTCTGTCGTCACGTGATGGCCGCCAAGGCTGATCGCGTCCGTATGGACGAGCTTGCCTTCGGCGAAAACCGAGATCGTCGTCGTGCCGCCGCCCATGTCGATCGCCGCGCAACCGAGTTCGACTTCGTCGTCGACGAGGGCCGCGAGGCCGCTGGCATAGGGCGTCGCCACCATGCCCTCGACCGAGAGGTGGGCGCGGTTGACGCAGAGTTCGAGGTTCTTCAGCGTGGCGCGTTCGGCTGCGACCACATGCATATCGACGCCGAGCGTATCGCCGAACATCGCCAGCGGATCGCGGATACCGCGCTCGCCGTCGAGCGAGAAGCCGGTGGGCAGTGAATGCAGGATGGCGCGGTCCTGGCGCAGCGACTGCTGGCTTGCCGCGATAAGAACCTTCTTGAGATCAGCCTCTTCCACTTCCTGGCCGCCGAGATCGATCGTCGCGGTATAGACGTCGCTGGTGATGCGGCCGGCGGACACATTGACGATCAGACTATCGACGGTAAGCCCGGCCATACGCTCGGCGGCGTCGACCGCCAGACGGACGACGCTCTCGGCTGCGTCGAGATCACCGATCACGCCGGACTTCACACCGCGCGAGCGCTGGTGGCCGATGCCGATGATCTCGATATTGTGGGTGCGGCCCGGCAGAACCTGGCTTTCCTGGCGCGGCGTCAGCCGGGCGATCATGCAGACCACCTTGGTGGAGCCGATATCCAAGACCGAAACGACATGGCTGCGCTTGGAAGACAGCGGCTTCATGCGCGGCAGGCCGAAATGGGAGGAACCGAATACGCTCAAGACTGCTCTCCCAGTTTCTTCAGGGCCTTTGATCGTGCGTCGAGCGCTTCCCTGCGGCGATCCAGAGCGCCAGGAGTGAGCTGAACAGTGGTGCGATCCTCAAGCCGAAGATCGACGGCGGCGACGTCACGCTCCAGCACACCCTGATCCTTTTCGAGCTTGGCGAGCATGGCGAGCGCCTTGGCGACATTGCCTTCGGGCAGCTTCAGCACGATGCCGTTGTCGAGATGCAGATCCCAGCGGCGGCCGGCGATGCGGACATAGGCTTTCACCCGGTTCTTCAGCTCCGGCCAGCCCGACAGGGCGTCCTCGAAAGAGGCCGCAGCCGCCTCTGCATCGCGGCCGACGAAGAGCGGCAGGGAAGCGAACTTGTTGTCGCGAAGCGGCGCAATCACGCTGCCGTTCTTTTCGATCAGGGAGAGTTCGGAACCGTGTTGCCAGATCCCGAAGGCCTGACGCTCTTTCAGCATCACCTCGATCGTCCTCGGGTAGATCTTGCGGACTTCCGCATACTGGACCCAGGGAAGCGCCGAGAGCTTGCGGCGGGCCGAATCGATATCGAGAGCGACGAGTGACGTGGTGCCGTCGAGCCCGAGAAGCTGCAGGATGTCGATTTCGGAGGTCTGGTCATTGCCAGATACGCGAACGTCTTCGATCGCAAAGCCGACAGCCGCCGTGGTCGCCTGTGCGACAGCCTGGCCGTGACCGCCGAGCGACATGCCGTAGAGACCGATCGCAGCGAAGAAGCCGGCAGCCGAAACGGTTCCGGTATGAGGCGGGATATGGATGCGGCCGGTGGCGAGGCTTACGCAGAAACGGAAAACCCGGCGCAGCGGACGAGGAAGAACCCGGCGCTCCTCGGCACCGAGATAAAGAGCCTGAGAACGGCCGCGCGGTCCACCCGCCTTTCTGCCGATCAACGCAAACACGTAGCGTCCTCCACCATCCAACGGACGAGTTCACCAAATGAGTGGCCGGCATGGCCGGCCATTTCGGGCACCAAGGATGTCGGGGTCATGCCCGGCTGCGTATTGATTTCCAGCCAGATGACCTCGCCGTTCTCGGAGAAGCGGTCGTCGTAGCGAAAGTCGGAGCGACTAACGCCACGGCAGCCCATCGCCTGATGCGCCTTGAGCGCCAGTGTTTGAATCTTTTGGTAAATATTCGGTGAAATCTGCGCCGGAATAACGTGTTTCGAACCACCCTCCGCATATTTCGCGTCGTAATCGTAAAAGGCGTGGCTAAGCGGCACCACTTCGGTAACCCCAAGCGCCACATCGCCCATCACGCCGCAGGTGAGCTCGCGGCCATAGACATACCGCTCGACCAGAACCCGATCACCGTAGCGCCACTCGGACGAGCCGATAACCTGCGGCGGATGCGACTGATTCTCCTGGACGATCACGACACCGAAGGACGACCCCTCGCGGACCGGCTTCACCACGTAAGGCGGCTTCATCGGATGAGCATTACCGATATCGAACCGGCTCATCGCCTTGGCTTCGGCGACCGGAATGCCGGACGCCTTGGCAACATGCTTAGCCTGATGCTTGTCCATGGCGAGCGCAGACGCGAGCACGCCGGAATGAGTATAGGGAATTTCGAGATATTCGAGAATGCCCTGGATCGTCCCGTCCTCGCCGAAAGGCCCATGCAAAGCGTTGAAGGCGACGTCCGGCCGAAGCTCCGAGAGGACGGCCGCCACATCCCGGCCGACATCGACGCGGGTGACGCGGTAGCCTTCGCCTTCGAGAGCATCAGCACAGGCAGTGCCCGAGGACAGGCTGACAGGCCGCTCGGAGGAAAATCCTCCCATCAAAACAGCCACGTGCTTGTCGCTCATCAATCACTCCAGCCAAAAAGGACTACAATTCAAAAGTACGGCGCTTGCGCCAACCTGCTCTCTGACGATTCCCGCCGGACGTTAGGCATGCCTGCATTAGTGCCCGAATATAGTTAACAAACCGTTTACCTTGATTAACCCGGGTAGCCAAAAGCATGAAAACAAAGGAAAAATCGAATCCCGGAATGTTAACGCGCAGTTTGCGGCAACATTCGGAACGGCGCTGAAATGACCGCCAAGTCGCTCGAATCGACAGGCGATTCTTGAGGTCTGCGCCACGGAAAAGCCCGCGAAGCGGTCAGCTTTGCGGGCTTTTTCATCTCGGCGGAATGCGCCGTTTTTCTTCAGATCAGGCCGCGACCCGCGCTTCCGAATCGTCCACCAGCTTCCAGGCCAGCGCGCCCAGGACGGCGCCCACGATCGGTGCAACCCAGAAGAGCCAAAGCTGCCCGAGAGCCCAGTCCCCGACGATCAGCGCCACGCCGGTCGAACGGGCCGGGTTGACGGATGTGTTGGTGACCGGGATCGAGATCAGATGGATCAGCGTCAGCGCAAGGCCGATTGCGATCGGAGCAAAGCCTGCCGGCGCCTTCGGCCCGGTCGCGCCGAGAATGATGAAGATGAAGAAACCGGTGAGAACCAGCTCTATCAACAGCGCCGCGGTCAACGAATAACCGCCGGGCGAATGCTCGCCATAGCCGTTGGACGCAAAGCCGCCGAGCTGGAAACCAGCCTTGCCGGAAGCGATGAGATAGAGAACCAGGGCTGCAACGACCGCCCCTACCACCTGAGCGATGACATAAGGCAGCAGGCTTGATGCCGGGAACCTGCCCGCCACCGTCAGTCCCACCGATACCGCCGGATTGAAGTGCCCGCCGGAAATACCGCCGACCGCGTAAGCCATGGTCAGCACCGTCAGGCCGAATGCGAGCGCAACGCCGACGAAGCCGATACCGAGATCCGGAAATGCAGCCGCCAGAACCGCGCTGCCGCATCCACCGAAGACAAGCCAGAAAGTGCCGAAAAACTCGGCCGCTAATTTTTTGAACATTGGATATCCCCCTGCTCGTGCCCCCGGCACCCTGCCGGTCCAGGCGCGACTCTCATTCAAACAAGGATATTATGCAATATATTCTCATGAATGCTCAATGAATAAGCAACTCGTGAAACATCCAAGGTTGCACCGGCGCTATCCAACGGAATCAAAACACGAGATGACCGCTGCAACGCTTTAAATTTACAAGATAACTCGCCACGGGAGGCATTCGCCTCACCCTGGCCGAATCCCGTTATTCGCTTGTCATGCCCTGGAACGGCCTCACCTCGCGGCCTGGCATGAAGATGCCGAGGCGCTTGATTTCCCATTCGAGCTTAATGCTGGAATGTTCGAAAACTCGCTGGCGGATGGTCTCACCGAGATATTCGAGGTCGTAACCGCTGGCGTAGCCGATATTGATCATGAAATTGCAATGCAGCGACGACATCTGCGCGCCGCCGCTGACCAACCCGCGGCAGCCTGCCTCGTCGATCAGCTTCCAGGCGGAATGGCCTTCCGGGTTCTTGAAGGTCGAACCGCCGGTCTTTTCCTTGATCGGCTGCACCGTCTCGCGATGCTGACGCACGGCATCCATCTCGGCGCGGATCTTTGCCCGCTCCTCGGGATATCCTTCGAAGACCGCGTGGGTAAAGATCATGTCCGCCGGAACCGAGGAATGGCGATAGCTGTAGCCCATCTCGGCAGTCGAGAAGACATGCGTGCCACCCTTGCGGTCGACGGCATGCACCTCGATGACGCGCCCGGCCGTCTCGCCGCCATTCGCGCCGGCATTCATGCGCAGGGCTCCGCCGATCGAGCCGGGGATGCCGTAATAGAAGGCGAAACCGCCGATGCCGTTGTCCATCGCCATCGCGGCAATGTGCTTGTCGGGGCAGATCGCACCGGCCTTGATACGGTTGTCGCCGACGAGATCGACCCCGCCGAACCCCTTGGCCGAGAGGCGCAGAACGACGCCTGGAATGCCTCCGTCGCGGACGAGCAGGTTCGAACCGACGCCGACTACCGTCAGCGGCACTTCTTCCGGCAGGATCTGCAGGAAAGTCACGAGGTCGTCGACGTCATGGGGCTGGAACATCAGTTCGGCGAGGCCGCCGGCCTGGAACCAGGTGACGCGATCCATCGGCGCATCCGGCGTCAGCCTTCCGCGCAGTTTGTTGACGTCATCCCCCAACGACGCCAGAAGCTTTTCCCCGTTCACCTGTTTCATTTCCTACTGTCCCGATATGCTTTCCAGTTCCTTCGGCAATGCCGCAGCCCACTGTGTGATATTGCCCGCCCCCAGAAGAACCACGAAATCACCCGGTTTCGCAATGCCCGACACAATCGAAGCGAGTTCCGTCGGCGATGCCATGTATCTAGCGTCGCGATGGCCGCCCGAACGGATGCGGGAAACCAGCGCTTCCGAATTGGCCCCGTCGATCGCTTCTTCGCCGGCGGCGTAGACTGGCGCCAGTATGATGCTATCGGCATCGTTGAAGCAATTGGCGAAATCCTCGAACAAGCTCGACAGACGCGTATAACGATGCGGCTGGTGCACCGCGATGATGCGGCCCTGGCACGATTCGCGGGCGGCGCGAAGCACCGCCTTGATCTCCACCGGATGGTGACCGTAGTCGTCGAAGATCGAAACGCCGTTCCAGGTACCGGTCAGCGTGAAGCGCCGCTTGACGCCGCTGAAATTGGCGAGCCCCTTGCGGATATCCTCTTCCGAAATGCCGAGCCGGTTGGCGACCGCGATCGCGGCGGTGGCATTGGAAATGTTGTGGCGTCCGGGCATCGGCAGCGCCAGGTCCTTGAACTGGAATACCCGGCCGGTGCGGCGGCGGCGAATTTCCACGTCGAAGATCGATTTGGTGCCTTCCATCCGCACATTCGAGAAACGCGCATCCGCCTGCGGGTTTTCGCCATAGGTGACGATCTTGCGATCCTCGATGCGACTGACCAGAGCCTGCACTTCCGGATGGTCGAGGCAGAGCACGCCGAACCCATAGAACGGCACGTTTTCGACGAACTGCCGGAAGGCGGCACGAACGGCGTCGAAATTGCCGTAATGGTCGAGATGTTCGGGATCGATATTGGTGACGACGGCGACGTCGGCGGGCAGTTTCAGGAAGGTGCCGTCCGATTCGTCGGCCTCGACCACCATCCACTCGCCCTCGCCCATGCGGGCATTGGTGCCGTAGGCGTTGATGATGCCGCCGTTGATGACGGTCGGATCGAGATTACCGGCCTCTAGCAGCGCCGCGACCATCGAGGTCGTGGTCGTCTTGCCATGCGTGCCGCCGATGGCGATCGCGTTGCGGAAGCGCATCAGCTCGGCGAGCATTTCGGCGCGGCGGACGATCGGCAGCGATTTTTCGCGCGCGGCCATCAGTTCCGGATTGTTCTTCTTGATCGCGGTCGAGACGACGACCACCTCGGAATCGCCGATATTCTCGGCCTGGTGGCCGACGAAGACCGGAATGCCCTTGTCGCGCAGGCGCTGGACATTGGCGCCGTCGGCCTGGTCGGATCCCTGGACCTTGTGGCCAAGATTATGCAGCACCTCGGCGATACCGCTCATGCCGATACCGCCGATGCCGATGAAATGAACGAGCCCTATGGCCTTCGGCATCTTCATGCACGCACTCCCTTAAATTCCGAAATCGATTTCCGCTCCGCGATCGCCACGACCAGATCCGCAAGCTTGCCGGTTGCATTCGGCCGTCCGGCGGACTTGGCAGCCGCTGCCATTCTTTCGAGCTTATCCGGATCCTTCATCGCACCCGAAATGATCGCGGCAAGCTTTTCCGGCGACAGATCCGACTGCTGCACAACCTTTGCGCCGCCGGTCGCCACCAGCGCCTCGGCATTGGCTGCCTGGTCGTGATCCAGAGCATGCGGGTAAGGCACGAGAATGGCCGGCCGGCCGATCACCGCGATTTCCGAGACTGTCGAGGCACCGGAGCGGCAGATGACCAGATGCGCCGCCGCCAGCCGTTCGGCCATGTCCGAAAAGAAGGACGAGATATCGGCGGGAGCCTTCAGCTTGGCAAAGCAGGAACTGACCCGATCCTTGTCTTCCGGACGCGCCTGCTGGGTAACGACGACGCGGTCACGCTCGGACTGGTCGAGCAGGCTGAGCGCCGTCGGCACGGCCGAGGAGAAGAACTGCGCGCCCTGGCTGCCGCCGAAGACGACCAGCCGGAATGGATCGTCGCCACGGGATGCGACATAGGGAATATTGGAGGCCGCAAGCACGGCCGGACGCACCGGATTGCCCGTCGTGACGGTCTTGTCCGCATAGGGACCACTGCCCTCCGGCAGGAAACCGCCGGCGATCGCCTGGACCTTGGCGGCCAGCGCCTTGTTGGCGCGGCCCATCACGGCGTTCTGTTCATGGATCATCGTCGGCACGCCCATGGCGGTCGAGGCCATCAGCGGCGGCACGGTCGGGTAGCCGCCGAAACCGACGACGGCGAGCGGCTTCAGGCGGCCGATCAGGCGGCGGGCGGCCCGCAGGCCCGTCCACAGCTTCCAGCCGGTGCGGGCAAGCGCGATCGGGTTCTTGGATCCGAACGTGGCGGACGGAACGACATGGATTTCGTCGGCCGGAAACGTGCCAGCGTAGCGCTCGGCCCGGCTGTCGGTGACGAGATGCACGGAATAACCGCGCGCCTTCAGTTCGTGTCCCAGCGCTTCTGCCGGAAACACATGACCGCCGGTTCCCCCGGCGGCTAGCAATATGATGCCCTTGGTCATTGGACTTTTACTCCGCGGGTACGCCCTGGGCGACCCGGAACAGGCTCCGCTCCTGCGCTCGCTTCTCCGGACGATGGCGGGTCAGCGCCAGGATGAAGCCTGCAGTGATGCAGATCGCGATCATCGAGGAGCCGCCATAGGAGATCAAGGGGAGCGTCATGCCCTTGGCCGGCATGAGTTCGAGATTGACGCCGATATTGATGAGCGACTGCATGCCGATCTGCAGCACGAGGCCAGCGACCGCAAACCGGTTGAAGTCATTGCGCTCCTTGAAGGCGTGGTTCAGGCCGCGCAGCACGATGAAGGCGAAGATCGCCACCAGTGCCATACAGAAGATAATGCCGAATTCTTCCGCTGCAACGGAGAACACGAAGTCCGTGTGGCTGTCCGGCAGGATGCGCTTGACGATGCCCTCGCCCGGCCCCTGTCCGAACCAACCACCCTGCAGGATCGCTTCGTGCGCCGTCTCGATCTGAAAACGGTCGCCCTCGCCGGTCAGGAACTTGTCGAAACGGGCGGTGACGTGCGGCAGCATGTAATAGGCGGTGACGATGCCACCGGCACCCACGCCGCCGAGCATGACGATCCACAGCCAGGGCATGCCGGCCATGAAGAACATCCCTCCCCAGACAACGCTCGTCAGAATTGTCTGGCCAAGGTCGGGCTGAGCGACGAGCAGCGCTGCGACGATGCCGAACAAAATGATGGCGAAGAGGTTGCCTGGGATTTCCGGCTGCCGTGCGTGTTCGGCGAACAGCCAGGCGCAGACGACCACGAAGGCCGGCTTCATGAATTCCGACGGTTGGATCGAGAACATGCCGACGCCGATCCAGCGCCGCGATCCCTTGACCTCGACGCCGAAGAACAGCGCCAGCACCATCAGTGCCAGCGCGATGATCAAAAGGACGATGGCAGTGCGGCGCACCTGCCGCGGCGTCAGGAAGGATAGACCGATCATCACCACCAGCGACGGCAGCAGGAACAGCGCGTGACGTTCGACGAAGTGGAAGCTGTTGAGGCCGATACGCTCGGCCACCGCCGGCGATGCCGCGAAGGAGAGCATGAAACCGACGCCCATCAGCAATACGAAGGCGACGAGGAAGAAACGGTCGATCGTCCAGAACCAGTCTGCGAGCGGCCCACGGTCTGCGCGGCTTACCATCTGTCGTTCCCCTTTTCCGTCTCGATCAATCTAAATCGACCAACATCGTGACGCCGTCGAGGCTTGCGACATGGCCGACAAAGGCATCGCCGCGAACCTCGAAATTCTTGAACTGATCGAAGCTGGCGCAGGCCGGCGACAGCATCACCGCGGACGGTGTCGTGTCGGCTCCTGCATCCGCTGCGGCATGCGCGACCGCCTTTTCGAGCGTGCCCGAAATTTCGTAGGGCACCGCCTCGCCGAGTGTCGCCGCGAATGCCGGCGCGGCTTCTCCGATCAGATAGGCCTTGACGATACGCGGGAAGAGTGGAGCGAGGCTGACTATGCCGCCCTCCTTCGGCAGGCCGCCGGCAATCCAGTAGATCCGGTCGTAGCTGGAGAGCGCGGGCGCTGCCGCATCCGCATTGGTCGCCTTCGAATCGTTGACGAACACCACCTGGGTTCGGCGCCCGACCGGCTGCATCCGGTGCTTCAGGCCCGGGAAGGATCTCAGCCCCGCGCGGATCTCGTCCTTCGATACGCCGACCGCCAGGCAGGCTGCGATGGCCGCCGCCGCGTTCTGGGCGTTGTGGCTGCCCTTGAGCGTCTGGATGCCGTCGAGATCGACGAGCAGCGACGTCGCGCCGCCATGCGCCTCGATGATCCGGCTGCCTTCGGCATAGAGGCCATCGGCAACGACGACCCGCTTGGAAATCCGGCGCACCGCGACACTGGCCCGTCCGACGCGGTCGGCGATGAGGGCGCAGAACGAATCGTCGACGCCGATCACGGCGGTCCGGCTGCCGGCGACCAGCCGTTCCTTGACGTCGGCGTAATGCTGCATGGTGCCGTGGCGATCGAGATGATCGGGCGTCAGGTTGAGCAGGATGCCGGCCGTGGGGTTGAGCGTCGGCGCCAGATCGATCTGGTAGGACGAGCATTCGACGACGAAATAGCGCTCGGACTTCGGCGGATCGAGCGTCAGGATCGCAGTGCCGATATTGCCGCCGAGCTGGGTGTCGCGGCCGCTTGATCTCAGGATATGAGCGATCAGCGCCGTGGTCGTCGATTTGCCGTTGGTGCCGGTAATCGCGATGAACGGGCAATCTGGCGCATGCGCCCGGCGCTCGCGCACGAAAAGCTCGACATCGCCGATGATCTCGACGCCGGCGGCGCGCGCAAGGTCGACGCTCCAATGGGGTTTCGGATGGGTTAGCGGCACACCCGGCGACAGCACGAAGGCGGCCTGGACAGACCAGTCGATGCCGCGCAGGTCGGCGGTCGAAATCCCCTCGGCCGTCGCCTTGGCGACGCTGTCGGGATTGTCGTCCCAGGCGATGACCTTGGCGCCGCCGGCGACCAGGGCTTTGGCCGTGGCCAATCCGGAGCCGCCAAGCCCGAACAGCGCGACCGGCTTGTCCCTGAATGTGGTGACCGCGATCATCGCCCTATCACCGCAGCTTGAGCGTCGAAAGGCCGAGCATGGCAAGGCCGACCGCGATGATCCAGAAGCGGATCACCACCTGGCTTTCCGTCCAGCCGAGCTTTTCGAAATGGTGGTGGATCGGCGCCATCAGGAAGACGCGCCGGCCGGTCATCTTGAAGAAGCCGACCTGGATGATCACCGACAGCGTCTCCATCACGAACAGGCCGCCGATGATCGCCATGACGATCTCGTGCTTGGTGGCGACGGCAACGGAGCCGATCAGGCCGCCGAGCGCCAGCGATCCGGTATCGCCCATGAAGATGGCCGCCGGCGGCGCGTTGAACCAGAGAAAGCCGAGACCCGCCCCGATCACCGCTCCCAGAATGACGGCAAGCTCACCGGTGCCGGGCACGAAATTGATCTGCAGATATCCCGCAAACACCGAGTTACCGGCAAGATAGGCAATGACGCCGAACGAGGCCGCGGCGATCATGACAGGCCCGATCGCCAGCCCATCAAGTCCGTCTGTCAGGTTCACCGCATTGCCGGCGGCAACGATGACGAAACCGCCGAACAGGACGAAAAAGATGCCGAGATTGATGAACAGGTCCTTGAAGAACGGGAAGGCGACCGAGGTGCCGAGCGTCGGATTGCCCGACTGACCGGTCGCGAGCGCCACCCGCATCATGAAGAAGACGGCGATCCCGGCGATCACGAACTCGATGCCGAGACGCGCCTTGCCGGAAAACCCCTTGTCGGTCTGCTTGGTGACTTTCAGATAGTCGTCATAAAAGCCGATTGCGCCGAAACCCAGCGTGACGAGCAGGGTCGCCACCACGTAGACGTTCGAAAGATCGGCCCACAGCAGCGATCCGCCGACGATGCCGGCGAGAATCATCAGTCCACCCATGGTCGGCGTGCCGGCCTTCTTGAAATGGGTCTGCGGCCCATCGGCGCGGATCGGCTGTCCCTTGCCCTGGCGCAGGCGGAGCGATGCAATGATCATCGGTCCGAACAGGAAGACGATCAGCGCAGACGTGAACAGAGCTGCACCCGTCCTGAAGGTGATGTACCGGAACAGGTTGAAAAATTGGACTTTGTCCGCCAGTTCTACAAGCCAGATCAGCATTCAGCGCCCTTTCCAGAAGCCCGTCTCAATTAGTGGCGCTCCGTGTCGGAGAATGCCGGGTAGTTGTCAATAAGCGCGGCGACGATCTTGCCGAAACCGATGCCAAGCGAAGATTTCACCATCACCACGTCGCCCGGGATCACCGAGCGCACCACGAATTCGGCAAGGTCCGCAGTCTTTTCGTAATATTGCACGTCGACGCTATCGGGCAGCGCATCGCGCAGCGCTGCCATTTCCGCACCCGCCAGCCAGACATGTTCGATACCGGCGGCGAGCAGCGGACCCGCCAGTTCCTCATGCACCTTGGCGGAGAATTCACCCATTTCCAGCATGTCGCCGAGCACCGCGATCCGCCGGCCGGTCAGGTCCGGCGTCGCGGATGCGAGAAGTGCGATTGCCGCCCGCATCGAGGCAGGGTTGGCGTTGTAGCTCTCGTCGATCAGCGTCAGATGGCCTTCGCCGATGCCGAGGCGGTGGCGTTCGCCCCTGCCCTTGACCGGCTTCAGCGCCGCAAGCGCCGCCATGGCGCCGGCCATGTCCGCGCCGACCAGCAGGCAAGCGCCGAGAACCGCCATGGCGTTTTCGGCGATATGCCGGCCGGGGGCGCCGATATGGACTTCCGACGTCTCGCCGTTCAGCACCGCCCAGACGACCGAGTTTTCCCCGTTGCCTTCAAAGTCCGCCAGCCGGAAATCCGCCTTGGCATGCTGGCCGAAAGTGTGGATGTGCGAGACACCCGCCTCCTGCGCCTTTTTCTGAAGAAAGCCGAACTGCTTGATGTCGCGATTGAGGATCGCCGAACCGCCGGGCTCCAGACCTTCAAAGATCTCGGCCTTGGCGGCGGCAATCTCCTCGAGATTCTTGAAATGGCCGAGATGGGCCGCGGCGATCGTGGTGATCATCGCCACATGTGGGCGCACCATCTTCACCAGCGGGCGGATCTCGTCCGGATGGTTCATGCCGATCTCGAAGACGCCGAAGTCGCAATCGGCAGGCATGCGGGCGAGCGTCAGCGGCACGCCCCAGTGGTTGTTGAAGGAGGCGACGGCCGCATGCACCTTGCCGGACGGTACAAGTGCGTGGCGCAGCATTTCTTTGGTCGTCGTCTTGCCGACCGAACCGGTGATGGCGACGATGCGTGCCCGGCTGCGCGCACGCGCAACAAGCGCCAGTTTCCCAAGCGCCGCAAGCACGTCTTCGACGACGATCATCGGCACGCTCAGCTTGCCGAGCGCCGGCAATTTCGATTCGTTGACGACGATCAGCGTCGCACCGTTGGCGACCGCGAGGCTTGCATAATCATGGCCGTCGACGCGGTCGCCCCTGATGGCGAAGAAGGCTTCTCCCGGTCCAATCGAACGGCTGTCGATCGAAATGCCGGTAATGCCCGTCGGAAGCGAACCGATCGGGCGGCCGCCCATGGCAGCGGTCAAATCCTCGGAGGTCCATAGCCAGTTCACGATTTCAGCTCCTGCAATGCCTTGCGGACTTCGACGTGATCGGAGAACGGCAGGACCGTGGCGCCGATCGTCTGGCCTTCCTCATGGCCCTTGCCCGCAACAATCAATGTGTCGCCCGACTGCAGCATGCCAACCGCCTCGCGGATCGCATTGGCCCGGTCACCGATCTCGACGGCGCCCGGAGCGGCCGCCATGATCTCGGAGCGGATCACTTCGGGAATCTCGGAACGCGGATTGTCGTCGGTGACGATGACGATATCGGCAAGCCGCGTCGCCACGTCGCCCATGATCGGCCGCTTGCCCTTGTCGCGGTCGCCGCCGCAGCCGAACACCACGATGACGCGGCCGGTCGTGAAGGGGCGGACGGATGCCAGCACGTTTTCCAGTGCGTCCGGTTTGTGGGCATAATCCACGTAGGCGAGTGCGCCGTCCTTTGTCTGGCCGACCAGTTCGAGACGACCCGAGGCGCCGACCAGCTTTTCAAGGGCGGCCATGGCAACGGCGGCCGGAACCCCGGTCGACATGGCAAGCCCCGCCGCGACCAGCGCGTTCGACACCTGGAAATCACCAGCGAGCGGAATATCGACTTCGAAAATCTGCTCGCCGACGTGAATTTCGGCCGTCTGCTTGTGACGGAAATGCTCGACCCGCTTCAGGCAGAGATAATCACCCCGACGACCGACCGTGCGAACATCCAGGTCGGCCACCGTCGCGACCCGCATCGCCTCCTCCGACCAGGGATCGTCGGCGAAGATGACGACGGGCGAGCCCTTCGGCATCAGCGTATCGAAAAGCCGCATCTTGGCGGCCATGTAGCTCTCGACGGTCGGATGGTAGTCCATATGGTCGCGGCCGAGATTGGTAAAGCCGGCGGCGGAAAGACGCACGCCGTCGATCCGGCTCTGGTCTAGGCCATGGCTGGAAGCTTCTATGGCGGCATGGGTAACGCCTTCGGCAGCCAGTTCCGCCAGCAGCTTCTGCAGCTCGACCGGATCCGGCGTGGTCAGCGTTCCGTAGTCGTTGCGGGTGGGCGAAACGACGCCGGTCGTGCCGATCTGAGCCGCGGCATGGCCGGCATGCGCCCAGATCTGGCGGGTGAAGGAGGCGACGGAGGTCTTGCCGGCGGTGCCCGTGACGGCAACCATGGTTTCCGGCTGCGCACCGTAGAAACGGGCGGCCGCGAGTGCCAGCAGCCGGCGCGGATTGGAAACGGCAAGGATTGGAATGCCCGCGTCCGCCGTATGGCCGGCAATCGCCGCGACCGCGCCGCGGGCGGCGGCATCGCCGATATAACGAGACCCGTCCGCCTTGGTGCCAGCGAATGCGGCAAACAGCATGCCGGAGGTTACCTTGCGGCTGTCGGAAGTAAGGCCGGTCACGTCGAGATCGCCTGCCGGCCCGGCCATCAACTCGGCTATTTCCGGGAAATCCCGTCCGGCAAGTTCTCGCAACTTCATCGGTTGATTGTCCATTCTGAGCGTCGTCCCCTCGAATCGTCCGCTCAAGTTGTTATCGCTCAATAAGACACAAGCAGGGCAGAACCGTCATTGCCGAATTTCGGCTTCACTCCCAGAATGGGCGCCGTGCGGGTGATGATCTCCTTGACCATGGGAGCAGCCGAGGTTGCCGCAAGAGCTGCACCGTTGCCTTTCTCGGTCTTGGGCTCGTCGCAGAACGTCAGGACGACATATTGCGGATTGTCCATCGGAAATGCGGCGAGGAACGCGTTGAAGTTCTTGTCGTGGACGTAACGCCCGTTGACGACCTTGTCCGCCGTGCCCGTCTTGCCGCCGACGTTGAAGCCCGCCACACGTGCGTTTCTGCCCGAGCCATTGACGCCGTTCCATTCGAACAGGAAGCGCATGTCCTTGCTGGTCGTCGGCTTCATCACCTGGGTGGCGACCTTGTCGGCCTCCGCGCGGGTACGCGGCAGGAAGGTCGGCTCGACCAACTTGCCTCCGTTGACCAGCGCCGCACCGGCAACCGCCGTCTGCAAAGGCGTCGTCGAGACACCGTGGCCGAAGGAAATGGTGACCGAATTGATCTTCTTCCATTCGCGCGGCTGGCTCGGATAAGCGACTTCCGGAAGCTCGGTGCGCATTTTCGTCAGCAGGCCGAGCTTGGTCAGGAAGTCCTTGTGGCCTTCGATGCCGACCGTGTCGGCGATCTTGGCGGTACCGATATTCGACGAAAACTGAAAAATTTCCGGAACGCTCAGTATGCGCCCCTTGCCGTGGAAATCCTTGATGGTGAAACCGCCGATGCGGATCGGGAACCGGGCGTCGAACGTGCTCTGAAGGTTGACCTTGCCGGAATCGAGACCCATGGCGATCGTGAAGGACTTGAAGGTGGAGCCCATTTCGAACGTGCCGTTCGACACGCGGTTGAACCAGCCCTGCTCGCCGCCTTCGGCCGGATTGTTGGGATCGAAATCGGGCGCGGACGCCATGGCGAGCACCTCGCCGGTATGTACGTCGAGGACGACCGCGCCAGCGCCGATCGAGCTATACTTGCTGATCGCTTCGGTCACCACGTCGCGGACGATCGACTGGACGCGCAGGTCGATGGACAGCTTGACCGGCTCCAGCGGCTGATTGGACGTCATGCCAACTGCTGCGAGATCGGCAAGTCCCTGATTGTCGACATAGCGCTCCATGCCGGCGACGCCGCGATTGTCGATATTGACGTAGCCGACGACATGCGCAGCGGTCGGGCCGCCCGGATAGAAACGACGCTTTTCGGGCCGGAAACCGATGCCCGGAATGCCGAGCGCCAGGATCTGGCTCTGCTGCTTCGGGGTCAGCTGGCGGCGCAGCCACTGGAAACGCGAATTCGAGGTCAGCTTCGAATAGGTACCCTTGACGTCGAGGTCGTTCAGGACCGTCGCGAGCTTCTCGATCACCTCGTCGGCATCGATGATCTTGTTGGGTTCGGCAAACAACGAAACCGTGCGGATGTCGGTCGCCAGAACCGCGCCGTTGCGATCGACAAGGTCGGGACGCGACGCCAGCAGCCGATCTGCCGGCAGGATGCTCGAGGTCGTCAGCGGCTTCGCCACGCCATATTGCATCAGGCGGCCGCCGACGATGCAGTAGAAGACCGCGAAACCCGCGATCAGCAAACCGACGCGGTTTTTCGCCTGGGCAGACTTGCGCTTGCGGGTTCCCTCGAAGGACGCCTTTTCAGAGCCGCGGCCACGGCTGCCGGACGAAAAATGTGCGCGGCTCTTGACGATCATGATGCGGGACAGGAAAGACATCAGCGTTTCACCGATCCTGTTGAAATGACTTCGACGGGACCGCGCCGCAGGGGCACGGGAATTTTAGGAGCGGGCTTGGCCTTGGCGGCGGCAACACCCTTCAGGGCTGCGGCAACCTCGCTGTTCTTGCCGGCGATGATATCCTCAATGGTGGTCTCGGGCTGCGGAAGCCGAGCCCTCGGCATCGGCAGTTCCTTCGGCATCGCAAGCTGCGTCGTTTCGGTCGGGGCGAGCGCCAGCTCGGTATTGTAGACGTTGATCAGCCGGTGCAGGCGGTTCGGCTGGGTCAGCAGGGCCCAGTCCGCTTTCAGGAGATCGATCGTATCCTTCTCCAGCTTGATTTCCGACTCGAGCCGGCGAACCTCGCTGAGCTTCTCGTCGGCGCGGTGCTTGATCGAATAGGTGACGACGGCCGCTGCCGTCATGACGCCGATCAGAACAAGATCGAAGCTACGCAGCATGTATCAGGCTCCCATCTTTGCGAGGCTGGCGAGATCGGGCAGATCGAAAATGGATATGTCGGCCGCCCGAGGCGCGGCTTCCGTCCGCACACCGGCGCGAAGCTTTGCGGACCGAGCGCGCGGGTTCAACTCCGCCTCCTCGTCGCTCGCCGAGATCATCGACTTGCCAAGGGGTTCGAAAATCGCAGGCTTGGCCTCGACCATCGGCAGGTGGCGCGAACCGGAGGCCTTGCCGGAACGATCAGCGAAGAACTGCTTGACGATCCGGTCTTCGAGCGAATGGAAGGTGACGACGACCAGCCGGCCGCCGGGCTTCAGCGCCCGCTCGGCCGCAAACAGCGCCTGGGCTAGCTCGCCGAGCTCGTCATTGACGAAGACCCGCAGCGCCTGAAAGACGCGCGTCGCCGGATGGATCTTGTCCTTGGCCTTGCGCGGGTTGACGGTTTCGATGAGGTTGGCAAGCTCGCGCGTAGTGGTGAACGGCTCGGTCAGGCGACGCTTTTCGATAGCACGCGCGATGCGGCCCGACTGCTTTTCCTCGCCAAGGAAACCAAAGATGCGGGTGAGATCGCCGACCTTGGCGCGGTTGACGACATCCGCCGCCGAGACGCCGCTCGCCGACATGCGCATGTCGAGCGGCCCGTTGCGCTGGAAGGAGAAACCGCGCTCGGCCTCGTCGATCTGCATGGAGGAGACGCCGATATCGAGCACAACGCCATCGAGCCCGCCTTCCGGCGCATGATCGGCAAGGTGGGAGAACTGCGACTGAATGAGATGGAGGCGGCCCTTGTGAGCATCGACGAGCGCCTTGCCGGCAGCAATCGCATTCGGGTCGCGATCGAGCGCGATCACTTCGGCATCCGCCGCAAGGATCGCTGATGTATAACCGCCGGCCCCGAACGTACCATCGAGAATAATCTTGCCGGCTCGAGGCTCGAGTGCCTCGAGAACTTCTTTCAGAAGAACCGGAATGTGACGAACCGGTCCGCCTTCGGGCTCCGCTGTTCCGTCGCCTGGATTCGCCGCCATTCCGTTCCCCTGTCTTACGCGGGACGCGAACCGAAGCGCCCCTCTCTCGCCGCCGCTTGCGCCTCGTGGAACGCCTGCGGCTGCCAAAGTTGAAAATGATCCGAGCGCCCAACGAAGGTAATGTCCGAGCTGATTCCTGTGAAGTCGCGGATGAAATCCGTGACCATCAGCCGGCCCTCCGCATCGAGCCTCATGAAGAGGCCGCCACCGTGAACGAGCAGCGACATCCGGTTCGCTTCCGGCGAAAACGGGTCGACGGAGGCGATCTGCCGCTCGTAACGATCGAGCAGATCCGGCCCGCCGACGCTGATCGCCGGATAGGTGAAATCCTGAAGGCAATAAAGCTCCTGGATCCCGCGCTCCGAAAGGACCGAACGAAAACTCGCCGGAACGGAGACCCGTCCCTTCGCATCGATCCTGTTCGTCGCATTCGACAGGAAGCGGCTCATCACGCCAAACATCCGCCTCGTTATGGTTCAGGACGCAAGTCCGTCCACCCGTTGACACAGCACCAAACACAGCTTCGCCGCCCGGATGGGCGGATAACCGCCCGGCCGTAGGACGACCGAAACTCAGGGATTGGCGGGCGCTCATTCGCCCTTGTGCAGTGCGATTTTGGGATACCATGGGACCATATGGGCGTCAATGGGAGAAGCCCCGCTAGCCACTCCCAAGCAGGATTTATTTATAAGCTGTTAAGTTTAACAAAGGGTTATCGGAGGGCGTGAAGAAACCGCCTCGGCAGTTTCCGACAAGTGGATTTTCGACCCTCGTTAAGCTCCGACAAACAAAGGAGCTTTCGAAATTCCTGATATAAACGCTGCGCCGCAAAAAGTGGGCGCACGGGTGTCTATACCCCGAAAGGTGTAGACCGAATCGCACCGCGAGAGGAGGTAAACGCCAGTTGGCCTGTAAGCCGGGTTCTGTATGGCTCCGATGCAAGCACCGGAACGTGGCAGCCATTCATCTGGGACGACATTTGCATGCCGCCTCACGCAACCCACCCGGATGACTGGCCCGGAAACAGGCTGTAGCCGCGTTTTCACGTGGCCCGTGTCATCCCTATTCGGTCTTGCTCCCGGTGGGGTTTACCTTGCCGCCGCTGTTACCAGAAGCGCGGTGGGCTCTTACCCCACCCTTTCACCCTTACCCCGCTAGCTCTGCCGCTTTGTCGAAAGCGGTACAGCAAGCGGGGCGGTTTCCTTTCTGTGGCACTTTCCCTAGGGTCGCCCCCGCCGGACGTTATCCGGCACCGTGTTTCCGTGGAGCCCGGACTTTCCTCACCCTACCGCCTTTCGGCATTGGTAAAGCGCGGCTGCCCGGCCAACTGGCAGCGGTCACATAACCGAGATGCCGAGCGAAAGCCATAGGCTGGAAGTAATCAGGCCGGAGATAATCCGTTCAGAGATAATCGGCGCGGAAATTCGCCGAATAGGCGTCGTCCCGGATTTCCCCATGGAAGATCAATTCGGCGCCGAGCCGGCCGATCTCGTCGGAACTCTTGGCCGCCGCCCCGCAGCCGCCGCTGAGGATGCCGATTCGGGAGGCATCGGTCATGGCGATTGCCGGATATCCGGTTGGCGTGAACGAGGTGACGCAGGCCGCCATCGACGAGCGCGAGAGATCGAGATCCGGCATCAGCCGCGTCATGATCTCGGCAAGCCGGGCGCGCGTGCTCGCCCGCCCGCCCGAGCGGAACCAGGCGCGGATGTCCGGCTCCGTCGGCAGCAGCAGGTCGTCCGGATCGCCGCCGATCTTCAGATAGATCTTGCCGTCGGGATAACGCACCGGCGGCAGGAGATAGATGCCGTCCTCGCCCTCGCGCCATTTCCAGATCAGCGAAGGCACCCTGCCCCAGACATCCATCGCGGCCTCGTCGACCTCGAAGAAGGCGACGGTGCGGGCATAGACGCTCAGATCGAGACGTGCGCCGAGCAGCCGTTCGTTGATCGAAAAACCTCCGGCTGCGACCAGCACTTTTTCAGCAAGATAGCTGTTGCCCTCGCTGGTGGTGACGGTGACCTGATCGCCATCCTGGCGCACCGAGGAAACCGTTTCAGGAATGATTGCCGTACCCTGGCGCTCGGCGATCAGAGCCTGGGCCTTCACCAGCCGGCGCGGATTGATGTGCCCGGCCTTCCTCGGCTCCCAGACACCCTCGCTCTCCTTCGGGAATGAGAAGAGGCCGAATCGCCCAGCAAGGTCCGCATCCGACAGCGTCTCGGTCGCAACGCCGAGCTTGTCTGCCGCGTCGAGGACGTTTGCGACGTAGGACGGGCCGTCGCCACGCTTCGGACCGACCAGCAGGCAGCCCGATTGGGAATAGAAATCCACGCCGCTTTCACGGGCAATCTCGCCGTAACGTTCGATCGAACGATTGGCGAGGCGCGCCCACACGGGATCGGGATCGATCGTCCGGGTGATGCGCGCCTCGTCGTAGTGGCTGGCAAAGACGCCTTCATGGCGCCCGTAGTCCGCCGGCTCACCGGGACCGACCAACGCAATACCGTCGGTCCATTTCGAGAGGTAGCGGGCCGCCGCAGCGCCCATCATGCCCCTCCCGATCACGATAAATCTGAACCGTTCCGTCATGCCCTCGCCTTTCGATTCCACCGGCCGAAATGTCTTCTGTTCGAAGCACTTCTAGCCGTTTTCGGAATCAAAATGCCACAGGCGAAAGCGACGCAGTGTGTTCGGCCGTCTGTTCAGCGGTCTCGATCACCGCCTGGACCCGGTTGCAATAACGCTTCGAAACCGGGTTCATGCGCTTGGCGCCATGGCCGGCATTGTATTTGAGGATGGTGCCGCAGATCTTGCCGCCGCCGAGTTCATGCGCGCCGGCCAGGTACTTCATACCGTAGCGGATATTCGTCTCGGGATCGTAGAGGCCGTAGTCGGGGCCTTCATAGCCCATCAGCCTTGCCGTTGCCGGCTTGATCTGCATCAGCCCGATCTCGCCGGCACTGCCCTTGACGGTCGGCCGGAAATTGCTCTCGATCTGCACCACGGCCAGCGCGATCTCCTCCGGAACATCATATTCGTCCGCATATTTCGAGATCAGCTGGGAATAATGAAGCTGCCGAACCAGTCGCTTGGCTTCGTCAGTGGGCGCGGCAAAACCGGTTTCGCGCGTTTCCCATGGAATGATCAGCGGCTTGGTATAGGTGGTGACGGCGTCGTCCTCAGCGCGCACGAGTTCGGTTCCCGCGACCAGCATGGCAAGGCCCGCCGCGGCAGCAACAATCATTGTATTCATTTAGGTGAAGTGTCTCCGGACCAACAGGAACCGTGGGTGCCGTTACGCAAACACCCTCTCAGCGCGTCGCCGGATTGACGGCGCGATGTCTGAACGATCCTGGTCGTTTATCTCTGCAACCCCCGTCCAACATGGCGGCTGCCGTTAGCGGGTCCTTTAGACCGGGCTAATAAGGAGATGATGTGGCACGGCTGATTTTTGCGGTTTTTCGCCGGTTCAAACGACCGCCACGGCGCTCGGCGTCAATTGAATTTTGGCAAGGACTTGAGCAGCCGATGCAAAGTGTCGATCGTCGAGAAATCGGCGATTCCATCGACGAGCTGCGGCCGGAAGTGCCGCTGGAAAGCCTCGACCACGCCCTTCGTCCGCTCGCAGAAAGTGCCCGTGATTTCAATTCCGTAGCCATAGAGCGACAGCATCGACTGCAAGGCCTCGATGGGCTGGCCACTCTCCCCGAACTGGAAAAACCGTCCGCCGCTGATCTGCGTTGGATCGATCCAATGGCCGATCCCCTCGAGGTACAACTTTTCCCAGGGGAAATTTTCGCCCGGGTCGACCTTGCGGATCGGGGCGACATCGGAGTGTCCGAGCACCCGTTCCGGCCGGATTTGCCATCTCTCGCCGCAATCGCGACACAATTCGACGACGGCTTCGACCTGCGCGGATGGATAGGCCGGCAGGCCTCCGGGATGGCCCGGATTGGCGATCTCGATACCGATCGAACAGGAATTGATGTCGGTCTCGCCGGCCCAGGAGCTCTTGCCGGCATGCCAGGCCCGACGATCCTCCGGCACGAGCTGCACCACGCACCCGTCCTCGTGGACGAAATAATGGCTGGAGACCTGGCTCTCTTCGCTGCAGAGCCAGGAGAGCGCCTTATCGCCGCTCGGCATGCCCGTATAGTGCAGGATGATCATGTCGGGCCGGCGACCGCCGGCACGGTCGCCGTGGTTGGGAGAAGGCTTTACCGTCGCGCCGGCATAATCGGCGGTAAACGGTGTCATGCGGCGCGGCGCTCTTTCTCGATCGCCGCATAGGCGGCGTTGAGTGCCGCCATTCGCTCGTTGGCGGCGGCATGCAGCGAAGCCGGAACACCGCGGGCGATCAGCCGGTCGGGATGATGTTCGGAGACAAGAGAGCGGTACTGCTTGCGGATCTTGGCGAAATCGTCTTCCGGCGAAACGCCGAGCACCAGATAGGGATCCCGGCCCTCGAGATGCACGTGCCGCGCCATGATGCGGCGGAAATGCCCCTCGTCGATGCGAAAGATTTCGGCGATGCGGGACAGGAAAGCAAGTTCCGCCTCATGCACCAGCCCATCCGCCTTGGCGATATGGAACAGGCCGTCCACGACATTTTCCAGCATCGGGCAATTGTCAGCCTTGCCGGCACCGGGGCTGCACAATCCGGCGAGCTTGGTCGCATAGGCTTCATAACCTGCAACGTCCTGGCGCGCGAGGTTATAGAGGCGTGCGACGTTGCGGGCTTCCTCGTCGGGAAAATCGAATATCTGCTGAAAGGCCTTGACCTCGGCCTCGCTGACGATACCGTCGGCCTTCGCCATCTTGGCCGACAGCGCGATGATGGCAACCGAGAAAGACACCTGCCGGCGCGTTTCCGGATCACCCTCGAATACCGTGCGGATCGCCTCAATGACGCGGCCGAGCGCGTTCCCGGCTGCGTCGCCCATGGCGCCGAGAAGCCGTTCCCATAGAGAAGAAAACTGAAGGCAGGCAAAATCCCAGATCATCAGAATAGTGGACCAGATTGCAGGCGCGATTGCAAGACGACGGACGGCCCGTCTTAGATTAAACTATGTTCATGTTTTCCGAACAATCACTGGCGCTCACAGACAGGTGACCCTGTACTCCGGGACAATTGACGAGGCCCGCAGATCTGTTTTCCACAGGCGAGGCTTGAGTGCCGTAAGAGTTGAATCGATTATATTAGCCTCTTCTGCGCCACGAAGTCGAAGCTGCGGTTTTTCTTGAGAAATTCACTTTACAGGCGCTTGTCTCTGTCGCATCCATTCAGCGGTTTTGAACTGTACGCGAGCATGCGCGTGAAGGAGGATCGATGGCCAAACAGAAAGTAGCAATGCTGACCGCAGGGGGCCTCGCGCCCTGTCTGTCTTCCGCCGTCGGCGGCCTGATCGAGCGCTACAACGACGTCGCGCCTGATATCGAGATGGTCGCCTACCGCTCCGGTTATCAAGGCGTTCTGCTCGGCGACCGCATCGGAATCACCAGGGACATGCGCGAAAAGGCGCATCTGC
This sequence comes from Neorhizobium sp. SHOUNA12A, assembly GCF_023006505.1. Lineage (GTDB taxonomy): Bacteria > Pseudomonadota > Alphaproteobacteria > Rhizobiales > Rhizobiaceae > Neorhizobium. The sequence goes on from NZ_JALBGV010000060.1 coordinate 34,795, forward strand.
TGCACCGCTACGGCGGCTCGCCGATCGGCAACAGCCGCGTCAAGCTCACCAATGCCGCAGACTGCGTCAAGCGCGGCCTCGTCAAGGAAGGCGAGAACCCGCTTCGCGTCGCCGCCGAGCGGCTGGCCGCCGATGGAATCACCATTCTTCACACGATCGGCGGCGACGACACCAACACGACGGCCGCCGACCTTGCCGCCTATCTCGGCGCCAACGGCTACGACCTCACCGTCGTCGGCCTGCCGAAGACCGTCGACAACGACATCGTGCCGATCCGCCAGTCGCTCGGCGCCTGGACGGCCGCCGAAGTCGGTGCCTCTTTCTTCGACAACGTTTCGAACGAGCAGAGTGCCGCTCCTCGCACATTTGTGATTCACGAAGTGATGGGACGCCACTGCGGCTGGCTTACCGCCGCGACCGCACGGGCCTATATTCAAAAGACCAAAGGCAACGAATATGTCGAGGGCTTCATGATGAACAGCGCTATGAAGAACATCGATGGTGTCTACCTGCCGGAGATGGCCTTCGACCTCGACAAGGAGGCCGCACGCCTCAAGGACGTCATGGACCAGCGCGGTTTCGTGACCTTGTTCGTTTCGGAAGGTGCCGGCCTCGATACGATCGTCGCCGAACGGGAAGCGGCAGGCGAAGCGATCAAGCGCGACGCGTTCGGCCATGTTAAGATAGACACGATCAATGTCGGCGGCTGGTTCCAGAAGCAGTTCGCAGCGCTGATCGGAGCCGATCGCTCGATGGTGCAGAAGTCCGGCTATTTCGCCCGTTCGGCACCGGCAAACGGCGGCGACCTGCGCCTCATCCAGGGCATGGTCGATCTCGCGGTCGAAAGCGCGCTGAACAAGGTTTCCGGCGTCACCGGCCACGACGAGGATCAGGGTGGAAAACTGCGCACGATCGAATTTCCCAGAATCAAGGGTGGAAAACATTTCGATCTGACGGCAAAATGGTTCGGCGAAGTGATGGACCATATCGGCCAGCCCTTCGAAACGGCTTGAGACAAGAAAATTAGCGGGCGCCGCTCAACGGGCGTCCGGGAGGAAATGGAATGACGGCTGACATCTGGCTCGCTTTTGCTGCGACCGCGATATTTCTCGCCCTCCTTCCAAGCCCCCTTGCTTGTCTCACCGCCAGCTTCTCGCTCCAGCGCGGTCGCCGCACGGCGATCGCCACGGTTCCGGGACTTGCCGTCGGAATGTCGGCCGCCCTGATCGTGGCAATGATCCCCATGGCCCTGGTCGCCGTCTATCTGCCGAAGCTCGTCGACGTAATCTCCTGGGCGGGGCTGGGCTACCTGATGCTCTACGTGCTCTGGTCCTACCAGGATCCGCGAATCTCCGGCCCCATCGCCGACAATGACAATCTTCCCGAGTGTCGGGCAGCGCGAATCTTTGGATGCCTGTTCGGCAAATCCGCCTTCCAGGCGCGTTATGCCATCGTTCTTGCAGCCGTGCTCACACAGTTCGTCGATCCCGACCGGTCGCTCCTGCCCCAGCTTCTCGAAATGCAGGCGACCTTCCTCGTTTGCGCAGCACTTGGAGCCGGAATTCACGTGCTTTTTCCGCGCCGCGTGCTCGCCCGCAGACGGCGCCCCGCAAACCTCAATGCCGCCTCGCGCAAACCCCAGACGCGCTTCATTTCACGGCGTGCGGTGACCGCCGGTTATCGCCGGATCGCCGCTTGACGCTCGCCGTCTTGCCGGACGCCACCCAATAGGTTAATGGAAATGCTCTTTTGGTGGCGTTTGGGCGGACTGGGGTAACCATTTTTTCATGAAAGCGACCCAATGGCGATAATCCGATTCCTCGGCCGCGGGACGGTTGTGGCGTGCGCCGTTTCTTCGGCTCTCACCGGATGTTCGAGCGTCGAACGCGAGCAAAAGCTTGCATCGACGCAGTCGGTTGCCCCGATCAACGGCCAGGCGACAGGACCTGTTCAGACAGCTTCCGCGGATGGCCAGACGACGACGCATAAAGCCGATCTGCCGGTCTACGGGCCGGTTCAGGTTGCAGGCCAGACGATCCCTCCGGGCGTCCAGCTTGCCTCCACCGTCCAGGTAGCCGACACCCAGCCGACCGTGGCACTCGCCAAGACCGCAAGACTTCCCGTTCCGACGCCTGCAGCCGTCGATGCGATGTCCGTTCAGTCGGCCGCGATGGCAGCGCCCACCATGGCCCCGCTCGTCGCTTTTGCACCGGCGCCCGGACCGGCGATGATGCCACCGCCCTTGGCCCGCACTACCTCGACTATCCTAGCGTCCTCCCAGCCGGCGAG
>NZ_JALBGV010000061.1 GCF_023006505.1 Neorhizobium sp. SHOUNA12A
CCGCACAGCCGCCGCCGCGCATTTCAACGCCAGCCGCTGCCGCCAGGCGCCCGCCCAGTCCGGTTCGGCCCGAACGATCTGGTCGAGCGGATAGAGCGCGCCACCCGCCATGAATGCGGCATCTGCGGTGTCCGCGGCAAAAGTCTGGGGACCTGCCCAGCGAGCTGCCGACATGGGCTGAAACGACGTCTTCGGAGATACGGCCTTGGGAATCATGGGCGCGAGCGTAAATTTTATGTGCGCTTGTGGCCACCGATCGCGCAGCAATCCGCACCGTCGGCTGCGGATTTGCACCGTTATTTGCAGGACGCGCTGCGAAAACGCTGAAAATCGACGAGTCGAGGCCCCTGCCCCCCATCGATCAATAGGAGTTGAATTTTGCGGATCGGCGCGCCGCCCTACATAGGGTGCGGCTGGTCAAGGAGGATTTCAGTTTGACGTTCCATCGGATGATTGCATCTCTCGCCGTAGTCCTTGCCCTTTCAGCGCCGGTGCTTTCGGGCCCGTCCTGGGCGCAGCAGCCACGCGGCGGTGACGAGAACCGCGAGCGCGGCCGCCAGACGGAGCAGAGCGCCGGTGGCGGCATATTCAGCCTGATCCCGGCCGATTCCACCACCGAACATGTCTTCAAGTCGCCTTCCGGCGATCTCCCCTATACCGCGACGGCCGGCACGCTCGATCTCTTCGGCCAGGACGGCAACCGCTCGGCGAAGATCTTCTACACCGCCTATATCGCCAAAAACCGCGAACCTTCTGCTTCAGGGGGCGTCCGGCCGCTCACCTTCGCCTTCAACGGCGGCCCGGGCGCCGCCTCCGCTTATCTGCATCTCGGCCTGGTCGGTCCGAAGATCCTTGAATTCGGCGCAAGCGGCGACAACGGCACGACGCCCCGGCTGAAGGACAATCCCGAAAGCTGGCTCGCGTTCACCGATCTCGTGCTGATCGATCCGGTCGGTACCGGCTGGAGCCGCGCCGCCAGCAACGACGCGGCTGGCGGTTATTACGGTGTGCGGCAGGATGCCGACAGCCTGTCCAAGGCGATCGCGCTCTACGTCCAGAAGAACAACCGGCTCGATGCGCCGAAATACCTGCTCGGCGAGAGTTATGGCGGTTTTCGCGCCGCCAAGGTCGCCGTGTCTTTGAAGAACAGTCAGGGGATGCTGGCTTCGGGCATCATCATGCTGTCGCCGCTGGTGGAAGGCCGGTTCCTTGCCAATTCCGACGATCCCTTGAGTGCAGCGCTGCAGCTTCCCTCGCTCGCCGCAGCCGAGCTGGAGCGCCGCAACCAGTTCACGCCGGAAAAGCTTGCCGATGCCGAACGTTTCGCGATCGGTGACTATCTCACCGGGCTTGCCGGCCCCTCCCCCAACGGCCAGACGGCCGATACGCTCTATGGCCGGGTTTCCGAACTCACCGGTATTCCGAAGGACATCGTCGCCCGTACCCGCGGTTTCGTCGGCGATGTCTATGCCAAGCAGATGGGGGGACCGGGAAAGATCGTCAGCCCCTACGACGCTGCCTACGCGGTGCCGGATGCCTATCCGGAAGATGCCGTCACCCGCAACGACGACCCGATCCTCGAAGGCTACACGCGCGCCTATGGCGCGGCCTTTGCCGCCTATGCCCGCAACGAGCTCGGGTTTGCGAGCGAAATGACCTATTCGCTGTTGAACGAGGAGGTGAACCGCCGCTGGGAGTGGAACGGCAGCCGTGGCGGAGATTCGCGCTCGCTTGCCAGCGCCAGCACCGACATCCGCGACCTGCTTTCGGTCATCCCGTCCTTCAAGCTGATGATCGCCCACGGCTATAGCGACGCGCTGACGCCTTACGGCGCCAGCCGCTACGTCATCGACCACCTGCCGCCTGAACTTGCTGCCGGCCGCGCCGAACTCAAGGTCTACCGCGGCGGGCACATGTTCTACACCAGGCCGGATTCACGCAGGAGTTTTGCAGGCGACGTCAGGGCGTTTTACGAGGCCAAGGCGACGGATTGAATTCGCCGGCTGTTCGATGACGGAAAGGTCACCGTGATGTGAATGCGTCCTGCCTTGCCGGGCCGATCCGGAAACCGCTACTAGCTGACATAGGTTGATTTTCAGAAAGATCTTTGGGTCCATGACCAGCGAATACCAGATGTCGCGGCGCGCCTTCGTGATAGGCTCCGTCTCGATGACCGCGACGCTTGCCGGCTGCGCCACCACCACTGAACGGGCTCCGGTTCCGGAAATGGCCCGCCGCCCGATCGAGCCTCCGAGCGAAGTTGAATTGCAGGCCCGATACGCCGCCCTCGAGGACAGCGGCCATCTGCTGCCGGCGATCCCCTACAAGCAGATCGACCCGAAATATTATCGCCAGCGCGTGGTCGATCCGACCGGCGAACTGCCGGGCACCGTGGTCGTCGATACGCCTGGCCGTTTTCTCTACGTGGTGGAGCCCGGCGGCACGGCGATGCGTTACGGCGTCGGCATCGGCAAGGACGGTTTTGCCTGGCAGGGCGAAGGGGTCATCCACTGGCGCCAGCCCTGGCCGCGCTGGAAACCGCCGAACGAGATGGTCGCGCGCCAGCCGAGCCTCAAGAAGTTTTCGATCGAGAACGGCGGCATGGATCCGGGCGTCAAGAACCCGCTCGGGGCGCGGGCGCTCTACATCTTCCAGAACGGCCAGGATACGCTCTACCGGCTGCATGGCTCGCCGGAATGGGCTTCCATCGGCAAGGCGTCGTCGTCGGGCTGCGTGCGCCTGGTCAACCAAGACGTCATGGATCTCTATGCGCGGGTGCCCTACCACGCCCGGATCGTCGTGCATCAGGATGTGTTGAAAACGGTGCCCACGGTCTGAAACAGCCCTCCACCGGCCTCACCGGAATGTCCGGTGATGTTGTTTCGCCGGGCCTACCTGGTGTAAGCAGCCCGGCCGCGCTACGCGAAGCGGTCAAGACGGGGCTGGAGGCCTGAACTGGATTTGGACGACGAGACGCAGCAATCCGATGCGCCGACGCCGCGCATGCTGTCATGGGCGCGCAATTCGACGATCTATCGCATAAACCGGCGCATGCACACGGAAAAGCAGCTTTTCGATGCCATATCGCGCAAGGCACGTGAGAAATTCGAGGATATCGGCGAGGTCCAGGTCAGGGCGCTCGCCGAGTTCGCGGTGAAATTCGCCTATGACAACAAGGCGCTGGATGATGCCGCCTTTGCCGAGATGAGCACTCGCTCGGGCATGCGCGGCGGCAGGTCCAGACGGGCTATCGCCCAGAAACTGTCGCAGAAGGGCGTGGCGAGCAGCACGGTGGCGGCCGCCATTGCCGAGGCGGATGATTTCCGTGCGGCCCTCATCCTGGCCCGCAAACGCGCCTTCGGGCCGTTCCGCAGGGGCGAGCTCGACGAAAAACGCAAGGCGAAGGAGTTTTCTGCCTTCGCCCGGGCGGGTTTCAGCTTCGATATCGGCAAAAAGATCTTTGAGATGTCGCTCGACGAGGCCGAGGAAGCGCTGGATGCGGGCCGCGACCTCTAGGCGCCAGGGCGCCGCCGGCCGTCAGGCCTGCTTGAGCGCCGGGTCGTCGAGCGCCGGATTGTAGAAGAGCGACAGCGTCAGGCTTTTTGCGATCCGGTCCGCCGTTGCCATGAACCAGGCTTTCGCCTCGGGGCTCGGAGCCATGTCGTCCAGCGTCGCGGCAAACAGCTCCAGCCATTTCGGGAAAAGCTCCGCCGTCATGTTGGCGACGCCTGCATGCGCCTGGACCGGCTTTCCGCCATAGGCACCGTTGCGGAAGGCGACGGAAGACCAGAAGCTCTTCATTTTCGCCATATGCTCCGGCCAGCGTCCGGAAAGCCGCGCGTCGAAGACGGGTCCCAGTTCCGGATGCGCCAGTATGCGGCCATAAAAGGTGTCGACCAGCTTTCCGATAAAGGCGTCGTCGATGCCTATCGCCTTCATCTGCGCTTCTGCGCGGTCACGGATGGCCGCGACATGCGCCGCGCGCCCCTGCAATTCGTCACTCATCTCAAAACCTTGGGTTCCGCCGCATCTGCGGCCCTTCTCATATAGGCCCTGCGGATGCCGGACCCAAGGCCTGACGCCCGGTTGCGACGATGTGTCAGGTGAAAATGGGCGGCAATGTCAAACTTGCGCGAGCGGTGCCACTACGACCGTGCTGCGGTCGCGATTGTCTCGGCAAGCCATTCGTTGAGGCTTTGATCGTTGGCGGTAGCGGCGATGACGGCCGCTTCATGGGTGCGCGGATCGAGCCGGACGTTAAATCGCCCCGAAAACGAGCGAAAAGGCTCAATCCCCTTTTCCTTGCAGATTTCAAGGAAGGTCTGGAGCGACTTTTGACCCTCCGACATCAGGCCATCGAGACTGTCGGAGTAGAAGTCGGCGCCGCCATTCAGGCCGAGGAACTCCCCGCGAAACATGCCGATCTCCGGATCAAGTGAGACAACCGCTTTATGGCCTTCGATTTCGATGACGTTCCTCATGGTTTCACTCCATGGCTTTCGAGCCATTTTCGAATGCTGGCGACCGCGCCTTTGTCCGTATCGGGCGATGGATGTGGGCGATGAAATACCCTGACCTCGCCGAACAGCACCACGCCGATCCGGGATCCCTCCCGCTCGGTCACGTCCGCACCAAGCGCTACGAACATGGCCTCGATATCCACCCATCGGATCGAACCGCTCGCGGGCCTTGCATAGATCAGCTCAAGCGTGGCGCGATGGCGTTTCTTCATGCTGAATGGTACCACTGTATAGTACCAAAATAAAGAGGCCGGCAACAATGCCAGCCGCGATTCATGACAGAGGGTGAGAAACGGATGCTACACGCGCTCCAGCGCCACCGCGATCCCCTGCCCGACGCCGATGCACATCGTGGCAAGCGCGTAACGGCCCTTGCGGAGCGACAGTTCGAGCGCTGCGGTGCCGGAGATGCGGGCGCCGGACATGCCGAGGGGGTGGCCAAGCGCGATCGCGCCGCCGTTCGGGTTGATATATTCGGCGTCTTCCGGGAGGCCGAGTTCGCGCAGGACGGCGATGCCCTGGCTTGCAAAGGCTTCGTTGAGCTCGATCACGTCAAAATCCTTCGGCGAGATGCCGAGACGGGCGCAGAGCTTCTGGGTGGCCGGCGCCGGGCCGATGCCCATGATGCGCGGCGGAACGCCGGCGGTGGCGCCGCCCATGATGCGGGCGATCGGGGTCAATCCGTACTTCTTCGCCGCCGCTTCCGAGGCGATGATCAGGGCCGCGGCGCCGTCGTTGACGCCCGACGCGTTGCCGGCGGTCACCGTCGCGCCCTCGATCTTGTTCAGCACCCTGAGCTTGGCGAGCGCCTCCATGTTGGTTGCGCGGGGATGTTCGTCCTTCGCAACGACCACCGGATCGCCCTTCCGCTGCGGGATGGTTACCGAGGTGATTTCCTTGGCGAGACGGCCGTTCTCCTGGGCTGCCGAGGCTTTCGCCTGGCTGCGGACCGCAAACGCGTCCTGGTCCTCACGGGAAACCTTATAGTCGATCGCCACGTTGTCGCCGGTTTCCGGCATGGAATCGACGCCATACTGCTTCTTCATCAGCGGGTTGACGAAACGCCAGCCGATCGTGGTGTCGTAGATCTCGGCATTGCGCGAGAACGCGGTATCGGCCTTCGGCATCACGAAGGGCGCCCTGGACATGCTTTCGACGCCGCCGGCGATCATCAGTTCGGCCTCGCCCGCCTTGATGGCGCGGGCAGCGGTGATGACCGCATCCATGCCGGAACCGCAGAGGCGGTTCATGGTGGTGCCGCCGACACTGACCGGCAGGCCGGCAAGCAGTGCCGACATGCGCGCGACGTTGCGGTTGTCTTCGCCGGCCTGGTTGGCGCAGCCGTAGATGACATCGACAACCGCTTCCCAATCGACGGACGCGTTACGTTCCATCAACGCTTTCAAGGGGATGGCACCGAGGTCGTCGGCACGAACGGCGGAGAGCGAGCCGCCGAAACGGCCGATCGGGGTGCGGATATAATCGCAGATATAGGCTTCGGTCATGATCTTCTCTCTCACAGTTTCGGCACGACGAGATCGGCGACGGGTCCATCGATATGGAGGCGCGCGCCGGTCATGGCCTGCAGTTCCTCGACTGTCATACCGGCCAGCTTTTCGCGCAGGACGAAATGCTTCTCGACGATGTCGATGACGGCATGGCTCGTATAGACCCGAGTGATACAGGCAACGCCGGTCAGCGGAAAGGTACAAGCTTCAACTAATTTCGGGTCGCCGTTCTTGGTGACGTGTTCGGTGATGACGCAGACCTGCTTGGCGCCGTGCACGAGGTCCATGGCGCCGCCGACGGCCGGCACGCCCTTGGAGCCGACCCGCCAGTTGGCGAGGTCGCCGTTCTGGGCCACCTGCAGCGCGCCCAATATGGCGACGTCGAGATGGCCGCCGCGCACCATGGCAAAGCTGTCGGCATGGTGGAAGAAGGCGGCGCCCGGCTTCAGCGTCACGGCCTTCTTGCCGGCGTTGATCAGGTCCCAGTCCTCCTCGCCTTCGGCAGGCGCTTCGCCGAAATTGAGGATGCCGTTTTCGGTGTGGAAGATCGCCTCGCGGCCGGGCGGCTGGTAGCGGGCGACCATTTCCGGAAAACCGATGCCGAGGTTCACATAGGCGCCATCCTTTATGTCCTGGGCGGCGCGCCAGGCGATCTGGGCGTTGGAAAGCTTGATGTCTTCGCGCGTATCGACGGTCATGCCTGGGCTCCTGGGGCGTAGGCCACTCCGGCTCGGATGAGCTCTTCTTCCTGCTGCGGGTTGGCGACCTCGACGACGCGGTCGATGAAGATGCCGGGCGTCACGACGTGCTCGGGATCGATGCCGCCTGGGGGCACGATCTTCGAGACCTGCACGATCGTCTTGGCCGCGGCCATGCACATCAGCGGGTTAAAGTTGCGGCCGGCCTTGTTGTACGTGAGGTTGCCCAATGGATCGCCGAGCTGCGCCTTGACGATGGCGAAATCCGCCTTCAGCCAGCGTTCCTGGACATAATGGCGGCCGTCGAACTCGGCGATCACCTTGCCGTTGGCAAGTTCGGTGCCGTAAGCGGTCGGCGTATAGAAGGCCGGGATGCCGGCGCCGCCGGCGCGGATGCGCTCGGCAAGCGTGCCCTGGGGCACCAGTTCAAGCTCGATCTGGCCCGCCAGATAACGGTCGGTGAAGGCGCGTGGGTCCGAGGATTTCGGAAACGAGCAGATCATCTTCCTGACCATGCCCGCGTCGATCATCGCGGCAATGCCGAAGCGGCCGTTGCCGGCATTGTTGTTGATGACGGTCACGTCCTTGATACCCTTGTCGATCAGGGCGTGGATCAGCTCGATCGGCGCCCCCGATCCGCCAAAACCGCCGATCATGATGGTCGCGCCATCACCGATCTCGGAGACGGCTTCCGCCATGCTCCCGATTGTCTTGTCCATACGGGATATCTCCTTCGCTATACCCGGCGAACGTGCCCGCCGTGCTCGGGGCAAGAGATAGATCAGCGCGGGATGGACAGCAAGGAATATGTGCGATAATTGATCTTTGTTCGCATATCGCACATATCGTGCGGGCCGGGAATGCGGAGGCAGTTGCTTTGCATTGCCTCGACAAGGTTCAGGGAGAAACCATGCAGGAAACGGATTTCGTCAGCGGATTCGCGCGAGGCCTGAAGGTCATCGAGGCTTTTGGCGAGACCACGCCGCGGCTGGCGATCGCCGATGTGGCGAAGGCGACCGGGCTCGACCGGGCGACGGCCCGCCGCTGCCTGCTGACCTTGGCCGAACTCGGTTATGCCGATTATGACGGAAAATTCTTCGTGCTGACGCCGAAGATCTTGCGGCTCGGCCATGCCTATCTCTCCGCCACCCCCCTGCCCCACATCGTCCAGCCTTTTCTCGACAAGCTCGCCGAGGAGGTTCACCAGAGCGCATCCGCAAGCGTGCTCGACGGCACCGAGGTCGTTTATATCGCCCGCGCCTCGCAGAAGCGGGTGATGTCGATCAACCTGATGCCCGGCAGCCGCCTCCCCGCCTATTGCGCCTCGATGGGCCGCGTCCTGCTGGCGGCCATGCCCGATAGCGAGAGCCTGGCGCTCCTGAAACAGAGCAACCTCAAATCCTTCACGCCCCGCACGCTCACCGACCCCATCCGGCTGATGGAGGAGCTTGCCCGCGTCCGCGAACAGGGTTTTGCCGTCATCGACCAGGAACTGGAACTAGGCCTTTGTTCGATCGCGGTGCCGCTGGAAAACGATCGCGGCCGGGTGGTCGCCGCGATCAATATCGGCGCGCCAGCGGCAAGCGTGCCCGCCGCCGAAATGGCCGACCGGTATCTGGAGCCGCTGAAGGGCGTCGCGAGGCTTCTGAAATCGCTGCTGCGCTGAACCCATCAGCGCCGTGAATCGATGAGACCGGATCGATTCAATCATGTCGTTGGACGGCAGAATCCGGACTTGCGATTCTGCCGGCATGACCAGCGAACCGCTTCTCCTCACCCGCCGCGACCCCGCCCGCAACATGGCCCGCTTTTACGTGCTTACGGTCGAACCCGATCTTTTCGAGGGAGCGGCGCTCACCCGCAACTGGGGCCGTATCGGTACCAAGGGCCGTTTCCGCATCGATCTGTTCGGCTCGCGGCAGGAAGCGGAGCGCCGGCTGGTCGCGCTTGTCCGCAGCAAGGTGAAGCGCGGTTATCGGCAGCCGGCGGAGCCAGGTTGACAGCTGTCAACTCGAGTCCACCCTTTAGCGGGTAGCCTTGCGCCAGCCCGCAGACAGTGCCTCATCTTCGCTGCAGAACCATCGCTCTCCGTATTGCCTGCTAATAATAGTGGCGTTGAAATCCAGCTGTCCGGGAACATGAAAGATTCGTTCCCGGGAGTTGATGGAGACATTACCTTTGATGTTGCAGGCGGGGTCGTACCACTCGCGGGGCGCAATTGCGTAGCCGCCAGTCGTGGTGAAAGCGGCGAGTGAGGCGGCGACTACCAGAAGCGGAAATTTGCTCACGGCCGAATATAGCGGCCCGGTTCTTATATCCTCTTTCCCTGGTCGCTTATCCTCTTTCCCTGGTCGCTCGAGTTTTAGCAATTGAGGGCTGAGACGTGACGTTGCATCTCGACAGACGTCCTCGAGCAACCGGCAGGTTGACAGCTGTCAACTCGCCTCCGCATGATCCTTGGGGATGGCGGGTGAGCCTCTATGGCCGTTGCCGGCGATTGATGGTCTAACCGAAGCGTCAGGGGACGCCTGCCCTGGGGAGGGATCATGAAGCGCATAACCGGTAACCGTTTGAGGCTGTCGCTTTTGATCCTGTTCGGCTGGGCGCTGATCGGGTGGCTTGCAGGTGCGCTTCTGGCGCTTGTCGGTGAGCCTTCCTTCGATCTCGGCGGCATTTCCATTCCGAAGGCATTGCTCTACGCCGTCATTTTCCTGATCGGCATGTCGGCTCTGTTCGACAGCCGGGAAGTCGGCCTCACCGCGCCGATTTCCGGGCGTTCGCTGCTGCTGGCATGGCTGCCAGGTCTTTATGCCGTCTGTTTCCTGCTGCTGGCGGCCTGGTCCGGCCTTCCCTCGATCGCGCTGGCATCCTCGCTGCTTGTCTCGACGACGCTTGGAGCGGCCTCGCAGGAACTGATGTTCCGGGGCATCCTGTTTGCGGGATTGCGATCCCGCTATTCGGCCCTCAAGACGACGTGGATATCGAGCATTTTCGCCGGCATCGCCTGGTTCCCCGTCTGGATCTGGTACGGCGCCTGGGAACAAGGGGTTGCCGATACGATCCTCGGCTTCCTGCTGAGCATTCTGTTCTCGGCAATCCGCGTCAGAACCGGCTCGCTTTATCCTTGTATCCTGCTGCATGCGGTTTGGAGCTATTGCCTCACGCTGCTGAGGTTGAGCGGGGAGGGCGTGTTCTGGAGCCAACTGCTCTTCATCGCCCTCGTCATTCCCCTTCCGATCTATGGGCTGTTCCTGCTGCGGAAGAAGGCTCTTGCGGCCATGCCGGATGTCGCAGCTGGTTGACGAACGGCCGCAAGATATCCGAAGGCGATCGGCAGTTGACAGCTGTCAACTTGATGATGGGTTGAGAATAATCACTGATGTTATTGCCCTGAATTTGAGAGCACGAGCGATAAAATAGTTTCGTCCCCGCCCGTTTCCGGCAGGTTATGCTTGCATCCAGCAAATGCCGGGGAAAACGACGGATGACCACGCTTAATGTCTTGTTAACCAAAAAATCCTTGACGCGAATCGCCGTGTCGCCCACGTTGGTAACGGCGGGAGGCGAAGAATTTCCGTTTAAGCGTAACCGGGCGCTCAGCCTGTTAATTCGGTCGCCTACCGTAGAAATCGGCAAAAGAATCGCTGCCCGGTCAACCCGGCTTCACATCGGAGGCCTATCCTGTCCCCGGTGGTCCAAAAAGGAGCAGGGCATGGTCGGCACGAATGAGGAAGAACCCATGGCGGTATCGGCGAAAAAATCGGGCGCTCTCAGCGCGGATGTCGCGGCCCAGCCGCGGATGCTCGCCGACGAGGCGATCGCCAGGGATGCGCGAGCGCTGTCCGAACAGCTGAAGGCGATGCGCGAGCGGCTTTTCCCACCGGCCTCGATGAAAACGCTGAGAGCCTTTTCTTCCGGCGAAGCCGCCAAGCTGATCGGCGTCTCCGATGGTTACCTGCGCCAGCTCTCTTTGGCAGGGGAGGGGCCCCAGCCGGAAACCGGTGCCGGCGGACGGCGCTTCTATTCGCTCGCCGATATCAATGCGCTCCGCCACTACCTCGCCGACCAGGCGCTCGCCAAAGGCAACCATGCCAAGGCGCGTTCCTATCTGCCGCATCGCGACAGCGCCCGCGGCGAACATCTGCAGGTCATCTCGGTCACCAATTTCAAGGGCGGTTCCGGCAAGACCACGTCCGCCGTGCATCTGGCGCAATATCTCGGCCTGACCGGCCACCGGGTGCTGGCGATCGATCTCGATCCGCAGGCTTCGCTCTCTGCGCTGTTCGGTTATCAGCCGGAGCTGGATCTCACCGGCAACGACACGCTTTACGGCGCAATCCGCTACGATGCCGAGCAGCGTCCGCTTTCGGACATCATCCGCGGCACCTACTTTCCGGGCGTCGATATCATCCCCGGCAATATCGAGCTGCAGGAATTCGAGCATGTGACGCCGCAGGCGCTGGCACGCCGGCAGGAAGGCCAGGACGCCGGGCCGCTGTTCTTCGCCCGCATCCAGGCGGCCATCCAGACGGTCGAGGCCGATTACGACGTGGTTGTGATCGACTGCCCGCCGCAGCTCGGTTACCTGACGCTGTCGGCGCTCTGCGCCTCCACCTCGGTCGTCGTCACCGTGCATCCGCAGATGCTCGACGTCGCGTCGATGAACCAGTTCCTGTTCATGACCTCCGACCTTCTGTCGGTGGTGCGCGAGGCGGGCGGCACGCTTAATTTCGATTTCCTGCGCTATCTCGTCACCCGGTTTGAACCGAACGACGGGCCGCAGGCGCAGATTGTCGGTTTCATGCGCTCGCTGTTCGGCGAGCGGGTGCTGACCGCGCCGATGCTGAAATCGACGGCGGTATCGGATGCCGGCCTCACCAAGCAGACGCTCTACGAGGTCGGCCGCGAGAATTTCACCCGCACCACCTATGACCGGGCCGTCGAAGCAATGAATGCCGTCAACGGCGAGGTCGAGGCGCTGATCCACTCCGCCTGGGGATGGTGAGGCGCAAGCAGGACATCAAGAGAAGGCGATGACGATGGCTGGAAGCCGCAAGAACGAGTTGAGGGCGCTGTTTGCGGGAGGGCTTGCACCGAGCGAGCCGGCCCGTGCGCCTGAAACCAAATCCATGCCCGAAGCCGAAACCGGCCCGGTTGCGGCGGGGGAAGGGGCGCCGCCGCCCCGCAGCGCATCCGGGGCCGTCAAGGCGATGGGCCTGTCGCTTGGCACCATGACCCGCGATGCGGATGAGGCGCGGGCGCTGCGCCAGGCGCTCAGTGACGGCGAACGCGTCGTCGCCATCCATCCGGACAAGATCGATTCCTCCTTCATCGAGGATCGGCTGCGGCTCGACGATCGCGACGACGAGGATTTCGCGGCCCTGATCGACAGCATCCGCGAGAGCGGTCAGCAGGTGCCGGTGCTTCTGCGCCCGCATCCGGACAAAAGCGGCCGTTACCAAACCGCCTACGGCCACCGCCGCGTGCGTGCCGCCGCTCGCCTGGGGATCGACGTCAAGGCGATCATCCGGCCGCTGTCCGACGACGAACTGGTGCTGGCGCAAGGCAAGGAAAATGCCGAACGCCGCAACCTCACCTTCATCGAGCGCGGATTGTTTGCCAAGAACCTCGCAAGCCGCGGTTTCGACCGCAAGGTGATCGGCGATGCGCTCGCGGTGCAGAAGAGCGAATTGTCGCGCCTGATGCAGGTGGTGGACGGCATTCCGGAAAACTTCATCCGCATCATCGGCCCGGCACCAAAGGCCGGCCGTGATCGGTGGATGAAGCTCGGCGAAATGCTGCAATCGGGCGCTGCCCAGAACGCCGCCCATGACGAGATCCATTTTCAGCGGTTCCAGGCGGCCGGCAGCGATCAGCGCTTCCAGTTCCTGTTCGACCGGCTGTTGCGCCGGATCAAGCCGGAGGCGCCGAAACCGAAAGAGCTTAAGGACAGCAGCGGCAGGGTTTTCGCCCGCATCAGGCGCGACGGTAAGATTAGGCGCATCGAGTTTTCGCCGGATGTCGATGCCGCGTTCATCGACGAGGCGGCGGCCTTGCTGGCTGAACGTTACGAGCGGTTTGTCGCGGATCGGTCAGCCGACAAGGCCTGACGTCTCGTCACGCTAAAGGCTAATATTGACAGGCAATGTATACAGACCTATTGCTAGTATAAGGGGATGGAGGGAAATAGGGCCGGCCGGCGGCTTTCTTGGCCGGGTCGGGAAATTCCGTTTTTCATGCGGGTTTTCTTTCGGCGTGCAAATTTTGATCGACGCCGATCGATTTGAGGGGCCGTTTTCCGCGAGAAACGCTGTTAACGGCGAGATTGTATACATAGATCCGTAAAGTAACCCGGACTGGAGCTGGAATATCTGGCCAGGTCGTCCGGTCGATGGAAACGGAAGCGATTGGGATTTGAGGCCATCGTCACCCGTTGACTGTTGGTTCCAGTGTCCCCGATATATCCCACAGGCTGTGATGGGCTGGGGGCCGCAAGGAGGACGCGGCCTGTCACGAGGAGCTTTGAGAACAGGTCGTCTAGAGGAGGAAAGAGAATGATTACCAGAAGAACATTGATGGCTGCGGCAGGTCTCGCCATGGGCGGTCTCGTTGCCATTCCGGCATCCGCGCAGGAAACGGTTAAGATCGGCCTCATCCTGCCGATGACCGGCCCGTTCGCGTCCACCGGCCGCCAGGTCGAAGCGGGCGTCAAGGCCTATATGGCGCTGAACGGCGATACCGTCGCCGGCAAGAAGATCGAAGTCGTGCTGCGCGACGACGGCGGTGTTGCCGACCAGACCCGCCGCATCGCCCAGGAACTCGTCGTCAATGACGGCGCCAAGATGCTGATGGGCTTTGGCCTGACGCCGCTTGCCATGTCGGTTGCGCCGGTTCTCAACCAGGCGAAGATCCCGGCGATCATCACTTCGGCAACGACCTCGGCGATCATGCCGCAGTCGCAGTATTACGTCCGCACCTCGATGGGCGGCCCGCAGTCCGCCGTTCCGGTGGCCACCTGGGCGGTGCAGAACAACCTGAAGAAGGTCGTGACGCTGGTCTCGGACTACGGTCCGGGGATCGATATCGAGCAGGGTTTCACCAACCAGTTCAAGAAGGAAGGCGGCACGATCGTCGAAGCGATCCGCGTTCCGCTGGCGAACCCGGATTTCGCGCCCTTCCTGCAGCGCGTCCGTGACGCCAAGCCGGACGCCGTCTTCGCCTTCGTGCCGGCCGGCATCGGTGCGCAGTTCATGAAGCAGTATGTCGACCGCGGCCTGGCCGACGCCGGCATCAAGCTGATCGCCACCGGCGACGTCACTGACGACGACCTGCTGAACGGTATGGGTCCGGCCGCCAAGGGTGTGATCACCGGCCATTTCTACTCGACCCTTCATGACAGCCCGGAAAACAAGGCTTTCGTCGCCCAGGTGAAGAAGGCCAACAACAACATGCGCCCGAACTTCATGGGCGTCGGCGGGTATGACGCCATGACGCTCGCCTATATGGCGCTGAAGAAGACCAATGGCGATACCGACGGCACCAAGCTTATCGAAGCCATGAAGGGTGCCACCTGGGTAAGCCCGCGCGGCCCGATCACCATCGATCCGGCCACCCGCGACATCGTCCAGGACATCTACATGCGCGAAGTCAAGGAAGTGAACGGCGAACTCTACAACGTCGAGTTCGCGACCTTCCCGAAGATCAAGGACCCGAACGCCAAGTAAGGCGGATTGATCTCACTCAGACAGGAATGGCGGGCTTCGGTCCGCCATTTTCGTTTGGAATATGGGTCGCGTTTACAGTTTCGCACTCACGCGCCGACCGTGAGCACGATCTTGCCCTGGATATGCCCGCTGGCGGCTCGTTCATGGGCCTTGCGAGTGTCGGCGAGCGGATAGGTGCTATCGAGGACGACGCGGATCGTCCCGTCGTCGAGCAAGCGCGCGATTTCTGCCAGCTGGGCTCCGCTCGAACGGACCTGGGTGGCCGAGACCATGACGCCGAGCTTTTCGGCCTCCGCGGCATCGGAAAAGCCTAATGGGTAGACCGGGAACAAGGCGCCGCCGCGCTTCAGTGTGCGCAGGAAACGGCCGGTGGTGGGTCCGCCGAGGGCGTCGACGACAAGATCGATGTCATGCGCAACCTCTTCGGGCAGCGTTTTTGTGTAATCGATGAAGTCGTCGGCACCGAGTTCCCGTAACAGCGCCTCATGCTTGCCGGATGCCACGGCGATGACATGCGCACCTTTCAATTTCGCGATCTGCACCGCGAAGTGCCCGACGCCCCCTGCCGCGCCGTTGACGAGGACGGTCTTGCCTTCGAGCGGCACCGGCTGATGTTTATGCGGCTGAAGCGGGTTCGGTTCATCGTGCCCCAGCGAGATCATGAATTGCCACGCTGTCAGCAGCGACATCGGCGCTCCGGCGGCATGCGCATGATCGATGCCGGCGGGTTTGAGCGCAAGTTCCGACGCCGGCACGCTGACATATTCGGCATAGGCCCGGCTTTCCCCGACGCTGAAAAAGCGGACCATGGAGTAGACGTCGTCTCCGACGGAAAACCCCCTGACGTCATCAGCCACCGCCTCGACGACGCCGGACACGTCCGTGCCGAGGATGATCGGGAAGGGCACCTGCGGCCGCCATTCCGGAGGAAGCGCCTTGTAGCCATCGCGCAGATACCAGTCGGGCGGGTTGATCCCAATGGCATGGACGCGAACGAGGACTTCCCCCGGCTTCAATTCCGGCTTCGGCGCATCCTCATAGCGCAGCACTTCAGGGCCGCCGTATTCGTGAATCCGGATGGCTTTCATTGTTTCGGTCGACATCGCTTTCTCCGTCGCGGCAGGTGTGCTAACTAATGCGGAGCACTGTTCCGCTTTATATCCGGAGCACTGTTCCGATTGTCAAGGGGTACGATGCGAGCCGACGCCAAAAAGAACTACGACCAGCTACTCGCCGTCGCTCGTCGCGTTGTCACCGAACAGGGCGCCGACGCGTCGTTGCGCGACGTTGCTCGCAAGGCGGGCGTAGGGCTTGGCACGCTTTATCGCCACTTCCCGACCCGGGAAGCTCTGCTCGAGGCCTTGCTTCGCACGAAGTTCGACGAGTCGGCACAAAGGGCGAGGGAACTCGAAAAGTGGGAAGACGCCGGAAACGCCCTCGTGACATGGCTGCGAGAGGCCATCGCGATGACCCACACCTATAGCGGCGCCATTGCGCCGATGGTTGTGGCAATCGCTGATGAAGGCTCCGCGCTCCATGCCTCATGCGTCAGCTTGCGCGCCGCCGGCACGCGGCTTCTTGCCCGTGCCCAGGCGGAAGGCGTGGCGAGAAGCGATATGGATGGCAATGACCTGTTCGCGCTGATCAGCGCCCTGGCGTGGCTCGCCGACCAGCCTCCGCTTGTGCCGCGCGCGGATCATCTTTTCGATGTTATATCGAGCGCGATCCTGACGGATCGACAAAAGCCCGCTGTTTCTTGAGAGCGAATACGCCATCGGGACGCGTGAGTGTCACGATGTGCGTCGGTGGGGATCGCAATGGAACGCGGGTGCCGGTCCCCCACGCAGCCCGTTGTCAGACGGCCGACGCCGCTTTGAACACCGCCAGCTGAGCGTCGAAAGCCCGCTTGTAGGCGGACCGTGCTTCCGCGCGGGCGGTATAGGCGGATAGGTTTGGGTAGTCGTCCAGCATATCCGACGATGCTTTCAACCTGAGCAGCACCGTCACCATCAGCAGATCGCCGGCGCTGAACGCACCATCGAGCCAGTCACGGTCGCCAAGGTGGCGGGAAAGGTCGACCAGCCGGTTCCGGATGGTGCCGTCGAGGGCGCGCAAACGCTGCTCGTACCAGGGCTCGTCACGCTCGAGGATCCGGACGAGGCTGCGGTCGAAGATCGGCGGTTCCACCGTGTTGAGCGCGGCAAACATCCACGCGATCGCCCGCGCCCGGGCATTCGCGTCTTCCGGCAGCAGGCCGCCGTGGCGTTCGGCGATATGCAACACGATCGCCCCGGATTCGAACAGGATGAGATCGCCGTCTTCATAGGTCGGGATCTGCCCGAAAGGCTGAAGCGCCAGATGCGCGGGTTCCTTCATTGCTTTGAACGACAGAAGACGAACGTCGTAAGGCTGGGCCGCTTCTTCGAGCGCCCAGCGAACGCGCATGTCGCGCGCCAGCCCTCTGCCGCGATCGGGCGACTGTTCAAAGGCGGTAATGGTAATCGTCATTGGTGCTCTCCGTAGCGTGTTTGTCTTGAAGACGGTCGGCTAAACGGGATTCCGACACCTTTGCCCAAGATAATCCTTGCAGTCGGTCCACATACAGTTCCGCAGAACATGGATCGAGTTTGGCGGTTCGTCCATTGTCGTCGTATGCATGGTTCCGACAAAGAGCGGGCGACCGCTCATTTACCGCAGGAGGCCCTGCAAACAGACGGAGTTTTAAGATTGAGCGTTGCCTTCACCAAGGAAGAGAGTTCCGAAACCGCTTCGGAAACCCTGCTGCCGGATCGTCCGATTTCGCCGCATCCGAACCTTGTGACGGAAGCGGGGCTGAAGGCGCTGGAACTGCAGCTCGCGCAGGCGCGTGAGGCCTATGGCGCGGCGAGCGCAATCGATGACATCAATGAACGGCGGCGCCAGCAGGCAAATCCGTTGCGCGACGCGCGCTATTTTGCAGCGAGAGTTCACACGGCTCAGCTCGTCCCGGATCCGACCTCATCCGACAATGTCGCCTTTGGCAGCACCGTGACCTTCAGCCGCGACGATGGGCGCGTCCAGACATATAGGATCGTCGGAGAGGATGAAGCGGACCCCAAAACCGGATCGATTTCCTTCGTTTCGCCGGTAGCAAGGCTGCTGATGGGCAAGTCTGTCGGAGATGTGGTCGAAGCGAGCGGTCAGGAGCTGGAGGTTCTTGTAATCTCCTGAAATGCTCATATAGCCGCTGTATACGTGTTCAAACGGGCGAATGACGGGTTGAGCAGGCGTTCGGCAATGGCTATCAGGTGCTGACCGCAAACGAACCTTCCGCGAACCACAAGGCGCATCCCGGCATGACCCCAGATTTCCTCGTCACCCATTCGGGTGGCTTCCATGCCGACGAACTGCTGTCGAGCGTCGTCCTGAGCCGGCTTTTCCCAAAAGCTCGGATCGTTCGCAGCCGCGCGCCGGAATGGATCACGCCTGGTGCCGACCGCATCATCTACGACGTCGGCGGCGCCTATGACGCTGCGGCCCAGGTCTTCGATCATCACCAGCGCGGTGCGCCGTTGCGCGGGGACGGCCAGCCCTACAGCTCGTTCGGACTGGTCTGGAAACATTACGGCCGCGATTACCTTGCCGCCCTCAGCCTTCCGCAGGCCCATATCGAGGCTCTGCACGCCTCTTTCGATGCGAGCTTCGTGTTGCCGATCGATTTGATGGACAATGGTGCGCTCAGCCCCTCGATTGCGGGGCCGCTGGCCGGGCTCACTCTGCCATCTCTCCTGGAAACCCTGAAACCCGTGTTCGACGAAAAAGACCCGGAAGCGGAAAACGGCAGTTTCCATGCGGCACTTGCCATTGCTCGCAGTTTCGTCGAGGCAAGGATTGCCCAGAGCGCTGCCAAACTGCGGGCCGAGGCGCTCGTGCATCAGGCCATCGTGGATACGGGCGAGGGGCGCATTCTCGAATTGCCGACGGGAATGCCGTTCCGCCCGGCGATCATCAAGGCGGGCGCCGATCACCTGTTGTTCGTCGTTCACCCGCGCGACAAGGATTGGTGCCTCACGACCATCCGCCGCGCGGATGAAGGTTTCGAGGTGCGCGCCGATCTGCCGGCGGCCTGGGCAGGCCTGACCGATCGCGATCTCGAGGCAGCCTGCGGCGTCGAGGGCGCGAGCTTCTGCCATAATGGCCGGTTCATTGCCGCTGCCAGGACCCGCGAGGCGGCGCTCGCCATGGCCGAGTTGGCGGTCAGGGAAGCCGTTTCCAACGGGACCAGGTAAGGGCGACAGGGAACGGGCGGCGACCGAGGAGACACGATCGAGGGCCGGGCTTCCGCTTCCGGCGCCAATCAGATGTGCTAGAACAGTCCATCATGAGTTCCTCGCGGCCCACTTCGTCATCCACGATCCTGCATCACAGCCTCCGGCATCTGAGGGCGTTCCTCGCGGTCGTCGATACCGGCTCGGTGACAAAGGCGGCGGAGCTCTGCTTCGTCTCCCAGCCTGCCGTCACCCAGGCGCTGTCGAAGATCGAAAAAACCGCCGGCCTGCCGCTGTTTTCCCGCACGCCGCAGCGGATCTTTGCCAATGGCGCCGGTGAAATCCTGGCGCTGCGCATCAAGCGCGCCTTCGGATACCTTGATCCCGCCCTGTCGGAACTGTCGCCGCGACTGCGGGTGACGGCGACGACCGCGCAGCTGAAATCGCTGATAGCGGTCCGAGAAACCGAGAATTTTACGCTTGCTGCGGCCCGCCTGGGCCTCAGCCAGCCGGCGGTCTATCGCGCCGTCGGCCAGCTCGAAGAGGAGGCGGCGCGGCCGCTGTTCGAACGGACGTCCTACGGCATCGTCGCGACGCGTGCGGCCCATGCGCTGGCCCAGGCGGCAAGGCTCGCCTTCATCGAGCTCGAACAGGCGGATGCGGATCTTGCGGAACTGACGGCGGCCGAGATCGGCCAGATCGTCATCGGCGCCACGCCGCTTGCCAAATCCTATGTGCTGCCGAAAGCGATTGCCGGTTTCCGCAAGATCCGGCCGAACCTGCCGATCCAGATCCAGGAGGGTCCTTACCCGGACCTGCTGGGCGCTCTCCGCCGGGGCGAAGTGGATTTCATGCTCGGCGCGCTTCGGGTGCCGGCGCCGATCGGCGATGTGGAGCAGAAGGTGCTGTTCCACGACACGGTGGTCATGGTTTCGGGGCAGGCGCATCCGCTGGCCGGCCGTGAGGAACTGACCATCGAGGAGCTTGCCGCCTTCCCCTGGGTCGTCAACCAGAGCGGCACGCCGATGCGCCGGTATTTCGACAGCGTCTTTACCGGTTCGGCAAGCGGGCCGCCGAAGAGCATCGTCGAAACCGGCTCACTGATCCTGATGCGCGAGCTTCTCGATTCCAGCGACCATCTCGGCTGCACCTCCCGTCTTCAGGCGGAAGCCGAGATCGCCCGCGGGCTGATGCGGGCGCTGCCCTTCGATCTCAGCCACACGTCGCGGCCGATCGGGGTGACGACGAGAAGGGACTGGCTGCCGACGGCGGCGCAGCAGGCGTTTCTGGAACTTTTGCCGACCTGGTCCGAGCGTCCGGCCGATCGATCGCTATAACCAGAACTTATAAGTCCGGCAGATGAACTGATTAAGCCTGAAGACGCAGGCGGGCTAATGTGCAAATGCGCCAGACGGGTGGAGAGATTGGCGTTTGGGGGCGGGCATCGCGATGTTCCGCCTCTGGAGGTTAACAAAAAGTTGAAAACGGCGGGGCGCCAAGGCATCCGGGCCCGTTGACTGACATATCGACCGTCTACGATATAGGCTACCAGTTATGACAGGCCCGGGCTGAAGCCCGGATGCTGTCCGGCAAGGCGTCTATAAGAAAATTTCGCGCTCTGAGGAGGAGGGAAGCATGCTCAATAGAAGAACGCTCATCGCAGCGGCAGGCGTGGCGCTCAGCTGCCTGGCTGCCATTCCGGCAGCCGCCCAGGAAACCATCAAGATCGGCCTCATCCTGCCGATGACCGGTCCATTCGCGTCAACCGGCCGTCAGGTTTCGGCCGGCGCCAAGACCTTCATGGCGATGAAGGGCGACACCGTCGCGGGCAAGAAGATTGAGCTCGTCATCCGCGACGACGCCGGCACGGCCGACCAGACCCGCCGCATCGCCCAGGAACTGGTCGTCAACGACGGCGCCAAGGTTCTGGCCGGCTTCGGCCTGACGCCGCTTGCCATGGCGGTTGCGCCGGTCGCCACCCAGGCGAAGATCCCGTCGGTGGTCATGGCAGCCGGCACGGCTTCGATCACCAAGGCGTCGGAATACATCACCCGCACCTCGGGCACCCTGCCGCAATATTCGCTGCCGGTCGGCACCTGGGCTGCCGCCAACAAGATCAAGAAGGTGGTGACCCTCGTTTCCGACTACGGCCCGGGCATCGATGCCGAGAAGTGGTTCACCAAGGAATTCAAGGCTAAGGGCGGCGAGATCGTCGAGGCCGTGCGCGTGCCGCTCGCCAACCCCGATTTCGCGCCCTTCCTGCAGCGCGTCCGTGACGCCAAGCCCGATGCGGTCTTCGTGTTCCTGCCCTCGGGCGCCGGTTCGCTGTTCATGAAGCAGTTCGCCGACCGTGGCCTCGCCGATGCCGGCATCAAGCTGATTGCGACAGGCGACGTCACCGACGACGATATCCTCAACTCGATGGGCAAGCCGGCAATCGGCACCATTACCGGCCATTTCTATGCCACCGCGCATGACAGCCCGGAAAACAAGGCCTATGTCGCTGCCTTCAAGAAGGCCAATGCCGACATGCGCCCGAACTTCATGTCGGTCGGCGGTTTCGACGGCATGGCGCTGATTTACGCAGCGCTCGAAAAGACCAAGGGCGATGTCACCGGCCCAGCCTTTATGGCAGCCGTCAAGGGCCTCTCCTGGACGAGCCCGCGTGGTCCCGTCTCGATCGACCCAGAAACGCGCGACATCATCCAGAACATCTACATTCGCGAGGTCAAGGACGTGAACGGCGAGCTGCAGAACGTCGAGTTCCAGACGTTCAAGGATCTCAAGGATCCGGAAAAGGCCGACGCCAAGTAAGGGCAGGGATAGCCCCTCACCCCGCCTCCGCTTCGCTCGGCGCACCCTCTCCCCGTAAACGGGGCGAGGGGGGAACCGCAACCGGCGCGGCATAAGCCTTCTCCACGACTTGACGGGGGAAAGGTGCCGGCAGGTGGATGAAGGGCAGGTTCATAACAAGAAGGTCAAGGCACTTGAGCCCCGTCGTTTTCCCGGCGACAATGCCGGGCAACATCATCGCTCGCAACAGGGCCTCGCAGAGAAGATTTATATGCTGACAATCCTGTTCGACGGCATCGCCTATGGGATGCTGCTTTTCATTCTGGCCTGCGGGCTGACGGTGACGCTCGGTCTGATGAACTTCATCAACCTGGCGCATGGCGCCTTTGCCATGGCCGGCGGCTACGTGACCGTGGTGATGATGAACCGCTACGGCATCTCCTTCTACTGGTGCCTGCCGGCGGCCTTCCTCGTCTCGGCGCTGATCGGCCTCGTGCTGGAGCGGACGCTCTACCAGTGGCTCTACCAGGCAAGCCATCTGGACCAGGTCCTGTTCTCGATCGGCATCGTCTTCATGGCGATCGCCGCGACCGACTATTTCATGGGCGGCCAGCAGCAGCTGATCAACCTGCCGCCGGAACTGTCCGGCCGCATGGACGTGTTCGGCGTCGGCGTCGGCCGCTACCGGCTTTTCACCATCGTCGTCTGCGCCGCGCTGGCGCTGGCGTTGCAGCTGATCCTCTCGAAGACTCGCTTCGGCAGCCGGCTGCGCGCCGCCGTCGATGACCGGCGCGTCGCCATGGGCCTCGGCATCAACGTGCCGCTCGTCTTCGCGCTGACCTTCGCCTTCGGTTCGGGCCTTGCCGGCCTCGGCGGGGCGATGGGCGCGGAAATCCTCGGGCTCGATCCGAACTTCCCGCTGAAATTCATGATCTACTTCCTCATCGTCGTCTCGGTCGGCGGCACGTCCACCGTCTCCGGTCCGTTCCTCGCCGCCCTGCTGCTCGGCATTGCCGACGTGGCCGGCAAATATTACGTGCCGGCGATCGGTCCCTTCGTCATCTACGCGCTGATGATCGTCATGCTGATCGTGCGGCCGAACGGCCTGTTCTCAAGGGGTGGCCGATGAGCGTTCTTCCGCAGGAAACCACCGTGTCCGCAAATTCCTCCACCGCTGCAGCGGAAACCCGTGCTGCCAAGCTGATGAAGCGCCGGAGCCGCATCCGCTTCTACGAGATCATCGTCTGGATCGCCGCGATCGCCGCTTATTTCCTGCTGCCGTCGAAGATGCTGATCCTCACCGAGATCGCCATCCTGGCGCTGTTTGCGGTGTCGCTCGACCTGGTGCTCGGGTTTGCCGGCATCGTCTCGCTCGGCCATACCGCCTTCTTCGGCCTCGGCGCCTATGTGGCGGGCCTGATGGCGCAGCATTATTTCGCCGAACCGGTGACCGGGTTGATCGTCGCGGGCGTTGCCTCCGGCGTGCTCGGCCTGCTCACCAGCTTCCTGATCCTGCGCGGCTCCGACCTCACCCGCCTGATGACGACGCTCGGCATCGGCCTGATGATGGCGGAAGTCGCCAACCAGATGGCCTGGCTGACCGGCGGCGCCGACGGGCTTTCCGGCTTTTCGCCCGGCCCTATCCTCGGCATGTTCGAGTTCGACCTGTTCGGCAAGGTCGGTTATCTCTATTGCGTCGGCGTGCTCTTCATCGGCACGATGATCATGCGGCGCATTGCCTTTTCGCCTTTCGGCCTGTCGCTGAAGGCAATCAAGGGCAATTCGATGCGCTCCGCCATGGTCGCCGTGCCGGCGCGCAAGCGCATCGTCACCGCCTATACGGTCGCGGCCGTGTTTGCCGGCATGGCGGGAGCACTGCTCACCCAGACCACCGCCTTTGTCTCGCCCGACGTGCTCGCCTTCCATCGCTCGGCCGACGTCCTGCTGGTGCTCGTCATCGGCGGTACCGGCTATCTCTATGGCGGCATCTTCGGGGCGATCCTGTTCACCCTGGTCAAGGACTGGCTGTCGGTGATCACGCCGCAATACTGGATGTTCTATATCGGCATGTTGCTCGTCATCCTGGTGCTGATCGGCCGTGACCGGCTGTCGCGCTGGGTCGAATACCTGCCCGAGCGCCTCTCGAAGAAGGAGGACCGCTGATGAGCGAGATCGTTCTCGAAACCAGGCACCTGGTGCGTCGCTTCGGTGCCTTCCTCGCCACCAATGACGTCAGCCTGAAGGTGGAGCGCGGCGCCCGCCACGCCCTGATCGGCCCGAACGGCGCCGGCAAGACGACGCTGATCAACCTCCTGACCGGCGTGCTGCCGCCCTCGGAAGGCCAGGTCTTCCTCGAAGGCGAGGACATCACCTCGATGGCCTCGTTCCGTCGCGTCAAGCGCGGGCTCACCCGCACCTTCCAGATCAACCAGCTGTTCAACGAGTTCACGCCGCTCGAAACCGTGGCGCTGGCGATCGCCGAGCGCGAAGGCGTCGGCCACAATCTGTGGCGGTCGATCGCCGGTTACGGCAAGGTGGTCGACGAGGCGGCAGCCCTGCTGGCCCGTTTCGGCCTGGCCTCCGTCATGGGCGAGCGCACCGTGATCCTGCCCTATGGCAAGCAGCGCCTGCTCGAGATCGCGCTGGCCTTTGCATCAAAGCCGCGAGTGCTGCTGCTCGACGAACCGGCTGCCGGCGTGCCCGAAGACGAGCGGCACGAAGTGCTGCAGATTGTCTCCGACCTTCCGGCCGACGTCACCGTGCTGCTGATCGAGCACGACATGGATCTGGTCTTCTCGTTCGCCAACCGGATCTCGGTTCTGGTGGCGGGCGCCGTCTTCGTCGAGGGAACGGTTGCGGAAATCTCCACCGATCCGCGCGTCAAGGCCGTCTATCTCGGAGAAAATGCATGAGCGCCCCGGTTCTGGTCACCGAAAAGCTGGTCGCGGGTTATGGCGAGGCGAGCGTGCTTGCGGGTATCAGCCTGACGATCCGCGAGGGTCGCACGCTGGCGCTGCTCGGCCGCAACGGCACGGGCAAGACGACCTTCGTCAATACGCTCGCCGGCGTCACCACCCATCATTCGGGCTCAATCCACCTGATGGGACGCGACGTCACCAAGCTGCGCGCCGACCGCCGTGCCGCGGCGGGCATCGGCTGGGTGCCGCAGGAGCGCAACATCTTCAAGTCGCTGACCGTCGAGGAGAACATGACGGCGATCGCGCGCCCCGGTGTGTGGACGCTGGAGCGGGTCTATACGATGTTCCCGCGGCTGAAAGAGCGCCGCAAGAACCTCGGCAACCAGCTTTCCGGCGGCGAACAGCAGATGCTGGCGGTCGGGCGGGCGCTGATGGTCAATCCGAAACTGCTTCTCCTCGACGAGCCGACCGAGGGTCTTGCACCGATCATCGTCGACGAACTGCTCGCGGCGATCCAGCGGATCACGCAAGGCGAGGGCATGTCGGCTATCATCATCGAGCAGAAGGCCCGCAAGGTGCTGCCGCTCTCCGACGACGCCGTCATCCTCGATCGCGGCGCGATCGTCTACCAGGGCACCAGCGCCGATCTGCTCGCCAATGAAGAGATTCTCGGCCGGCATCTGACCGTCGAAAAGGGTGTCCGGCACTAGTTCGGAAAAGCGCAGGCGTCTTCTTGTCGCCGACGTGCTGTGCGGTTCTGGCGCCTGATGGTTCCCAGACCGCACACAGCGCTGGACGGTACATTCAGCGGCGGCCTAGTGTGCCGTTCCGTCGACGATCACGTGGTCGTGGTCCATCGAGCATTTTTCGATGCGGGCATGGACCTTGTAGACGTTGCGCAGCATGTCCACGGTGACCACGTCGCGCGGGTAACCGCAGGCTCGCATGCGGCCGTTGGCGATCACCAGAACCTTGTCGGCAAAGCGGAGGGCCTGGTTGAGGTCGTGGATGGCGATCATCACGATCATGCCCTTCGAGCGCGCCCGGCGCTGCATGAAATCGAGCACTTCGACCTGCCGGTGAAGATCGAGCGCGCTGGTCGGCTCGTCCATCAGCATGATTTCCGGTTCGCGAACCAGCGCCTGGGCGATCGACACCAGCTGGCGCTGGCCGCCGGAGAGCGCACCAAGATCCCGAAACGCGATGGCGGTGATGTTGAGCGCCCGCATGATTTCGTCGATGAACGAGAGGTCGCTGTCGCTGACGCTCCAGGACTGGCCCTGCTTACGGGCGAGAAGGATCGATTCGTAGACGGTCAGCACCGCATTGGCCGAGGTGTCCTGCGGCATATAGGTGATGGCGTTCTTCGTCTTCGCGCCATCGATGACGATATTGCCGGGTCCCTTCAGAAGGCCGGTGATGCGCTTGAACAGCGTCGACTTGCCGGCGGCGTTGGGGCCAATGACTGCGATCAGCTCGCCGGCCTTCATGACCGGCGTCGTCACGTCTTCCACGAACAATTTGCGGCCGTGATAGGCGCCGACCGATTGCAGTTGCATCGCTACCATGACCGGCTCCGATTCGAGAGGATGAGCGAGAAGAAGAACGGCACGCCGACCAGCGCCGTGATGATGCCGATCGGAAAAACGACGCCCGGAATGATCGACTTCGAGACGATCGAGGTGAGCGACAGCAGGAGCGCTCCCGACAGGATCGAGCCCGGCAGGAAAAAGCGCTGGTCTTCGCCGAGGATCATGCGGGCGATGTGCGGGCCGACCAGGCCGACGAAACCGATCGTGCCGACGAAGCTGACCGGCACGGCTGCGAGCAACGAGATGATCAGCATAGTTTCGAGGCGGATGCGCCGAACATTGACGCCAAAGCTCGCCGCCTTGTCCTCGCCGAGCCGGATGGCGGTCAGCGCCCAGGCGTGGCGGGCAAACAGCGGCAGCGCGATCAAGAGGACGGCAAGGGTGATGCCGATCTTCGGCCAGGTCGCCTTGGTAAGGCTGCCCATGGTCCAGAAGACGACCGCCGACAGCGCCTGCTCGGAGGCAAGATATTGCAGGAAGGCGAGAGCCGCGTTGAAGGTGAAGACCAGCGCGATGCCGAGCAGCACGACCGTCTGCACCGAGACGCCGCGCATCTGCGAGATGAAATGGATGAACAGCGTGGCGATCAGCGCCATGATGAAGGCATTGGCCGGCACGAGCAGGGTGGCGGCAACCGGCAGGATGGAGACGCTAGTGACGATCGCCAGCGCGGCGCCGAAGCTGGCGGCGGCCGAGATGCCGAGCGTGAACGGGCTGGCGAGCGGATTGGCAAGAATGGTCTGCATCTGGGCACCGGCAACCGACAGCGCGGCGCCGACGACGATCGCCATGACGGCGACCGGCATGCGGATATCCCAGACCACGGCGCGGATCTGGGCCGAGACGGAGGAGGGGTCGATCAGCGCGGCGACGACTTCGCCGAGGCTGTAGCGGGCCGGCCCCCAGGCGAGATCGACGGCGAACGACAGACAAAGAGCGGCTGTCATGGCAGCGAGGATCACAAGCTTGCGGCGAGCAAGGGCGCGATAACGCTCCCGCCCGGCTTCAGCTTCGATCGGCAATGCGGCGATCTCGGCCATATCGGGTTACTTCGCCGCCCTGGCGTCGATCCAATAGCCCGGCTGATATGGAACCGGCAGGAATTTCTCGTGGAATTCCTTGAAGGTCGCATCCGGATCGAGATCGGCGAACAGCTCCGGGTGGAACCATTTTGCCATCCGCTGTACGGCCACGAACTGATAGGGGCTCGTGTAGAACTGATGCCAGATGGCGTGGACATTGCCGCCTGCGACAGCCTTGGAGCCGGTGAAAGCCGCATTCTGCATCAGGGCGTCCAGCGCCTTGCGGCTGCCGTCGAATGCGGGGGCTGCGTTCGGGCCGACATTCACAAAATCCTTGGCGTCTTTGGTCTGGCTCCAGTTCGAGCCGGTGACGACGACGACATCCGGATTGGAAGCGACGACCTGCTCGGCATTGATCGAGCCGGTATAGCCCGGAAGGAAGTCCGAACCGAGGTTATGGCCGCCGGCCCAATCCACCATCAAGCCGAAATTGTCGGGGCCGAAGGTGCCGCAGCACTCAACCAGACCGGCCGCCCGATACATGAACACATTCGGCTTCTTCGGGTTGGCGGCTTTCAGCTTGTCGGTCACGCGGGCCATCTGCTGCTTCCAGTAGGCGGCGACGGCTGCGGCGCGATCCTCGTGGCCGAAGATCTGGCCGAGAACCTTGAGGCTCGGTTCGGTATTGTCGAGGATGTGTTCTCGGAAGTCGATATAGACGATCTTCACGCCGATCTTGTTCAGCATCTCCTCGAGCTTCACCTCGTCCGCGGCCTTCTTGTTGCCGATCGGCAAAAGCATGACGTCCGGGTTCAGCTTGACCACGGTCTCGGTCTGCAGCGTGCCGTCGGTCAGGTTGCCGAGGAACGGCAGTTCCTTGCCCTTCGGGAATTTCGCGAGATAGGCGTCGTAGCCATCCTTGTCGGTGGTGAGCAGGTCGTTGCGCCAGCCGACGATCCTGGCGAAGGGATCTTCCTTTTCGATCGGGGCAACCGAATAGAGCATCCGGCCTTCGCCGAGAATAACGCGCTCGACCGGCTTGTCGAACTTCACCTCACGGCCGGCGACGTCCTTGACGGTGAACGACTGCGCCAGCACGGAAAACGGTAGAAGGCTTGCAAGCACAACCGTTGATGTTGCAAGCATTTTCGCGAAATTCATCTGGAAACTCCCCCGATGTCTGATAATGTCCGCATGCATATGAAATATGACTTTTGGAATCAAGTTCTATGTTTTAGAGCTCTTCCAAAGTAGTCTGACTATCGGGGCACCTATTATGAATTCGATGAACTCCAACTATTCCATCCGAGATGAAATCCGCGACTTCTGGTCGGAGAGAGCGGCGACGTTCGACGAGAGCGTCGGCCACGAAATCTTCTCGGAGGAAGAACGCAAGGGCTGGCAGCGGTTGATCCGCAAGCATCTGGGCAATGGCACCGGCCGCGCTGCTCTGGACCTCGCCTGCGGCACCGCCGTCATCTCGCATCTGATGAACGACGTCGGTTTCAAGGTCACCGGGCTTGACTGGTCGGATGCGATGCTGGGCCAGGCGCGCGCCAAGGCGAAGAAACGCGGTGCCGATATCCGTTTCGTATCCGGCGACGCGGAAAATACGATGGAGCCGAAGAACAGCTACGATGTCATCACCAATCGACATCTGGTCTGGACGCTGGTCGATCCGCCGGCCGCTTTCGCGGAATGGTTCTCAGTCCTGAAGCCGGGCGGCAAAGTGCTGATCCTCGACGGCAACATGGGCAAGGAGACCTGGGTCAAGGGCCTGCAGAAATTCTGGTCGAGGATCACCGGCAAGCCGGCCGCAAGCCACATGACGCCGGCCATGGCGGCGCGTCACCAGAACATCCGCTCGCGCGTCTATTTCTCGGACGCCATGCCGGCCGAAGCGGTGGTCGATCTTTTGACCAAGGCCGGTTTCGTCAACATCGTGGTCGACCGCAAGCTGTCCGACATCCATTGGGCCCAGGCCCGCAAGATGCCGTTCCTGCGCGGGCTGGAGCGCATGGTTCAGGAACGCTTCGCCATCTGCGCGATGAAGCCGGAATAAGCTGCCGATCGAAGGTGGCCCGTGGCGGCCACCTTCGACCCACCGCAAATATGCACAGCATTTATGGCCGCCTGACATGATTGTGACCGGGCTGTGACCGCAGGCATTAACCTTTGACCGCTTTCCCCGAAACCCGGGGGAAGCGCAAAGTCACGCGGATCACGATCCGGTCTCATCCGGGCCTCGCGAGTGCCCCGTTTCGGGACGGGCGCCCCATGCAATTAACCTTGTGCTAACCGATCGATTTTTGAATGGGCTATCTTCTGCGCGCGGCCATCGCCGCCGCGGCTCCCTCGCCATTTCCGACCATGGAGACAAGATTGTCCATCAAGCTTTTTGCCCTTTCCGCGCTCGCTCTTTCCGCAATTGCAGCACCCGTCCTTGCCCAGCCCACCCCGAGCATGGTGAAAAAATTCGACGCCTGGGGCCTCTATTCCTACAAGGGCGACGGCGGCACGACCTGCTACGTGCTGACCACGCCGACGCAGATGCAGCCCGCCGATGTCGATCATGGCGACAACTTTTTCCTCGTCGCGCCAAAGCCCTCCGGATCCGGCTTCTATCCGCAGGCGATCATGGGTTACGACCTCAAGGGCGGATCGCAGATGACGGTCACCGTAGACGGCCGAACCTTTGCCCTGGAGCCGAAGGGCAATTCCGGCTGGACGAAGCAGGAGAGCGCCGATGCCGCTCTTGTCGCGGCGATGAAATCGGGAAGCAGCATGACGCTCGAGGCGGTCTCCCAGCGCGGCACGCAGACCAGCTACACGTTCTCGCTTTCCGGCGTAAGCGCGGCATTGACCCAGGCGGGGCGTTGCGGTTGATAAGGGTTTCGCTCGCGTTGTCATGGCGGATGTGCTATCTGTCATGACAACCATCGGAGCGACTGCCATGAACCTGCAGATACGGGATCCCCGCGCCCGAGAGCTCGCGGAGCGGCTTGCCAAAAAACGTAATGTTAGCATGACCGAGGCGGTCATCGAGGCGCTTGAGGAGAAGCTTTCAAAAGAGGAGCAGGCGGAAACGCCGCTTCAGGAACGCGTGATGAAAATCGTCGATCGCCTTCATGCCATCAAGGGCGGAGAGGGGCGGGACATGACCAAGGATGAAATCGACGAGATGTGGGGCCATTAGTGTTCGTCGATACCTCCGTCATCGTCGCGATCTTTTCCAAGGAGGAGGATGCGCAACAGTGGATAGGCAAGATCGAAGCGGCAGAGAGCCTCTGCACCAGTGCTTTGGTCGTGCTCGAGACTGCCATGAGGCTGTCGACGAAGCTCGACGAGGATCCCCTCGTCATTGAGCAGGGTCTATCTGATTTCTTCAAAGAGACGAAAATCCAGATCATCCCTATCGAGGAAGCCGATGGCGAGCTGGCGATCCGGGCATTCCGGGATTACGGCAAGGGCAGGGGACACCCAGCCCAGCTTAATCTGGCCGACTGTCTCTCTTACGCCTGCGCCAAAAACCGCGGCGTGCCGCTTCTCTACAAGGGCGCCGATTTCGCACGTACGGACCTGGCCTGAAGTCCCCCGATCGTGTCAAAAATAGCTGGTTTCTCCCATGGCTTTTTTGCGGCGGCACCCTAGTTGACGATTGTCAAAAAGGCTGTCCCAGGTGATCGTTGTCATGTAAGACGGCAGCACAGCGCCTATCGCCGCCGAAAGCCCGATGATGAATCATTCGACTGCCGAGACAGCCTTTCTTTCCCACAGCGGCGAAATGGCCCGTCTTATTGCGGCTTTCAATTGGGCAGCCACTTCGCTCGGGCCGATCGCCACCTGGCCGCAGAGCCTCAAGACAACGATTTCCCTCATGCTTCGTTCGCCGGTCCCGATCGTCACGTTGTGGAACGAGGACGGCGTGATGATCTATAACGACGCCTATTCCGATTTTGCCGGAAGGCGCCATCCCGGCATCCTCGGATGCAAGGTGCGCGAGGGCTGGCCTGAAGTTGCCGACTTCAACGACAACGTCATGAAGGTCTGTTTCGCCGGTGGCACGCTTGCCTATTCCGACCAGGAAATGGTCCTCGACCGCTCCGGCACGCCGGCCTCCGCCTTCATGAACCTCTATTATTCTCCGGTCTATGACGAGGCCGGCAAGCCCTTCGGCGTGGTGGCGATCGTCGTCGAGAACACGGCCAAGGTTCGCGCCGAGCGGCGGCTTCAGGGTGAAGGCGAGCGTCTGCGTCTGATGTTCGATCAGGCTCCGGGCTTCATGGCCATGGTGACCGGACCGGACCATGTTTTCGAAATGGCGAACGGCGCCTATATGCGTCTCGTCGGCGGTCGGGACCTGCTTGGGCGCCCCATCCGCGAAGCCCTGCCGGAAGTGGCCGAACAGGGTTTTTCCGACCTGCTCGATGAGGTTCGCAGAAGCGGCCGTCCCCATCTAGGCCAGGGTGTGAGCGTGAGGCTGGCGCGCCGGCCCGGCCTGCCGCCGGAAGAGCGTTTCGTGGATTTCGTCTATCAGCCGATCGTCGACGATGCCGGCCAGGCGACCGGGATCTTCATCCAGGGCAGCGACGTCACCGATCAGAAGAAGGCGGAGATCGCGCTTCTCAAGGAAACCCGGCATCTCGAGGTGCTGAACCGGCTCGGCGCTGAACTTTCCGCCGAACTCGACCTCGAAAAGGTGGTGCAGATGACCACCGATGCCGGCGTCGAACTGACCGGCGCACAGTTCGGAGCCTTCTTCTACAACGTCGTCAACGACCGCGGCGAAAGCTATATGCTCTATGCGCTGTCCGGCGTTCCCCGGTCGGCATTCGAGAATTTTCCGATGCCGCGCAACACGGCCGTTTTCGCGCCGACATTCAGCGGCGAGGGCGTCATCCGCTCCGACGATATCATGGCGGATCCGCGCTACGGCCGGAACGATCCGTATTTCGGCATGCCAAAGGACCATCTGCCGGTACGCAGCTATCTGACGGTTCCGGTGATCTCGCGCTCCGGCGAAGTGATCGGCGGCCTGTTCTTCGGACATGCCGAACCGGCTCAGTTCCGCGAGGAGCATGAGCGGCTGGTTGTGGGGGCTGCCGGCCAGGTGGCGATCGCCATCGACAATGCGCGGCTTTTCCGCGCCGCGGAACGCGACCTCGCCGAACGCCAGCGCGCCGAGGAGGCGCTGCAGGTGCTGAATGCCGGCCTCGAACAGAAGATCGCCTCCGAAATCTCCGAGCGCATGAAGATGGAAGAGGCGCTGCGCCAGAGCCAGAAGATGGAAGCGCTCGGCCAGTTGACAGGCGGTGTCGCGCACGATTTCAACAACCTGCTGCAGGTGATCTCCGGCAATCTTCAGCTTCTCGCCAAGGACGTCGCCGGCAACCAGCGGGCTGGCCGCCGGGTGGAAAATGCGCTTGCCGGCGTGCAACGCGGTTCCAAACTCGCCAGCCAGCTGCTCGCATTCGGCCGCCGCCAGCCGCTGGAACCGAAGGTGGTCAATATCGGCCGGTTCCTGACCGGCATGGAAGAACTGCTGCGTCGCACGCTCGGGGAGGATATCGAGGTCGAGACGATCCGATCCGGCGGTCTTTGGAACGTTCTGGTCGACCCGACCCAGATCGAGAATGCACTCCTCAACCTCGCGATCAATGCACGCGACGCGATGGAAGACGGTGGCAAGCTGACGATCGAGGCGGGCAACGCCTTCCTCGATGACAATTACGTGCGCCAGCATGCGGACGTGCCGGCCGGCCAATACGTGATGTTGGCGGTGACCGACACGGGCACCGGCATGACGCCGGAGGTGATGGAACAGGTGTTCGAGCCGTTCTTCTCGACCAAGCCCGTCGGCAAGGGCACCGGGCTTGGCCTTTCCATGGTCTACGGTTTCGTCAAGCAGTCCGGCGGGCACGTCAAGATCTACAGCGAAGTCGGCCAGGGCACGACCGTCAAGATCTACTTCCCGCGCATCCAGCGCAGCGAGGATCTGGTGACCGACGCCGATTTCGGCCCGGTGACCGGCGGCACGGAAACCATTCTGGTGGCGGAGGACGACGAGCAGGTGCGCGCCACCGTCATCGAGCTGCTCGGCGATCTCGGTTATGCGGTGCTGAAGGCGAAGGACGCGGCGGGTGCGCTGAGTATCATCGAAAGCGGCGTGCCGGTCGATCTTCTGTTCACCGACGTGGTGATGCCGGGGCCGCTGAAGAGCACCGAGCTTGCCAGGCACGCCCGCGAGCGGATGCCGGATATCGCCGTGCTGTTCACCTCGGGTTATACGGAAAACTCGATCGTGCATGGCGGCCGGCTCGATTCCGGCGTCGAGCTGCTGTCGAAACCCTATACCCGCGAAGCCTTGGCGCGGAAGATACGCCATGTGCTGAACGGCCAGCAGCATCGCAACCGGGTGAGGGCGTCGTTCGCGGCCAAACCTGTCGCCCCGGTGATCGGGCAGCGACCGGTCACGCCGCGTTATTCCGTGCTGCTGGTCGAGGACGATTTCCTGATCCGCATGAGCACCGCCGATCTTCTGACCGAGCTGGGCCACGAGGTTTCCGAGGCCTCGACGGCGGAGGAGGCGATCATCATGATAGAGGAGCGTAGCTTCGACGTGGTGGTCACCGATCTCGGCCTGCCGGGTCTTTCCGGCGGCGAGTTCGCGCAGCAGGCGCGCAAGTTATCTCCCGATGTCGGCATCGTGTTCGCGACCGGCAACGACCGCATTCCCGCCGAGGCGGAAGTAGAAGGAGCAGTGCTTCTGAAGAAGCCCTATGGCAGCCAGGAAATCGCAATCGCCTTCGAGAAGATCACCGCCCAGAAGGGCTGAAGGCCGGCAGCCGGCGCCAGTTGTGTCGAGCAATGTTTCCCTTGATCAGGTAAGGAATTTTCCTTACGATAGACCGAAAGGAGATTGTCATGACCAATGTGTTCAAAGAAGTCAGCACGATCACCGCCAAGGGCCAGACGACGGTTCCCAAATCCGTCCGGCAGGCGCTCGGTCTGGACTACGGAGACCGGATCGCCTTCTATGTCGACGATGAACGCGGCGTTTCGGTGCTACGGGAGGCAGCAGATGCACCTGATCCCGTGATCGATAGCTTTCTTACGTTCCTCGCCAAAGACATGGAGGCCCGGCCGGAGGCGCTTTCGACGCTGCCGCCGGCTTTGGTTGATCGCATGACTGCCCTGACCAACGGCATCAAGGTGGACCTCGACGCGCCGATCGACGGCGAAGTCGATCTCTAGCCCATGCTGGTGGTCAGCGGCTGGACGCTCCTTGCGCATCCGCTCTTCCTCGATCAGCTGGAAAAGCTGACGCTCGCCGTCGAGCGATCGAGGGACAAGGATACTGAACATTATCATGCGACTGCAAACGCCAAGCTGCTCGCCGCGTTGTCGGAACTGGTTTTCAGGACCATTCCGGCAGACCCGACGCAGGCGGCCTATCGTCAGGGCGGCACTCTCGGCGAAGGCCGGAAACACTGGTTTCGGGCAAAATTCGGCGGCCAGCGTTTCCGGCTGTTCTTCCGCTACAGCAGCGAAGCGAGGATCATCATCTTCGCCTGGGTGAATGACGAAAACACGCTGCGCACCTACGGCGCAAAGACCGATGCCTATGCGGTGTTCCGGAAAATGCTGTCCGGGGGCAACCCGCCCGACGATTGGGCCGCTCTGCTGAAGGCGGCCTCTGCAGAAGATGCGAAGGCGCGTTTCACCGCGGCGGAGAAGACTGCCGAATAGCCAGCCGCCTCACCACCACGCGTAAAAATGAGATACCGGCCCGTGGCCGGTGCCGACCGTGAGGGTGTCGGCGGCGGCGATGGCGCCGGCGAGATAGGTCTTGGCGATCGCAACCGCGTCAGCCGCCGAAGCGCCCTTGGCGAGTTCGGCGGCAATTGCGCTCGAGAGCGTGCAGCCGGTGCCGTGGGTGTTGCTGGTCGCGGTGCGTCTGCCCTCGAACCAGTGGATGCCGGTGGCGTCCGCCAGCACATCCGGGCTGTCTTCGCTCTCCAGATGACCGCCCTTCACCAGGACTGCCTTGGGCCCGATCTTCAGCAGCCGCTCAGCCTGGGCCGCCATCTCTTCGCGGGTCGTGGCGACCGTCTCGCCGAGCAGCGCCGCGGCTTCGGGCAGGTTGGGGGTGACGACGGTGGCGAGCGGCATCAGCTTGTAGGTGACGGCATCCACCGCATCGAGCGCCAGCAGCGGCGAACCGCCCTTGGCGATCATCACCGGATCGAGCACGATCGGCACGGTATCGCGATAAGGGTGCAGCACGTCGGCAACCGCCTCGGCGATCTCGGCATTGGCGATCATGCCGATCTTCACCGCATCGACGCGCACGTCGAGAAAGATGGTGCGGATCTGGTTTGCGACGAAGGCGGCGGGCACCGCATGCACGCCGGTGACCCCTTGGGTATTCTGGGCGGTCAGCGCGGTCAGCGCCGCCATGCCATAGGTGCCGCGGGCCGCAAAAGTTTTCAGGTCCGCCTGGATGCCGGCGCCGCCGGAAGGGTCCGAACCGGCGATCGACAGGACGTTTTTGATGCTCATGTGCGTGCCCTTTCGATTTCCGCGGCAATTCGGCGGGCGGCGGCTTCCGGATCGGGCTGGCCGCAGATGGCGGACACAACGGCGATGCCCTTTGCGCCGGCGGCGAGCGCGGGGCCGGCATGTTCCGCCTTGACGCCGCCGATCGCCACTGCCGGAACCGGCGCCATGGCGGCGATGCGCGCGAGGCCGTCAAAACCGATCGGTTGCTTGTGGTCGGGCTTCGTATTGGTCGAAAACACCGGACCGATGCCGACATAATCGACGATCGATGGGTCCACCCGCCGCGCCAGGTCCTCGGTCTCGACCGAAAGGCCGAGGATCATGCCATGGCCAGCACGCTGCCGCGCCATCACTGCCGCCATGTCGCTCTGGCCGACATGCAGGCCTTCGGCGCCGATCGCGATTGCTGCCTCCACGTCGTCGTTGATGATCAGGGGCACGCCGGTTCCGGAAAGTACCGCCTTCAGCGCCCGGCCGGTTTCGATCATTTTTGCCGTGTCCGCCTGCTTGTCGCGCAGCTGGACCATGGTGGTGCCGCCGGCGACGGCAAGCCTTGCCGTCTCGACCATGCCGATCTCGCGGCAGAGATCGGGATCGAGGACGAGGTAGACGGAAAGGTCGAAGGTTTTGGTCATGCTGCGACGACCCTTGCCTGGGCATCGAGCGTCTCGCCGGTCAGCGCCGCGAGGCGGTCGAGGAAGATCGGCGAGAAGAAGCCGGGGCCGGAGGCGGTGAAGGCCGCTTCCTCGCCTGCGACCGCGAACATCGCGAGTGCGGCGACTGTCGCCTCGAAGGGATCGTCCGTGGTGGCGGCAA
The DNA here is from genome assembly GCF_023006505.1 of Neorhizobium sp. SHOUNA12A. Classification (GTDB taxonomy): domain Bacteria; phylum Pseudomonadota; class Alphaproteobacteria; order Rhizobiales; family Rhizobiaceae; genus Neorhizobium. The sequence goes on from NZ_JALBGV010000061.1 coordinate 36,401, forward strand.
AGGCGCCGACCAGGCAGGTGAGCGAGCAGCCGAGCG
>NZ_JALBGV010000062.1 GCF_023006505.1 Neorhizobium sp. SHOUNA12A
CGTTGCCGCCACGGCCGCGATTGGCAGCGCCGCCACGGTTGTTGTTGCCGGCACCGCCGCGTGGCTGGCGGCCGCCTTCGGGGCGTTCGCCGGATGCGGTGGTGATTTCGATGTTCATCAGGCGCTCGATGTCGCGCAGCAGGCGGGCTTCATCGGGGGCGCAGAAGGCGATCGCAATGCCGTCACGGCCGGCACGCGCGGTACGGCCGATGCGGTGAACGTAGGCGTCCGGTACTTCCGGCAGGTCGTAGTTGAAGACGTGGGTGACGCCAGGGATGTCGATGCCGCGGGCGGCAACGTCGGTGGCGACCAGAACACGGATCTCGTTGTCACGGAAGGCCTTGAGGGCACGTTCGCGCTGGCCCTGGCTCTTGTTGCCGTGGATCGAGGCGACCTTGAAGCCGATATGCTCGAGATGCTTGGAGAGCTTCTCGGCGCCGTGCTTGGTGCGCAGGAAAACCATGGCGCGGCCGGTCGGGTTTTCTTCGAGCGACTTCTTGAGAAGGTCCGTCTTGTCGTTCTTGCCGACCACGAAGTGGACGAACTGTTCGACCTTGTCGGCGGCCTTGCCCGGAGGCGTGACCGAAACCTGGACCGGATCCTTGAGGAAGTCGGAGGCAAGATCGGCGATCGCCTTCGGCATGGTGGCCGAGAAGAGCAGGGTTTGGCGCTTGTTCGGCACCATTTTGGAAATCTTGCGCAGATCGTGGATGAAGCCGAGATCGAGCATCTGGTCGGCTTCGTCGAGAACGAGGTAACGCACGGCAGTCAGGCCGATGGCACGGCGGGCGATCAGGTCGAGCAGGCGGCCCGGGGTCGCGACGAGAATGTCGGTACCCTTTTCGAGCTGCAGCTGCTGCTTGTTGATCGAGGCGCCGCCGACAACGGCGTTGATCTTCATCGGGGTGCCGCGCACATAGCTCTTCAGGCTGGCGGCGATCTGGTTGACCAGTTCGCGGGTCGGAGCGAGGATGAGCGTACGGGTGGTGCGGTTGTCAGGACGCTTCGGGTCCTTGGCAAGCATTTCGATGATCGGGAGACCGAATGCAGCGGTCTTGCCGGTGCCGGTCTGGGCAAGGCCGATCATGTCGCGGCCTTCGAGAAGCTGGGGGATCGCCTGAGCCTGGATCGGGGTTGGCGTTTCGTAACCGAGCGCAAAAAGAGTGGCTACGGTCTGCTTGGACAGACCAAGCTCGTGGAAATTCGTCAAGTCGAATACCTTTTCGGGGCGCCAAAAGCGTATCGCCGGACTGGCACCATGCCGTCCGGTCTGCCTTTGGCGTCAAGAACCCCGCGTGAAGTGGGAACTTGCAAGTTGGAAATTGCTCTCCAGCGCTTAAACCCTCCGGGATCGAGGGCGATCTATCTTTGCGCCTTGTTCCTTCTTCGCGGTGTCTTTAATGACGCGGGGCCAACTCACGCGGCGGCCGGAAGGTGAAAGCTGAAGCGCATTTGGTGGTTTTCCGGGCAAAAGTCAAGCAGATGTTCGCACTCGCGAAATGGCGTGGCTTCCCGGCCGTGTCCGTAACAGAGCTCGGTGCGTCTGCAGGACAACAAAAAGCCTGCATCCGCCGGCGGCGGAAACAGGCTCCTCAATGCGATTGCTCTGCCGATCAGCGCGAGCAGACTTCGACGCGATAAGGCTCGCCATAGCGGTTGCGGCGCCATTCGAGTTCGCAGACCGGCGGGTAGTCGCGGTAATAGGCGCGGCGGTAATAGACAGGCGGCGGGGGCGGGGGAGCGTAGTCGTATTCCGGCTCCACATATTCGGGCTCGGCGTAAGCCGGCCGCTGCGACCCTGCGATGATTGCGCCGCCGATGATGCCGCCGGCAAGGCCTGCGGCCACGCCCGGCCAGACATTGCGATGGTGATCGCGAGCTTCTGCCGCTGGAGCCGTCGCCGTCAGGGCGCCCGCTACGGACAGTGCGGCGAGGCCGAGTGATATCGTCTTTTTCAGTGCCGACATGTTCTTTTCCTTTCCCTTTTTGTCCTCAAGGGGTGAAGAAATGGTCGCGCCCAAAGGCGGCGGATTGATGAAGACGATTCCTCGATAGTCTGAACGGACGTTCAGCTTCATGCCGCCTGCGGTTGATTTTTATCAAGCCTCAGCAATTGCCAATGTCGATTGTGGCCGGATCGTGGCTATAACATGGAGAAGATCTGGCGGCGGAAATTGGGCCTTCTCCGGGTTGCTTTCGGATTAGCTCGGATCACTTACGCCATGCGGTTGGATGTCTGCGGATGTCGATGCCCGTCACGATCAATCACAGGCTGTATTGGCGCCCATATATAGGCGCTTCCGGTTGACAAATGCCAGAAATGATAAGTCGTACTGTTTCAACAACATGATGTTAACACTCGCTATGGTGTTATCAGTCGATTGGGAGACAAACGAATCGAGCCGGATATCGGCCGGCACGAGGAGCGGGGAAGGTGGACACGGAAAGCGAACTCTTGAAAACGGCGTGCGAGCGGATCAACGATCTTGCCGAACCCGCGTTCATCAAGGACAGCGCCCTTAGCTACGTGGCGGTGAATGCTGCCTATGCACGCCTTTTCGGCATGCATCCGAGCGAATTCGCCGGCAATACCAGCCGTGGCCTTGCAGGCGCGCTGGACGATGCCGACCGCAAGGAAAAGGAATGCCGGGCGATCGTTTTCGGTACCGACGAGACGGCGCTCTGTTTCGACCGCTCCGGCGTCGTCCGCCATGAAATTCATATCGAGCGTTTCCTGACGGAAGACGACCATACCTATCTGTTCGGCACGTTTGCGGCGGTACCGGGCGTTGCCGCCATTTCAGAGCCGAACAACGTTGCCCCGCTTGCCGTTGCATCACGCGCCGTCGTCCCGCCCCCCGGTGCCCCGGCCAGTGGTGCTACGGCCAACGCTGCAAAGCCGATCGCGCCGTTTTCGCCTTTCAACAATGCGCTTCTCGACGATGCCCTCGACATGCTCGAAATGGGTATCGGAATCTATGACAAGCACAACGTTCTGCTCTACTGCAATTCCCAGCTCATCAATCATTTTTCATCGATCTCGATCGATATCCAGCCGGGGATCACGCTCAACGATATTCTCGGATTTGCGTATGATCGCCGCCAGCGCGTGTCGCCGGCGAGCTTTGGTTCCGATGTGCCGAACAAGGACGCTTGGATAGCCGAGCGGATGAAACCGTTCGATCTTCCCTATTCCGAAAGCATCGACCAGCTTTCCGACGGACGCTGGCTGCGGAGCATCAACAAGCGTCTCGAAAACGGCCTGCTGATCGCCATCCGTCACGACGTGACCGATTTCAAGGAGCAGGAAATGCTCCTGCGCACCCATGTCTCGGAGACGGACTTGTTCCGCGCCGTCCTCGAAGACCTGCCGGTGCCCGTGTTCGTGCGCAACAGCGACCGCCAGCTCACCTATGCCAATGCCGCCTACGAGGCGATGCTCGGCAAGCCGAGAAGCCATTTCCTCGGCAAGACCGAAACGGAAATGTTCCCTGACGCGGCCGATCGCTTCCGGATTGAAAACGACCAGGTAATGACAGGCGAGGACATCGAGAAATCGGAGGATATTACCTTTCCCGACGGATCGGTTGTCCCGGTCATCACGCACCTGCGCCGGGTGACCACCAATGACGGCGCGCACAACCTCGTCGGCTCGCGCATGGACGTCTCCCGCATCAAGGAGGCGCAGAACAAGGCGGAGAAGATGGGCAAGGATCTGCAGACGATCCTGCACACCATGCCCGTCGGCGTGGCGATCCTCGACGAGCAGTTCCTGTTCGAATACGCCAACCCGGCCTTCTATTCCTTCTGGGATGCCGGAGAGCAGTTCGATCTGCCCGGGCGTTCCTATCGGGACTTCCTCAAGGTCAATTTCGACCACGGCATCTATAGCGGCTCGACGAGCAGCTTCGAGGAAATCTACCGGGAGCGCATTGCCGCCTTGACCGACGGCCAGGAGCGACCGCCGATCGAGGTGAAAAGCCGCAGCGGCCTGGTGATCGTCATTTCTGGCACTCAGCTTTCCGGCGGCAAGATCCTGCTGAGCTACATGGACATCACGGCTGTCCGCAAGCGCGAGCAGGAGATCCAGGAGGCCCGTGCGGCGCTCGAAACCCACGGCGCGCTGATGCGCGACGCGACGAGCGCCATGTCGCAAGGGCTGCTCATCCTGCATGACGGCGAGATCATCTTCTCCAATGACGCGCTGCCGGCCATGCTCGACATGCCGGCCGAGATGGTGGGTGCCGGAGGCCTGTGGCGCGATCTCTTCCGCTATTGCGTCGAGCGCGGCGATCTCGGCACGTCCGAGGAAGCGGCGGCGACGCTGCAGGCCTGGGAAGACAATGTCGCAGCCGGCAAGCCGGTGTTTGCCGCCTTCCGCGTCGAGGGCCGCAAGTGGATCCAGGTCGAGGCAAAGCTGACCGGCAGCGACCATTGGCTGGCCGTCTTCACAGACGTCACGGAGATGAAGAGCCGCGAGGAAGAACTGACCCGCCTCCTGCAGCGCGCCGAGGCTGCCGACCGGGCGAAGTCGGAATTCCTCGCCAATATGAGCCACGAGATCCGCACGCCGATGAACGGCGTGCTCGGCATGGCCGAACTGCTGGCCAAGTCCAATCTCGACACCCGCCAGAAGACCTTCATCGACATCATCGTCAAATCGGGCAATGCGCTCCTGACGATCATCAACGACATCCTCGACTTTTCCAAGATCGATGCCGGACAGATGACGCTGCGCAAGGCGCCGTTCGACCCGGTCGAGGCGATCGAGGACGTGGCGACGCTTTTGTCCTCGTCCGCTGCCGAGAAGGATATCGAACTCATCGTGCGCGGCGACGTCTCGATCCGCGAGACGGTGATGGGCGACGCGGGGCGTTTCCGTCAGATCATTACCAACCTGGTCGGCAATGCGGTGAAATTCACCGAAAAGGGGCACGTCTTCATCGATCTGAGATCGGAGGCGAGAGGCCCCGGCGAGATGTTGCTGTCGATCCGCATCGAGGATACCGGGCTCGGCATTCCGGAAGAGAAACTGAAATCGGTGTTCGAGAAATTCTCGCAGGTCGACACGTCCTCGACGCGCCGCCACGAAGGCACCGGCCTGGGGCTGGCGATCACCGCCGGCCTCACCGAACTCTTCGGCGGTTATATCGACGTGACGAGCGAAGTCGGTCGCGGCTCGATCTTCACCGTGCACCTGCCGTTCCAGGTGGTCAGCGAACGCAACGTCCTGACGGCCTTGCCGATCAACACTAGCGGCGCACGCATCCTCGTCGTCGACGACAATGCCGTCAACCGCCGCATCCTCACCGAACAGCTTACCATGTGGGGGTTCGACACGGTCGCAGCCGACGGCGGCGCCGAGGGGCTGGCGATCCTCAGCGAGGCCGCCCGTATCGGCGTCACTGTCGATGCTATCGTGCTCGACTACCACATGCCGGAGATGAACGGCCTGGATTTCGCCAAGCAGCTCCGGCGTGATCCGCGCTTCGACGGAACCGGCGTGGTTTTCCTGACCTCGATGGACATGGCCGGCGACGACAGCATGTTCGCCGCCCTCAACATCCAGGCGCATCTGATGAAGCCGGCACGCGCCAACCTGCTGCGCAGCACGATCATCGACGTCGTCCGCTCGATCCGCACCAAGCGCCGGGCAGTCGAAGCGGAGCAAGCGGCCGGTCGGACTCAGACGGCCGTGCGGCCCCTGGCGCCGGTTGCCGCGCCCAAGCTGGTTGCTTCGGCGCCAGTGATTGCCGAACAGCCGGTGGTCCCGGTCTCCACGCCGCCCATGCAGGCGGCGCCGACGCTCGACGTGCTGGTCGCCGAGGACAACGAAGTCAACCAGATCGTCTTTACCCAGATCCTGCAGACCACCGGCTGGCTGTTCCAGATCGTCAAGAACGGTGCGGAAGCGGTCGAAGCGTGGAAAAAGCACGATCCGGCGGTCATCATCATGGACGTTTCGATGCCGGTCATGAACGGCCATCAGGCGACCCAGAAAATCCGCGAGCTCGAACAGGAGACCGGCACCCATACGCCGATCATCGGCGTCACGGCGCATGCGCTCGAAAGCGACCGCGAACTCTGCTTCCAGGTCGGCATGGACGATTACCTCTCCAAGCCGATCAGTCCGGAGGCATTGGAAACCAAGGTCCGCAACTGGCTTGGCGGTGCGATCGTGAGCTCGGTGTCGAACTGAGCCGGCGTTTCCGGCTCTCAACGCTCTCACCTCGGCAATGTCGGCGCACATCCCTGCTCCGAAGAACTGGCAATACTGCTGACGCGGCGGCAGAACGTAGCGGCAATCAGTATCGCGCTGCCCTGGCGGTTGCGTCGGCGATGCGGGAAGTTGACGGAGCGGGCACCGTGGCCGCAGTGATCCGCATCTGTACGCTGCCTGTCGTCGGGTGAAACGCGATCCAGCGCGCCAGGTCATCGCCGAGGCTGGAATCGACAAGCTTGATGCCTTCCGCGTGAAGGAAGCGCCTGGCGAACGCGGCGTTCAGCAATCCGGGATCGTAGCCGCTGCATTTGCGCGTGCGGCCGCCAAACAGCTTGGCCCGAAGGTTCCGGCGTTCCGCGCCGAGACTGCACAGGTCGTCGACAAGCGCACGCATGGCCAGATCGCCGTAGCGTTCCGGGTGCTGGGTGATGTCCAGTCCGCCGCTCGCAGGCAGGATGAAATGGTTCATCCCCCCGATGTTGGTGGTGGTGTCGTAGATGCAGGCCGAGACGCAGGATCCGAGAACGGTCATCAGCACGGTATCGGGATCGGCCGACACCGCATATTGGCCTCCAATGACATGGATATGGTGGGAGCCCGTGAAGTTCATCTGATGCTCTGATCCCGTGTATTTGAAAATTATTTTCACGCAAAAGTATGAAAGCGGGACGCGCGCGGGAGGGACCAACAATGAGTGGCGAGAAATATGGTCTTACACGTTTTTCGTAATTTCGGGCAGGGTGCGAGCGACCGGTTTTCCGTTCAGGCACCGTTAAGCTCGACACCGGCATTGTCCGGCAATACCCGAGCCCTTTCTGCCGCTTTCAGGCGCAGCTCGGTGGAAACGGAGACGCTTGTGATGAAGAAGATGATTGTCTCGGCGCTGATTCTGGCCGCTACCTGCACCAGCGTCGTGTTGCCGGCCGGTGAAGCCTCGGCCCAGCAGTGGGACAGACACTACGACCGATATGATCGATACGACCGCCGTGACCCGCCGCGCAGGCATCATAACAATACTGGAGCGCTGATTGCCGGAGGTTTGGCCGCGGGCGTCATCGGCGGCCTGATCGGCGGGGCTCTCGCCAATGACAGTGGGCCGCGTTACATCGATCCGCCACCGCCGCCTCGGCCGCGCTGCTGGTTCGAGGACCGCCGCGTCCGCAACGCCTATGACGGCGGATGGCACATGGAAAGCCTGCGTGTCTGCCAGTAGGTGGCATGCGATGTGATGGATGGCAGCCGGTCTCAGGGCCGGCTGTTTTATGTTGGGCGGTCTTGGTGCGACCCTGGATCAGGGCGCCGGTTTGATGCCGCACAACATCTCGCGTTTGCCAGCAAATCCCGGCCGCCGTTCGACGGTAAAACCGGCCGCCTGCAGGTTTCGCCGTACGAAGCCGGCTGCCGCATAAGTGCCGAACGTGCCGCCAGGTAAGGTTTTGTCATGGAGCGCCTGCATGATATCCGGCGACCACATGTCCGGATTGCGCGACGGCGCAAAGCCGTCGAGGAACCACGCGTCGAAATCCGCGCTGGCCGCGGAGACGCCTTCGAGTGCCGGGCCGCAGACGACCGTCAGACGTGTCTGGGCGTCAGCGTCGATCACGACATTCCCGGCGGGCTCGTCCGGCCAAGCTTTGACCACTGCCTGCCGTTCTGCCGCGATCTCCGGCCAGCGGGTGAGCGCCCGGTCGATTTCGTCGCGCTGCATCGGATAGAGTTCGAAAGAGGTGAAATGAAGCTTCGCGCCTGCGGGGCGAAAAAGCTTCCATTGCCGCCAGGTCTCGCAGAAATTCAGGCCGGTGCCGAAACCGAGTTCGCCGATCCGGAAAGTCCGGTGACTTTTCCAGTGCTCCGGCAGGCCCCAGCGCTCCGGCAGGCCATTGCCGGCCAGAAACGTGTGGCCACACTCCAGCCGGCCGTCGGTGCGGCAATAAAAGTGATCGCCAAACTTTTGCGAATAGGGCATATCGCCGTCATGCCAGTCCAGCGTCTGGCTTTCGGTCACACGAATTTCAGGATCACGGTCGCTCATGGGAGATGCGGATAATCCTGCCGGCTTCGGCGGTCAATCTCATGTCCTTCCCGCATCCGCCGATCTCGTCATCCTGGGCGGCGGCATCATGGGCCTCTGGGCGGCGGTCAAGGCCGAGCGACTCGGCATCCGCACCCTGCTTGTCGATGCCGGCTCGTTGGGGCAGGCGGCAAGCGGCGGGCTCTTGGGCGCCCTGATGCCGTATATGCCCGATAAGTGGGACGACAAGAAGCAGTTCCAGTTCGACGCGCTCCTATCGTTGGAAGACGAAATCGCTGAGCTCGAAGCCGAGACGGGCATGGCCTGTGGCTACCGCCGCTCCGGCCGACTGATTCCGTTGCCGAAGCCGCACTTACGCAAGATCGCGCTCGGCCATTCGGCCGATGCGGAAGCCTGCTGGCGGCGCGGTGACCGTCGTTTCCATTGGCATGTGCTCGACCGCCCGCCGCAAAAAGGCTGGCCGGATGCCTCCTTCGCAGCTGCCGGACTGGTGCATGACACGTTTGCCGCCCGGGTTTCGCCGCGGGGTCTCGTATCGGCTCTCGCGGCCTTCCTGCGTAGGGCCGGCAATGTCCGAATCGTCGAAGGCCTGGAGGCCGAAACGGTAGATCCAGCCGCTAATAGGATTATATTCCGTGGCGGCGAAAGTGTTGCCTTCGGCCAGTGCATCGTCTCGGCCGGCCACCGGTCCTTTTCTCTGCTTCAAGGCGTCTCGCCGCCGCTGAAACATCCGATCGGCCAGCCGGTCAAGGGGCAGGCGGCGCTGCTCAAGGCCGATATCGATCCGTCTCTGCCGGTGATCTTCCTGAACGGCCTTTACCTGGTCGCCCATGAGGGCGGTCACGTGGCGGTCGGCAGCACCAGTGAGGATATGTTCGAAGATCCGTACTCGACCGATTCCCAGCTGGATGAACTGATCGCGCGCGCCCGGTCGCTCGTGCCGGCCCTGGCGCAGGCCCCCGTCGTCGAGCGCTGGGCGGGATTGCGGCCGAAGGCGATCGGCCGCGATCCGATGGTCGGCGCGCATCCCGATCACGCCCGAGTGATCGCGCTCACAGGTGGCTTTAAGGTGAGTTTCGGTATCGCGCATAGGTTGGCGGATGCGGCGCTCAATGCCGTGAATGGCCGGGAAATGCGGCTTCCGGCGTCATTTACGCTCACCAGTCATCTTGCCGTCGCCTCGCGTTAAACGCGAGTTTTCGGTCCTCCGCGTCGTTATTCTGTCATGCAAATCACTTAACCCCCACGGCAGGGATTGTTGAGCAATGCGTAAAACACGGGGTTGCTGAAAAGGACGTTCAGAAGGTGACGCATGCGCTATGCCATTCATTTCACGCCTCCGGCGCATGATCCGCTGACGGTCGCTGCCGCCCAGTGGCTCGGCCGCAACGCCTTTTCAGGCGAAGCGACGGAGCCGCCGGCAATCCGTGGCATCGGCATTCACGACATTGCTTTCAACACCGCGCTGCCACGCCGCTACGGTTTCCACGCGACGCTGAAGGCGCCGTTCCGCTTGGCACCCGACGTGACCGAACCGATGCTGCTGCGCCATCTGATGCGGTTTGCCGGCACCCACAGCCCTTTCGAACTGCCGAAGCTCGAAGTCGTGCGGCTCGGCAACTTCTTCGGCCTGGCGCCGGTCGTTCCTTGCGATACCGTCCGGTTCCTGGCTGCTTCCGTGGTCCAGGAGTTCGACAATTTCCGCACGCCATTGTCGGAAGCCGAGCTGGAGCGCAGCGATTCTGGCGATCTCTCGGCGCCGCAATTCGCCAACCTGCATCGCTGGGGCCACCCTTATGTGATGGACGAGTTCCGTTTCCACATGACCCTGACCGGCCCGCTGTCGCTGGTCGAGATGCCGCGTTTCGACCTGGCGCTGCGCGATTATTTCGAACCCTATCTGAAAAAGCCGGTCGAGATCGCCAATCTGGCGCTCTTCATCGAGGAGGAGCCCGGCGCGCCCTTCCTGGTGCATTCGCTGCATCCGATGGGCCGCGTGGCGGCGCGCAAGATCGCCTGACATTCAGGTGCCTCTGGCTTCCGGCGTCACTTTTGTTCAAGAGCGATGGTCGCCGATCTGCTATACTTTTTCCATGGAGAATATCTCGCAGGAACAGGCCACCGACCACATGCCGCTGATGCCGGCAGAGGTGACCCGTTTCTGGCGGGACGATCGCTTTGGCGGCATGGAATGCCTGCGCGCGACGTTTCTCACCCACGAATTCGCGCCGCATGCGCATGATACGTTCAGTATAGGTGCGATCGAGCAGGGCATGCAGGTTTGCACCATCAAGGGCAGCCGTGAAAGCGCTGGGCCGGGCGGGCTCTACCTGATCAATCCGGGCGAGACACATGACGGTGCGCCTCGGGGCGGCGGGTATCGCTACCGGATGATCTATCCGGATGTCGCACTGCTTCGCGAGATACTCGAAGACGTCACCGGCAAACCCTTCCAGGGCACGCCCGCCTTCGGCATCCAGCTCCTCCACGACCAGGCGCTCGCCGACGCTTTCCACCAGGCGCACCGGACGCTGGAAGAAGGCTCCGGCGCGCTCGAAACCAGCCAGGCGATGTTCCTGGTGCTCGACGCGATGTTCCGCCGTCACGGCAGTTCGATCATCGTACCGGCCGATACGACGGAGCGCACCGCCGTGCGCCAGGCCCGCGACTACCTCACCGAGAATTTTGCTTGCGATGTCGGGCTGGAGGAACTTGCGACCGTCGCGGGTCTCAGCCGCGCTCACCTTATCCGCGCGTTCCGCAAGGAATTCCACATCACGCCGCATTCCTTCCTCACCGACATCCGCATCCGAGCGGCCCGCAAGCGCTTGAGGGAAGGCGGCCAGCCGGCCGAGATCGCGCTCGAATGCGGTTTTGCCGACCAGGCGCATTTCACCCGGCACTTCAAGGCCCGCACGGGGCTGACGCCGGGGCAATACCGGGCTCGCTGATCACTTTCGTTCAAGACGGCTATCCACTTGATCTTTAAGACCTCCGCTTCCAACGGAGGTTTTTGACGTGAATGGCAATGCAAGGTTTCAAGACTTCCTCGGGGGCATGCGGGCGATCTCGCCACTGATCGCCGCAGTCATTCCGATCGGCCTCGTTTTCGGCGCGGTTGCGGCCACGAAAGGCCTGTCGCCGGCCGAGGCGGGGTTGATGAGCGCGCTGGTATTCGCCGGCGGCTCGCAGTTCGTAGCGATGGATATCTGGACCCATCCGGCCTCCTGGACCGGTGTCGGGTTTGCAGCCCTGCTCGTTAACATCCGCCACGTGCTGATGAGCGCCTCGCTCGGTATCAGAATGGATGGTTTCGGCCAACCGGCGCGCCATCTCTCGATGCTGTTCCTCGCCGACGAGATTTGGGCGATGGCAGAGTTCCGGGCCAAGGTGGCGCGGCTGACGCCCGCCTGGTTCGCCGGCCTCGCCATGCCCTTCTATCTCGCCTGGGTACTCTCGGGGCTGGCTGGTGCCGCCCTCGGCGCCTTTCTCGGCGACCCGGTGGTGCTCGGGCTCGACTTTGCCTTTCCAGCCGTCTTCATCGTGCTGGTCATGGGTTTCTGGAAAGGGCCTGAAACCGGCGCCGTGCTGCTCGCGAGCGGCGCGGCCGCCGTCGCCACCCAACATTTCGTGCCGGGCGTCTGGTATATCGCTGCCGGTGCTATCGCCGGCCTTTCGGCCGCCATGGTGACCGGCAAAAACGGTGAGGTAGAGGTGACGCCATGACTGTTGATCTCGCCACGCTCATTGCCATCCTCGCCATGGCGGCTGCGACCGCGCTTACCCGGTTGAGCGGCCTCGTGCTCATCCGCCACGTCTCGCTCGAAGGCGGCCGCCGCAAGGCGATCGAATCGATCCCGCCGGCAGTTCTGATGGCTGTCGTCGCGCCGACCGCTTTTGCGACCGGGATTGCCGAAACCTTGGCCTGCGCCGTGACTGCTTTTGCGGCACTTCGCCTGCCGATGCTCGTTTCCGTGGCACTCGGGGTCGCCTCAGTCGCGATCCTTCGGGCGCTCGGCCTCTAAGCGTCATTTCCATCTCGACATGGCCGGAAAGGGTGCGCTACCGTCCGGCCTCATTCGTCGAAGGTGATCCATGCAGGCAAAAGACTATCCGCGCGAACTCGTCGGCTACGGCCGTTCCACCCCCGATCCGAAATGGCCGGGCGGCGCTCACGTCGCCGTGCAGTTCGTGATCAATTACGAGGAGGGTGGCGAGAGCTCGATCATGGACGGCGATCCGGCCTCGGAGAACCTGCTGTCGGAAATCGTCGGTGCCGCGCCCTGGCCGGGCCAGCGCAACCTCAACATGGAATCGATCTACGAATACGGCTCGCGCGCCGGCTTCTGGCGGCTGTTTCGGATGTTTACCGACCTCAAGGTCCAGACCACCGTCTACGGCGTGACGCTCGCCATGGCCCGCAATCCGGAAGCGGTCTCCGCTATGAAGGAGGCCTGCTGGGAAATCGCCAGCCACGGCTACCGTTGGCTGGAATATAAGGATTTCCCGGAGGCAAAGGAGCGCGAGCACATCCTCGAGGCCGTGCGGCTGCACACCGAGCTCGTTGGCGAGCGCCCCTACGGCATGTACCAGGGCAAGCCTTCCGACAACACGCTGAAACTGGTCATGGAAGAGGGCGGTTTCCTCTATTCCTCCGACAGTTACGCAGACGATCTGCCTTACTGGGTCAACGGGCTCGACCAGAAGCCCTTCCTGATCATCCCCTATACGCTGGAAACCAACGACATGCGGTTTGCGACGCCGCAGGGGTTCAACACCGGCGACCAGTTCTTCACCTATCTCAAGGATGCCTTCGACGTGCTTTACCAGGAGGGCAGGGAAGGCGCGCCGAAGATGATGTCGGTCGGCCTCCACTGCCGCCTCGTCGGGCGGCCCGGCCGCGCCGCCGCGTTGAAGCGTTTCATCGAATATGTGCTCAGCCACGACAAGGTCTGGATCCCGCAGCGTATCGAGATTGCCAGACACTGGCACGAGCATCACAAGCCGGCGGCCGCGCTATGACCGCCCGCGGCGATTTCATCCAGATGTTCGGCGGCGTGTTCGAACATTCGCCCTTCATCGCCGAACGCGCCTATGACGCCGGTCTGATGCTGGTGCCGCTGACGTCCAAGAGCGTGCATGACGCGCTGAACTCGATCTTCCGCCGGGCAAGCCGCGAGGAACGCCTCGGCGTGCTGCGCGCCCATCCCGACCTTGCGGGCAAGCTGGCGATCGCCGGCGAACTGACCGAGGACAGCAAAAAAGAACAGGCCGGCGCCGGGCTGGACCGCCTGAGCGCTGCCGAACACGCCCGCTTCACCGAGCTCAATACCGCCTATACGCAAAAATTCGGCTTCCCTTTCATCATCGCGGTCAAGGGCCTCACCAAGGACGATATCCTTGCTGCCTTCGAGAAGCGCATCGACAATTCTGCGGACGAGGAGTTCGACACCGCCACCGCCCAGGTGGAAAAGATCGCGCTCCTGCGTCTGCAATCGCTGCTTCCGGGACATTGAGGTCCCGGGCGCTGCTTTCCTCAATCCTCTCCGTCGCTTATACTGGCGATATCAGGAGTGACGCCGCCATGAGACCGTCGGAAGTGCTGGAGAAGAACCGGGATGTCATCCGGGAGATCGTTGCCCGCCGGCAGGTCTCCAATCCTCGCGTCTATGGCTCAGTGCTGCGCGGCGAAGACCGACCCGACAGCGATCTCGATATCCTGGTCGACCCGTCGCCGACCACGTCCCTGTTCACGCTCGGCGGACTTCAGGGAGATCTCGAAGAAGCGTTGGGCGTTCCGGTGGATGTCAAGGTTCCGGGGGATTTTCCGCCCAAGATCCGCGAACGCATCGTCGCGGAAGCGTTGGCGATATGAGTGCAGAGCGTCTCGAAGCCTATCTTGATCGGATGGTCGTCACTGGAAACAAGGCCGTCAGATATGTCTCTGGCCTGGATCGCGAGGCCTTTCGGCTTGATGAAATCAAGCAGGATGCGGTGATCGCCAACATCATGGCGATCGGCGAATGCGCGACCAAGATCATGGAGCGTTTTCCGGATTTCGTCGTCGAGCATCCGGAGATCCCGTGGAGAGACATCCGCGACATGCGCAACCGCATCGCACATCAGTATTTTCACCTGGATATCGGCACGGTCTGGTTGACCGTCGATCGGATGATCCCGGAACTTCTCTCCCAGCTCGACTCCCTGCGCAACTGGCGTGCTCAGGGTGAATGACTGAAGCAGAATGATCGAAGGCGAATGAATTGACCGAATATCTGGAAATCCTGCCCCTTACCAAGCAAGCCTTCGCGCCTTTCGGCGATGTCATCGAGGCCGATCCGGCGACCATGCGGCTGATCAATGGCGGGACGACCGAACGCTATCATGCGCTCGCAGAGCCAGTCGTGATCGGCGAGCCGGAGCGGCTGATCTTCAGCATCTTCCGCAGCAAGCCGCGGCAGTTCCCTTACGCGATCACCATGATGGAGCGGCATCCTTTCGCCAGCCAGAGCTTTTCGCCGATCTCCGGCCAGCCGTTCCTGATCGCTGTTTCGGATGACGAAGGCGGTCGGCCGGGCAAACCGCAGGTCTTTCTCGTGCAGCCGCATCAGGGCGTCAATTATTTCCCCAATTCGTGGCATCATCCGCTGATGGCGATCGGCGCCGTCAGCGATTTCCTGGTGGTGGACAGGGATAATACCTCCGCGAACTACGAGGAAGCGTTCTTCGAGACCCCGTATCTCATCGCGGAGCCAAGCCTATGACAGGCCTCACCACCCATGTCCTCGACACCGCCAGCGGTACGCCTGCGGAGGGGCTTTCGATCGATCTCTACCGGCTGAACGGTGAGGCTCGCGAAAAACTGCAGACTGTCGTCACCAATAGCGACGGCCGCGTCGATGGCGGGCCGATCCTGATCGGCGAGACCTTTCTTGCCGGCGAATACGAACTGGTTTTCCATGCCGGCGCCTACCTTCGAGCCCGCGGCGTTGCCTTGACCGAGCCGCCCTTTCTCGACGTGATCCCGATCCGTTTCGGCATTTCCGACACGACGGCGCACTATCACGTGCCGCTGCTGCTTTCGCCCTACGGTTATTCCACCTATCGGGGGAGCTGATGCGCTTTGCCGCGATTGCCGACATCCACGGGAATTGCGCAGCGCTCGAAGCGGTGCTTGCCGATATTCACGGGCAAGGCATCACCGAGATCGTCAATCTCGGCGATTGCCTGAGCGGCCCCCTCGAAGCAGGGCGCACCGCTGATCTGCTGCTCCTTCTCGATACGATGGCGACGCTGACGGTGCGCGGCAATCACGATCGCTACCTGATCGAAAACCCGGCGGATGCGATGCCTTCCTGGGAAGTGCACGCCTTTTCGCAACTGGCGCCGCGCCACCTGCAATGGCTGCGCAAGCTGCCGTTCAGCGCCGTCTATCGGGATGAGGCCTACCTTTGCCACGCGACGCCGCAGTCGGACAACGTTTATTGGCTGGAGCAAGTGTCCAGCCAAGGCCATGTCTTCCTGAAGCCGCTGGAGGAGATCGAGGTGCTGGCGGAGGGCATCGAGCAGCCTTTGATCCTCTGCGGCCACAGCCATATTCCGCGGGCGGTGCAATTGTCCGACGGCCGGTTGATCGTCAATCCCGGCAGCGTCGGCTGTCCGGCCTATGACGACGACACGCCGCATTTCCACAAGGTGGAAACCGGCCACGCCATGGCGTCCTACGCGATCCTCGAAAAGACCTCCTCCGGCTGGACACCGCAATTCCGCAACGTGTCCTACGATCACCTGGCGATGTCGCGCCTCGCCGCCGAAAACGGCCGCGCCGACTGGGCGGTGGCGCTGGCGACGGGCCGGGCGGGGTAGCTCAAATTGACTTCGACAGGGACTTGTACTATTTATTGTACAGGTAATGAGGAACCCTATGCGCACCGTCATGTTTTCCCAAGCCCGCCAAGAGCTTGCTAGCCTCCTCGACGAGGTATCGAACGACCGTGCTCCGATCGAAATCATGCGCCGTGACAAGCCATCGGCCATCCTGATCGATAAGGACGAATACGAGGGGATGCTGGAGACGCTGCATCTGATGTCGACGCCCGCCAATGCGACGCGGCTGATGGAGGCGATCGCCAACGTCAACGACGGCTCCAAGCTGATCGCGCACGACTTGATTGAACCTGAAGACTATATTCCCAACAAGAAGGCCGATTGATGCCTCCAGGGAAAGCCTACCTGCTCGTCTGGGAGCCGGAGGGCTGGCGCGAGTATGTTTCCTGGCAGGAGACCGATCCCAAAATGGTCGGTCGGATCAACGAGTTGATCAGGGACACATTGCGTCACCCCTTCGAGGGCATCGGTAAGCCTGAGCCTTTGCGCAATCAGCTCAAAGGGCAGTGGTCGCGCCGGATTACTCAGGAACACCGGCTCGTTTACCGAGTGGAGAACAGCAGCGATCAGCCGCGGCTGATCATCCTCCAATGCCGTTTCCACTACTGACCGCTCTTTCCGAAACCTTTCGGCAATCCTTCCCCACGATACTTTCTCCGATTCGACAGGAGAGATCGTCATGGCTCAAACGCGCGGCAAATCCGGTTCTCGGCGCAGGAGCGCGCCCAAGCGGTCGTCGAGCTCCGGTTCGTCGCTCTGGCCTTGGCTCGGAGTGCTAGCGCTGGTGGCCGGCGGGATTGCGCTTTACGAGAATTCCGCGGCAACGAGGCGTTTTGTTGCTGGCCTGACTTCGGGAAAACCGCTCCAGGTCGCGGCAAAACCTGTGCCGGCGAAATCCGTCGAGGCAAGTTCCGGCCCGTCGCACCGACCGGTCACGCCAAAGCCTGCGGTCGCTCCCGACCAGAGCCACACTGCCGCGATCATCCCGCCGGCGCCGATCGGCAAGCCGATTCTCGAGGAGATCCAGAAGGCTGCCGAGGCGCCGAAGAGCAACGAGAACCTTGCCGGCGCCTATGAGGCGAAATTCTATCTGTGCGGATCGGCCAAGCAGGACGACTGCGTCACCGCCGCCGACCGTTTCGTATTCCACGGCCAGAAAATCCGCCTCGTCGGCATCGAGGTGCCCGACATCAAGAAGCCGCGTTGCGAGGCGGAGCGGATCAAGGCGAGCGATGCGGAGCTGCGGGTGCGGGCCTTCCTCGATTCCGGTCCGTTCGAACTCGTCACCTGGCAGGGCAACGAGGACGAGGTCGAAGGCCACAAGCTGCGCGAAGTCACCCGCAATGGCCGCTCGCTCGCCGATGTCCTCGTCAACGAGGGCCTGGCCAAGCGGCCGGGCGTTGGCAAGGGCGGCTGGTGCTGAGATAGCAGCTCCTCCGCCTTCTCACTCACGCCGTCAGAACGGCATATTGGCGAGGATGTTGCGGTCGATATGCTGGATATCCCGCTTGCCGCAGAGCGCCATGGTGATGTCGAGTTCCTTGCGGATGATCTCGAGCGTCGTGGTGACGCCCTCCTTGCCCATGGCGCCGAGGCCGTAGAGGAAAGGCCGGCCGATATAGGTGCCGCGGGCGCCGAGCGCCACGGCCTTGAGCACGTCCTGGCCCGACCGAATGCCGCCGTCCACATGCACTTCGATCCGGTCGCCGACCGCCTCGACGATTTTCGGCAGCATGCTGATCGATGAGGGGGCGCCGTCGAGCTGGCGGCCGCCGTGGTTGGAGACGATGATCGCATCCGCGCCGGTGTCGGCGGCGGCGCGTGCGTCCTCTTCGTCGAGGATCCCCTTGATGATCATCTTGCCGCCCCAGAGGTCCTTGATCCAGCGGATATCGTCCCAGGACAGCCGTGGGTCGAACTGTTCCGCCGTCCAGGCGCCGAGCGAGGAGAGGTCCGAAACATTGCTCGCATGGCCGACGATATTGCCGAAACCGCGGCGCTTGGTCTGAAGCATTTCCAGGCACCATCTCGGGCGCGTCACGAGCTGCAGGGCCGCGTTGAGCGTCGGCTTCGGCGGAGCCGCAAGGCCATTGCGCAGGTCCTTGTGGCGCTGGCCGAGGATCTGCAGGTCGGCGGTGACGACGAGCGCCGAACATTTCGCCGCCTTGGCGCGGCCGATCAGCCGTTCGACGAAGCCGCGGTCCTTCATCACGTAGAGCTGGAACCAGAAGGGTTTCGTGGTCACCGAGGCGACGTCCTCGATCGAGCAGATGCTCATGGTCGAGAGCGTGAAGGGCACGCCGAATTCTTCCGCCGCCTTGGCGGCCAGCATTTCGCCGTCCGCATGCTGCATGCCGGTCATGCCGGTCGGCGCCAGCGCCACGGGCATCGCGGCCTTTTCGCCGATCATCGTGGTTTCGAGCGTGCGGTTGGTCATGTCGACCAGGACGCGCTGGCGCAGCTTGATCCTGGAATAGTCTTCCTCGTTCGCCCGATACGTTCCCTCTGTCCAGGCGCCGCTGTCGGCATAGTCGAAGAACATCTTTGGCACCCGACGGCGGGCAAGGATTTTCAGGTCTGCGATGGTCAGCGGTTTGGACATCGATATTCTTCCTCCGGATGCTAGCAGACGAGTAGCATATCTTCGCCGCACTGCCAGAGGAATGTCGAGCGATATCGCGCGCTGTTTCTCCCCAGTTTATCTCCTGGGCGTGGGGTCCTGCGCGATATCGCCTGCCGTCACTCGGGGATAAGCAGCAGGCTGCCGGCTGCACGGCCGCTTTCCAGGAATTCCTGCGCCCTGGCTGCCTCTTCTAGCGGATACTTTCCCGCGACGACCGCGGTGATGCCGTTCTCCATTGCGGCAATCGCCGCGTTCGCCGCCTCGCGATAATTGGCCTGGTCGATGATGAAGGCAAGGATGCTGGGATGCGACAGGACCTTGCCCGGCCTTAGCTGATCGACGTTGACCGGCGGGATCGGGCCGGCGGCCTGGCCTATGGTCACCACGGTGCCGAACGGTCGGACGCTGTCGATCGTCTTGGCAAGCACCGAACCGCCAATTCCGTCATAGCCGACATCGACGCCGCGTCCGTTCGTCCGGAACTTGACCTCACCCACCAGATCCGCATCGCGCCCGACGATCAAGTGATCGGCGCCGTAGCTGCGGGCCAGTTCCGCCTTTTCCTCCGAGCTTACGGTTCCGATCACCGTCGCACCGAGTTCCTTGGCCCATTTGACCAGGATCGCACCGAGACCGCCTGCGGCCGCGTGAACCAGGACGGTGGTGCCGGTGCCGACCGGATAAGTCTTGTAAAGCAGCATATAGGCCGTCATCGCTTTCAGCAGCGAGGAGGCCGCCGTCGCCGCGTCGATCTGCGGCGGAAGAAGGATGGCCCGCTGTGCCGCCAGCGCCCGGCGCGTCGCATAGGCTCCAGCCGGGACGCCACAATAGGCGATCCGATCGCCGATCTTCAGACCGGCGATCGCGGAGCCGACGGCTTCCACCGTGCCGGCCGCC
Source organism: Neorhizobium sp. SHOUNA12A (assembly GCF_023006505.1). Classification (GTDB taxonomy): domain Bacteria; phylum Pseudomonadota; class Alphaproteobacteria; order Rhizobiales; family Rhizobiaceae; genus Neorhizobium. The sequence continues at coordinate 19,663 of NZ_JALBGV010000062.1, forward strand.
TCGACACCGATCACGGCGGGATAGGATGGCAGCGCGTAGATCCCCCTGCGGTGATAGATATCGACGAAGTTCATGCCGATCGCGTCGTGCCGCACGATAATTTCGTCCTCCTTGGGCGTTAGTTGAGGCTGTTCCAGAATCTGCAGGTTTTCCAACCCGCCGGGGGAGGTCAGGCTCACCAGGATATTCGCCATCGTCATTCTCCATGTTTGAGGCGGGGTCAGGATGGGCCTTTGCTTATTGTTTGAAAATTCCCTATTCGTGGACAATCGATGGGAAAAATTTGACAATGCTCGACTGGGAAAACCTCCGTTACTTTCTGGCGCTCTCGAACAGCGGAACGTTGCTCGGCGCCGCCCGGATACTCGGCGTGGAACACGCGACCGTCAGCCGCCGCGTGGCGCTTCTGGAGGAGCAGTTGCAGGCAAGATTGGTCGATCGCCGCGGCCGGAAGGTCACACTGACTGTCGAGGGCGAACGCATTGCCGAACTGGCGCGGCGGATGGAGGAACAGGCTCTCGCCACCGATCAGGCGAGGCTCAAACAGGATCGGCTGGCCGGCACGGTGCGCATCAGCGCACCTCCGGCCCTTTCGGACCTGCTGTTGCCGGAGCCAATCGCTATGCTTCGCCGACGTCACCCCGAGATCGAGATCGTCGTTGCCGGCGAAAAGCGCTACGCTTCCCTCAACCGTCGAGAGGCGGACATTGCGGTGCGTCTGGCCCGTCCCGAACAGGGGGATCTTACAGTCACGCGGATCGGCAGCGTTCGGTTCGATTTCTATGCGTCGCCGTCCTACCTTGCCGAGACGCCACAAGAGGAATGGAGCTTTATCGCTTACGGCGAGGACATGGAGACTTCGCCGCAGCATCGGCGGCTTCTCGATATCGCGAGAGGACGGCGTGTCGGCCTGAGGGCCTCGACGCTGGAATTCCAGCGCGCAATGGCCCGGGCGGGCGGCGGGGTCGCCATCCTGCCCGATTTCTTCGTCAGCGCCGGCGACGGGCTCGCCGTCGCGCTGGTGGAGGACGAACCCGTGACGCGCGACATCTGGCTCGTCGTCCATTCGGATATCCGCGACGTGCCGATTGTCCGCGCTGTCATGGACGCGATCAAGGAGGGCGCTCGGCGGAAGGCGGGAGGCTAGGTCCTGACTTGGCTTACGTCGAGCTCGCTCTTCATTGCCTTGCCCGCCACATAGGTCTCGACCACGGCGCGGTCGTCGCCCATGGTCTGAAGAAGGAAGAGTTCTTCCCCCAGCGTCTTCACCGTTTCCATCCGCAGCCGCATGGCCGGCGTCGAGGCGGCGTTCAGCACCACGAGGTCGGCATCGGTGCCGGGCTCCAGGGTGCCGATACGTTCCGCCATCGACAGCGCCTCGGCATTGCCTCTGGTCATCAGGTAGAAGCTTTCAAGCGGGTTCAGACGCTCGCCGAGGAGTTGCTGGATCTTGTAGGCCTCGTCCATGGTCCTCAGCATCGAATAGCTCGATCCGCCGCCGATATCGGTGGCGACCGCCACCCTGACCGGTTTTTCCCGCCGCATTAGCGATTTCATCGGGAACAGGCCGGAACCGAGGAAAAGGTTGGAGGTCGGGCAGTGGACGGCGACGGCGCCTGCCTCCGACAACACATCGGCTTCGCGGTCGGAAAGATGGATCGCGTGGCCGAGCAAGGTCTTGGGCCCGAGAAGGCCGTAATGGGCGTAGATGTCGGTATAGTCCCTGGCATCCGGATAAAGCTCGCCCGTATAGCGGATCTCCTCGTGGTTTTCGGAGAGATGCGTCTGGATATGCAGGTCGGGAAACTCCTGCGCCAGCGCCTGGGCGGCCTTCATCTGGGCGGGCGTCGAGGTGATCGCGAAGCGCGGGGTGATGGCGACGTGGCAGCGGCCCTTGCCGTGCCAGTCGGCAATTACCGCGCGGGTTTCGTCATAACCCATCTGCGGCGTGTCGAGCAGACCCTGCGGGGCGTTGCGGTCCATCATCACCTTGCCGCCGACCATGCACATGCCGCGCTTCAGGGCTTCGGCAAAGAAGGCATCGGCCGAAGTCTTGTGCACGGAGCAGTAGGCGGCCGCCGTGGTGGTGCCGTGGCGCAGTAATTCGTCGTAGAAATGTGTGGCGATGCGGGCCGCATGCTCGCTCTCGACGAACCGGCATTCCTCCGGGAAGGTGTAGGTGTTCAGCCATTCGAGCAGATTGGCGGCGTAGGAGGCGATTACCTGCATCTGCGGGAAATGCAGATGCATGTCGATGAAGCCGGGCAGGATCAGATGCGGCCGATGGTCGATTTCCTCGACGCCCTCCGGCGCAATCGCCTTGACCGTTCCGTAGCTGCCGGCAACCGAAATCGTGTTCCCGTCGATCAGCAGCGCGCCGTCGCTCTCATAGGCGTAACTGTCCGTGTCGGTCAGCGAGTGCGGAGCGCGCTTGAAGGAGAGCAGCCGTCCGCGGATCAGCATCTGGGTCATTGGGATATCGTGCTTTCGTACCAGGCCGTCAGCAGCCGGCGTTCGTCCGGCGAGATGGCGGTGACATTGCCGGGCGGCATGGCGTGGCTGCGGCCCGCCTGGATATAGATCTCCCGCGCGTGGGCGGCAATCTCTGCGTCAGTCTCCAGTCTGACGGATTTCGGGGTGAAATTGACGCCTTCATAAACGGGTTCAGCCGCGTGGCACATGGAACAGCGCGCCTGCACGACATCCCTCGCTGCACCGAAATGGGCATTGGCCGCGAATTTCTGGGCGACCGGGGTCATCGAGGTCTCGGTCTCGCCGGTCAGAACCTTCGGCACGGTCGAGAGCCACATGATGACGATGAAGAGCAGAACCGTCACCAGCCAGGTCCAGGTCGGCTTGCCCTTGCGGGCGTGGGTGGTGTTGAACCAGTGCCTGATCGTCACGCCCATCAGGAAGACGAGTGCGGCGATCACCCAGTTGAAATGGGTCGCAAACGCCAGCGGATAGTGGTTGGAGAGCATGAAGAAGATGACGGGCAGCGTCAGGTAGTTGTTGTGCAGCGAACGCTGCTTGGCGATCATGCCGTATTTCGGGTCGGGCGTGCGCCCCGCGATCAGGTCGGCGACGACGATCTTCTGGTTGGGGATGATGATGAAGAAGACGTTGGCGGACATGATCGTCGCGGTGAACGCGCCGAGATGCAGGAAGGCGGCGCGGCCGGAGAATATCTGCGTATACCCCCAGGCCATGGCGATCAGCACCAGGAAGAGCAGCACCATCAGCCCCCAGGTGTTCTTTCCGAGCGGTGACTTGCAGAGCAGGTCGTAGATGATCCAGCCGATCGACAGCGATGCGAGCGACAACAGGATTGCCTGCCAGGGGGCGAGAGCCATCACCGTGCGATCGATCAGGAACAGGTCGGCGCCGCCGTAATAGACGATGCAGAGCATCAGGAAACCGGAGAGCCAGGTGAAATAGCTCTCGTATTTGAACCATGTCAGGTGTTCGGGCATCTGTGCCGGCGCCACCAGGTATTTCTGGACGTGGTAGAAACCGCCGCCATGCACCTGCCATTCCTCGCCATAGACGCCGGCGGGCATGTTCGGGCGCTTCGTCAGCCCCAGATCGAGCGCGATGAAATAGAACGACGAGCCGATCCAGGCGATCGCCGTGATGACATGGAACCAGCGGGCGGCGAAACTCAGCCATTCCCAGGCGACGGCATATTCATACATTCAGACTTCCCCTTTTTGCCCCCGACTCGTCACTTTGGGGAAAAAACCTGGCCAAGGGAAGAGGGCGCTGCGGCGAACACTTTTTGTTCCGCCACGGAACCGGGACCGGCAGCTTCGAGTTCCCTTCGCGCGATCCCCGGATTGGCAATAGTAGAATGTTCTTAATTGTGCATCGCGATAAGTAAGGGTTAATTGGTCAGATCGACTCACGTATTGTGACAGTTGCAAGTCAGCCGGCGAAAGCTTGGTAATGCGTGCGGTTCGAGCCGGTGATGGGGGCATTCATCAACGGAGACTAAGCTCATGCGTGGTATTCTGACAGGTGTGATGATTGCGTACGCGTCCTGCATCCAGATCGGTTCGGCCAGTGCCCACGAGGCGCACAGTTCGACCGGCGTGACCTGGAAATATGACGGTTTCTGCTGCAACGGCGACAACCATACAGGCGACTGCCAGATGATCGCGACCAAGAACGTCAAGATCATCGATGGCGGCTACGAGATCATTCTGAGCCCGGGCGATCATCGGCTGATCACGCGCCCGCATGATTTCAAACTGCCGCAGAGCCAGGCGAGGAGAAGCCAGGACGAGGAATACCATCTCTGTCTCTATCCGACCGAAGATACGCTGCGCTGCTTCTACGCGCCGGATATGAGCTACTAGAGGCCGCCAGCGGCCAGAAGTAACATGTCCAGCCGGTTTTCCGTCCAGCAAAGCGGCGGATAGAAAACCGACTGAAGGGTCCTGACCCTAGTCCCTGAATGTCGGCATGGTTTTCCGCATGAAGTCGCGGAAGGCACGGATTTTCTTGGAATTCCTGCGAGCCTCCGGATAGACCAGCCAATAGTCGCTCTTGTCATAGCCGAGGATGTCGAATGGCTGGACCAGCCGCCCGAGCGCGATGTCGTCCGCATAAAATTCCGGCTGCAGAATTCCGACCCCCTGGCTGGCGATCGCGGCGGCGGCTTCGAAGGCCTGCGCGCCCATTCTGCTCACCGGCCGGCCGCTGAGGTCGACATCCGGCACCCCGGCTGCGGCAAACCAGAACGGCCACCATGGATCGCCGGGATCGATGATCCTGAGCTTCAGGATGTCTTCAGGCGTCTTTACGCCGCCGATCGTGGCGGCCAGATCCGGGCTCAGCATCGGCGTGAAATGATTTCGCATCAGAAAATGCCGGCGCAAGCCCGGCCATTCGCCCTTGCCGCTGCGGATCGCGATGTCCGCCTGGGAGCGCGAAAAATCGATCATCTCCTGCGATGTCTCCAGCCTGACGGCAATGCCGGGATTTTCGAGCTGGAAGGTGCCGAGATGGCGCGCCAGCCAGCGCGAGGCGAAGGTCGCCGTCGAATGGATGATCAGCGTGCCCTCCGATGCGTCGTGCAGAGTCGAAAGCGCATCGCCCATGATCGCGAAGGCTTCCGCGATCCTCGGCGCCAGCCGCTCGCCTGCCTCCGTCAACGAAACCTGCCGGGGCCGGCGCAGGAAGAGCTGTTCACCGATGGTGTCCTCGAGCAGCTTGATCTGGTAGCTCACCGCCGTCTGGGTGAGCCCGAGTTCTTCGCCGGCCCGGGTGAAGCTCATCAGCCGGGCAGCGGCTTCGAACACCCGAAGCGCATTCAGCGGAAACTGTTTCGACATCTTCATAGATAAGGTCTCTTGATCCATGCAGACGGTAATTCGATTGGATTACCGGCAATTTTCGGCGCAATCTACCTCCACAATCATCAAATGAAAACGGGGTATCCCGTTGGAGGCAAGGATGTTTTCGATCCTCAACCGGCCGTTCGAGCAGTTTCTCCCGAAGCTCGGCATTGCCGCCGCGATCGGCCGCCGTCTGGCTGTCCGCCGCAACACCCTCGATCTGGAAGAAATGCCGCAATCCTGGCAACGGGACCTCGGCCTGCTCGATGGCCGCGACAAGCGCGACCCCCGGGACGAAGGCGCCTTCCGTGCAGCGAGGCTTCTCTATTCGCATCGGAACCTTTGAAGTGCGCAGCGGCCCCCGGGCGGCTTGCTCGACGATCAGCTTGCCCGGCCTTTAAGCGACTGCCCCGGTCAGGTTTTTGCCTATGGTCGCGAGGTCATCGGCGAGCGCCGCCTGGATCCAGGTTGCAAAGGCCGTGACCTTCGCCGCATTTCGCCGCGCCGGCGGGTAACACAGCCAATAGGTCTTGCCCTCGCCGACGCAGATATCGAAGGGCTGCAGGAGGCGGCTGGATGCCAGATCCTCCTGGAAGAGGAAGGGGCTCAGCATCGCCACGCCATGGCCGGATATCGCAGCCCTTGCCTCCAGATCGAGCGCGCCAAGGGCGTTGAGGCTGGTGTGCCGGATCTGATGCGGGTCGATGTGGGCCGCCTCGAACCATTCGTGCCACCCGTCACGGGTGTCGGTAATCCAGGGCAGTTTCAAAAGATCGGAAGGCTGCCGGATGCCACCCACGCTTTCCGCCAGTCGCGGAGACAGCATGGGCGCATAGTTGAGCCGAAAGAGAGGATGGCTGATCAACCTGTCGGATGGCCGGGCGCTGATACAGATCGTGATATCGGCCGAACTATGGTGGTCGTTGTTATCCATCTGGCGCAGCAGGCGGACCTCGATTTGCGGGTGCAGGGCCTTGAAAATGTGGAGATGCGGCGACAGCCATTGCGCGGCAAACGATGGGGGCGAGTGGATTTCCAGCGTTTCCTCGATGCCGTTCCGCGTCGATTGCACCGCCTCGGTCAGCAGCGTGAAAGCCTCCGCCACCTTCGGAAGCAGCTTTTCGCCGGTTTCGGTGAGTTTCAGCGCCCGTGGGCGGCGCACAAAAACGGTGTCGCCGAGAAATTCCTCCAAGAGCCTGATCTGATAGGTGACCGCCGTCTGGGTCATGCCGAGTTCTTCCGCGGCGCGGGTAAAATTTTCCAGGCGCGCGACGGCCTCGAAGACCCGAAGTGCATTCAGCGGAAACCGGCGTGATAATTTCATCGATAAGTTCTCTTGATCGCGACCGACTGTATTTGAATTGGAATTTCCCGGCAATCGGCTCCATTCATGGTCGCAACCAATCAAGCCATTCTTGTCGATGTGGAGCAACCATGCCGTCCGCAAACGCCCATGCCTTGCCTTTGAAATCCTCCCGCCCGCTGTCCGCCTGGCGGCAGCTTCGCTGCTTTTTCCGCAGGCTCCTGCAGCCCTCGGGCCTGAGCATCCCGGCGCTGCCGGATGATCTGCGCGGCGATGTCGCGCTCCCGGAAGCCGGGTCGCAAAGCCGCGAGGCGGCATTCTGGGACGGAAAACGGCGCTCAGGCGGTCGGGATCTGCCGCTTTGAGGTCTGCGCCTGCCGAGCGGCGTAGGTTTCCAGCAGCTCGGCCGCGACAAGTGCTGCGATCACGGCCGGGCGCTTGTCCCTGACCGCCGTGCCGCCGATCGGCAGCACGAGGCGGGAGAGCAAGCCATCACCGCCGCCCTCGCGCCTCAGCCAGTTGGCGAAGGTAGCGCGTTTGGTCCGCGAGCCGATCATGCCGACATAGGTTAGATCGGCGCGTGCCAACGCGCGCTGGGCGATCAGGAAATCCAGCGCATGGTCGTGGGTGAGGATGATCGCCGCGCCGCCAGCCGGGATCTTGTCCACAAACGCTTCCGGCATGGCGGTCAGGTGTTTTTCCGTTTCGGCCGGCAGATCTTCCAGCGCCTCGGCACGGGTTTCGACGACGGTCACCGCGAAGGGCAGGGGAACCAGCGCCCTTGCGAGCGCCTGGCCGACATGACCCGATCCGAACAGGGTCACCGCCGGGCGATCGTCTTCCTCGTCGCGCAGGCGCCTTTCCAGCATCTCGGCGAGTTCAGGTGTCAGCGGCCGGAACGCAAGCCGGGTATGGCCGCCGCAGCACTGGCCGATCTCCGGCCCAAGCGGAATGTCCATCACCGCCTCGCCGCCGCCAGCCAGCATCGCCCGGGCATTGTCGATCGCCATATATTCGAACTGCCCGCCGCCGATCGTCCCCCAGATCGCCTTATCGGCGACAAGCATGAAGGTGCCGGCTTCGCGGGGCGTGGAGCCCTTGGCCTCGCGGATTTCGACGAGGACAGATTTTGGATGGGTGGTGATGAATGCAGGAAGAGTGAGTTCGCGCACTAGGCACCCCCCTCTGTCCTGCCGGACATCTCCCCCACAAGGGGGGAGATCGGCAAGACGTGGTGTCTTGCCCGGTCCTCAGCCTCATCTGTGACGTGAGCCCGCCGCACCGAGAGGGAGTGGGGCCTGGCCACATCCGATCTCCCCCCTTGAGGGGGAGATGCCCGGCAGGGCAGAGGGGGGTATGCCGCGGCCGCAGCCATCACATCGCCTTCAGCCGCTCGACCGCCATCAGCACCCGTTCCGGCGTCGCCGGCGCGTCGAGTCTCGGGCAGGCGGAATAATCTGCCACGCTCGCCACCGCCATCGACAAGGCCTCCAGCACCGAGATCGCCAACATGAACGGCGGTTCGCCGACGGCCTTGGAGCGGCCGATGGTCGGTTCGGCATTTTCCGCCCATTCGGCGAGTTGCACGTTAAAAATCTTCGGCCGGTCGGAGGCGAGCGGGATCTTGTAGGTGGAGGGCGCGTGGGTGCGGAGCCGCCCCTTGTCGTCCCACCACAGTTCCTCGGTGGTCAGCCAGCCCATGCCCTGCACGAATGCGCCTTCCACCTGGCCGATGTCGATCGCCGGGTTCAGCGACTTGCCGACGTCGTGGAGGATGTCGGTGCGCTCGACCATGTATTCGCCGGTCAGGGTATCGATCGAGACTTCCGACACCGCGGCGCCATAGGCGAAGTAGTAGAACGGCCGGCCGCGGCCCGCCTTGCGGTCCCAGTGGATGCGCGGCGTCTTGTAGAAACCGGCGGCGGACAGCTGCACGCGGTCGTAATAGGCGGCGCGGATGAACGTGTCGAAGGGTATGATCTCGCCGCCGATGCGCAGCCGGTTGGGCAGGAACTCGACCTTGTCGCGGCCGACCTTCCATTGGCGCATGGCGAAATCGATCAACCGTTCCTTGATCTGGCGGGCGGCATCATAAGCGGCCATGCCGTTGAGGTCGGTGCCGGACGAGGCGGCGGTCGCCGAGGTGTTCGGCACCTTGCCGGTCGTCGTCGCGGTGATCTTCACCCGGTCGATATCGACCTGGAACGTATCGGCCACCACCTGCGCCACCTTGGTATAGAGGCCCTGGCCCATTTCGGTGCCGCCGTGGTTCAGGTGGATCGAACCGTCATTGTAGATATGCACCAGCGCGCCCGCCTGGTTGTAGGCGGTCATGGTAAACGAGATGCCGAATTTCACCGGTGTCAGGGCGATGCCCTTGCGGATTACCGGGCTGTGCGAGTTGAACTCCAGGATCGCCTGCCGGCGGGCCTGGTAATCGCACGAGGTTTCCAGTTCGTCGACAATCCTCGCGATGATGTTGTCCTCGACGTCCTGGTGATAGGGCGTCATCGTCCGGTTGGAACCGCGCTGGCCGTAAAAATTCAGCTTGCGGATCTCGAGCGGATCCTTGCCGACCGCATAGGCGATCTCCTCGATGATCCGTTCGCCACCGAGCATGCCCTGCGGCCCGCCGAAACCGCGGAAGGCGGTGTTGGAGACCGTATGGGTTTTCAGCGGCTGCGAGGTCAGCCGCACATGCGGATAGAAATAGCTGGAATCCGCATGGAAGAGGGCGCGGTCGGTGACCGGGCCCGAGAGGTCGGCGGAAAAACCGCAGCGCGCCGCATAGATCGCATCGACCGCGTGGATACGGCCTTCCGCGTCGAAGGCGACGTCGTAGTCGACGCGGAAATCGTGCCGCTTGCCGGTGATCGACATATCCTCGTCGCGGTCGGGGCGGAATTTCACGGCCCGCTTCAGCTTCTTGGCGGCGATTGCCGCGAGCGCCGCAAACTGGTTGCCTTGCGTTTCCTTGCCGCCGAAACCGCCGCCCATGCGGCGGGTCTGGACGGTCACCGCATTGTTGGCCACCCCGAGCACATGCGCCACCATGTGCTGCACTTCGCTCGGATGCTGGGTGGAAGACCAGACGATCACCTCGTCGTCCTCGCCGGGGATGGCGAGCGCGATGTGGCTTTCCAGGTAAAAATGCTCCTGGCCGCCGATATACATGTGGTTCTGGACCCGCAGGGGTGCGTTCTCGATCTCGGTTTCCGGCTCGCCGCGCTTCAGCGTCATCGGTTCGACGAGATAAGGCGCGTCGTTTTCGCGGGCGCTGTCGATATCGGTCCAGTGCGGCAGGTCGCGGTATTCGATCTGGGCAAGTCTCGCGGCACGGCGGGCTTGGTCGCGGGTCTCGGCAATGACCGCAAAGATGATCTGGCCGTGGAACTGCACGTTGGTGGTGGCCAGCAGCGGTTCGTCGTGCTGGCCGGTCGAGGCGACGTCGTTGAAGCCCGGAATGTCCTCCGCGGTGATCACCCAGACGACGCCGGGTGCGCTCTTCACCGCCGAAAGATCGACCGAGACGATTTCCGCATGCGCCCGGTCGGCAAGCCCGAGGCCGCCGTGCAGGGTACCTGAGGGTTCCGGAATATCGTCGATATATTCGGCGGTTCCGGTCACGTGCTTATGTGCTGAATCATGTTTCAGCGACACGTGCATGCGGCCGTTGATGATCGGTTTGGTATCGAACGTGGTCTTGTCCATCAGAGGAGGCCTCCTTCGAACACGCTGCTCCCAAACGAAAGCGCGATCGCACATGTGGGTAGGAGGCGGTGCAGCGAACTCCCTCTGATCTCCCTCCTTGTGGGGGAGATGTCACCGAAGGTGACAGAGGGGGGTAGCGACGGTGCGGCGAATGAGGTGACTGAAGAGTATGCGGTAACACCCCCCTCTGCCCTGCCGGGCATCTCCCCCACAAGGGGGGAGATCGGACTGCCGCGCCGTCTTTCTGCTCTTAGATGCGAAATCCATCCCTTCGGGAGGGAGGTGAGTGCCAGATTTGTCGTTCTACCCACCATCACGCCTCCTCCAGCTCGAACCTGCGGAGTTCCGCAGGCGCTCCGGCGGTCTCGAGGAAAAAGCGGGTGAGCAGGTTGCGGGCGGTGAGGCTGCGGTATTCAGCGGTCGCCCGCCAGTCGGTGAGGGGCTGGTAATCCTCCACGAACGCGTCGCGCACGCCCGAGATGGTGGCCCAGCTCCAGACCTCGCCGAGAAGCGCCTTCTCGACATGTGTCGCCCGTTTCGGGGTCGCCGCCATGCCGCCGAAGGCGATGCGGATGGTCTCGACCTTACCTTCGGCATCGAGCACGAGATGGAAGGCGCCGCAGAGCGCCGAGATGTCCTCGTCGCGGCGTTTTGAGATCTTATAGACGGCGAAATGGCTGCCTTCCGCCGGGCGCGGCACGAAAACCTTCTCGACGAATTCGTTTAGCAGCCGGTCCTGCTTGCCGTAGCTCAGGAAATAATCCTCGAGCGCGATCGTCCGGCGGCCGGAATGGGAACGCAGCGTCAGTTCGGCACCGAGCGCGATCAGCGGCGGCGGAGTGTCGCCGATCGGCGAACCGTTGGCGATATTGCCGCCGATCGTCCCCATGTTGCGCACCTGTTGGCCGCCGATCCGGTCGATCAGCCGGCCAAGCGAGGGGATTTCGTCAGACAGTACGTCGAAAGCCTGGGTGTAACTGACGCCGGCGCCGATGGTGATGCCCGTCTCGTCCGCGCTTATCGACTGCAGTTCGGTCAGGTGGTTGATGAAGATAACCGGGTCGAGGAGCCGCATCTGCTTGGTGACCCACAGCCCGACATCGGTGGCACCCGCGACGATCGTCGCCTCGGGTTCCTCGGCAAGAATATCGGCAAAGGCGGCGACCGAGGCCGGCACGATCGAGCGGGCGCCATCCTTGGTGATGGTGATCGTGTCGTTGCCTGAATGGATGCCCCAGAGTTTCGCCATGATCTGGATACGGTCGCGCTCCAGCGGATCGAAGAGCGAACTCGGCCGATTGACGGAGATGTGTTCGGCCGCCTTGACGATCGGCTCATAGCCGGTGCAGCGACAGAGATTGCCCTGCAGCGCGCTTTCGATATCGGCGCGTGTCGGCGTGCCGTTGGAGAGCCACAGGCCGTAAAGGGACATGATGAAGCCGGGAGTGCAGAAGCCGCATTGCGATCCGTGGAAGTCGACCATCGCCTGCTGCACCGGATGCAGCGCGCCGTCACGGCCGGCCAGGTGCTCGACGGTCACCACATGCGTGCCGTGCAGGGAGCCTAGGAACCGGATGCAGGCATTGACGCTTTCGTAGCGCAGGCCGTGTTCCGTCAACCGCCCGATCAGCACCGTGCAGGCGCCGCAGTCGCCTTCCGCACAGCCTTCCTTGGTACCTGTCAGCCGCCGCCTCAGGCGAAGATAATCGAGAAGGGTTTCCGTCGGACCAAAATCTCCAAGGGTTATCTCTTCTCCATTCACGATGAAGCGGATGGCTTCGCTCATGTCTCTCCTTCGTCCGCCGTTGCCGGCTCTTGTATTCCGTTACCGGTCGGTCCGGTTACTGCTTTGTTCAGTTATTGGGCGGTCCAGCCGCCGTCTATCGAGATATGCGTGCCGGTAATGCTCTTCGCCGCATCGCTCGCGAGATAGATCGCCGCCTGCGCGACTTCATCGATCGCCACGAATTCCTTGGTCGCCTGCAGCCTCAGCATCACTTCGCTCTTCACCTCGGCTTCCGAAATACCGCGCTCGCGGGCGGTATCGGGAATCTGCCTTTCGACCAGCGGCGTCAGCACATAGCCCGGGCATATCGCATTCACGGTAATACCGAATTCCGCAAGTTCCAAGGCCGCTGTTTTGGTTAGTCCTAAAATACCATGTTTGGCAGCCACATAGGCGGATTTGAACGGCGAGGCGACCAGCGCGTGGGCCGACGCCACGTTGATGATGCGGCCCTTGCCGGTCGCCTTCATCAAGGGAATGCTATGGCGCATCGTGTGGAAGGCCGAGGTCAGCAGGATGGCGATCAGCTGATCCCACTTTTCCGGCGGGAATTCCTCGATCTTCGCGACGTGCTGAATGCCGGCATTGTTGACGAGGACGTCGACCGTGCCGAAGGACTTGACCGCGGTGGCGATCAGGTCCTCGATCTCGGCGGGCCTGGTCATGTCGGCACCGTGATAAAGCACCGTGCCGGGCCCAAGCGCATCGAGTTCGCGGCGGGTAGCCTCGATCGCGTCAGCCGGTCCGAAACCGTTGATCACCACATTGGCGCCCTCGGCCGCAAACGCCTTTGCAACACCGAGCCCGATGCCGCTCGTGGAGCCTGTGACGACGACGGTTCTGCTCATGCCCAAATCTCCCTGCGATCCAGCCTTCCGGGCGGCGTTCTGTTGCGCCGCGACGATCCGGGCAGGTTATGCCCAAATTCCGTGCGATGGCAATCAGGATCGCCGATCCTGGTCGTCGGGGAGATGCCGGCCGTTGCCGACCATGGATGGCGGTGGCGCAGCAGGCTGAACACCGCCGGAGCAGCGCGCCGGACAAGGCACATTGGTGATGACACCAAAACTTCGAACTGCTATGAGTTCCGGAAGGCGTAGCGAAAGACCTGGGAGGGTCACATGGGACTGTTTGATGGTCTTGGGAGCGTGATCAGCGATGCCTTGGGCGGCAAGCCGGTCAATATACTGGCGGTCGCCGAAAACATCTTTCAAAATGCCGGCGGCTTCAACGGGATCATCGCCCAGCTCAACCAGGCGGGGCTTGGCGAGCAGGTGTCTTCGTGGATCGGTACCGGCTCCAATCTTCCGGTTTCCGCCGACCAGATCAGGTCGGCGCTTTCTTCCGAGCAGGTGCGCAGCCTGGCAAATGCCTTCGGCATCAATGTCGATCAACTGCCCCAGCTTCTTGCAGATCACTTGCCGACGGCAGTCGACAAGGCGAGCCCGAACGGGGTTCTCCCGTCCTGACGGGGGCTCCGTAAACTTTCTCCTTAAATCAGAAATGTAGGAAAGATCATGTCTGGGAAATTGATTCTTGCTGCTGCCGGTACGATCCTTGCTGCCCTGACATTCTCATCGCCCGCCAGTGCGCTGACGATGAAGGAGTGCAGCACGAAATATCAGGCCGCAAAGGCTGACGGCTCCGCCGCCACGATGAAGTGGAACGACTACCGCGCCAAGTTCTGCGGCGCTGAAGCCGCGGTCGCGGACAAGGCCGACGAGGACGAAGTCGCAAAGACCGCCGAGAAGGAGCCGGAAAAGCCGACCATGGTTGCTCCGAAGGGCACCAAGTTCCCCAAGGCGGTCGACAAGAAATACGCAACCGAGACGCCTGCCAAGGGACGTCTGCACACCTGCGTCGACGCCTACCATGCCAACAAGGATGCCGGCACGCTCAACGATCTGAAATGGATCCAGAAGGGCGGCGGTTACTGGAGCCTGTGCAACACGGCCCTCAAGGCTGCAGGCTGATTGGATGCCGACGGACAGGGAAAGGCGCGTCGCGCCCTTCCTTTTCCGTTTGACAGGCTTTTGCCGTTTCTGTTCAAACCAGTTCCAAAGCATTGCATGAACTGGGAGGGACGGCATGGGTGGTTATGTTCTGGCGATCGATCAGGGGACGACTTCGACGCGGGCGATCGTGTTCGACGGCGACATGCGGATTGTCGGCATCGGCCAGAAGGAATTCACCCAGATCTTCCCGAAATCCGGCTGGGTCGAGCATGATCCGGAGGAGATCTGGGAAACTGTGCTCTGGGCGGTCGAGCAGGCGCTCAAAGAAGCCAAGCTGAAGGCCTCCGAGATTGCCGCGATCGGCATCACCAACCAGCGCGAGACGGTCGTCGTCTGGGAGCGCGAAAGCGGCAAACCGATCCACAACGCCATCGTCTGGCAGGATCGCCGCACCGCCAGCTATTGCGAGAAGCTGAAACGCCAGGATCTCGAAAAGCTGTTTACCCGCCGCACCGGGCTTTTGCTCGACCCCTATTTTTCGGGGACCAAGCTTTCCTGGATGCTCGCCAACGTGAAGGGTGCGCGGGCGAGGGCGGCCAAGGGCGAACTCTGCTTCGGCACGATCGACACCTTCCTGATCTGGCGCCTGACCGGTGGAAAAAGCTTCGTCACCGATGCGACCAATGCCTCGCGCACGCTGATCTACAACATCGCCGATAACCATTGGGACGAGGACCTCCTCGAAATCCTGCGCATCCCGGCCGCCATGCTACCGGAGGTCAAGGATTGCGCCGACGAATTCGGCATCACCGACGAAAGCCTGTTCGGTGCGGCGATCCCGATCCTCGGCGTTGCCGGCGACCAGCAGGCGGCGGTCATCGGCCAGGCCTGTTTCGAACCGGGCATGATGAAATCTACCTACGGCACCGGCTGCTTTGCAGTGCTGAATACCGGCGCCGACATGGTGCGCTCCAAGAACCGGCTGCTCACCACCATCGCCTATCGCCTGAACGGCGAAACGACCTATGCGCTGGAAGGCTCGATCTTCATCGCCGGCGCTGCCGTGCAATGGCTGCGCGACGGGCTCGGCATTATCGAAAGAGCTTCCCAATCCGGGGAGTTGGCGCAAGAAGCTGATCCTCAACAGGAAGTCTACCTGGTACCCGCCTTTACCGGCCTCGGCGCGCCCTATTGGGATGCGGAAGCGCGCGGCGCCATGTTCGGCCTGACGCGTGCGACCGGTCCTGCGGAAATCTCCCGCGCCGCGTTGGAGGCGGTTTGCTACCAGACCCGCGATCTCTACGACGCGATGCAGAAGGACTGGCGCAATGCCAACGGCAGCACGGTCCTGCGCGTCGACGGCGGCATGGTCGCCTCCGACTGGACGATGCAGCGGCTCTCGGATCTGATCGACGCGCCGGTCGACCGGCCGACCATTCTGGAGACGACGGCGCTTGGAGCCGCCTGGCTCGCCGGCTCCAAGGCGGGCGTCTGGCCGGACCAAAAAGCCTTCGCAAAAAGCTGGGCGCGGCAGCGGCGATTCGAGCCGCAGATGGATGAAAAGACCCGTTCTGCGAAAATCCGCGGCTGGAAGGATGCCGTCAGGAGAACATTAACAAATGCGTAAGTACTTATTTTCAATTAACCATTTATCGAGAATTAGAATCAAATGCGAAACGCGTCATTTTCGCACCATGTTCGTTGCCTTATCCTCATTGAGGACGGTAAGAGGGTAGGCATGTATCGAATTCCGCAGATTTTGGCATTCCTGTTGGTGCTTGGCGCCTCTCTGGCCATCAGCCGTTCGGCAGAGGCCGGTTATTCCCACTTCATCTATGACGCGAAGAGCGGCAAGGTTCTGGCGTCGGAAAATGCCGACGAGATCAACCACCCGGCATCGCTTACCAAGATGATGACGCTCTACATGACCTTCGAGGCGCTGCGCGAGGGCCGCCTCAAGTGGGACCAGGATATCGTCGTGACGCCGAATGCGGCGTCGAAAATTCCCTCCAAGCTCGGCGTGCCGGCGGGTCGAACGATCACAGTACGCGAGGCCGTGCTTGGCATGGTCGTGCGCTCCGCCAATGATGCCGCCGCGACGATGGGTGATTATCTCGGCGGCTCGGAAGACCGTTTCGGGGTGATGATGACCAAGAAGGCGCGGGCGCTCGGCATGAGCCGCACCGTGTTCCGCAATGCGTCCGGCCTGCCGGACGACGAACAGGTGACGACGGCGCGCGACATGGCCCAGCTGGCGCTGGCGCTGATCCGCGACTTTCCCAAGGAATATCAACTCTTTTCTTTGAAGAACATGGAGTTCCGCGGCAAGCGCCTGCGCGGCCACAACAACCTGATGTACCGCTATCCCGGCATGGACGGCGTCAAGACCGGCTTTATCAACGCTTCCGGCTACAATATCGCCAGCGCCGTCAATATCGACGGCCGCCGGGTGATCGGCGTCGTCATGGGCGGCAAGAGCGCCCGCAAGCGCGACGACCAGATGGCAGCGCTGCTCGACCGCTACGTGCCTGGCAACACTGCGGCACCCGGCGGTCTCGTGGCATTCCAAGCGCAGAAGCGGCCGGCCGAAGACA
>NZ_JALBGV010000063.1 GCF_023006505.1 Neorhizobium sp. SHOUNA12A
GACGGTCGCGGAAGCCGCCTGCCGGCTGCTCACCCGCCTGCCCTCGCTCGGCCTGCCGCGGGCGACGGTTGCCATCAACGTCTCGCCGCGCGAGTTCGACCTCTATTCGGTCACCGACGTGCTCGATTGCATCACCTCGGCCCATTGCATCGATCCGGCGCTGTTCGAGATCGAGATCACCGAGGAGGCGATCCTCGACACGCTGGTTGCCGGCGAGCAGCTCAAGCGCATCGAGCGCTCCGGGTACAAGCTCGCCGTCGACGATTTCGGCGCCGGCCATTCCTCGCTCGCCTATCTCGTGGCGCTCAAGGTCGACCGGCTGAAGCTCGACCGACGGTTCATCACCAACGTGCATCAAAGCCGCCAGAACCAGGAAATCGTCGGCGCCATGGCCGGCCTCGGACGGGCGCTGTCGATGGAGGTGGTGGTCGAAGGCGTCGAGAGCGAGGAAGAGGCAAACGCCCTGAAGGCGCTCGGCTGCCAGTTCGCCCAGGGCTATTTCTTCGGCCGCCCGATGCCGGCCGAACGCATCCCCGGCTGGATCGAAAGCCGCCGCGCCGTCACCGAGCGCCAGGTGGCGTAACCTCCCCGCACCCCAAAAATCCGTTTCCCTTTTGTACTCGTTTTGTGACCTGCCCCTCTTCACTTTCGCGACGAGTCTCTCCATATTCGCGGCATGGCCAGATCACCGAAAAAATCGCCCGCCTCGAACCCGAAAAATCACGAGGGTTTCGAGGAAGCCCCGCAATCGTCGTTCGAGGGTGCACCGCTCTCGGGCAGCGTTTCCGACTGGGTGAAGCAGCTTGAAGCCGAGGCGGAAGCCTCCGGCGTCGAGACGCAGCGCGAGATCGCTTCGAAGGCCGGCAAGCACCGCAAGAGAATAGAGATCGCGGCGCGCGAGGAAGCCATCAAGGCCGCCAAGTCGGCCCCGACCACGGCCAAGAACACCACCGCCTCGAAGACCGCCCGCGGCGTGTCGATCGGCGCCTCGTCGGATCCGAAGACTCGCGCCCGCGCCGGCCTCAACCCAGTCGCCGGCATGGATACGTCGCTGGAGGATGCCGAGAACCTTGCCTCCGGCGCGGTCACCGCCACCGTCGAGGCGCTGTCGGCGCTGATCGAGAGCGGCAATCCGCTGTTCAAGGACGGCAAGCTGTGGACGCCGCACCGCCCTGCTCGGCCGGAAAAGTCCGAGGGCGGCGTCACCATCCGGATGTCGTCCGACTACGAGCCGGCCGGCGACCAGCCGACCGCCATCCGCGACCTGGTGGCGGGCATCAACGACAACGAGCGTTCCCAGGTCCTGCTCGGCGTCACCGGCTCCGGAAAAACCTTCACCATGGCCAAGGTGATCGAGGCAACCCAGCGCCCGGCCGTGATCCTCGCGCCCAACAAGACGCTGGCGGCGCAGCTCTATTCCGAGTTCAAGAACTTCTTCCCCGACAACGCGGTCGAATATTTCGTCTCCTATTACGACTATTATCAGCCGGAAGCCTATGTGCCGCGCTCCGACACGTTCATCGAGAAGGAATCCTCGATCAACGAACAGATCGACCGGATGCGCCACTCGGCCACCCGCTCGCTGCTGGAGCGCGACGACTGCATCATCGTCGCCTCGGTCTCCTGCATCTATGGTATCGGCTCGGTCGAGACCTATACGGCGATGACCTTCCAGATGTCGGTCGGCGACCGATTGGATCAACGTCAATTGTTGGCAGACTTGGTGGCCCAGCAATACAAGCGCCAGGACATCAATTTCGTGCGCGGCTCTTTTCGCGTGCGCGGCGATACGATTGAAATCTTCCCGGCCCACCTGGAGGATGCCGCCTGGCGTATCTCGATGTTCGGCGACGAGATCGATTCGATCACCGAGTTCGATCCGCTCACCGGCCACAAGGTCGGCGACCTGAAATCGGTCAAGATCTACGCCAATTCGCACTATGTCACCCCGCGCCCCACCCTCAACGGCGCCATCAAGGCGATCAAGGAGGAGCTCAAGCTGCGGCTTGCCGAGCTCGAAAAGGGCGGCCGCCTGCTCGAAGCCCAGCGGCTGGAGCAGCGCACCCGCTACGATATCGAGATGCTGGAGGCGACCGGCTCCTGCGCCGGCATCGAGAACTATTCGCGTTACCTGACCGGCCGCAATCCCGGCGAGCCGCCGCCGACCCTGTTCGAATACATCCCCGACAACGCCCTGCTGTTCATCGACGAAAGCCATGTCTCGGTCAGCCAGATCGGCGGCATGTACCGGGGCGACTTCCGCCGGAAGGCGACGCTCGCCGAATACGGCTTCCGCCTGCCGTCCTGCATGGACAACCGGCCGCTGCGCTTCGAGGAATGGGATGCGATGCGCCCGCTCACCGTCGCCGTCTCGGCCACCCCCGGCAACTGGGAAATGGAACAGTCCGGCGGCGTGTTCGCCGAACAGGTGATCCGCCCCACCGGCCTGATCGACCCGCCGGTGGAAGTCCGTTCCGCCCGCTCCCAGGTCGACGACGTGCTCGGCGAAATCCGCGAGACCGCCGCCAAGGGCTATCGGACGCTGTGTACGGTGCTCACCAAGCGCATGGCCGAAGATTTGACCGAATACCTGCATGAACAGGGCGTGCGCGTCCGCTACATGCACTCGGACATCGACACGCTGGAGCGTATCGAGATCATCCGCGACCTGCGGCTGGGCGCCTTCGACGTGCTGGTCGGCATCAACCTGCTGCGCGAAGGCCTCGACATTCCCGAATGCGCCTTCGTCGCCATCCTCGACGCCGACAAGGAAGGCTTTTTGCGCTCGGAAACGTCCCTTATTCAGACCATCGGGCGAGCCGCGCGTAACGTCGACGGCAAGGTCATCCTTTATGCCGACAAGATCACCGGCTCGATGCAGCGCGCCATGGACGAAACCGCCCGCCGCCGCGAAAAGCAGATGGAATACAACACCGCCAACGGCATCACGCCGGAATCGGTGAAGGCCAGGATTTCCGACATCCTCGACTCGGTCTACGAGCGCGACCACGTCCGCGCCGACATTTCCGGCGTCTCCGGCAAGGGTTTTGCCGATGGCGGCCACCTGGTCGGCAACAATCTGCAGGCCCATCTCAACGCGCTGGAAAAATCGATGCGCGACGCCGCCGCCGACCTCGACTTCGAAAAGGCCGCCCGCCTGCGCGACGAAATCAAACGCCTCAAGGCCGCCGAACTCGCCGTCATGGACGACCCGATCGCCCGCGACGAAGCCAGGGCAGTCGAAGGCGGTAATGGCAAGGCAAACGGCAAGGCTGGAAACGGCAAAGGCGGAGCAAAACCCCGCCGCGAGTCCCCTTCTACCCAAGGGGGAGAAGGTGCCCGAAGGGCGGATGAGGGGGAAACCACACCCTCGACCTCCCTCTTCGCCAAGCCCAACCTCGACGACATGGGCCGCGACATCGCCGAACCCGCCAAGCCATCGCTGTTCCGCAAGAACGACCTCGACGAAATGACCGTCGGCCGCACAGAAAAACCGGTCACCGGCAAGCTTCCGCCGAAGCCGTCATCGGCAACCTCAACGCCGTCATCCTCGTCCTCGGGTTCAACCCGAGGATTGACCCGAGGATCCACCGACGACCCCCGCCCTCTCGTGCGCGGCAAGGTCGGCGCGGGAAGTTATGAGGATGCGGGGGAGCAGAAGCGGAAGAGCCGGACGAAGGGGAAGACTGGGCGGCCTGGGCGGTGACCAGTTTGGAATACTTTCCAATTGAAACTGAGCCAGAGTTTCCGCGCCTGACATTCGATCTTCACCGACTAAACTTGAGAGTCGAGAGGCTGCTTTTAACTCGCCAACAGAATGCTATTTTCGGTTAATGGCTAGGCCGTTTCAGGTAGCGACAAAAGGGACCGATGACATGGGATTCAAAGCCGATTCGGCGCAAGGTATGCTAGGATAAATCGCTGCCACGAGGATAGCCTAATTGAAGGAATGCGGATGGAGATTTACGCCCCGCACTTCTACCTAGGATTGACGATCTTACGTTGCATTTCGGATTCGCGATGGATATATTAAAGCATAAAGCATTCGTTTCTGAGGAACATGATGAAGCATTTAGCTTCGATCCATACCGCACTCCACACAATTTTTTGGAGCAGCCATCAGCGTAGCAATGGGATATTCCCTGAAATTTGACGCCCTGAGCCAAATTTATATTCCAATATCGACGCTGATTTTTGCAATTACGATAGCGGTAGTTGCGGAAATTATTCGCTTGAAGCTTTTAAGCTATAACACTGCCAAATTTGAGATTGGGATAGTGATAGTAACAATTTTTCTTTTTGTTGCCATCAAAACCGACATTTTTGGAATTTCCGAAAACGGTACGATTAGTTTTCGACCGGATCCGTATGCTGTTTTCATATGTGCAATATTATTCTTGTGGGTGTTAAGCCTTGCATGCGCCGGCGTAATTCAAAGGAGTGGGGAAGAATGATATATGTCGCAATATCCCTAACGTGGTTTGCTTTTGTGGTATTCTATTCTTCGAGAATTATCTCGAAAATAAATAAAAATACACCTACGTCAGACTTGCAGTTTTCACGGAAAATCTCGCGCGCCACCCAATCGATATCAAACTCTTTTGTGACCACTTCAAAAGATACTATATCGAACAGGTTTATATTGAACTATATAGAGCCGAAAATAACAGATGCTCAGCGGAATTTACGCACAACAAGGGTGGAGAAAGATGTGTCGTCTTTAGAGAATCTGTTATCGGCAAAAGTGCATAATGAGGTAACTCAGAAAAAAACATTGCTCCAAGCTCGATCAAGCTTCGAGTTATCTGCAACAAAGACTGAGGAGCCTCTAAAAAACTCCTGGAGTAAGTCGATTCACTAGGATGATGCTGTGTCTGACAATAGCAAAGAAGTCGCTGAAAAAATCGAAAATTACGTTTCAGAAGAGGAAGATGCGACAGGTGACGATCTATATTCCTCGCTTGGTTTTGACCCAATCGATAACATCTCTAGTACAGTTTATCTGGTGCCGCCGATCAACGGACCTGATGTATTAATTGGATACCGTTTGGCATTGAGGTTTGCGGGCGACGAAACAGTAATAAAAACAGTTCCATTTGATGACTTTGTCGCGCTAATCAACAGCCTTACAAAAGTACTTTCTTTGGAAACAATTGAGCGTCACGCCAACGTCATTGAAACGCTCAATTTTAAGAAGGAAACGCTAGTTAATTTGACTAATGAAGCAATTGGCAATTTAACCGAACTGCTCAAATTCTTAAAAAAATTCCAAAAAGCGACGTCTGAGGAGTTTCAAGTACCTACCGAATCCTTCCCACCTGAAGAAACTTAGGAGCTGATTTTCTCGACAATATGGTTATACATGGATTATCCAAGTAGAGAGGTGAAAAATCCGTTTTTCTGCCCTTACCGGGGTCCGGTATCGCGGTAAATGCCTTCCCTCTTGGATCCACTCCTCGCAGGTTTCAGGATACCGGCCAGGGAACGACACAACCTTTGAGTTTTTTGCCCCCCTATCCTTCCACCCCTCCATCCCCTAAGCATTTCCTCACATCCAAACGGGGAACGACTCATTCATGCGCAGGCCGGCCATCGTCTTTGGACTGCTGTTTTCCCTGCTGGCTGCGGCCGGCGCCGAGGCGCGGGTCTACAAGTCGCCGCAGGCGCTGATCAAATCGCTTTATGCCGATACGATCGACCCGGCCGAGGACGATGCGCCCTCGCCCTATTCCGCCTATTTTTCCGATGCGCTCAACGAGAGCCTGACGGCGAATGGCGAGGCGGTGGATTTCGATCCTATCCTTGCCGGGCAGGATGGCGTCGCCAGCAATATCCAGCTTTCCCCGCCGATCGTCCTCGGCAACAGGGCCGAGCTGGAAGTGTCCTTCCGCAACGGCAAACGCTCGGCGACGCTCTTCTATACGCTGGTGCGCGAAAACGGCGGCTGGAAGGTGGACGACATCGCCGACCAGTCCGGCGACGACCCCTGGAGCCTTCGCGACCTTTTGGGGCAGTAGGGGGCGGGTTTTACGCGGCGGGGCACCACTTCTCCTTTTTCCGGCCCGGACTTCTCCCCGCGGCCTTTCGGCGGTACCTTTCCTCCCTCATTCCTGTGCCTGTCATAGGAATCCAGCAGCGCCGCGTCGGCGGCGCGTAAGACTCTACTTCCCTCGACACGAAAAATGTCCTCTCGCCGTGCAGACGCACGGCGGATGGATCCTCGGGTCGAGCCCGAGGATGACGGAGGAAGGGGCGGAGCATACCACCCAGCGGCGTCATCCTCGGGCTTGACCCGAGGATCCACCCTCCAAACGCCGGCCTTTCCGGGGCATATTCGACACGTCCCCGTTAGCCCCATCAGGCACTTAGCCTGTTTCTCATCCCCGCCCTCCCGGCCCGTGCCTAAAATCCCCCCGTTCCGTCGCGGATACACCGGCAGGCGTGCCGGCGAGGCGGGACCGGCGCGGACGTCAAGGGCAAGACGCAAAACCTTGGCGTTCGGGTTCGCGGAAAATGGTCTCCCTCCGGCGACGCGGGACGGATGAGAAAGCTGTCGGACCCGACTTCTCGTTTCGTTTTCCGTCATGGTGCGTCGGGCGTGCCTGTGAGGCACACAGGGTGATGGGGCCGCGCCGCGTGGCGTCCGAGGGTTTTTCGAAAAAACCCGGATTGTGCGGTGCAGGTGGAAGACGATGCCGGGCGGCAGTCATGGCCTGCGGCATCCTGGTCTGCGAGCGTGCATGACACCCTCTTCGGAGAGGCACGCAACCGTTCCCACAACCCCCGTCATCGCAGAGGGACCGAAGTCGCGGATATTAACCGCCGAACGGGGCGCTGAGAGGTGTCACTTATTACTTATCTTACGAGGCAGCTTTCAGCGCCCCGTCCGACACATGCTTCGCCCTCCTCGGGCGGACGAAGCGAAAACAGAGGATCGCCAAGGGAGGAGTGTGTCCGATGGATCCCGCCCTTCCCGTCCATATGCCGAGACAGACCGAGGAACCCGTGGCCACAAAGCGATTGCCCGAAGAACGACTACCCAGCGAGCGTCCTGCAACGCTCGAAGACCGCATCAGCCGCCGCCTCGCCGATGCTCTCGGCATGCCGCAGATCTGCCGGCGCCGCGCGTGCCGACGGACCGGGCATTGCACCGCCGAAGTCTCCACCGCGGGCGAACCCGCCTGCATCAGCGTTCTGCAGGATTGTCATCGCGAATTGTTTATCGTCCAGAAACGGATCGCCGCCCTCTGCGCCGAGCGCTTCTCCGCGCGGCGGGGTCTGCCGGGAGTGGTCGACCCTGGACAGTCTTTCATGCTGAGGCAGGGCGCCTGCGCAGCCGTCTCCGCGCTTTGCGACAGCCAAGCGGTCCGCCCCGCGGTTCGGGGATGGCTGCGGCGCATCCGCCTTCCTCCACCCGCCCCGCCTCCCCGCAGCATCGCGGGAGCGTTCGAGAGGTTCGGGGAGTTCCTGCCGGAGGACGATGGGGGGCAGTAGAGGGAGTGGATCGGGGCGGTGAGATGGTGCGGGGGGTCGCGTATGCCGCACCGCCTCCCGGCCCTTCGCTTTGGCTCAGGGCGTTCGAGGCTCAAAACGCTCCACTGGAGCGTTTTGCCGGCCGCAGGCCGTCGCGTCTCACCCCACAAACGCCCGTTCGATGACGAACTCGCCGGGCTTGTTGTTCGAGCCTTCGACGAGACCGGCCTTTTCGAGCAGGTCCTTGGTGTCCTTCAGCATCGCGGTCGAGCCGCAGATCATGCCGCGGTCGACGGCCGGGTCGAGCGCGGGGACGCCGAGATCGGTGAACAGCTTGCCGTTCTCGATCAGGTCGGTGATGCGGCCGCGATATTTGAAATCCTCGCGGGTCACGGTCGGGTAGTGCTTGAGTTTGTCCCCGACGATCTCGTGCAGGAATTCGTGGTTGTTGATCTCGTGCACCAGGTCGAAACCGTATTTCAGCTCGGCGATGTCGCGGCAGGTATGGGTGAGGATGACCTCGTCGAACTTTTCGTAGGTCTCCGGGTCGCGGATCAGGCTCGCGAAGGGCGCGATGCCGGTGCCGGTCGAGAACATGTAGAGCCGCTTGCCGGGCGTCAGCGCGTCGAGCACCAGCGTGCCGGTCGGCTTCTTGCGCATCAGCACCGTGTCGCCCGGCTTGATCGCCTGCAGGTGCGAGGTCAGCGGACCGTCCGGCACCTTGATCGAGAAGAATTCGAGCTCTTCGTCCCAGGCCGGGCTGGCGATCGAATAGGCGCGGTAGACCGGCTTATCGCCAACCATCAGGCCGATCATCGCGAACTCACCCGAACGGAAGCGGAAACCGGCCGGCCGCGTCATGCGGAAGCGGAACAGGCGGTCGGTGTAATGTTCGACGGCGAGCACCGTCTCGGCATAAACGCCGTCCGGGATCTTTGCCTGAACCTGGGCCACTGCGAATTCTTCCGTCTTTGCTGGAGCGTTCATGCCTATCGGTCTCTTCGTCTCGTCGTTCTTCGCAAAAGCGAAATATACCATCTGGTCCCGCATTTGAAGGCATCCGCGTGCCTTTGTCGCGGGCCTTTCAGAAAATACGTGCGGGAAATTCACCTTTCGGCCGGTTGTCCCCTGGCCTCAGGCCGTCACGGTGCGGCGCCGCCAGCTGTAGCCCTCGCCCTTTTCGGCGTGGCGGGCCGTCGGCTGGTAGTGCTCGGCGATGCCTGGCAGCCGGCCCTCATCGAGCCGCTTCAGCGCCGTGGCGTTCTTCACCGAAAAGCTGTCGATGCCACAGCGCAGCATCAGGGGGATCTGGTCGATCAGCACGTCGCCGACCGCGCGCAGCTCGTTCCTGTAGCCGAGCCGGTCGCGCAGCAGCGAGGCATGCGAAAAGGCGCGGCCGTCGTTGAAGGCCGGGAAATCCACCGCAACGATCTCGATGCGGTAGAGATAGGGTTCGAGCTTGCGCACGTCGTCCGCCGGGCGGATCAGCACGCCGAGGCCGACGTCGTTGCTCTCCTCGGCGCGGGCGATCATCTCGTCGAGCGGCAGCAGCACCTTCTGGTCTTCGGTCGCCTTCACCTCCTCGGTCTCGATCACCCAGGGGTCGTTTTCGACGAAGCCGGTTTCTCTCCAAAGTCTGGTCATTTACGCAGCCTCCGCCTTGGCGTCGCCATAGAGCGCTTCCTTGAAAGGCTGCGGCCCGACGCGGCGATAGGCTTCGAGGAAGGTCTCCTCCTTCGAGGTACGAAGGCCGAGATAGGTGTCGACGATGGTTTCCACCGCGTCGGTGACCTTGTTCGGCTCGAAACCGCGGCCGATGATTTCGCCGATCGAGGTGTTCTCGTCGCCGGAACCGCCAAGCGTGATCTGGTAAAGCTCGGCGCCCTTCTTCTCGACACCCAGAAGGCCGATATGGCCGACATGGTGATGGCCGCAGGCATTGATGCAGCCGGAAATCTTGATCTTCAGCTCGCCGATATCCGCCTGACGCTCCGGCGAACCGAAGCGGGTGGAGATTTCCTGCGACAATGGGATCGAACGGGCGTTCGCCAGCGCGCAATAGTCCAAGCCGGGACAGGCGATGATGTCGGTGATCAGCCCGGCATTGGCGGTTGCGAGATTATGGGCGACCAGCGCGCGGTAGAGCGGCTCGAGATCGGCCAGCGCCACATGCGGCAGGATGACGTTCTGCTCGTGGCTGATGCGGATCTCGTCGAAGGCGAACTCTTCTGCCAGATCGGCGATGGCATCCATCTGCACGTCGGAAGCGTCGCCCGGAATGCCACCGATCGGCTTCAGCGATATGGTCACCATGCCGTAGTCGGGATGCTTGTGCGGTTGCACGTTCTGGTCGACCCAGCGGGCGAAATTCTCGTCGGTCTTTTTCCAGCCGGCCAGCTGCGGCCAGCCTTCGGCGCGGTCGGCCAAGGCCGGCGGCGCGAAATAGGCGGCGATCGCCTGGATGTCCTTCTCCGGCAGCTTCAGCTCGGTGCCCTGCAGATGGGAGAATTCCTCCTCCACCTGGCGGGCCAGTTCCTCGGCGCCGGTCTCGTGGACGAGGATCTTGATGCGCGCCTTGTATTTGTTGTCGCGGCGGCCGTGCAGGTTGTACACGCGCATGATCGCGGTCGTGTAGGAGAGCAGGTCTTCCTCGGGGAGGAAATCCTTGATCTTCTTGGCGATCATCGGGGTACGGCCCTGCCCGCCGCCGACATATACAGCAAAACCGATTTCCCCGGCCTCGTTCTTCTTCAGGTGCAGGCCGATATCATGCACCTGGATCGCGGCGCGGTCGCGCTCGGCGCCGGTGACGGCGATCTTGAATTTTCTGGGCAGATAAGAGAATTCGGGGTGGACCGAGGACCACTGGCGCAGGATTTCGGCATAAGGCCTGGGATCAGCGACCTCGTCGGCGGCAGCACCGGCGAAATGGTCGGCGGTGACGTTGCGAATGCAGTTGCCCGAGGTCTGCAGCGCATGCATCTCGACGCTTGCGAGCTCGGCAAGGATATCCGGCGTGTCGGAGAGTTTCGGCCAGTTGTACTGGATGTTCTGGCGGGTGGTGAAATGGCCGTAACCGCGGTCGTATTTACGGGCGATATGGGCGAGCATGCGCATCTGCCTGCCATTCAGCGTCCCATAAGGGATCGCGACGCGCAGCATATAGGCGTGAAGTTGCAGGTAGACCCCGTTCATCAGGCGCAGCGGCTTGAACGCGTCCTCGGCCAGCTCACCGGCGAGGCGGCGGCCGACCTGATCGCGGAACTGCTCCACGCGGCTCGAAACAAAAGCGTGGTCGAATTCGTCGTAACGGTACATGACTTCCTCAAACTGCGATGAAGGCCGGATCGGCGGGGCGGTAGCCGGCAGCATATTCCATGGTCGGGCCCTGGGCACGAATACGTTCGCGAAGACGCAGCGGCCAAAGCTTGCCGTCCTGCTCCTGCACGTCGATGACGGCGACGTCAACAACCAGGTTCTGCGCAAAATCGCGCTTGCCGATCGCTTCCAGCGAGGCCACGGCCTCGGGATGGCGGGCGACGATCGCGTCCTGCAGGTTTTCCACCCATTGGCCGCTCGCATCGAGCCAGACGGCGATGCCGTCGGAAAGGCGGTTGGCGGTCAGAACCTTGTCGGTCATCTTGTCTGTTCCATTTCCTCGCGAACCGGAATCTTACCATGAGAAAGCGGTTCGGACTTTTCGAAATTCGCACCGGCGACGGCTTCGCCGATGATCACCATGACCGGGCCGCAAAGATCGTCGCGCGCTTCCAGGTCCGGCAGCTCGCGAAGAACGCCGTGGAAGAGCCGGCGGTCGGCGCGGCTGGCATTTTCGATCACCGCGACGGTGGTTTCCGGGGCAAGGCCGGCGCCCATCAGGCGTTCGGCGACGGAGGCGGCAACCGTGCGGCCCATATAGACGGCGATCGTGGCGCCGGAGATCGCAAGGCTTGCCCAGTCGGGCAGGACGTCGCCCGTCAGGTCATGGCCCGTGGTGAAGATCAGCGACGAGGCAACGCCGCGCAGCGTCAGCGGCAGCTCGAAATCGGCGGCGGCGGCAAAGGCCGAGGTGATGCCCGGTACGATCTCGTAAGCGACGCCGGCGTCGCGAAGTGCCGCCATTTCCTCGCCGGCGCGGCCATAGACCAGCGGATCGCCGGACTTCAGGCGGACGACGCGCTTGCCTTCGCGGCCGAGCCTGACCAGCAGCCTGTTGATCTCGTCCTGGGATTTCGAATGGCAGTTCTTGCGCTTGCCGACCGACAGGCGCTCGGCGTCTCGGCGCCCCATGTCGACGATCGCCTGCGGCACCAGCGCGTCAAAGACGATCGCATCGGCTTCCATCAGCACGCGCTGGGCACGCAGCGTCAAAAGGTCCTCGGCACCCGGACCCGCGCCGACCAGCCAGACATGGCCCGCGGCGCGTCCGATGGTCGACAGCAGCGCATTGGCCGAGCGGCGGGCGGTGGCAATATCGTTGGCATCGACGGCGCTTGCGACATCGGCCGAGAAGAAACGACGCCAGAAGATGCGGCGCGACACGCCGCGGGGCACCAGGCGTTCGGCGGCGTCGCGATATTCTGCGGCGAGACGGGCGAGAACGCCGAGCGACGGCGACAGCATTTGATCGATGCGGGCGCGGATCATCTGGGCGAGAACTGGTCCGGCACCTTCCGTGCCGATGGCAATCGCGACCGGCGCACGGTTGACGAGGGCCGGCGTGTAGAAATCGCAGAAATCGGGCTGATCGACCGCATTGGCGGGAATTTTTTCAGCGCGGGCGGCAATGACGATTGCACGATCCAGAGCGGCGTCGCCGGTTGCGGCAAAGACCATCACCGCGCCCTTGACCTGATCTGCGAGCTGATCCGGCGAAAAATCCGAATGAACGGTGTCGATGCGCTGAGCGGCCAGCCAGCCGGAATAGTCCGCATCAGGTGCGGAGACGTAAGCAACGATCTCCGCATCGGTGTTGCGCAACAGCCGGGCCTTGGCATAGGCTTCGTCACCGTTGCCGAACACGACAACGCTCCGTCCGCTGACGCGGAAGAAAGCCGGGAAGACCGACAGGCGTTGTTGGCTTGGTGACATGCGGGTATCCTGAATCATATGCCAGCAATATCCACAATAACGCATCGGAATTGAAGGAATGGATATGCAAACTGGATTGCGAGCCGGTATTTCTGTTTTACGATCAACCGGTTCTTGAGCAAAAGCCACCGCAAACGATATTTCTCCAGTATTTCTGTAGACTAAAGTGTTTTTTGCCCCGATCGGCTTGTTGCGCGCCATAAACTGCCTAGACACCTTGCGATAAAGAGTTCCCATGACAATTGCCGCCCGCCTTCTCGACGTCATCGAAAACGATATCCTGTCCTTGACTGAAAAGGGCGTTGCAGCCGGCAACAAGGTTTTCGGCGCGGCAATCCTCAAGAAATCGGACCTGTCGCTGGTGATAGCAGAGACCAATAACGAGCTCGAAAATCCGCTCTGGCATGGCGAAGTGCACACGCTGAAGCGTTTCTATGAAACTACACGAGATCTTCCCACCAAAGATCTGATTTTCCTCTCGACTCACGAACCATGCACGATGTGCATGTCGGCAATCACCTGGGCCGGCTTCGACAATTTCTACTATTTTTTCAGCCACGAGGATTCGCGCGACGCCTTCGCCATTCCGCATGACCTGAAGATCCTCAAAGAGGTTTTCGGCCTGGAGCCAGGTGGTTATCGGCGCAACAATGCCTTCTGGCATTCCTACGCCATTGCCGATCTGGTCGAGAGCGAAGGCGAGCCGCTCCGCTCGGACCTCAAGACCCAGACGACCCAGATCAAAGCCCGATATGACGGGCTTTCCGGCGTCTACCAGTCCAGCAAGGACAAAAACACCATACCGCTCGCCTGACATCCGGCATTGAAGGACAAGATGATGGAAGCATCGAAGGATATTTCGCGGCTGATCGAGATCATGGCGGCGCTCAGGACACCCGTCACCGGCTGCCCCTGGGACCTCGAACAGAATTTCTCGACCATCAAGCCCTATACGATCGAGGAGGCCTATGAGGTCGCCGATGCGATCGAGCGCAACGACATGGACGATCTCTGCGAGGAGCTCGGTGACTTGCTGCTGCAGGTGGTCTTCCACGCCCGGATGGCCGAGGAAGCCGGCGAATTCTCCTTCGGCGATGTCGTTGAGGCGATCACAAAAAAGATGATCCGCCGTCATCCGCACGTCTTCGCCGTCTCCGACGCGGCGACGCCGGATGCGGTGAAAGTGCAGTGGGACGACATCAAGACGGAAGAGAAGCGCGAGCGGGCCGAACGGCGGGCGCGTCGCGGCATGACCGAGGATTTCAAGCTCGGATACCTCGGAAGCGTGCACCGCGCCCAGCCGGCACTGACGGAGGCGTTGAAGCTGCAGCAGCGGGCGGCAAAAGTCGGTTTCGACTGGTCGGCGGCCGAACCGATCCTCGACAAGATCGAGGAGGAGATCGGGGAACTGCGCGAGGCTCTGCGCGACGGAAACCAGGACAAGGTTACCGACGAACTCGGCGATCTCATCTTCGCGCTGGTCAATATCGGCCGGCATGTGAAAGCCGATCCGGAAGAGGCGCTTCGCGGCACGAATACAAAATTCAGGCGGCGGTTCAATTATATAGAAACGTCTCTTCAACAATCGAATGAGACGCTGGAGGCTGCCACGCTGGAACGCATGGAAGAACTCTGGCAGGCCGCCAAGGCGATCGAACGGACGCTCGGCTGACTGTCCGGCCCGCCCTCTTGATCGCCGCGATCAGAGGGTTATCTACATTTCGCTCACCAGATCGGGATAGTGACATGCAGGAGCACAGCAATCGGCTCGGCGTCCGAACGACCAAAGTCACCGCAATCTTCATAGCCTTCCTGGCAATCCTGATATTCGCCTGCGCGGGCACATTGAATTATTGGCAGGCCTGGCTCTACCTGGCGAACTTCACCGCCTGGACGATCGGGACCGGCTGGTATGTGGTGACGCACAGTCCCGAACTTGCGGAGAAACGGCTGAGTGCCGGGCCGGGTTCGGAAACGCAGCCGGCGCAGAAGCGCATCCAGGCGTATAATAGCGTGGTGATCATGGCGCTCTATATGGTCTCCGCTCTGGATTACCGCTTCTCGTGGTCGTCCACGCCGGTTGGGCTCGTCGTCATCGGAAACATCCTGACCGCCCTCGGGTTTGCGGGCTGTCTTGCCGTCTTCCGGCAGAATTCCTATGCCTCTGCGACCGTGGATGTCCAACCCGGCCAAAGGGTTGTATCCAACGGTCTCTACGGTCTTGTGAGACATCCGATGTACAGTTCCGCCCTCCTTCTTTTCGCAGGCGCCCCGCTTGCGCTCGGTTCCCTCTGGGGACTGGTACTCGTGGCGTTTATCGTCGCCGGGCTGGTCGCCCGGCTGATCGACGAGGAAAGACATCTGCGGGCCGAATTGCAGGGCTACGCCGCCTATTGCGAGCGCGTGCGATACAGGCTGGTTCCGAGGATCTATTGAGCCACTGTTTTCCGGGGATGCTCTCTATGCCGGTCGGCCAGCGGTGACGACTTTCTCCATGCGGTTCTGGAAAAAGCGATTGAGCGCTGTTCGGGAGGGTTTTTCCACGAGGTAGAAGCTGACGAGCGCGACAAGCACGGCAGCCAGCAGCAACAACGGGGTTGGAGCCGCTCCCTCGCGATAGAGTTTGTAGAAAGGCTGCTGCCACAGATAAAGCGAGAAGGACCACATGCCCGCATAGGTGAGCACCTTGGCGGACAGGATTTTGCGGAAGACCGGCGCCGCGCTGTCGATCGTGGTGATCGACAGTGCCAGCATGACGGTCGACAGGCCAAAGGAGACGACCTGAAAGGGCATCCCCTTCGCCACGACCGCAATCAGCAGCGCCAGCGGCGAGACCCACCAAGGAGCCTGGCGGTTGCGCAGGAACAGCCAAAGACCGCCGGCGATGAATATGCCCGCGACAGAGACGTCGCTGCGCCAGTGGGTATAAAGAACGCTTGCGCCGAGCTCGGCGCGGATGATGCCGTTCAACATGGCGGCAATGCCGAGCGCGATGACCAGAGCGGCGACCGGAAACAGTCTGCGGCGGGACAGGAAGGCGATGCCTGCCAGGAGAATATAGGCATGTTCCTCGACGCACAGCGACCACAGGTGATCAAGCAACGCCACCGGATGGGTATAGACCATCGCGTAGTTGAGCGTGAACGTCAGGGCCAGCAATGCTGCAACGGGGCCATGCGAGATCTCGCTACCCTGGAAAGCAAGCGTGGTGATGACCACGAATGCGAAGAGAGCCGGATAGATGCGTGAGAAGCGCCTGAAGAAGAAGGTCGGCAATTCTGCCCGCTTGACGAACAGGATTTCGGACATCAACCGGCCGGACAAGACAAAGAACAGGTCTACACCGAACGTGCTGAACCCGGGCTTGAAATCATCCAGCCAGAAATGGCCGACGATCACGAAGATGACCGCAATACCTCGCCATCCGTCGAGATAGTCCAGATGTTTTCCGGTCTCTTCGTGCGGCTGACTCTGTATCATTACGCCACCCTTGTTGCCGGCCCGTGAATGAGAACTGCGGGAATCGTGGCCGTCCTCGTCGGCTGATGTTGCACCGCA
The DNA here is from genome assembly GCF_023006505.1 of Neorhizobium sp. SHOUNA12A. Taxonomy (GTDB): domain Bacteria; phylum Pseudomonadota; class Alphaproteobacteria; order Rhizobiales; family Rhizobiaceae; genus Neorhizobium. The sequence continues at coordinate 16,123 of NZ_JALBGV010000063.1, forward strand.
AAAAACGGGCAACATCATGGCGCTGCCGCCCGGTGCCAAGGTGCGTAACCGGGCTTGCTATCGTTCCCAGTCTTCCTTGTCCGCTTTTGGACCGTTGCCGAGCTTGCGCTCGAACTCGGCGGCCTCGGCTTCGGACATGCGGACATCCAGGGTCACCGAACCGTCCTCGTTGTCCTCGCGGCCGTCGACGACGGCGTTGCCGTAGACCCAGGAGACGATGGCCAGCTTTTCAGGCGGGATGGTGATCGAGGTTTCGGTGAGCACGCCGGAAAGGCGTTTCGAAATCTCGTCCATCAGGGGCTCGACGCCCTCGCCCGAAATCGCCGAGACCGCCATAACGTTCTCGCGGCCGACGGCGCGTTCGGCGATCGCCTCGTGCGCCTCCGGGTCGAGGCGGTCGATCTTGTTCCAGACCTCGATGATGCGGGCGGCCGCTTCCTTCTCATCGATGCCGAGATCGGCAAGGATGCGCATGACGTCGCCGGCCTGGGCGGCATTGTCCGGGTCGGACATGTCACGCACATGCAGGACGAGATCGGCTTCCAGCACCTCTTCCAGCGTGGCGCGGAAGGCAGCGACTAGGTGGGTCGGCAGGTCGGAGATGAAGCCGACGGTGTCGGAGAGGATCACCGTGCGGCCATGTGGCAGCTTCATGCGGCGCAACGTCGGATCGAGCGTCGCAAACAGCATGTCTTCGGCCAGCACGCCGGCGCCGGTGATGCGGTTGAACAGCGTCGACTTCCCGGCATTGGTATAACCGACCAGGGCCACGATCGGATGCGGCACCTTGCGGCGCTTGGCGCGGTGCAGCTGGCGGGTGCGCACGACCTGTTCGAGCTCGCGCTCCAGCTTGACGATGCGCTCCTGCAGCAGCCGGCGGTCGGCTTCGATCTGGGTTTCGCCGGGGCCGCCCATGAAACCGGCGCCACCGCGCTGGCGTTCAAGGTGGGTCCAGCTGCGGACCAGACGGCCCTTCTGGTAATTCAGATGCGCCAGGTCGACCTGCAGCGTGCCTTCCTTGGTGGAGGCGCGGCGGCCGAAGATTTCGAGGATCAGGCCCGTCCGGTCGATGACCTTGGCCTGCCATTCCTTTTCGAGATTGCGCTGCTGCACCGGGGTCAGCGGATGATCGACGATGACGAGGCCGGCGTCGTGCTCGTCGAGCAGCGCCTTGATTTCCTCGATCTTGCCGCTGCCCATCAGCGTTCCCGGACGCGGCTGGCTGATCGGCACGATCAGGCCCTGGACGATCTCCAGGTCGATCGCTCGTGCCAAGCCGATCGCCTCTTCGAGGCGGGCTTCGTTAGAGCGCTGCGGTGCAGGTGCCTGACTTGAGTCGCCCTGCCCGGCCTTTGACCGTGCCTGCTTGAGGACCGGCACGATGACGAGCGCACGCATGTCGTCCCGGCGCTTTTCAGCCTCCGGGACCATGGATTCGTTGGAAGTATCGCGATTTGAAATCTGTTCTGTCCTGTTAGGCGGCGTTCTCTTCGGTTTCGAACATCTGCATGGGCTGGCCCGGCATTATGGTCGAGATCGCGTGCTTATACACGAGCTGAGAATGGCCGTCACGGCGAAGCAGGACGCAGAAGTTGTCGAAAGAGGTCACGACACCTGTCAGCTTGACCCCGTTGATCAGGAAAATCGTCAGGGAAATCTTCTGCTTGCGAACGGTATTGAGAAATAAATCCTGCAGGTTCTGAGAACGTTCCGCCATAGCGCCGCTTCTTTCTTTTTTGCCGGCCAATAGCCGGGATCATGATCAAGCTTGATAAGAGGCGACCGGAAAGCGCCCCGTGCTTCCCTTCCCCGATGTTTGACTATCAAATCGCCGTCTTTTCCGCAACGTCGAAAAAGGTGTCGCGAATACTTGACGACACTGTGCCCGGATGGCCGTTGGCGACGGGCTTTCCGTCGATTTCGACGATCGGTACGCAGATCCCGGTGGCGGAGGTGAAAAACACCTCGCGGGCGGCCAGCATCTCTTCCGTCCTGAACTCGCGCTCGACGACCTTGAGATCGAGCTTCCTTGCGACGTCGATGAGCGTCGTGCGGGTGATTCCCTTCAGGATGCCGTGTTCGGCCGGGCGGGTGACGAGCTCGCCATCCGGCGTGACGATCCAGACATTGGAGGACGCGCCTTCCATGACGATGCCGTTGCGGTCGATGAAGATGGCGTCCTGGGCACCGGCTTCCTTCGCCTGCTGCTTGGCGAGCACGTTCGGTAGCAGGCCGACCGTCTTGATGTCGACGCGGTCCCAGCGGTTCTCGGGCAGCGTGATGACCTTGATGCCGTTTGCATATTTCTTGGCGGCGGCCGAGGGATCGGTGCTCTTGGCGGTGATGGTGATGGTCGGCGGCGTGCCGTCTGCCGGGAAGTAATGGTCGCGGCGGGCGGCACCGCGGGTCACCTGCATGTAGAAGATGCCGTTCTTGACCCGGTTGCGGCGGAGCACTTCGCGGATGACGAAAGTGAGCGCTGCGCGGCTCATTGGCGATGCCATCCTGAGTTCGCTCAGCGACCGGTCGAGGCGGTTCAGGTGGCGGGTCAAGTCGACGATCATGCCGTGACGCACTTCGCAGACCTCGTAGACGCCGTCCGCGAACTGGAAACCGCGATCCTCCACATGCACCGCGGCTTCGGAATGGCGAACATATTGTCCGTTCACATAGGCAATTCTCGACATCGATATCCCCTGCGCTTGTCGCAAATGCTGGTTAGAAATACTGGATGGAAACGCGGAAAAGCTGCTCCACATGGCGCACGGCTTCGGCGGCGGCAAACAGCACCACCCGGTCGCGCGCCTTGATCCTGGTGTCGCCGTTCGGGCGGATCACCGCCTCGCCGCGATAGATGGCGCCGATACGGACGCCGTCCGGCAGGTCGAGCTCGCGGAAAGCCCGGCCGACCAGCGGCGAGGTTTCGAGCGCCTCGGCCTCGATGATCTCGGCAGCACCATTCTGCACCGCATAGACGGAGCGGATGCGGCCCTTGCGGACATGTTGCAGGACGCGGGAGATCGTCACGGCGCGCGGATTGATCTGCGCATCGATGCCGAGCGCGTCGGTGACCTGATGGAAGGAGGTGGAGTTGATCAGCACCAGGTTCGACTTGCAACCGAGCGATTTCGCCATGACCGCGCCGAGGATGTTGATCTGGTCGTTGTTGGTCAGCATCACGATCAGGTCGGTATCCTGGATATCCGCCTGGGTGAGAATATTCTGGTCGAGCGCCGAGCCGTGCAGCACGATCGTATTGCGCAGCTGCTCGGAAACCACCATCGCCTTGTCCCGATCGCTCTCGATGATCTTCAGCCGCGTCCTCGGCTGGTGTTCCTCGATGGTGCGGGCGACGTAATAGCCAATATTGCCGCCGCCGGCGATGATGATGCGGCGTGCCTCCTGCTCCTCGTGGCCGAACAGGCCGAGCGTGCGGCGAATGTGTTCGCGCTGGCAGATGACATAGGCAAGATCGCCGACCTCGAGCTCATCGGCGGAGCGGGCAACGGTCAGAACACCGTTCCTGAAGATGCCGACTACCGTCGCCATCAGGTCGGGGAAGAGGTCGGAAAGCTGATGCAGGGGTGTGGCGACGACCGGGCAATCCTCCATGCATTCGATCGCCACCATGGCGATGTGATCCTCGGCGAAGCGGACGACATCGGTGGCGCCGGGAAAGGATATCCGACGCAGCACCATCTTGCCGACCTCAATCTCCGGCGAGATCGTCACGTCGATCGACATGTTCTGGCGGCTGAACAGATCGGCATATTCCGGCTTCAGATAGTTCTGGGCGCGGATGCGGGCGATCTTGGTGGGCACGGAGAAGAGCGCCTGCGCGACCTCGCAGGCGACGATGTTGACCTCGTCGTAGAGCGTCACCGCGATGATCATGTCTGCGTCTTTGGCGCCCGCCTTTTCCAGCACGTCCGGATGGGCGCCGTGGCCGACATAACCCTTGACGTCGAGGGTCTCGGTGATCGCGGCGATCAGGGTCGCCGAGGTATCGATGACGGAGACGTCATTGTCCTCCTGCGACAGCCGTTCGGCGATGCCGTAGCCCACCTGCCCCGCGCCGCATATGATCACTTTCATAGGTTACATACCGGCATCGGCTACACACCGAGCGACTTGAGCTTGCGGTGCAGTGCCGAACGTTCCATGCCCACGAATTCCGCGGTGCGCGAAATATTGCCGCCGAACCGGTTGATCTGGGCGATCAGGTAGTCGCGCTCGAACATTTCGCGGGCTTCGCGCAGCGGCAGCGTCATGATGTGGTAGTCGCCCTTGGCCGAAACCTTCGGCAACATGTCGCCGAGGTCGGTTGGCAGCATGTCGGCGGAAATCGGCGAATCCGGGCCGTCGGAGCGGGCAAGGATCATCAGCCGCTCGATATTGTTGCGGAGCTGGCGGATATTGCCCGGCCAGTCGTGGGCCTGCAGGACGGCCATGGCGTCCTCGCCGATCTTGCGAGGACGGATACCGGCCTGTTCGGAAATCTGGCGCATGAACATGTCGACCAGGAAAGGAATGTCCTCGCGCCGTTCGGCGAGCGCCGGCACCTTGACCGGCACGACGGCCAGCCGGTGGTAGAGATCTTCGCGGAACGAGCCGTCGGCGATCAGGCTTTCGAGATTGTAGCAGGTCGAGGAGATGATGCGGACATCGACCTTGACGCGCTTGGAACCGCCGACGCGCTCGAACTGCTGATCGACCAGCACGCGAAGAATCTTGTTCTGCGTCTCGCGCGGCATTTCGCCGACTTCGTCGAGATAGAGGATGCCGCGATGGGCCTCTTCCAGAGCACCGATCTTGCGCGCCTGGCCGGGAGCGCCTTCGGTGCCGAACAGAGCGACCTCCATGCGATCGGGCGTGATCGTCGCCGCGTTCAGCGCCACGAACGGACCGGCGACGCGGGACGAGCGCTTGTGGATCATCCGCGCCACCAGTTCCTTGCCGGAGCCGGAAGGGCCGAGGATCATCACGCGGCTGTTGGTGGGCGCGACCTTCTCGATCGTCTGGCGGAGCTGCGAGACGGCAACCGAGGTGCCGACCAGCTCGGCAGCGTCCCCGGTGCGCTTCTTGAGCTCGGTCACCTCGCGCTTCAGCTTGGAGTTTTCGAGTGCCCGCTCGGCGATCAGGATCAGACGGTCGGCCTTGAACGGCTTTTCGATGAAGTCGAAGGCGCCGCGCTTGATGGCGGAGACCGCCGTCTCGACATTGCCGTGGCCGGAGATCATCACGACAGGCAATTCAGGATGCCGGCTCTTGACTTCGTCGAGCAACGCCAGGCCGTCGAGCCTGGAGCCCTGCATCCAGATATCCAGGAAGATCAGCCGCGGCACGCGATCGGATATCGCTGCCAGCGCGCTGTCGCTGTCATGTGCCGTGCGGGTTTCATGGCCCTCATCGGACAAAATACCTGAAACGATATCGCGGATATCCGCCTCGTCATCTACGACCAGAATATCAGACGCCATAAGCCAATTCCTTGTTATTATCCGTTCCCGGCACCGCCACCTGCTCCAGATGCGGCAGCAGCACCCTGATCATGGCGCCTTTGCCATGATCGAAATCGGCGGGAGCATCGTGCAATTCGAGCTGCCCGCCGTGTTCTTCAATGATCTTCTTGACGATGGCGAGGCCCAGTCCCGTGCCCTTGTCGCGCATGGTCATGTAGGGTTCGAGGATGCGGTGCCGGTTTTCGGTCGGCAGGCCGCTGCCATTGTCGATGATGTCGACCACATAGGTGTCGCGCTCCGCATCGTAGACCGATCGCACCTTGACCTTGCGGCCGTCACGTTCCTGATCGCTCGGCACCGCCTCGATCGCCTCGACGGCATTCTTGATGAGATTGCCGAAGGCCTGGCCGAGCATGCGCGTATCGAACATGCCCTTCAGCGGCTCCTCGCCGAGCTCGCGGATGAAATCGACATGGGTGGTGCCCATCTCGCGCAGGAAGATCGCGTCGCGCAGGATATCGCGCAGATCGGCCTCTTCCTTGGCGGGTTTCGGCATGCGGGCAAAGGACGAGAATTCGTCGACCATGCGGCCGATATCGCCGACCTGGCGCACGATCGTGTCGGTGCACTGGTCGAAGACGGCGCGATCGTCCTCGGCGATCTGCTTGCCGTAGCGACGCTTGAGGCGCTCGGCGGACAACTGGATCGGGGTGAGCGGGTTCTTGATCTCGTGGGCGATGCGGCGGGCGACATCCGCCCAGGCGGTGGAGCGCTGGGCGATCACGAGGTCGGTGATATCGTCGAGCGTCACCACATAGCTGTCATGCGCGGCGCGCTGTTCCTCGCGGGTGACCTGAACCGACAGCGTCCGCTCCTTGCCGCCGCGCATCAGGTTCACCTGCTTGCGGAACTCGCCGCGGGCCCTGCTGCGCGCCTCGGTGAGGACGTGGTCGATCTCGGGGGCGACATCCTGGAGCTTCTCGCCCATCAGCTTTTCGGCGGGAAGGTCGAGGAGATGTTCCGCCGACGGATTGACGATGGTGATACGGCGGTCTTCCTCGACGCCGATAACGGCAGCGGTGACGCCGGACAGCACCGCCTCGATGAAGCGGCGGCGGTCATCGACCTCGTCCTTGGCTTCAAGGATCTCGTCGCGCTGGCTGCGTATTTCGGAAATCATCTTGTTGAAGGTACGCGACAGGCTGCCGACGTCGCCATCGGCGGCGCGCACCGGCACGACGACGTTGAGATTGCCGGTCGCCACGCTGTCGGCGGCGCTGATCAGCAGCCGGATCGGGCGGACGATGCGGTCGGCGACCGCGATCGCCGTCCAGATCGCCGCGAGCAGCACGATCAGCGCGAAACCGAGATAGAGCACCGCAAAGGCGATCTGCAGCGATGTGCGGCCGGCCTCCATCGCCTGGTATTCGGCGGTGTTCTCCTCCATCAGCCGCATGGCCGAGATGACCTTCGGATCAACGGCGCGGATCGTATAGAGATAGGAGCCCGGAATGGCATCGAGCTTGATGACGGCGCCGACAAGGTTGGTGACACCAGGCGGGATCAAGGTCGGCTGGCCGGCCGCCGCGGTCTTCAGCGCATCCGCCGGGATCGCCGGCAGCGGCTTTTCGGTCTTGATATCTGCCTGAACGATCGCCTGGCCGTCCTCGCGCACCAAGAAGGCGCCCAGCATGCCGCGGCCCCGCGCCTGGCGGGTCATCAGCTCCACGAAACCGGTACGGTCGAGATAGAACATCGGCCGGTTGCGCTCGAGGTCGTTCGACATCGACACCGTCTGGCCCTGAAGATAGCTGGCATTCTCGAGCATATAGGCGCGGGCGACGTCCTGGGAGGACTGCACGATCGACTGGGTACGCAGCGAGAACCAGCGGTCGAGGCCGACATTGAGCGTGAGGCTGGCGAAGATCGCCACCAGAACCGCCGGGGTGATCGCCACGATCGAGAAGAGCACGACGATGCGGACATGCAGGCGGGCCGCGGCGCGGCCGCGGTTGCGCGCCTTTACCAGCCGGACGATCTCGCGGCCGATCAGATACATCAGGCAGAGGATGAAAAGCGAATTCAGCGCAGCCGACGCGATCACCACATTCGTGGTCGGGGCGATCGGGGTCAGGCCGAGCAGGATGAACAGTGTCACCGACGCACAGATCAAGGCTCCGCCGGCGAGCAGAAGGCCGGGGAGCGCGAAGGACGCGCGCCGATCCTGCACTGACACCGCTGGCTCGTCTTCGGCCATCGGCGCTGTTACGCCTTCCGTCATCGAATCCACTCCGATCCCCAAAACCCTCGCGGGAGATCATTTCAACCCGGTCAGACCGAGCGAAGCGACAGCCACTTTCCAGAAAAAGGGCCGGCCTACCCCCTCGACGGCCGCCACTCCGTCGAGCATTCACCAAACCCTGCGTGACCTTTAAGCAACGCAATGTGGCGAAAATGCAACGATGAGCGGAAGGTGTCAAGCAGCTGGGAACAAACTAACGCATCAGGCGCCACGAGAGCTGCGATAGACTGAGACACCCAGTTCCCGGATCTTCTTTCGCAGGGTGTTGCGATTGAGGCCGAGGAGATCGGCCGCCTTGATCTGGTTGCCGCGGGTGGCCGTCAGTGCCGCCAGGATCAGCGGATACTCCAGCTCCGTCAGGACGCGATCGTAGAGGCCTGGCGGCGGCAGGTTGTCGCCGAAGCTCGCGAAATAGGTGCGCATGTTTTCTTCGACGGCTTGCGCGATGGTGAGCGAACCGTTGCGCGTGCCCATTTTATCGATCGGGCTGTCGGGAACATCCGAGCGCAGCTCCGATTCGATGATCTCGCGGCTCATGACCTCCTGCGGATATAGCGCCATCAGGCGGCGGACCAGGTTTTCCAGCTCTCGCACGTTGCCCGGCCAGGCATAGGCCTTCATGAGATCCAGCGCCTCGGTGTCGAAACGCTTGCCGTCGAGCCCCTCCTTTTCGGCCATCTGCATGAAATGGCGAACGAGATCGGGAATGTCCTCGGCGCGGTCGCGCAAGGGAGGCAGACGCAGCGGCACGACGTTCAAGCGGTAATAAAGGTCCTCGCGGAACAGGCCCTGGTTGATGAGGTGCTTCAGGTCCTTGTTGGTCGCCGCGACGATGCGCACGTCGGTACGGATCGGCGTGCGACCGCCGACGGTGGTGTATTCGCCCTGTTGCAGGACGCGCAAAAGACGCGTCTGGGCGTCCATCGGCATGTCGCCGATCTCGTCGAGGAAAAGCGTACCGCCCTCGGCCTGCTCGAAGCGGCCGGTGGAGCGGTTCTGGGCGCCGGTAAAGGCGCCTTTCTCATGCCCGAAGAGTTCCGATTCGATCAGGTCGCGCGGAATGGCGGCCATGTTGATCGCCACGAACGGACCGTTGCGGCGCTTGCCGTAATCGTGGAGCGCGCGGGCGACGAGTTCCTTGCCGGTGCCGGACTCGCCGGTGATCATCAGCGTCAGGTCGGTCTGCATCAGCCGCGCGAGGACGCGGTAGATTTCCTGCATGGCGGCGGAGCGGCCGACCAACGGCATGCCGTCCTGCATGTCGTCGTCGAGGCGGGCGGGCTTGCGCTTCGGTTCTGCAAGTGCCCGGCCGATGATGGCGATCAGCTCGGTCAGGTCGAACGGTTTCGGCAGGTAATCGTAGGCGCCCTTTTCGGAGGCCTTGATGGCGGTCATGAAGGTGTTCTGGGCACTCATGACCAGCACCGGCAGATCGGGCCGCGCCTTCTTGATGCGTGGCAGCAGGTCGAAGGCGTTCTCGTCGGGCATGATCACGTCGGTGACGACGAGATCGCCCTCGCCGGCCGAGATCCAGCGCCACAAGGTGGCGGCATTGGAGGTGATGCGCACTTCGTAGCCCGCCCTGGTCAAGGCCTGGTTCAGAACGGTGCGGATGGCCGCGTCGTCGTCGGCGACAAGGATCGTGGCAGTCATTTTACGTTTCCTGTGGAGTTCAAGGCGCGGCCGTCGGTGGCCTCTTCCTTGTGCATGGGCATCAGAACACGGAATATCGTCCGGCGAGCCTGGCTGTCGCATTCAACGATGCCGCCATGGCCACCGATGATCTTGGCGACCAGGGCCAAGCCCAGGCCGGAGCCGTTCGTCTTGGTGGTGATGAAGGGATCGAAGAGATGCGGCACGAGATCGGTCGGAACGCCGGGTCCGTTGTCGATGACGCAGAATTCGAGCGGCAGGGAAATCTTGTCCCGCGTGCCGGCGACCGAGAGCTTGATGCCCGGGCGATAGGCGGTCGTCAGCATGATTTCGCCGTCCGGCTGGTCACCGACGGCTTCGGCCGCGTTCTTGATGAGGTTGAGGAAAACCTGCACCAGCTGGTCGCGGTTGGCAAAGACCGGCGGCAGCGACGGATCGTACATTTCGGAAATCTTGATCTTGCGGGCAAAGCCGGCCTTGGCGACCGCCTTCACGTGATCGAGCACCGAATGAATGTTGAGGGCTATGCGATCGACCGGACGTTCGTCGGAGAAGACTTCCATGCGATCGACCAGCGAGACGATCCGATCGGTCTCGTCGCAGATCAACTGGGTCAGCGCCCGATCGTCGTCGGGAACCACGCTTTCCAGAAGCTGGGCGGCGCCGCGGATGCCCGACAGCGGGTTCTTGATCTCATGCGCCAGCATCGAGGCCAAACCCGTCACCGAGCGGGCGGCGGCGCGATGGGTGAGCTGGCGGTCGATCTTGTCCGCCATGGAACGCTCCTGGAAGACCACGACGACCGAGCCCGGCTCGCTGACGACAGGCGCGACATAGAGGTCGACCAGCTTGTCCTGGCCGAGGCGGGGCGACGACAGATCGACGCGGTACTCGTTGACCGGCGCTTTACGTTCGCGCACCTGGTCGATCAGGGCGAGCAGCGGGCTGCCGAAGGGGATGAAGGTGGAGATCCTGTTCTTGGCGAGATGTGCGGCGCTGGCGCCGAAGAAGGCCTCCGCCTCCCAGTTTGCGAACGCGACCTTGCCCGCCGCATCGACCAGGATCACCGGGTTCTGCACCGAATTGAGGACCGCCATGGCGAGCGCGTTGCCAATCGTGGCATCCTGCGCCTGGGACTTGCTCATGCGGCCTCCTTCTGGGCGGCGACGGATTGACCGCCGAGCGCTGCTGTCATCCGGCGCGAGACATCGGCCGGGTCTTTCGAAATCATGATGGCGGCCTTTTCTGTGGCGGGCAGGTCTGCCGCATAGCGGTCGAGATACCAGCCGAGCTGTTTTCGCGCATGCCGGAGGCCGGCCTCGCGGCCGTAAAGTTCCAGCATCGCCTGGTAATGTTCGACGACCAGGCCGGCGATCTCAGCCTGCGACGGCGCGGCATGACCGGCGAGCAAGCCGACATGCCAGGGCCGCCCCTGCGCGCCGCGGCCGACCATGACAGCGTCGGCGCCTGAGCGCGCCAGGATAGCTTGAGCGTCCTCGGGCGATTCGACGTCGCCATTGGCGATCAGCGGAATGGAGATCGCGTCGCGCACCGCGCGGATCGCATCCCAATCCGCCCTGCCCTCGTAGAACTGCATGCGGGTGCGGCCGTGGATGGTCACCAGCCGGACGCCGGCCTGTTCGGCACGGCGGGCGATCTCCGGCGCGTTGATGGAATTTTCGTCCCAGCCGAGCCGCATCTTCAGGGTCACGGGCACGCTGACGGCGTTGACCGTCGCCTCGATCATGGACAGGGCGTGGTCCGGATCGCGCATCAGCGCCGAGCCGGAATAACCGCCCGTCACCTTCTTGGCCGGACACCCCATGTTGATGTCGATGATATCGGCGCCGTTATCGGCAGCGATTTTCGCGGCTTCCGCCATCGGCTTCGCTTCGCGGCCGGCGAGCTGGACCATATGCGGCGAGATGCCAGCACCCTTCAGCCGCGCCCATGATTCGCCGCGGTTCAGAATGAGCTCACCGCTGGCAACCATTTCCGTCACCACGAGCCCGGCGCCATAACGCCAGGCAAGCTGCCTGAACGGCAGATCGGTGACGCCGGACATCGGCGCCAGGACGACGCGATTGCGAATGGCGACAGGCCCGATCTGAAAAGGCTTAGCAAGATCTTGGAAACTCAAATGATGATCTTTCGGGCACATGAGATAGTTGCACTATTTTTATTCATGTCTCGGGCGTTTGCCAAGAGCAATTCCGGAACTGCGTTATTTTTGAGCGGCATGCTGGAATTCAGGCTTTTGGTCCTATAGTTCTGCGCCTGTCAATCCAAAACGAGTTACGGGTCGAGGACGACAAAGCCATGACAATCGGTTCCATGACAATCGGTATCGTCATCGTCGCCGCAGGCCGCGGGGAACGAGCAGGCTCTCTGCAGGACGGTCCCAAGCAGTACCGGCGGATCGGCGACAGACCGGTCATTGCCCATACGCTCGAACGATTTCTGACGTGGCGTCGAAGCGGCCCGATCGTGGTCGTCATCCACCCGGACGACGAGGCGTTGTTTGCGGCGGCAACGGCCGACGTCCAGGGGGCGGCAGGGGTGATCACCACGTTCGGCGGCGAAACCCGGCAGCGCTCGGTCTATGAGGGCCTGCGCGCCCTCTCCGGCACCGATGCCACCCATGTGATGATCCACGATGCGGCGCGTCCCTTCGTCGATCACGGCGTGCTCGAGCGGGTGGCGCAGGCGCTCGACGAGGGGCAGGACGGCGTGCTGCCGGCCATTCCCGTCAGCGATACGCTGAAGCGCAGCGGTTCCGACGGGCTGGTGCACGAGACCGTGCCGCGCTCCGGCCTCTACGCCGCGCAGACGCCGCAGAGTTTTCTTCTCTCCGAAATCCGCACCGCCCACGAGAAAGCGGCAGCACGGCGCCGCGAGGATTTCACCGACGACGCCTCGATCGCCGAATGGGCCGGCCTGCCGGTGACCCTGGTCGAAGGATCGGTCGACAATATCAAACTCACCGTGAAGCGGGATATCGCCATGGCCGACGAAAAACTCTCGCAGAGCCTGTCCTCGGCCACCCTCCCCGATGTCCGCACCGGCAACGGCTACGACGTGCACCAGCTGGAACCCGGCGACGGCGTGACGCTCTGCGGCGTGTTCATTCCCCACGACCAGAAGCTCAGCGGCCATTCGGATGCAGATGTCGCATTGCATGCGCTGACCGATGCGCTGCTCGCCACCTGCGGCGCCGGCGATATCGGCGACCATTTTCCTCCGTCCGACATGCAGTGGCGCGGTGCGCCGTCGAAGATCTTCCTCGACCATGCGGCAAAGATCGTCCGCGAGCGTGGCGGCACGATCATGAACGCCGATATCTCGCTGATCGCCGAAGCGCCGAAGATCGCCCCACACCGCCAGGCGATGCGCGAAACCCTCTGCGAGATCCTCGGCATTTCGCTCGACCGTTGCTCGGTCAAAGCGACCACCAACGAGAAGATCGGCTTCATCGGTCGCCGCGAAGGCATCGCCGCGATCGCCACGGCGACCGTGGTCTATCGCGGAGATGCTGCGTGAGCCTGTTTCCTGCCGATATCGAGGATCAGGCCAGGCGGATCATCATGGATTTCAGCGCGCGCGGAAAAATGGTCGCGACCGCCGAATCCTGCACGGGCGGGCTGATCGCCGGGGCGCTGACGGAGATTTCCGGCTCGTCCGCCGTCGTCGACCGCGGTTTCGTCACCTATACGAACCAGGCGAAGATGGACATGCTCGGGGTGACAGACGCCGCGCTCGCGACGCATGGCGCGGTGTCGGAGGAAACCGCGCTGCAGATGGTGCATGGTGCGCTGTATCGCTCAAAGGCCGCCGTGGCGGTTGCGGTGACCGGCATAGCGGGACCCGGCGGCGGATCGGCGGAAAAACCCGTCGGGCTGGTGCATCTGGCGGCGAAAAGCCGTTCGGGCAAAGTCCAGCATCGGGAAATGCGCTACGGCGATATCGGCCGCACCGAGGTCAGGCTGGCGACCGTCAGAACCGCGCTGGAAATGCTGGCCGAGGTGGCCGCTCAGGCGTAGATCTTGTCGGCCCGCTTTTCGAAGGCTTCGGCGAACATGCGGAAGGCGCGGTCGAACATCGAGCCCATCAGGGCGCCGAGGATCATGCTCTTGAACTCGTAATCGATGTAGAAATGCACGACGCACCCCTCTGGGCCTGCATTCGGCGAGCCGGCTGCCGCCGGCTCGAAGCTCCAGCGGTTGTCGAGATACTTGAACGGTCCCTCGATATATTTCACATCGATGATCCGCTCGGCCGGATTGAGCAGGACCTGGGTGGTGAAGGTCTCGCGGATCGCCTTGTAGCCGACGGTCATGTCGGCCACGAGCAGCGTCTTGCCGTCACGCTCCTTGGAGGAGCGCACGGTGAGCGCTTCGCAGAGCGGCAGGAATTGCGGATATTTTTCGACATCAGCTACGAGCGCGTACATCTTTTCGGCGCTGTGCTTCACGGGACGGCGGATTTCGAACTTTGGCATGATCCCGAGTTAAGCGCCCGCTCCGATAAGATCAAGAAGATCGCGCATTTCGCGACGGGATTTCAACACCAGAACCGGCTTGCCGGCCGCGTGTGCCGTCAATCCGGCAGCCACGCGCGGGCCATAGACCTTCTCCCAGGTCCAGACGAAGCGGAAGAAATCGAGATCGATCTTCTCCGGACAACCGGGCGCCATTTCCGGACGGGTGCCTCCCCTGTTCATGATCCAGCGGCTGAGAATTCCCCAGACGCATAGCCAGCGCGGCATGCGCACCCAGATGACCAGATCGCTGCGCGGCACGCGAATGTCGAACGTGGAGGTATTGGTGCCATCCATGATCCAGCGTTCGCCGGCGGCCAGCTCGACGATGAGGCGGTGCTGTTCGGGCTTGTCCCGCTGCACCCAGCCCGGCAACCAGAGCACATCGCGGTCGATCGAGATGTAGTTGAGCTCGAAACGACGGGCGACCTTCTGGGCCAGCGTCGATTTGCCACCGCCGGAACAGCCGATGACCAGAATTCTGTCGGCATTGGAGACCTTGTCTGCTGCTTCGGCAATTCCCACGTAACGGATCGCATTCACGCCAGATTCCATATCCATGATGATCTCCCGTGAATCAGGCTCGCTGCATCGTGACTGGCGGTAGACGCCGATGATGACAGGAGGATTTCAATGTCGGGCAGACGGCGCTATAGAGGTCGCCGAATGCGATTGTGACGGAGCTTTGACACGGATGTCAGAGTGACGGGTTCAACCATCGGTCATTTGTCGATGTCAGATGGCATTCAGATTGATAAGATGTAATGTAGGATTCATCCGGTTGTAGTGATCCAGAGTCGCAAGCCAGCGTACAATGGCATAATCAACCGATAGCAGACCGGGCGCACCCGAAAGAAGCATCCATGGACGATTTCTCGCAGATGATAAAGCTGCTCGAATCCGCAAAGCAGCTTGCAGACATGAACCAGCTTCCCATGCTGGTCTATCTTATTGAAATGGCGAAGAGCGAAGCACGCGGACATCGTTTCACGCTGCGCGAACGCCGACGCGGCCAGGACAAGCACGAAAAGGTTCAGGCAGCCGAATAAGGCTTACGACCGGCTCGCCGCCCTACTCGGCGGCGGCCAGGACTTTCCTCTCGCGTGCAGCCCTGAGGCGAGCGAAATCATCCCCGGCGTGATGCGAAGACCGGGTCAGCGGGCTCGAAGACACCATCAGGAAACCCTTGGCATAGGCCACCGTCTCGTAGGACTTGAACTCCTCGGGCGTGACGAAGCTTTCTACCTTGTGGTGCTTGCGGGTCGGCTGCAGATACTGGCCGATCGTCAGGAAATCGACGTCGGCCGTGCGCAGGTCGTCCATCAGCTGCAGCACTTCGTTGCGCTCCTCGCCGAGCCCCACCATGATGCCCGACTTGGTGAACATGGTCGGATCCAGCTCCTTCACCCGCTGCAGCAGCCGGACGGAGTGGAAATAACGGGCTCCGGGGCGCACCGTCAGATAGTTGCCCGGCACGGTTTCCATATTGTGGTTGAACACATCCGGCTTGGCGGCGACGACACGCTCCAGCGCACCGGGCTTCTTCAGGAAGTCTGGCGTCAGGATCTCGATCGTCGTTGCCGGCGACGCAGCACGGATCGCCCAGATCACCTTCTCGAAATGCTCGGCGCCGCCGTCGGCCAGGTCATCGCGGTCGACGGAGGTGATGACCACGTGGGACAGGCCCATCTGCTTGACGGCCTTGGCGACGTTTTCGGGCTCTTCCATATCCAGCGCGTTCGGCTTGCCGGTCGCGACATTGCAGAAGGCGCAGGCGCGGGTGCAGATCTCGCCCATGATCATGAAGGTGGCGTGCTTCTTGTCCCAGCACTCGCCGATATTGGGGCAGCCCGCTTCCTCGCAGACCGTCACCAGCTTGTTTTCCTTCACGATCGCGCGGGTTTCTTGGTAGCCCTTGGAGACCGGCGCCCGGACGCGGATCCATTCGGGCTTGCGCATGACTTCCTGGTCCGGTCGGTGGGCCTTTTCCGGATGACGGACGCGCTTTTCATCGCCGGATGCGATCGTGTCGAGGATGGTGACCATAAGAACCTGCTTTCAACCGCCTGTATCGCGGGGTTCGTCAGCGCCTGACGAGTTTGGCAAGAAATAGCAAAATGCAGGAGCCGATGAAACCTGCAACCAGGTAACCCAGCCATCCGTCTGCAACATGGATGTTGAACCTGTTGAAGATGCCGTTGGCCAGCACCGCGCCGACAATGCCGATGACGATGTTCATGAAAATGCCGAAACGGACGTCCATCAGCTTGCCGGCGAGCCAACCCGCCAGGCCGCCGATGATGATCGCCGCAATCCAACCTACCTGCATGCTACGCTCCCGTTCCAGAGACACTCATATGGGCGGCGCCCGGCCGTGGAACAATCCCCGGCAGGGCGATCTCGTCAGGCATTCAGCGCCCGGCCGTAGGCGTCGAGCACGCTTTCCTTCATCGTCTCGGAAATGGTCGGATGCGGGAAGATGGTGTGCATCAGTTCCTCTTC
Organism: Neorhizobium sp. SHOUNA12A; assembly: GCF_023006505.1. Taxonomy (GTDB): domain Bacteria; phylum Pseudomonadota; class Alphaproteobacteria; order Rhizobiales; family Rhizobiaceae; genus Neorhizobium. The sequence goes on from NZ_JALBGV010000063.1 coordinate 32,579, forward strand.
CGTCGTCTCCAGGTTCATGGCGACGACGAAGCCCTGGATCAGTTCGGTGACTTCGGCACCGACCATGTGGGCGCCGATCAGTTCGCCGGTCTTTTTGTCGAAGATGGTCTTGACGAGGCCCTGGTCCTCGCCGAGCGCGATCGCCTTGCCGTTGGCGACGAACGGGAAGCGGCCGACGCGGATGTCGCGGCCTTCGGCCTTGGCCTTGGCTTCGGTCAGGCCGACGGAGGCGACCTGCGGGTTGCAGTAGGTGCAGCCGGGAATCTTCAACTTGTCCATCGGATGGACGTTCGGCAGGCCGGCGATCTTTTCGACGCAGATGACCGCTTCGTGCTCGGCCTTGTGGGCGAGCAGCGGCGGACCGGCGACGTCGCCGATCGCATAGAGGCCGGGCACGTTGGTCTTGCCGTAACCGTCGATGACGATGAAGCCGCGGTCGGTCTTCACGCCGACGGCCTCAAGGCCGATGCCTTCGATATTGGCCTGGACGCCGACGGCCGAGATCATCCGGTCGGCAGTGATCTCTTGAGTCTTGCCGTCCTTGAGCTCGATCGTCGCGGTGACCGAGTTGGCGCCCTTCACGACCTTGGCAACCTTGGCTTCGAGCAGGATCTTCATGCCCTGGCGCTCGAACTGCTTCTTGGCAAGAGCCGAGATGTCCGCGTCCTCGACGGGCATGACCTGGCTCATGATCTCGACGACGGTGACCTCGACGCCCATGGTGCGATAGAAGCTGGCGAATTCGATGCCGATGGCGCCCGAGCCCATGACCAGCAGCGACTTCGGCATCTCTTCCGGCTTCATCGCCTCGAAATAGGTCCAGATCAGCTTGCCGTCCGGCTCGATGCCCGGCAGCGCGCGCGGGCGGGCGCCTGTCGCGATGATGATGTGCTTGGCGGTATAGGTGCCCTCGCCGAGCGTGTTCTTCGGGATCGGACCGATCGGCTCGACCGGCTTCTTGGTGGTCTTGGAGACGACGATCTCGCCGGGTTTCGAAAGCTTCGCCTCACCCCAGATGATGTCGACCTTGTTCTTCTTGAACAGGAAGCCGACGCCGTTGTTCATGCGGTGGGCGATGCCGCGCGAGCGGTCGACGATCGCCTTGACGTCCGGCTTGATCGTGCCTTCCAGCGTCAGCCCGTAGTCCTTGGCGTGGGTCGCGGTGTGCATCACGTCGGCCGAGCGCAGCAGCGCCTTGGTCGGAATGCAGCCCCAGTTGGAGCAGATGCCCGCGAGATGCTCGCGTTCGACGACGGCGACCTTCAGCCCGAGCTGGGATGCCCGGATGGCGGCGATATAACCGCCGGGACCGGAACCGATAACGATGACGTCGTAGGATTGAGCCATTGCTTTCCTGCCTTCTCATTGGGGAGCCAGCTCCAGGCGGCCCGCCTCGGGAAATCTTCTTCTAGAGACCCAGCATCATCCGGACGATCGGCTCAAGGCCGCGTCCGATCGCGCGGGTATTTTCTGCATCGAGATGCACGCCGTCGATCGGCGTCGTTTTCGCCACCGATCCCGCATCGAAGAAACCGCAGCCTAGTTCGTCCGCGAGGTCCCGATAGAGCGATGCGAGCATCGAAGACTGCTCGATGCCTCCCCGAAACAGCGCTCCGGTCATTGGGTTTGCGGTGTCGCAGAGCGTCGGCGGCGACACGATGAGGATTTCCGGCGTGTCGCATTCCCGGCCCCAGTCGTGGAAGCGCACGAGGCTGACCAGCTTCTTCACGCCTTGGCGCGCGCCCATGGCCGTGCCGTGGATGATCGGCTTCAGGTCGTTGGTGCCGAGCATGATGATCACCAGCTCGAGCGGACCATGGCTATGAAGGACGGTCGGCAGCAGCCGCGCACCGTTGCGATCGCAATCGGCAAGCCCGTCGTCATAGGCGGTGGTACGGCCGCCAAGACCCTCAGCCACCACATTGACCGCGGGACCGAGCGCTGCCTGCAGCACGCTCGGCCAGCGATCTTCGAAGGCATGGCGGCCGCCGGTTGCGACATCCGTACCCCAGGTCAATGAATCACCATAGCAGAGAACGGTTTTCATGGACGCACCTCCGATACCCCTCCCTTGCGGACACCCTCCCCGCAAGGGGAGGGAAATACCGGACTACACCAGCATCGCCATCGGGTTTTCGATGTAGCGCTTGAAGGCGGACGCGAGTTCCGCACCGAGCGCGCCGTCGATGACGCGGTGGTCGAAGGCGAAGGTTGCGGTCATCACCGTGCCCACCTTGATCTCGCCGTTCTTCACGATCGGCTTCTCGACGCCTGCGCCGATCGAGACGATCGAGGCCTGCGGCAGGTTGACGATCGAGGTGAAATTGGAGACGCCGAACATGCCGAGGTTGGACACGGATGTCGTGCCGCCCTGGTATTCTTCCGGCTTCAGCTTCTTGTCGCGGGCGCGTCTCGCAAGATCCTTCACCTCGTTGGAGATGACGGACAGCGTCTTCGTTTCGGCCTTGCGGACGATCGGGGTGATCAGCCCGTCCGGGATGGATACGGCCACGCCGACGTCGGCATGCTTGTGCAGCACGCGGGCCGTCGAGGTCCAGGAAGCATTGGCCATTGGGACATCGCGCAGAGCGAGCGCCATCGCCTTGATGATGAAGTCGTTGACCGACAGCTTGAAGGCGGGAACCTCGCCCTTGTCCGTCTTCTTCATCGGCGAAGACTTGTTGATCTCGGCACGCAGTTTCATCAGCGCATCGAGCTCGCAATCCATCGAGACGAAGTAGGAGGGAACCGTCTGGCTCGACTCGGTGAGGCGCGAGGCGATCGTCTTGCGCATGCCGTCATGCGGCAGAAGCTCGTACGAACCCTCGGGGAAAAGCTTCAGGACGGTATCGTCCGCCGGGCCCTTGGCCATGGCCGGAGCCGGTGCGCCGGCAGTCTGCTGAGCTGCAGCCGGAGCAGCCTTTGCGCCGCCGGAGGCAACTGCCTTTTCGATATCGGCCTTGACGACACGGCCGTGCGGGCCGGAGCCGGAAACGGCCGAAAGATCGAGGCCGGCTTCCTTTGCGAGGCGACGGGCGAGTGGAGACGAGAAGGTCTTTGCGCCGGACGACGATGCCGGGGCAGCAGCCGGAGCCGGTGTCGCGACAGCAGGCGCCGGTTCGGACGCCTTTTGAGCCGGAGCGGCTTCCGCCTTCGGAGCGGGT
>NZ_JALBGV010000064.1 GCF_023006505.1 Neorhizobium sp. SHOUNA12A
GGCGCTGGGTGGTCGCCTATGCGCCGCAGCGCGAGGCCGGCCTGCCGGATGACCTGGTGGCGGCGCTCGCTGAAAATGCCGCCGCTAGCGCTGCCTTCGAAAAGCTCGACAAGACCGGCCAGTATGCGGTCGTACTGCCGCTCCTCAAAGCTACGACCCCAAAAATCCGCGCCGCGCGGCTCGAAAAGGCGGTCGCGAAGCTGGAAAAACTTGAATAGGCGGCACAGCGGCGATTCAAAAAAGAACCTATCACCTTGTCTAGGAAATGAGGCCTCTTGGTCCACTTTGGGGTCGGAAAGTCCGCTACTAGCATACGCGGCGTTCATCCAATGCCTCAAAAGGCTTGGCCACATACAGAAGATCACAGCGGCTCGGCGAAAAGCGTGGAAGTCCATCAGAACCTACCGTTCGCATCAGAATTTATCATCGCTGTATATTTTAGGGGTATCGCTGGCGATAGATCTAAGGTGACACTGCGACGCCATAGATTGATAAACAGTGCAATTTATGCCAGTAATACATTATGGCTATATCACGAGGTGAAAAACTAAGGGCGCTTTTGGATGCGTGGGTCCCCGGAATGGTGGCGACCAGCGCCTGGCTCAAAGGCATGGGCGTATCGCCTCAACACGCCCAACAGTACGTCTCCAGCCATTGGCTCGAACCGGTGGCAATGGGCGTGTTCCGGCGGCCCAGCGAGACCCCGACCTGGGAAGGTGCCCTCTACAGTCTGCAAACCCAGCTCGATCTGCAGGTCCATGTCGGCGCCCTGAGCGCACTCGCATCGGAGGGGGCGGCCCATTACATGCGGCTGGGTCGCGAAACCGTCTTCCTTTTTTCCAAGACGGGGGGCGTTCTGCCCGGCTGGTTCAAGACCCATGATTGGGGTGTCGATCTTCGGCATACACAAACACAATTCCTGCCCGCCCATCTCGGCGTCCGGGACACCGAGATGGGCGGGTTCAGGCTGAAAGCCTCGACAGCCGAGCGCGCCATTCTCGAATGTCTGCACCTGGCACCGAAGACGGTCGATCTGATGGAGACCTTTGAGGTGCTGGAGGGCCTTCGAACGTTGCGCCCCGCTCTGATGCAGTTGCTGCTGGAAGCCTGCGCCTCCATCAAGGTCAAACGTCTTTTCCTCTTCATGGCGGACAAGGCTTCCCTGCCGGTTCTCTCTCATCTGCACACCAACGCGCTTGACTTGGGGACCGGAGACCGAGCGATGGTGAAGGGCGGCGTCTATATCGCCAAACATCGCCTGATCGTGCCCAAGGAACTGGCCGTCCATGAATGAGGCATACAGACACCAAGTGCGGTTGCTGCTGGATGTCCTTCCCCTCGTTGCCGAGGAGAAGGTGTTCGCTCTCAAAGGCGGAACGGCGATCAATCTCTTCGAGCGTGATCTTCCCAGGCTCTCCGTCGACATTGACCTCACCTATTTGCCATTCGACGCACGAGATGCCGCCTTGGCCGCGATCTCCGAAGCGCTGCAGCGGATCAGGGCCCGCATCGAGAAGACCGTCGCCAAGACCCGGGTCACGCTCGTCGTCCAGCCAGGCGGCCTCGAAGCCAAGCTGCACTGCCAGCGTGGCCGCGTTCAGATCAAGATCGAAGTCAATCCAACGCTTCGCGGTCATCTCATGCCGACGCGGCTCATGTCCTGTACGGCCCGCGTGCAGGACGAGTTTGAAATGTTCGTGGAGGCCCCCGTCGTTTCCCACGGCGAACTGTTCGGCGGGAAGATCTGCGCCGCGCTCGACCGCCAGCATCCTCGCGACCTGTTCGATGTGTACCTGCTTCTCGACGCCGAAGGTATCACCGACGAGGTCAGGTTCGGCTTTCTCGCCGCCCTGATCGGCCATGGGCGTCCGATCAACGAACTGCTCAAACCCAGACCCAAGGATCGTCGGGAGGCCTTCACGGGCCAGTTCGCCGGCATGGCCTTCACCGATTTTAGCTACGACGATCATGAGGCGACGCTCGCGCGCCTCACGGACGCGATCGCTGCGGCGCTGACTCCCGACGACAAGGCTTTCCTTCTCGGCTTCAAGGACGCCGAGCCGGACTGGTCGCTATTCCCCCTCGCCGAGGCCGTCGATCTCCCTGCGGTCCAATGGAAGCTGGACAATCTGGCGACACTGAAATCCGACAATCCCGCCAAACACATGCAAAGCCTCCAAGCGCTCAAGGCCAAACTTGATTAGCCTGACGCATCGATCGCTGCGCAGCTATCGGACCCCATCACTCCCTCGCGAGAGCAAGACGCACACCAATGCGAGCGCCGAGCTGCCCACCCGTCATCCCAAGAGCGTTGCGTATCGCTCGCACCCATCCTTTCGGTGGTGCCTTGAATCGGTCAATCGGTTGGAGCGCCCGAAGCCTTTCATGAAGCGCAGACGCCCTCTTTTTCGACCATCGTTTTTCATCCCTGTCTCTCAGACCATAGGCTGATCTCAGTGAGACAATTATCAGGATACAGGCTGATTCTCCAACTCACTAATCAACCTGTAGGCACTGACTCAGCAACGCAAACTCAACTTATAGCGAAGACCAGAAAAGTACCTTCGCCCGTTTCAGCAGAAGCCGTTGAGCTTGAGGATCTTGTGAGCTTTTTGGCCGCCCCGAGCGTGTCTAAATTTAGGCCCAAGAGCGTCTAGAACAGTGGCGCTACTTCTCGTACCCGGTCGCCCGTGCGAAACGCACACCTACGCCGCCCCCATTCTCCGGAATGAATTCAATTCCAGCGCCTTCCAGAACGCTTTTGATTTTATGAAGTGTGGCGGCGCGTAACTCTTCGCCCCTTTCGAGACGAGTGATGGTCTGCGTTGAAACTTTCGCTGCGTTCGCCAAATCCAGCACTCCCCAATCAAGTGCGACGCGGGCCAACTTGCACTGGATTCCCCTCATATCACCATGCCATAGTGATTTTGATTGCGCATAGTCGTTCGAGCCTGTATCTTGTTTCGCAGTAGCGGCTGCATGGATGTTGGTACCACCCCTGCAGCCTAACCAAATCTAGCTGTATGGAGCTTGGATCATGGCTGATTCTGAGAATAGCAGAACTTTGCCTGCAATCACCCGCCGAAAACTATTGTTTGCCGGATGGCTCTCCCCTGTGACCTGCCGGCCGGCGGCCAGGCGTCTGCGTCGCTGTAACAGCCGCGGGTTCGGGGGAGGGAGCCAAGCGGCAGGGCGTGTGGTCGCTCGCACGATTCACCTATCGTTACACACACGCGCTCTGTCGCAGGTGCCGCCATAGAACGGCTCTCCCCTGCTGCCCACGAAGGCAACTGCGTTCGGAACTGCGGCGCCTCAGCGAACCGAGCTTTCCGGACCGCGGGCGATCCTGACGGATCTTGTTATGACCGGAGGTATTTCCATGGCTTGTTTCGGCGATAGGAGCGCCACCCTCGATACAACATGCCGAACGTTCCTGGCCGCGGCTGCTGCGTCGATAGCGGCGACGCCAGCGGTTGGCAAGTCTGCGAGGGGAGGGGATGGGACCGATCACGTCGATCCGGTGGTCTCGCTGTGGAGAGACTGGCTGGCAGCCCACAGATTGTGCAGTGAGGCTTGCCGTCGTCAGCAGAAGCTCGAAACCGAGATGCTTCGTCAGCTTGGCAGCTTCCCACGTGTGAAAATCGGCTTGTCCGAGGGCGACGGTTTCATGTGGGCCTACACCACGGAAGAGATCGATCGCCTTCTCCCGAACCCCGATCAGGCGGAGACACGACGAGCGGCCCGAGCGGAGCTTGCGGCACGCCGTGCCGACTGGAATACGGTTGACGCTTGGATCGGTTACTCCAGCGCCAAGAAGGCGGAGGCGGAAATTGCAGAGGTCGAGGACGCCTTGGCAAAGGAGCTTTGGAACACCTCATCTCGATCCGTCGCCGGCATCGCTGCAAAGCTGCACTGTGTGCTGGAGACAGAGGACCCCGGCTCGGGCCTGGAGGAAGCGCCGTGGCCGGAGCTCAGAACCATTCTTTCTGATCTGATGCAGATTTGCGGGAGCCTGCATCCGGGGTGAGCTGCTGACAAAGGGCGTGAATATTCGTGTCGGGCGAAATGAGAAATTGACCCCCTGGAGGTGCGGACGTCTCTTCGAGGAAGAGGATAAAGAACCCTACCTGCCCGGGTTGACCTGAAACAAGTCAACGGGTTGCCGAAACGCCGGAAATCCCGCGAGTTCATCCAGCATTTCACGACCTATCTAGGCTTCTGAAAGCCTGCGACCTTTCTTCCTGCCGCCGGGCCAGGCCTGCAGAGGTTTCCTTGCGGAAGCGCATCGCGCAAAGCCAGGTTGCCACGGCGCTTTTCCGCCCTGTATCAGCCTTGGCGGTGCGCGTCAGCGGGAGGTGCTGTCGGGCATGAAGCGGCTCGGCGGCGCAGACGAATGATCGCCCCGATGCCGGCCGGTTCCAGGCGCGACCGTCCGCCGGTCACGCCTTGTCGAGCGCGATCGTCAGGTCGGCGATCAGGTCGTCGGGGTGCTCGATGCCGATCGACAGGCGGATGGTCGAATCGAGCACGCCGATCCTCTGGCGCACCTCGGCGGGCACGCCGGAATGGGTCATGGTCGCCGGGTGGCTGGCAAGCGATTCCGTGCCCCCGAGGCTCACCGCCAGCTTGAAGATCTGCAGCGCGTTCAAAAACCGGAACGAGGCCGGCTGGCCGCCCCTGATGTCGAAGGAGAAGGTCGAGCCGCCGCCTGTGCACTGCGCCGCAAACACTTGTCCGACCGGCGATGCCGGGTCGTGATAAGGCAGATAGTGGATGTTCTCGACATTCGGGTGCCCGCGCAGAAAGTCGGCGACCGCCAGCGCGTTGGTATTGGCCTTTTCCATGCGGATCGACAGCGTTTCCAGGCTGCGGCCGAGCATCCAGCAGGAATGCGGATCGAGCTGCGTGCCGATCGCCCCGCGCAGCGCCTTGACCTGCTTCATCACCGCCTTGGAGCCGAGAGCGGCGCCGGCGATCAGGTCCGAATGGCCGCCGACATATTTGGTCAGCGAATAGAGCGAGATATCCGCCCCATGCTCGATCGGCCGCTGGAAGACCGGGCCGAGCAGCGTGTTGTCGCAGGCGATCACCGGGCGGTGCCCCTGTTTTTTGCCGATCGCCTCGGCCACCCGGCGGATCATCGCCACGTCCACCAGGCTGTTGGTCGGGTTCGCCGGCGTCTCGATCAGGATCACCGAAACGCGGCCCTTGCCCATCGCCTCCTCGGCCGCCGCCGTCACCGACTGCTCGTTGACCCCGTCCGCGAACCCGACCGCCGCGACGCCCATGTTGAGGAAGGTTTTCGAAAGCAGGGTTTCGGTGCCGCCATAAAGCGGTTGCGAATGCAGCACGCTGTCGCCCGGCCTGACGAACGCCATCAGCGTCGTGGCGATCGCCGACATGCCGGAGGAAAACAGGACGCAGCTCTCCGCCTGCTCATAGACCGCCAGCCGGTCCTCGACGATCTCGCTGTTGGGATGGTTGAAGCGCGAATAGACCAGCCCCGCCCCGGTGCCCGCCGGCGGCTCGCGGCGGCCGGAGACGAAGTCGAAGAAGTCGCGGCCCTCTTCGGCGGACTTGAACACGAAGGTGGAGGTGAGGAAGACCGGCGGCTTTACCGCACCTTCGGAAAGCTCCGGGTCGTAGCCGTAGTTCAGCATCTGCGTTTCGGGATGGAGCTTATGATTGCCGATATGCGTCTTCGAAGGATGCGGGGCGGGCATGGTCGGTCTCCTGGCGTGAAAAAAAGCGGATGCCATGACCGGAGATAATATCGGAAAAACCGCCGCCAAGGGGCGTTATCTGCGAAAGCCGGATTGCTCAGCGCGCTGCGGGCACAGCCGGAGGCGCGGCGGCTGCCGGCTCTCCCCAGGCCGAGATCGGCTGTCCGCCCCTGGTCGTCACGCGCATGTCGTAGAGCGCAAGCGAGGCCTCAACCTGGCGCATGTCGGAGCAGCGGTTGATGATGCCGCCGATATATTGCACGCAGTCGCTGACATTGCCCTGTACCGAGCCGGTCGCCCAGTCCTTGACGATGCCGTCGGCGCCGACCAGGAAATAGGAAAGCCGGTTGTTCTGCGACACGGTCGAGCGGCCGACCAGCCCACCGAAGCTCGAACCGGACTCGGTGCGCGCGGCAGGCGCGATATGCCGGTAGACCGTCATCCCGTTCTTCAGCGGCGTCGCGCCGATCATCGGCCCGAACGTCGCGTCGGAGCCGGAAAGCCGGGCCAGGGTCGACTGGTTGACATTCGCCACTTCCGCATAGGGACGGCCCATCGCATAGCTCGTGAAGGAGCGGTTGGCGGCATTTTCCGCTTTTTCCGCTACCTGCGAGCACCCCGCCAGAGCCAAGCCGAACGCCATCGAAAGAACTGCCAGCAGACGCATAGATGTCCCCCTGTCACATGTCCCGGGCCCAAGATACGACCGGTTCCCGGTCAATGTGCGAATATGCCGGCGCCCCCGCGACCGGTCGTTAGTCATTATCAGATTTTGCATGTTTTGAAAGCGCCGCGGGCGCGGGCGGCGGACCTGCATTCAGCGCCGGAAACCTCTGGTTTCCGGCCGGCAAAGTCCGGATCTGCCGTTGACCCGCGCGCCTGGAGGAGGCTATCACTGCTCGCGTCAATAAAGGGAGGATGCCCGCGAACCTGTCGGGCATCATGATCAGAATGCCACGCCTTTCCGCCTCCACCGAACTTCCCGCAGATGTCGCAGCACCCGGTTACGACAGAGCCCTTCTGAAGCCCGGCATCCTGCATATCGGCCTCGGCGCGTTCCACCGGGCCCATCAGGCGGTCTATACCGACGCCGCATTGGCCGCCGAGTTCGGTGACTGGGGGATTGTCGGCGTCAGCTTACGTTCGGTCGATATCGTTCGGGATCTGGCGGCACAGGACGGGCTATATTCGGTCGTCGCCAGCAGCGCTGCGGGAGACCGTGCTCAGGTCGTCGGCTCGGTCACCAAGGGCCTTTCCGGCACCGAGGACCAGGCGGAAATCCTGGCGCTGCTGGCCGATCCGGCCATCCGGATCGTCACCATCACCGTCACCGAAAAGGCTTATGGCATCGATCCGGTCTCGGGCGGGCTCGACCGCAACCATCCGTCCGTCAAGGCCGATCTTGCCGATCCGACATCGCCGACCGGCGTGATCGGTTACCTGGTCGAAGGTTTTTCGCGCCGCCACGCCGCCGGCTTGCCGCCCTTCACCGTGCTTTGCTGCGACAACCTGCCGACCAATGGGCGCATCGTCCGCAAACTGGTGATAGAGATGGCGGGTGCCTGCGATCCGGCGCTCGCCAGCTGGATCGCCGGCCATGGCGCCTTTCCGTCCAGCATGGTCGACCGCATCGTGCCGGCCGCGACCGACGTGACCCGTGCCCTTGCGGAAGAGCTGATTGGCGCCGAGGACAGGCTGGCGCTCAGCACCGAACCCTTCATGCAATGGGTGGTCGAAGACCATTTTCTCGCCGGCCGGCCGAAATGGGAAGCCGGCGGCGCGCTTTTCGTCGACGACGTCGAGCCTTATGAAAAGATGAAGCTGCGGCTGCTCAACGGCTCCCATTCGCTGGTCGCCTATCTCGGCCAGCTGAAGGACCTCACCTTCGTCCGCGACGTCATGGCCGTGCCGGAATACCGGGCACTGGTGCGCCGCCACATGGCGGAGGCGGTGAAGACCCTCGATCCGGTGCCGGGCATCGATCTCGACGGCTATATGGACCAACTGATCGAGCGCTTCGAGAACCCGACGATCGCCCACAAGACGCAGCAGATCGCCATGGACGGCACCCAGAAACTGCCGCAGCGCATCTTCGCAGGGGCAGTGGAAGCCTTGGCGAATGGTGGAGATGCGTCGTCTGCAGCTTACGTTGTGGCTCTCTGGATCGCCTATGTTCGCAAGACCGCGGAGATCAACGATCCGCGCGCGAGTGAGCTGAAGGCCGCCGCCGCAGGGATGACGGCGGACGATCCGTCGGCACCGTTCTTCGCAATTGCGGGCCTGTTCCCCCAGGCCCTCACGGAGAATAGCGCATGGCGTGCGCGGGTGAATGCGGAGCTTGAGAAACTCTAGCCTCGAAACGTGTAGTCGGCGATCGATTGCGGTTTCATCTCGATCGAGAAGCCGGGCCGCACCGGCGGCATATAGGCGGCGTTTTCGATGATGCAGGGCTCGACGAAGTGCTCGTGCAGGTGGTCGACATATTCGATCACCCGGCCTTCCTTGGTGCCCGATACGGCGATGTAGTCGATCATCGACAGATGCTGCACATATTCGCAGAGACCGACGCCGCCGGCATGCGGCCAGACGGGAAGACCGTATTTCGCGGCGACCAGCAGCACCGCCAGCACCTCGTTCAGGCCGCCCATGCGGCATGAATCGATCTGAACGATGTCGATCGCGCCTTCGGCGATGAATTGCTTGAACATGATGCGGTTCTGGCACATTTCGCCGGTCGCGACCTTTACGGGACCGATCGCCTCCCGGATTTTTCGGTGGCCGGCAATGTCGTCGGGGCTTGTCGGCTCCTCGATGAAGAAGGGCTTTGCAAAGGCGAGTTTGTTGACCCACTCGATCGCCTGGCCGACTTCCCAGACCTGGTTGGCATCGATCATCAGGTAACGGTCGGGACCGATCACTTCGCGGGCGATGGTCAGGCGCCTGATATCGTCTTCAAGATCGCGGCCGACCTTCATCTTCACATGGTTGAAACCTGCATCGACGGCTTCATGGCACAGCCGGCGCAGCTTCTCTTCCGGATAACCGAGCCAGCCGGCCGAGGTCGTGTAGCAGGCATAACCCTCGCGCTTCAGCACCTCGATGCGCTCAGCCTTGCCCGCTTCGGCGCGTTTGAGGATCGACAGCGCATCCTCGCGCGACAGCACGTCGGTCAGGTAGCGATAATCGACGATATCGGCGATCTCTTCCGCCGACATCTCCGCAACCAGCTGCCAGACCGGCTTGCCCTTCTGCTTGGCGAGCAGATCCCAGAAGGCGTTGACGACCGCGCCGGTGGCGAGGTGGATGGCGCCCTTGTCAGGCCCGATCCAGCGCAGCTGGCTGTCGCTGGTCAGATGCCGCCAGAATTTTCCGGGCGCCTTGGCGAAGGTTTCGAGTTCCTGTCCGACCACCAGGTGCCGCATCGCCTTGATCGCCATGCAGCAGATGTCGTTGCCCCGCCCGATCGTGAAGGTCAGGCCGTGGCCGGCAAGATCTCCGCTATCGGTATCGAGGATGACATAGGCTGCCGAATAATCCGGGTCCGGGTTCATCGCGTCGGAGCCGTCGAGGCTCTGCGATGTGGGGAAACGAAGATCGAAGACGCGGAGATCGGTGATGCGGGTCATGGTTCTCTCGTATTGCCTCAGATGGTCCAGCCGCCGTCGATAGCGTAAGCCTGGCCTGACGTATAGGTAGCGCCGGCGAGATAGAGGGCGAGCTCGGCGATTTCTTCCGGGGTGCCGAGCCGGCCCATCGGCTGGCGGGCGATGAAGGCGGCGCGAGCATCGTCGTAATTGCCCTGGGCCCGCATGCGGTCCTGCAGCGAAGGGCTTTCGACGGTGCCGGGGCAGATGGCGTTGCAGCGGATGCCGTCGGTCACATAATCGGCGGCGACGGATTTGGTGAGCCCGATCACGGCCGCCTTGGTGACGCCATAGGCGAAGCGGTTCGGCACGCCCTTGATGCTGGAAGCGACGGACGACATGTTGATGATCGCGCCATCCTTCTTCGCCAGCATGCCGGGCAGCACGGCCCGGATGGTGCGGATCATCGCCCTGACGTTGAGGTCGAGGGCGAAGTCGAAATCGCTGTCCTTCATATCGAGGATCGAACCCCCATGGACGAAGCCGGCACAGTTGAAGAGGATGTCGACCGTGCCGATGCGCTCGACACAGGCGACGATCGCCGCGTTGTCGAGCACGTCGAGCCTTGCCGTCTTCAGATTGTCGAGTTTCGGCAGCGCGGCCAGCAGGCTTTCGTTGATATCGGTCGCATGGACCGTCGCGCCGGCTTCTGCAAAGGCGAGCGCCGCTGCCCGGCCGATGCCCTGGCCTGCGGCGGTCACGAATGCGGTTTTTCCATCAAGTCTGATCGTCATGTCTTATCCTCGAATTATCCGGCCGGCCGTCAGTCTGATTGAGGAAATCCTCAATCCAGATGAAAGACCTCTTCCATCATCGCCCACCACTCACCTTGCTTGCGGCTATCGAGCGGCTTTTGGCAAGGGATGGTCAGCGACCACCATTCCTGATTCTTAGGGTCGGCGGCTATTTTCGCCATGTCGGCTTCGAAATCGCTGCCATGATATTCCCAGGTTCCGAACAGCAGGTTTTCCGGCTCGCGCAGGAAGATCGTGTAGTTCCTGATGTTGGCACGGCTGATGAGGGCGAGCACTTCCGGCCAGACGTCGGCGTGCAGGCGCTTGTATTCCGCGATCATCTGCGGCTCGATGCCGATCACCATGCCCATTCGCTGCATCATCGCCTCCTCTAGACTTCCACCAGCGCCTTGACGACGCCGGCCGCCGGATCGGTCAGTCCCGGAAAACGTTCCGGTACTTCCGACAGCATCATTCTATGGGTGATCAGGGCCGAGGGGATCTTGCCCTCGCGCATGGCCTGCATCACCCGCTCGAAATCCACGGCCGTCGCATTGCGGCTGCCGAGCAGCGTCGTCTCGCGCTTGTGGAATTCCGGATCGGAGAAGGTGATGTCGCTCGAAACGATCGAGACGAGCACGTAGGTGCCGCCATGGGCGACGAAACCGAAGCCGCGTTCGATGGCTTTCGGATTGCCCGTCGCATCGAAGACGGCGTCGAAGAAATCGCCACCGGTCAGCGCCGAAAGCTGCGCGTGGTCGTCCGGACCGAGTTGAACCGTGGATGTGAGCCCAAGCCGGTCGCGGGCGAAATCCAGCCTGTCCGCACGGCTGTCGAGAAGCGTCACCGCTGCGCCCTCGAGCGTCGCGAAGATTGCGACCGCCAGCCCGATCGGACCGGCGCCGGTGACCAGAACGCTCTGTCCCGGCTCGATCCTGGCGCGGGCAACCGCATGGGCGCCGATCGCCAGGAACTCCACCATCGCCGCCTGATCGAGCGACAGGCCGTCAGCCTTCAGCACGAATTCTTCCGGCAGGCTCAGATATTCGGTCATGCCGCCGTCGCGATGCACGCCGAGGACGCCGAGGTTGCGGCAGCAATTGGTCCGGCCCTTGAGGCAGGCATGGCAATGGCCGCAGGAGATATAGGGCATGATCGAGACGGCATCGCCGACCTCAAGCGCACTGCCGGCCGGTGCTTCCTCGACCGTGCCGGCGAGCTCGTGGCCCATGACACGCGGATAGGAGAGATAGGGCTGATTGCCGGTGAAGATATGCAGGTCGGTACCGCAGACGCCGATGCGCCGCAGTTTCACCAGCACTTCGCCTTCACCGCGAAGAGGCTTGGGACGGTCGATGGCGCTGAGTTTTCCCGGTGCATCGCAGATGATCGTCAACATAATTTTACGCTCCGAGCCGATAGAAACGCTGGGCACTGCCGCCGAAGACCTCGCCATGAGCGTCGGCGGGCACGATATCGAGGCATTGATCCAGCCAGGCTTGGTAATCTCCGGCAAGCCTCAGCACCGGCCAATCGCTGCCCCAGATGACCCGCTCGGGGCCGAACAGGTCGAATATGGTTTCGGCATAAGGCCGCACCGCCTGGGGTTTCTGGTCGCCGGCCTCCGTCAGCAGGCCGGAAAGCTTGCAATGAACGTTCGGCAGTTCGGCGAGCACTTTCATGCGCGCATACCAGTCGATGAAACGGCCCTCCGAAATCGGCGGTTTGGCACCGTGGTCGATGACGATCGGCAGATCGGGGTGTCGCCGGGCGAAGGCAAGCAGCGGTTCGAGATGGCGCGGCAGCACAAGTGCATCGAAGACCAGATGGTGTTCGAGCATGGCTGCCACGGCTGCATCGAGCGCAGGGTTGCCGATCCAGTGGTCGTCGGCGATATCCTGCAGCATCGGCCGCAGCCCTTTGAGCTTCGGATGCCGGGCCAGCCGGGCAATGGCTGCCGGCGCGCCGGGCGCCTTCATATCGGTCCAGCCGACCACGCCGAGGATGAAAGGGGTGCTGTCGGCGAGATCGAGCATGAAGGCGGTGTCCACCTCGCTCTCCATGGTCTGCACCAGCACCGTGCCGTCGATCCCGGCGGCATCGAGAAGCGGGCGCATATCGTCGGGCATGAAATCCCGACGGATCGCCTGCAGTTCGGGCGGCGGCCATTGGCCCACCCGGTCGGCAATTCGCCAGAAATGCTGATGCGCGTCGATCCGCATGGTTTAGCCCCCCTGACCGGGCAGCGGTGCGCCATCGGCGATCAGTCCGCGGGCTTTCAGGCGTGACCAGAAGGAGGCCGGAATTTCTTCTCCGAACCAGTCGACATTCGACTTGATCTGTTCGGCGGTGCGTGCGCCGGAGACAACGGTCACCACGGCCGGATGGGCGAGGGGGAATTGCAATGCTGCCGCCTGCAGGCTGACACCCTCTTCCTCGCAGGCCGCGCGCAACACGTCGACGCGGGCGAGAATATCGGCAGGAGCGTCAGTATAATTGAATTTGCGATTGCCGGCGAGCAGGCCGGAATTAAACGGCCCGGCCACCACGATGCCGACTCCTTGGCTGGCGCAGTCGTCCATGAACGAGAGGCTCTGCTGTTCGAGCAGCGTATAACGGCCGGCGAGCATGGCGACGTCGATATCGAAGACCTGCATCGCGTCGCGGATGATCTCCCATTCGTTGACGCCGAGACCGACCGCCTTGGTAAGCCCTTCCTCGCGCAGCTTCTTCAGCGCGCGAAATCCGCCGCCGGCGGTCAGCTGGTACCAGTAGTGCTGATGCCGGTCGCCATGGGTCATGCTGCCGATATCATGGATGTAGAGAATATCGGGCTTGAGGATGCCGAGCCGCTGCTGGCTTGCCTCGAAGGACCACATGATGCCGTCATAGCTGTAGTCGAAGACCGGCCGGAAGGGCAGCGGCTCGACATACCCATCTTCCTGCGAGCCGACCGTCTCGTCCGGCTGCATGAGCCGGCCGACCTTGGTGCTGAGCACGAAGTCGTCGCGAGGCAGGTCCGTCAGCATGGTGCCCAGCCGCCGTTCCGAGCGCGTGTACCCGTAGAAGGGCGCCGTATCGTAATAGCGGATGCCCGCCTCCCAGGCGGCTCCAAAGGTGCCTGCCGCTTCTTCGTAAGAGGTCTTGTGGTAGAGACTGCCCATCTGAGCACAACCGAGCCCCATCTGGGTCAGTTCGACGGAGGCGTGGGGCAGCTTGCGGCGCTCAGTGACATTCATGAGATCGTCCGAAATCCTTTGGGAATAGGATCACGGACGCGCATCATTCGCGATGCGCGCCCGCTGGGGGTAAGGTTAGTAGAGTACGTTCTTGGCTTCCGGCTTGTCGATATTGTCCTTGGTGACGACGACGACACCGGTATCGACGAACTTTTCGACCTTCTCCTTGTTGATCGACTGGAGCACGGTCTTGACGCCGAGTTCGCCCATCTGGAACGAACCCTGCACCGCGATGGCGGTAAGCGTGCCGTCTTTGACGAACTCTTGCAGGTCCTGGTTTCCGTCAAACCCGATCGCGACCACCTTGCCGGCCTTGCCGGACTGTTTCAGCGCGCGGCCCATGCCGATCGCCGTCGGCTCGTTGGCGCCGAAGATGCCCTTGAGGTCGGAATTGGCGGCAAGCACGTCGGTGGTCTGGTTGAGCGCGGTCGCCATCTGGGACTGCGAGTAGAACGGTCCGACGATGGTCAGCTTCGAGTTCGCCTTGATGTAGTCGGTAAATCCGCCGACGCGGCCGATTTCCGAACCGGCGCCCGCGACGTAGGACATCACGGCGATCTTGCCTTCCTTGCCGACCTTGTCGATCAGCGCCTTGGCGGCAAGCTCGCCGGCCTTCTTGTTGTCGGTGGCGAGGAACGATTGGTAATACTGCTCGGATCCCTTGGCGAGCAGCGAGTCGACGATGACGACCGGGATGCGGGCTTCCCAGGCCTTCTTGACGGCCGGAACCAGTGCGTCTGGATCGGACGGCGCCAGCACGATGCCGGAAACCTTGCGGTTGACGGCGTTCTCGACCATGTTGACCTGGTCGGCGATCGCGGATTCCGCAGCCGGTCCCTGGAAAGTCATGGTGTTGCTGCCCCCGCCGGCCTTCATGGCGGCATCGGCGCCCTTCTGGACATTCTGCCAGAAGGTGGAATTGACGGTTTTCACGATAACGGCGATTTCGCCAGCCTGAGCCGAGAACGCGGTCAGTGCGATCACGGATGTCAGCAGTGCAGCAGCAAGCTTTTTCATGTCTTCCTCCTCTTTTCGTTGGCCTGAATCGGCCGGTTTTTTAGAGAGCTCCTCACTCCCTTGACGTCTCGCGGGTAAAGGTCCGCGTGCCCTTATCTCAGCGGCGGTTGCGCAGCTGGTCGATCCAGACGGTGACCAGGATGACGAGGCCGATGATGATCTGCTGCGTGAAGGCGGAGACGCCGTTCATGTTGAGGCCGTTGCGAAGGATGCCGATCACGAAGGCGCCGATCGCGGTTCCGGAAATGGTGCCGACGCCGCCGATCAGCGAGGTGCCGCCGATGACGGCGCTGGCGATCGCGTCGAGCTCGTACATCACGCCCTCGTTCGGCTGGGCGGTGACGAGGCGCGACATCAGCACGCAGCCGGTCAGGCCGGCGAGCGTGCCGGACAGAACATAGGTGAAGCTGACGATGCGGGTGACGTTGACGCCGGAAAGCCGCGCCGCATCGGCGTTCGAGCCGACCGCATAGATATGCCGGCCAAGCACCGAGCGGTTGAGCATGTAGGAGACGGCGATCGCGATCGCGATCATCAGGATGACCGGATAGGGGATGCCGGGAAAAACGATGGTCGGAAAACCGTCGGCGCCGATGTTGACGACCCGGAAGAGCGAGCCGTTGCCGAGCTCGCCGAAGGATTCGCCAAGCCCCGAGACGGCCCGCGCCCCGGTGATCTGCAGCGCCACGCCGCGGGCGATCATCATCATGCCGAGCGTGGCGATGAACGGCGGCAGCTTCATCTTGGTGACGAGAATGGCGTTGATCAAACCACAGGCCGAGCCGGTGAGAATGCCGCAGATCATGCCGAGCCAGACGGGCGTTCCGAGATCCTTGACCACCAGCGCCGCGACCACTCCGGAAAGCGCCAGCACCGAGCCGACCGACAGGTCGATGCCGCCGGTGATGATGACGCAGGTGGCGCCGATGCCGAGAAAGGCGATCGAGGTCACCTGCAGCGCCACCGTCATGCCGTTGTCGATGGTGAAGAAGGCGCTGCTGGTCGCCGAAAAGACGCCAATCAGCACGAACAGGCTGCCGAGCGCGGCGAATTTCTGGATGATATCCTTCTGGCGGTCGCTGAACGTGCCGCTCTTCTGTTTCGCAACTTCGATAATTTCAGCCATGTTATGCCCTCATCCTGCCGACCGAGCGTAGCCGGAGGCGTATCGCATGATCTCTTCCTGGTCGGTTTTCGCAGTCTCCAGCACGCCGGTGATGCGGCCCTGGTGGAAGACGGCGACGCGGTCGGTCATGCCGAGAATTTCCGGAAGCTCGGAACTGATCAGCACGACGCCGATGCCGTTTGCCGCAAGCTCGTCCATGATCCGGTAGATCGCCAGCTTGGCGCCCACGTCGATACCCCGGGTCGGTTCGTCGAAGAACAGTATTCTCGACTTCCGGAACAGCCACTTGCCGATGATGATCTTCTGCTGGTTGCCGCCCGAAAGCAGCCGCACCGGCTGCTTGATCGAGGGCGTCCGGATGTTCAGGAGATCGATATATTCTTTCGTCGCCCGCGCATGTTTGGCAAAGTCGATCAGCCCGAAACGGTTCGAGACCGCTTCCATGTTGGCGAGCGTCATGTTGGCATCGACCGGCATCTTGACCGCCAGCCCCTGCGCCTTGCGGTCCTCGGACAGATAGGCGATGCCGGCAGCGATCGCATCACGCGGCGAGGCGATGGTGAGCGTATGGCCATGCAGGGTGACCGTGCCGGTATCGAGCGGATCGGCGCCGAAGACGGCGCGCGCCACTTCCGTGCGTCCGGCGCCCATCAGCCCGGCAAAGCCGAGGATTTCGCCGCGGCGCAGCGTGAAGGAAATGTCGCGGAAGACGCCGGCGCGCGAAAGGCCTTGCGCCGAGAAGATGACCTCGTCGCTCGGAACCGACGTCCGCTCCGGAAACTTCTCCTCCAGCGACCGGCCGACCATTTTCGAGACGATCGCATCGATGCTGGTGGCGGCAAAATCGTCGGTGGAGATGTAGCGGCCGTCGCGCAGCACCGTGACGCGGTCGACGATCTCGGACATTTCGTCGAGCCTGTGCGAGATATAGACGATGCCGACGCCCGATGCCTTCAGGTCGCGAATGACCTTGAACAACAGCCTCGTCTCCTGCTCGGTCAGCGAGGAGGTCGGTTCGTCCATGATCAGCACTTCGGCGTCCAGAGACAGCGCCTTGGCGATCTCGACCATCTGGCACTGGGCGACGGACAGGCCCCGCACCGGACGATCCGGATTGATGTCGACCCCGAGCCGGTCGAGGCAGCGCTTGGCATCGGCCCGCAGCTTCTTGCGGTCGACGAGAAAGCTTCCTCCGAGGAAACCGCGGCGCGGCTCGCGGGCAAGATAGATGTTTTCCGCCACCGTCAGGTGCGGCACCAGGTTGAGTTCCTGGTGGATGATGGCGATGCCGGCGGCTTCGGATTCCCGCGTCGAGGAGAAATGCCGTTCCTCGCCCTTGTAGGTGATCGTGCCTGAACTCGGCTGGTAGACGCCGCTGACGATCTTCATCAGCGTCGATTTGCCGGCGCCGTTTTCGCCGCAGACGGCATGAACTTCACCGCGGCGGAGGTCGAAATGGACGTTGGCAAGCGCTTTGACACCCGGAAAGTCCTTGCTGATATTATCGAGGCGGAGCAGAGGCTGGGTCGTTGAAGCCAATGCGGCACGGCCCGGCGACATGGCGGCGCCATGCATAGTCTGCCCAAGCTCGGCCGAACGGTTTTCCAAATTTGCCTCCTCGGGCCGTTCAGGCCCATTCGCCGGCGGCTCCTCCCTCCGGCGTTGATAATGGGTAAACCCGAGCACGGAAGTGGTCAAGCCAATTTTTCAAAACCCAGCCACAGACCCGTGACGGCAAAAAGAACAAGAGGCAAAAGCGATTAAAGTCATTAAAAATCAACGACAGAAATTTCATTGTTGCTCTCCGCATACCTCCTGATATGGTAAGGCCACATTGTCAGGACGATGAAATTCATGAACGGACCCATCAAGACGGCAGAACCGCGGCGGCTGTATCAGCAGATTGCCGACCAGATCCGAGTGCTGATCCAGGGCGGCCAGTTTCCGGCCGGCGCACGCCTGCCGGCCGAGCGGGAGCTTGCCCAGCAGCTTGGTGTTTCGCGCCCGTCCTTGCGTGAAGCGCTGATTGCGCTCGAAATCGACGGAAGCGTCGAAATCCGAATGGGGTCGGGTATCTACGTGACGGCCGAGCCGGACCGTCGGCCATGGCAAAGCGGCTCGATGGGCGAAAGTCCGCTCGAACTGATGCAGGCAAGAGCTGCCGTCGAAGGCGCGGTCATTCTGCTGACCTCGGCGCGGATCACGCCGGAGACATTGCGATCGCTGCGGCAGACGCTCGACCAGATGCGCACCGAGATCGCCGAGGGGCGCAAGGCACTCGACCTTGACCGGCTTTTCCACCTGACCATCGCCAGCCAGTCGGGCAATTCGGTGCTGGCGCATATCGTCGGAGACCTGTTCGACGAGCGCCACAGCCCGATGTCGGCTCAGATCCGGGCCAGATTCGAATCGCCGGAAACTTGGGGGCTTGCGTTGAGCGAGCACGAGGCGATCTATGCGGCGCTGGAGGCGCGCAACCCGCTTCTCGCCCAAGCGATGATGCATGCACATCTGGAGGAATCGAAACAGCGCTGGATGAATCACGAGACGCGGTGATAATCCTGTGGCTGTTTCGGGAGGAAACAAAAAATGGACTTTGCGGCTTCACCCATCATCATCTTGAACCCGATCGACGATGTCGGCGTCGCGCGGCGGTCGATGCAAGCCGGCGCCCCGACCGGTTTCGGCGATCTTGCGGCCCGCGAGCTGATCGGCCGTGGCCACAAGGTGGCGATCAGGGCGATACCGAACGGCGGCGAGGTGAAAAAATACGGCCAGGTGATCGGCGTCGCAACGCAGGACATCGCCCCCGGCAGCCATGTGCACCTGCATAATCTCGCCATGCTGCCCTCCGAGCACGAACACCAGTTCAGCGTCGATATCGAAGAGAAGGGCATGCTGCCGGAAGCCGAGCGGCGCACCTTCATGGGCTACGACCGGGGCCTCGGCGGCGCCGGCACCCGCAACTATATCGGCGTCATCTCGTCGGTGAACTGTTCGGCCACCGTATCGCGTTACATCGCCGACTATTTCAACCGCTTGGGCGGACTGGACGGTTTCGACAATATCGACGGCGTCGTGGCGCTGACCCATGGCGGCGGCTGTGCGCTCAACAACAAGTCGGAAGGTTACCGGCTGCTGATCCGCACCATCCAGGGATATGCGCGGCATCCGAATTTTGGCGGCATCCTGATGATCGGCCTCGGCTGCGAAACCAACCAGATTGCCCCGATCCTCGAACATTACCGCATGGAAGAGGGCGAACGGCTGCGGACGATGAACATCCAGCAGCATGGCGGCACCCGCAAGACCATCGATGCGGCAATTGCGATCATCAAGGAAATGCTGCCCGGCGTGAATTCCGCGACGCGCACGCCGCAGCCTCTGTCGAAACTGAAGCTGGCGCTCGAATGCGGCGGCTCGGACGGTTATTCCGGGATTTCCGCCAATCCGGCGCTGGGGTACGCCTCAGACCTGATCGTCCGCAACGGCGGCACCACGGTGCTGTCGGAAACGCCGGAGATCTACGGGGCCGAGCATCTGCTCACCCGCCGCGCGGTGACGCCGGACGTGGCAGAGAAACTTCTGCAGCGGATCGACTGGTGGCGGGACTATACCGCCCGCAACGGCGACGAGCTGAACAACAACCCGTCACACGGCAACAAACTCGGTGGCCTGACCACCATCCTCGAAAAATCGCTTGGCGCCGTCGCCAAGGGCGGTTCGATGCCGTTGAAGGCGGTCTACGAATTTGCGGAGACGGTTACGGAGCCGGGTTTCGTGTTCATGGATACGCCCGGCTACGATCCCGTCGCCGTGACGGGGCAGGTGGCGGGCGGCTGCAATGTCATCTGTTTCACCACCGGCCGCGGATCGGTTTCGGGCTTCAAGCCGTCGCCCTGCATCAAGATCGCCACCAATTCCGAAATGTACGAGCACATGAAGGAAGACATGGACCTGAACTGCGGCGGCATCGTCACCGGCGAGGAGACGATCGAACAGGCGGGACTGCGGATTTTCGAGGACGTGATCGCGGTGGCCTCGGGCAAAAAGACGCTGAGCGAAATCTATGACTACGGCGACAACGAATTCGTGCCGTGGCAGGTCGGGGCGGTGACGTGAGCCGCTGCCCCGAAAGTTAGGCCGTGAGCCATAAGAGCTTGATGATTGCGTTAGGTAGAAATCGTCACGCAATTCGACTATTCGTGGTGAATGCTCAAGTTTGTAGAACAACAGCTCGGTCAAGGATGGGTGGACGAGCCAAATGCGCCAGAGCCTCAGGTGTCGGTTACGGACTCCTCGGTTAACGTCTGTTTTCGCTCCTACAGGCTTGTGCAAGACAAAAAGCAATCGGGTATTTTCGGGAGTTTGAACCCATTTTCGAAGGCCGATCCGAAGCGCGATGAGACATGGGGCACGCTAAGCTTCATTGGTTGCACCCGGTGGCGCTGGGATAGCACCAACGATCATGAATGGTATAAGGCGGATGGCCATGGTCGCTACAGTGGCATCGCTCCGCGCTGGGGCAAATTCTATGAGTTAATTGGCCCCGACACGATCCGCGATGCCGTACCTTGGGAGACAATCCGGGCCGATGCAGCTAACTCTCGACATTTTCTCTATTATTTTCGCGACGAAACGCTTGAGTTCATGGCCGAGAAGTGGTCGTTCGTCCCTAACCTGACGGTTTAATTTGGGTTTTGTGTGGGACTGAGCTTTCCTTTTCATACTCTCCGCCATAACGAGGCCACGGCCTAGTTTACCGAATGACCATCTGCTGCGGTGCGCCAGGCTTTGCCGGCTGTTGCACCTTGACCGGAGCCGGTTCCGCTGTGCGGAACAGCTTGTCGCGTTCGCGCCACATCACGCCAAGCCCCATCGCACGACAATCAGCACGCCTGATGCTGTCAGGAGACCGCCCGTCGCGCGGTTCAGGATTTTCAGCCGGTTGGAAGTGGTGAGCACGTTCCTCGTCTTGTTGCCGACGGCGACATAGCCGCCGATGACGATTACCTCAATGATACCGACGCCTCCGGCCATCGTGACGATTTTTTCCAGCATGCTTGCTTGGCCGACCATCGGCATGAAGCCGGGCAACGCGGCGGTATAGAAGATCGGTGTGATCGGGTTGCTGGCGCTCAGGAGCACACCAGAGAGGAAGAGCCGTGGCATATCGCCTGCTACGGCATATGGCGAAACAGCGGGCTCAGTGCGCCACGTTACGATACCTCGATAGATGAGATAAGCGGCCCCCAGGAACTGAATCAGCCAGATCAGTTCGCCGAGCCTCATGGAGATCGTCGCGAAACCAGCCACGGTGACGAGCAGACACGCGAACGAAGCTGTAACCACGTCCACACCGAAGACAAGGCCGCATGCCGGGCCGAGCCACATGGCTGTTGACATCACCGTCATCTTGCTCGGTCCAGGAGCGGCCGAGAATGCAAAATACGTAGCGCAAAATACGAGGAATGCGGTTGCGCTCATGAGGACATCCTCTCGCCAAGATTCCGTTGCCTGATGAATACAGCTACGACGTGCCGGCTGCGGAATAGATGGAACGGTATCGAACGGTTCAGGATTAGGACGTCTTCGAAAAGGAAGCCCTCGCTGTCCGCGACATGCAACGGGGAAGCGCCGCGAACGCGAGCAAGCGTATCCCTATCGACACGGATCATCGATGCCTCCCAAAATGGCGTCGGGTTGATTGGTGGAATGGATGCCGATCACCGCATTGCGGTCAGATTGGCGATAGTCGCCGCATACACATCCGCCGCGCGCATGCGTCCGGCGCGTTCCGGCGGAATGCCGGCGTCCCTAAGCTGTGCGTCGGAAAGCTCGGCGAGCGAATTACGCAATCCGAAAAGAGCCGATAGGATCGCGCCGATCCGGGCCGATAACCACCGTGGCGCGCTCTTTTCTCGATCGTCGCTCGCGCCACATGTCAATGCATGCGACGAAGCGTAAACGAGAGGGTCGTTGCTGGCCGCAGTATGCAGCGCCAGATGCTGTTCCGTTTCGAAAAAGCCTGCCATGTCGGAGCTCCCTATTTGTCGAATGACTTCAACAATAAGAGGGACCGGCGGCAGGCGTCCGGAAAGGAACTTGAAATTTTCCTGAATTCCCAAGCTTGCGCAGAGGCGATGAGTATGATCTCGCTCCTCTTGGGGCTTCGTTGGGAAAACGGGCGGTTATATCAATCGATCTGGAAAGGAGCGAGCTTCTGGATAGCTCCGAGCAGTCAATGATGTTGCGCCGGCGGTCGCTTCGGCTGTTGCACGCTAGCAAGGCCGGCAAAAGCCGGTTTCGGCACAAGTGGATGCTGGACCTCTGCTTCAGCGGGTTGAAGCAAGCCAGGATTCAGGAAGAATAATGGTCGATAAGCGCGGAGCGAGGTTGGCCGATGCGCGTGCTGGAGGGGAGTGTGCAGGGCGGGAGCTGGTTAATCGACTTGAAGAGGCGTGAACTGCGCGACTCGTCGGGCAGGCACGTCACCTTGCGCAGGCGCTCCCTCGGACTGTTGCTTTACCTCGCCGGAAAGCCCGATCACGTCATCGGGAAAGACGAGCTAGTGGCGGAAAACTGGAGCGGCATTGCGGTAACCGACGATTCCTTGACAAAATGCATCTCCGATATCCGTAACGCTCTTGGGCCAGCCCTGCGCGACACCATCCGCACGATTTCCGGTCGCGGCTATATGCTGTCGGGATGGGAAGCCGACGCGACCGACGAACGTCTGACCTTTCGTGCATTGCCTCACGTCGCCGCACATCCGCGGCGACCCGGCAACCTGGCTTCGGCAAGGCCGCTCATCGGTCGCGCCGAAGACGTGCGGCGCATTGGCGATCTTCTTGCCCGCAAACGGCTTGTAACGGTGATCGGGGCCGGCGGTGTCGGAAAGACCTCGGCTGCAATTGCGGCAGCTGGGCTGATTACCGAAAGCTATCCGGATGGTGTCTGGATTGTCGAACTTGGGCCGATACAGTCCGCCGCGTTGATCCCCAGCACCCTTCGTTCGGCCCTGCGGCTGGAAACGACCGGCGATCATCTCACGGCGGTTCTGGACTTCCTTGCCGACAAATCGATGCTGATCCTCGTTGACAATTGCGAGCATCTGGTCGAAGCGACGGGCGATGTCGTCGGCTCCATCCTTGCCGCCGCCCCTGGCGTTGGCGTCCTTGCCACCAGCCGCGAGCCGTTAAGGCTTCAAGACGAGCAGCTCTTTCGCCTCGGCACCCTTCGTTATCCCCCGGAGCCGACATGCACGGCCCCGGAAGCCCTGACCTATCCCGCGGTTGCGCTCCTCGCAGAGCGGGCGGCGCTGGCGCTGGATGGCTTCGTCCTCGAACAGGAGGATGTGCCGGCAGCGGTGGATATTTGCCGACGGCTCGACGGCATTGCTCTCGCTCTGGTTCTCGCGGCGGCTCGTTTGGCCGCGATGAGCCTTCAGGACCTAGCCGCGAGCCTCGACCGGCGTTTCGATTTGCTGACAAGCGGCCCACGCCGTTCGGCACAGCGTCAGCGCACGCTTCGCTCCATGATCGACTGGAGCTACGATATGCTGGCCGCTGATGAGCAGGCCGTCTTTGCCGAACTTGCCGTCTTTGCCGGTCACGCCTCGATCGAGGATATCGCTGCCGTTTGCCGCGGCGGCGATCATCGCTCCGCGGACGAGGTGCTACTTTCGCTGTTCGACAAATCGCTTGTGATTTCCATTCGCGATCCTTCGGGACGAACCCGCTACGGATTCTTGGAGACGACCCGCCAATACGCTGCCGAGCGTCTGGACGCGCAGCATTCTCACGCCGCGCGGCTGCGTCTCGTCAGGCGCATGATCGATATTTTCACTGAAGCGGAAATCGGGATCGAGACTGAGGCAACCATCACGTGGCGAAATCGCTACGCGCCCGGCCTCGACAATCTGCGGGCCGCGCTCGCATGGGTGTTCGAACAATCCGGCGAAACGGATCTGGCCATCGCGCTCGCAACGGCATCGGCTCCCTTGTTCGATGAGATGTCGCTGCTGACGGAGCGCCGCGAATGGATCGACAGGGCAATGAGGGCAGCGACCGGCGAAACGCCACCCTTCCTACTTGGCAAGCTGAACCTGTGGGGCGCCATGCGTTCAAGCTGGGTCCGTCATTGGGACAAGGAGCTCTCCGGCGAGGCAGCCAGACTGTTCATGGAGGCCGGCGCGTCGTTGTGGCAGGGGCGCGCATTGGCAATGGAGGCCGTCGGCTATGGATATGAGGGACGCTGGGACGAGGCTTGGCCCCTTATCACCGCTGGCGAGGCCGCCTTACGGCCACTCGGCCCCACACGAGCGCTCTCGGCAACCCTGCGCTATTGGGGAACGATGCTGATCTGGAAGGGCCTACCCCGCGAGGCGGAGCCTTTGATCGATGAAGCGGCCGAAATCGCCGCTTCCATCGGCTATCAGTCAGGCTTTGTCCGAGCCCATGTCACGCGAGCGGAGATCGCGTTCGAGCATGACGACGTGCGGGCCGCAATTCGCCTCTCGGCTGAAGCCGTTGCGACGGCACGCGAAGCCGACGACCTCAACGACCTTGTGCTCGTCGGCACACTTCTGGTTGCCTATCGCCTGATCGGCGGGGAGATTGCCAAAAATCGAGAAGACCTCCTTGATCTCTTCGATATGGATCAACGTCTCGGCGACGTTGCTTTGATCCGGACACATATCGAACTCGCCGCCTTCTATCTTGCGTTGAACGGCGACTTAACGAACGCTGCCCTGCTTGCCCACTATGCAAAGCGTACCAACGATCGTCCGCAGGAGGAAGCCGAGCGGTTCGAACGCGTCATCCGCAGCAAGACCGCCGACCTTCTTTCCGCACTGTCAGATAGCCAACCGACCGGGGATAGACCCGTCGAACGCTGGACAGTCAGGAACGCGACTGCACACGCGATCCGGCTGCTTCAACGCTGAAGATTTCAGAATCGTTTCCGTTTGGCTTCCGGACTGGCTGGCAGACGCTCCACTATCGTCAATGAGACAAGAAACAATTCATGGATTGGCGAGCATGCGTGGAGCACGAAAAGGACATGACCACAAACTAACCATGCTCAAATCGGCTGTGGAACGATTGAGCATCCGACGCTTCATCAAAGATGTCGGCCTGGCTGACGAATTCGAGCACGATGCCGTAGGCTGTGGGTCGGAAGCAGCGGACATCTTCGTCGATGCCTCGGGCGTCCGGCAGCATTTCATCACGAATATGGGCAAGGATTTTACGGTTCGATGGGCTTGGGACTTACTGGAAACTCGTGTGGAGGGCGACACTGGCTGTTTTTTTCCAACGGCAAAGCGTTTGTCGGCAGTTTAGAGGGCGAAACCGGTTTCCCCTTCCGAATGTCTGGCGTCTTAAGCTGGCGTTGCGGTGAATGGCATTGGCGTATGCTGCACGCCTCCGAACCCGTCGGTTGAGCGCGGGGCTTGACCCGAGGATCCAGCATCCGCACCGCCAGCCCATGGCTCCTCGGGTCAAGCCCGAGGACGACGTCGAGTATGTTGCGAGGTGCCTGCAGTCCAAGGGCAGTGGCCTGTGCCACCGCCCTTATTTTATAGCGCCTTACCGAATGATCATCTGCTGCGGTGCGCCGGGTTTTGCCGGCTGCTGCACCTTGACCGGAGCCGGTTCCGCTGTGCCGAACAGCTTGTCGCGTTCGCGCCACAGGGCTGGCAGCGACAGCAGCGCGATCGAGACCAGCGCAATCGCGGTCTTGGTGAACTCGTTGAGCTCCGGCGTCCGTCCGTCGAAATAATAGACGAAATAGACGATCGCGACGTGCCACACATAGACATAAAGCGAGTGGCGGCCCAGCAGCTGCAGGTACTTGATCGAGAACACCCAGGTGACCGCACCGGCAATGCGGCGCACCCATTCGTCCCTGTGCTTCGGGCCGGCGACGATCAGCCAGGTAACGAGCATGGCGACGGCCGCAAAGTTCAGAAGATAGACCGGACCGAAATCGGCGCGGATTTCCATCGAGGCGAACTTGCCGATCATGTGCGGCGGCATCAGCTCATGCGCGGTGATCAGACGCAGCGGCAGGAAGAAGAGAACCATCAGCAGCGCCACCTTCGGGATGAACGTATTGTCTGGCGACAGGATGTTGCTCCACTTGATCTTGCCGGCCGAGGTCAGCGCGCCGAGCACGAGGCCCGAATAGAACACGACCTGCCAGCCGAGCAGGTTGAACGACACGCGGATGCCCTGGTCGTCCGCACCCATGACCAGATCGTTGAGCGGCGTCGTGGCGATCTGCTGCAGGCCGAGCTGGGCCGTCATCCACAGGATCACCGAACCGGCCACCACATAATGCCACTTGTCCTCCAGCACGAGCTTCACCAGCATCGGCGCGAAGAGCATGTAGACGATATACTGGGGCAGGATATCCATGAAGGTCGGCTGGTAGAGGAAGGTCGCGATCGCAGCGAGGCGCAGCGGGTCGTCGAAGGTCGTGTAACCCAGCCAGTTGAACCAGATCGAATAGGCGCCCGGCAAAAGCATCTGCGCGACCAGCACAACCAGCACGATGCCCATCGCATAACGATAAAGCTCGAATGCGCGGTTGTAGATGGCCGTGCGGCCGGCCGCATAACCGTTCTTCAGCATCTTCTTGGCATAGACCATGCCGATCAGCAGGCCGGACAGGAAAACGAAGCCCTGGGCGTCTTCAACGAAGGCGAGCTGATTGTGGTTGATCTTCACCAGAAGATAGCCGCCAGCAAAGATCAGATGGTTGAGAACCATGAAAACGAGGAAATATCCTCGCATACCATCAATAATATCAAAGCGTTTCATCGGTCGCGGTCTCCGTCTTTGCCGGTGCCGATGGGGCTTTCGCCTTTCGGTCCGTAAGGCCTCTGCGGGCCAGGATGTACGCGGCTAAACGCGGCAAAAAGCGGGACAGTTCCAGCCCTATTTGAGCGTTTAGACCTTATCTACCGTAAACTGTCCGTGATGACTCCGCGATGAACGCCGGGTTGGGTGAGGTTCACACTATTCAGCAGCGACGCGTTTGAGGCCTGCAACCTGCGTGAGGTACGCTCGCATGGCCGCCGGCTTTACCGGCTTGTGCTGCACGCCGATGTCGTGACGCTCCGCCTCGGCGCGGACTTCGGGCGTGCGATCGGCGGTGATGATCAGCGCGGGGATATCGGCCTGGTATCCGGCGCGCAGTTTCAGGACAGCCTCGATGCCGTTGCCGTCGTCGAGATGGTAATCGGCGATGATGATTTCCGGCGGCGGTTCGTGGCGGTCGACGATGTCGTCGAGAGCGGCGAGCGAGTCCGCCTGGCCGACGGTGCAGCCCCAGCCGGTGATCAGCAGCGCCATGCCCTCGAGGATCCGCGGTTCGTTGTCGATGCAGAGCACCCGGAGCCCGTTCAGCGGCTGCGAGCGCTTGCGGCGCTCCAATTGGTCAGCGGCCTGGACTGCCTGCGATGCGGTCAGGTCCATCGGCACCTGGACCCGGAAGGCGGTGCCTCGCCCGGGCGTTGAGGCGAGCTGGACCGGATGGTTGAGCACCCGCGAGATGCGGTCGACGATCGACAGGCCGAGACCGAGGCCGGCCGCGGTCTTCGCACCCTCGTCCAGCCGGGCGAATTCCTTGAACACGGTGCGGAATTTCGAGGGTGGGATGCCGATACCGGAATCGAGCACCTCGATCACCACCTGGTCGCCCCGCCGGCGCGCGCCGATCAGCACCTTGCCGTCGATCGTGTATTTGATGGCGTTGGAGACGAGGTTCTGCACCAGCCGGCGCAGCAGGTTGGCATCCGAACGCACCTTCAGCGATGTCGGCATGACCACGAATTCCAGGTCCTTCTCGCGGGCCATCGGCGCATAGTCGGTCTCGATGCGTTTCAAGAGGTCTTCGAGCGGCACCGAGGTGAAGCGCGGCTTCATGGCTCCGGTATCGAGCCTCGATATGTCGAGCACGGCGCCGAGGATCGCCTCGACGGATTCCAGCGCGGAATCGATATTGCGCACCAGCGAACCGTTGTTGTCGGAGGCGCCGAGCCGCTCGACCAGCGCCGAGGAATAAAGCCGGGCGGCGTTGAGCGGCTGCAGGATGTCGTGGCCGGCGGCCGCGAAGAACCGGGTCTTGCCGATATTGGCCTCGTCGGCGGATGCCTGGGCCTCGGCAAGCTCCTTATTGACGCGGGTGAGCTCGGCGGTGCGTTCGCCGACCCGCTGTTCGAGCGTCTCGTTTGCCTGCTTCAGCGCCTGGTCTGCGGCGACACGATCGGAAATGTCGGTAAAGGTCGCGACGATGCCCTTGTCGGGCATGGCGTTGGAGCGAACCTCGATGATCCGCTCGCCGCCGTTCAGCACCAGCGAGAAGGGGGCGTCGAGCGTCTGGAACTTACGGATCACCTCCGCCTGCTCGACTGCCGCGAGATCGCCCCGCTCCGAAAGGATGGCGACCATGTCGGCCAGCGGAAAGCCGACCTGGCCGACCTGTTCCGGCAGATCCAGCAGATTGCGGAAGCGCCGGTTCCAGATGGTCAGGCGTTCGGAACTGTCGAACACGGCAATGCCCTGATCCATCTGCGAAAGCGCCGTCTGCAGCATGTCCTGGTTATATTGCAGCGCCTCGCTTGCCTGGTCGAGCAGCCAGGCGGTGTCGGAATTGGTGTCCTCGGCCTTCTGCAGGATCAGCGACAGCACCAGCCGGGCGGAGGACGAGCCGATCGCGCTGCCGAGCAGCTGCTCGGAGAAATGGATCATCGCCATGTCGGCGGGCTGGTCGTCGCTGAACTTGCGGCCGGCGGTCTTTTCGTAATTGGAGAAGGACCGCCGCATCCGCTCTTCGCCGAGATACCGGGCGATTGCGGTCTTCAGATCGCCGACACCGACGCGGGTCTTCAAGCCGCGCGTGGCAAATTGCGAGCGTAGATGCCTTTTGACGAAGATGCCGGCCTGGATGCGCTCGACCGGACGCGGATTGCGCGACAGCGATCCCAGCACGAAGGCGAGAATGTTGAGCGTCAGGCTGAAGATCGTCGCGTTGACCAACGGGTCCGTCTGCGGCCCGGAGAAGATGCCGGTGCCGGGGAACAGGAAATTGAGGACGGCCGTCGCCACATGGGAATTGTCAGGGCCGCCAAGGCTTGGCACGAACAGCAGATAGGCCCAGGCAAGGAAACCGAAGGACATGCCGAGGATTGCGCCGCGGGCATTGGCACGGCGCCAGACGAGGCCGCCGAGGAGGGCGGGAGCCACCTGCGCGATCGCCGCGAACGCCAGAAGTCCGATGGAGGCAAGGCCGGACTGGCTGTCGGCCATGCGGTAATAGGCATAACCGAGGATCAGAACGCCGAAGATCGCAACCCGGCGGATGTTCAGCAGCGTGCGGGTAAAATCGGAGCGCTGGCCGGAGCGTGCCGCCATCAGCCGTTGTCTGAGGAAGATCGGGATGATGATGTCGTTCGACACCATGATCGAAAGCGCCACGGATTCCATGATGACCATGGCGGTGGCGGCGGAAAAGCCGCCGATGAAGGCGATCAGCGAAACGACCTTCAGCTCGCCGGCGAGCGGCAACGTCAGCACGTAAAGGTCGGCGTCGCCGGTGCCGCCGAAGGTGATCAGCCCGGCCATGGCCACCGGCAGCACGAAAATGTTGATGGCGATCAGGTAGAGCGGCAGAAGCGCGCTCGCCACCTTGCGCTCCTTCGTCGTGCGGTTCTCGACCACGGTCACATGGAACTGCCGCGGCAGCATGATGATCGCAAACGCCGACAGCGCGATCAGAATCAGCCAGCGGCTGATCGGCGTCTCATAGGCGAGCGCCGAACCGACCAGCATGTTTTCCGATGCCTTGGCAAGCAGGTCGGACGGGCCGTCAAACAGGATGAAGAACACCGAAAAGCCGACCGTCGCAAAGGCGAACAGCTTGACCACCGATTCCATGGCGACGGCCAGGATCAGCCCGTCCTGGTGTTCCGTCGCATCCGTGTGGCGGGTGCCGAAGATGACGGCGAAACAGGCCATCATCAGCGTGACGATCAGCGCCAGGTCGATGAAATAGAGGTTGCCGCTGCCGATGCCGTAGTCCGACGGATTGACCATGGCGGCGACCGAGCTCGACACCGCTTTCAGCTGCAGCGCGATATAGGGCACGGCACCGACCAGGGCGATGATCGCGACGATCATCGCGACGGTGGAATTCTTGCCGTAGCGGGCGGCGATGAAATCGGCGACCGATGTCAGCTTCTCGGCCTTGGCAAGCTCGACGATCCGCCGGATGATCGGCATCCCGAGTGTGAAGGCGAGGATCGGGCCGATATAGATGCCGGTGAACTCCAGCCCCTTCTGCGAGGCGAGCCCGACGCCGCCAAAATAGGTCCAGGAGGTGCAGTAGATCGCAAGGCTCAGCGCATAGACGATCGGCCGGCCGTTCTTCGGCACGCCGAAGACACGGCTTCGCCGGTCGCCGTAACTCGCCACCGCAAACAGCAGCAGGATATAGGCGAAAGCCGAAACGAAAATGACCCAGCCAGGAAGCATTGCTCCTCCGCAAAGAGCTTCATGGCTCAAACATTAGGGGAAAAGCATGCGCTTGGAAATCAGGGGGCCTCTCGGCAAAAAGTCCAATAGACGATCGTATTTAAGCCTGCGGCGGGCGCCGTCTTTTCACATCCGCAGAAAGCGCTATGTTGCGTTTTACCGAAACTGAAAAGCCATGGGGGATATTGGCGATGTCAATGATCAGCGAATTCCGTTCTTTTATTGCCAAGGGCAATGTCGTCGATCTTGCGGTCGGTATCATCATCGGCGCGGCTTTCACGGGCATCGTAAAATCGTTGGTCGATGACATCGTGATGCCAATCGTCGGCGCGATCACCGGTGGCGGCTTCGATTTCTCGAATTACTTTCTGCCGCTCTCGAGCGCGGTCACAGCGTCGTCACTCGCCGCTGCCCGAGAACAGGGTGCGGTCTTTGCCTATGGCAACTTCATCACCGTTCTCATCAATTTCGTGATCCTGGCGTTCATCATCTTCCTGATGGTGAAGGCCGTGAACAAGATGCGCCTGGCCGACGAGAAGAAGTCGGCCGACGAGACGCCGGCTCCGCCACCGGCAGATATCCAGCTGCTGACCGAAATCCGCGACCTGCTGAAGGCAAAGTGATCTTTTGATCACGCCCGTCGAATTCATCAGCGGAATCGATCCCTGCGTCACGGATTATCATGGGATTCCGAGGCTTTCCTGCGCTAAAGAAGTGGGAAACAGCCCCGAGGGAATTCCATGTCGATCATCTCCAGTCTCAGCCCCCGCGCCGTCGCGGCGCCCGAAAGCGGCATTGTCGAGGTCCTGAATTACGCCCGCGGGCGAGAGGGATTGATCCCGCTCTGGGCCGGTGAAGGGGATCTGCCGAGCCCGGATTTCATCAACCGCGCCGCAACCGAGGCGCTGCTCGGCGGCGAGACCTTCTATACCTGGCAGCGCGGCATTCCCGAGCTGCGCCAGGCGCTGTCGGATTATTACACACGGCATTTCTCCGTCTCGCTGCCGGTCGAGCATTTTTATGTGACCGGCTCCGGCATGCATGCGATCATGCTGGCGGTGCAGGCCGTGACCTCGCCGGGCGACGAGATGATCTATCTGTCGCCGACCTGGCCGAACATCATCTCGGCGATCGAGATTTCCGGCGCCCATTCCGTCGGCCTGCCGCTCGATTTCGTCGGCGGCCGCTGGTCGCTCGATCTCGCCAAGCTGGAGGCGAAGATCACACCGAAGACCAAAGGCCTGTTCATCAACACCCCGGCCAACCCGACCGGCTGGACGGCGACGCTCGAAGACCTGAAGAACATCCTGGCGCTCGCCCGCAAGCACGGCATCTGGATCGTCGCCGACGAGATCTATGCCCGTTATTATTATGGTGGCGCCGCAAGGGCTCCGTCCTTCCTCGACATCATGGAGGAAGGCGACCGGATCATCTTCGCCAATTCCTTCTCCAAGAACTGGTCGATGACCGGCTGGCGGGTCGGCTGGATCGTTGCGCCGCCGGAAATGGGTCAGGTTATCGAAAACCTGGTGCAGTATTCGAATTCCGGCGTGGCGCAGTTCCTGCAGCGCGGCGCGGTCGTGGCGCTCAACCAGGGCGACGACTTCGTGAATGCGAATATCGCCCGGGCGACCGAAGCGCGCGACATCCTCTGCGACGCGCTGATTGCCACCAATCGGGTCGAAACGCTTAAACCCGACGGCGCGCTTTACGCTTTCGTCAAGGTGGACGGCATTACCGACAGCCGCAGCGCGGCGCTCGATATCGTCGACAAGATCGGCGTGGCGCTGGCGCCCGGCTCGGCTTTCGGCAAGGGCGGCGAGCTTTTCCTGCGCGCCTGTTTCCTGCGCGATCCGAAACAGATCGAAGAGGCCGCCGGCCGCCTCTCCGATTACATCAAGCGGCTCTGACCCGATCCGGCACGCAAACGCTAAAATTCGAGCGATTTGCTCAAGTGCCTGTTTGCCTTGACCCGAGATAAACCCGGCGCAACCCGTGTCGGGTAAGCATTGTTGAAGACTGCCCGTGTTTTCGTCCTGCCAACGATAAGAAAGCAGGGAAGTATAGACATGGCAGTTCTGGTGACAGGCGGCGCGGGTTACATCGGCAGCCACATGGCCTGGGCCTTGCTCGATGCGGGCGAGGAAGTCGTCGTCCTCGACAGGCTTTCGACCGGTTTTCGCTGGGCTGTGCCGGCCGAGGCGCGGTTTTATCTGGGCGACGTCGGTGATCGCGCCATTCTTTCGCAGGTCTTTGCCGAAAACGACATCGACGCGATCCTGCATTTCGCCGGCTCGATCGTCGTGCCGCAATCGGTCGCCCATCCTTTGGATTATTACGAGAACAATACCGGCAATACCCGGTTGCTCGCTGCGGCCGCGATCGAAGCAGGCATTCGCCATTTTGTCTTCTCGTCGACTGCAGCGGTTTATGGCGACCAGAAGGACGACACGCCCGTCTTCGAAAGCGCCGACCTGCACCCGAAGAACCCCTATGGCCAGTCGAAACTGATGTCGGAAATGATGCTGCGCGATGCCGCCGCGGCCTATGATTTCCGTTTCGTGGCGCTGCGTTATTTCAATGTCGCCGGCGCCGATCCGCTCGGCCGCACCGGCCTGTCGACCGAAGGCGCCACCCATCTGATCAAGATCGCCTGCGAGGCCGAGCTCGGCAAGCGCCGTGGCGTCGATGTCTACGGGACAGATTATTCGACGGCTGACGGCACCGGCATCCGCGACTACATCCATGTCACCGACCTCGTGAACGCGCATCTGAAAGCGTTGAGCTACCTGCGCCGTGGCGGCGAACCGTTGATTGCCAATTGTGGTTACGGCCGCGGTTATTCAGTCCTGGAGGTCCTGGACGCGGTGATGCGCGTCGGTGGCCGCAAGTTCGAAATCCGCTATGGACCCCGCCGGCCGGGCGACGCGGCAAGCGTGGTCGCCAATTCGACGCTGGCGCGCCGGTTGCTCGACTGGAAGCCGCGCCACGACGATCTGGATTTTATCGTCGAGACCGCGATTACCTGGGAGAAAGGCCTCGCCTTGCGCAAGGCCGAAGATCTCAAGTCGCTGCAGAGCAGGTTGGCCTCGGCACGATTCTAGGGTTCCGGATCGGAACAGTTTTTATGGAACATCCTCGGTTGTCTGGGGTTTGAACTACGCGGGCAAATCGAATCCGCCGGTTCTGCCGGTATTTCAACGGAGGAAATTCCCATGACTTTCAAGCTGATTACCGTCTCGATCCTTTCTCTCGGCCTCGCGGCCGGTGGCGCTCTTGCCCAGACCAGCGGCAAGGGAAATGCAAGCTCCACCGGGACGTCGGCCAGCGATAGCAGCGACGGCCAAAAGAAGATCGACCCGAACGCCACCAACAGCACCACAGGCGGCGCCATGGGCAATGCTGCAGGCACAAAGGACACGCGGACCAACTGCGCTCCGAACCTGCAGACCAGGGGCTCGGCCACCACGCCTGACACGACGGGCACCGCATCGGTTCCTTCGGGCCAGGCCGGCACCAACACCAACGGTCAGGCTACGGACTGCTGACGCAGATGCATTTTAGCGAAGAAAGGCCGGCATCGTCCGGCCTTTTTTGCGTCCGGATATTCCGTCGCATGGCGTTTTTAAGCGTTTGCCGATAAAGAGGGACCTTCTCAACATCGGTATCCATGATGCGACGCGCTTTGCTTTCCACCATCTTCCTGCTGCTGCCTCTGACGGCGGGCGCCCAGAATTTGCCTGCAAAGCATCCCTCAAGCCCGCCTGTCACGCAGCATGCCGCCGGCACGCCCAAACTGGTCGAGCCGCATCTGCATGTCAGCCGTTCCGGCAATGTCAGCCGCCCTCGGGTGGCGCTGACCTTCGATGCCTGCATGGGGCAGGCCGACGAACGCATCCTTTCGACGCTTGTCCGGGAGCGCATTCCCGCGACTATTTTCGTCACCGCCCGCTGGCTGAAAAAGAACCCGCAGGCGGTCGCGGTCTTTCTAAACAACCTCGATCTGTTTGAACTGGAGAACCACGGCCAGAACCATGTGCCGGCGGTCGATGCTCCGGTCCTGATCTACGGCATCGCCGCGGCCGGATCACCGGAAGCCGTTCGCCAGGAAGTGGCAGGTGGCGCCGATGCGATGCTGGCGGCGGGCATTGCCGCACCGCGCTGGTTTCGGGGCTCAACGGCTAAATACGATCCTTCGGCGATCCGCCAGATCCGCGACATGGGATACCGGGTCGCCGGTTATTCGCTGAATGGCGACGGCGGCTCGCTGCTCGGCGCCGGCGTCACCGAAAAACGCATCGCTGCCGCCAAGGACGGCGATGTCGTCCTCGCGCATATCAACCAGCCGACCCATGCGGCCGGCGAGGGCGTCGCCCGCGCTCTCCTGGCCCTGAAGGGCCGGGGCGTCGAATTCGTGCGTCTTTCCGATGTCGATGGCATCGGCGACGACGACACGACGCAGTGAGCCGGCAGTCTTCCCAACCATTTACTCTTTGAACGCAGATCGGGGAGAGACGGGATCCCGCCTCTCCCCGATCTTGTTTCGGCAGAAGGGTCGTATTTACCGGACGACCTGCACGACCGTGCGGGTCCGCGGGTCGACGATGATGCGCTGTTTGTTCACCACCGCGTAGGCATATTTCGGGCTGTCGGGAACCGGGGTCAGCACGACGCTTGAAGGAAGCGGCTTGCCGACGACGATCTTTTCCTTGACGACGACCGGCGATGCCGGGGCAGGGGCCTGTTCGACATAGGTGACGACACGTTGCGGCGGCGGGTCGATGACGGTACCGACAGCTGCGCCGGCGACCCCGCCGACGGCGGC
>NZ_JALBGV010000065.1 GCF_023006505.1 Neorhizobium sp. SHOUNA12A
CGGCGAAACGGGACGCCCGCCGCCATTGCCGTTCGGAGCCGGCGCACGCTGGCCGTCGCCATTGGAAAAATCGCCAAGCCGGCGCGCGGCGTCTTCCGGCGAGGGCAGATGGGCCGCATGCGTCAGCCGGATCAGCACCATTTCGGCGGCACCCGCCGGGCGCGAGGAATTTTCCGCTTCCGGAATGCCCTTCAGGAGCATCTGCCAGATGCGCGACAGCGTGCTCACCGCGACGCCGTCCGCAAATTCCCGGCCGCGCACGCGCTCCACTTCGCTGATCGAAGGATCGTTGGCGGCGTCCGGGATATATTTGAAACGGGTGGTCAGATGAGTGAAGTCCGCAAGGTCGGTCAAGACGACGACCGGATTGGCGCCGGCCTCGTATTGCGCCGTGAATTCGGAAAGCGCCGCCGTCACGTCGCCGCGCACGATATGTTCGAAAAGGTCGACGATGCGGGCGCGGTCGGCAAGCCCCAGCATGCCGCGCACGGTTTCGGCCACCACGGTGCCGCCGCCATGGGCGATCGCCTGGTCGAGCAGCGACAGCCCGTCGCGCGCCGAACCTTCGGCCGCACGTGCGACCATGGCGAGCGCTTCCGGCTCGGCCGGAATGCCTTCCTTTTCCAGGATCGAGGTGAACAGGTGAACCAGGTCCGCGGCGCTGATGCGGCGCAGGTCGAACCGCTGGCAGCGCGACAGGACGGTGATCGGAACCTTGCGGATTTCAGTCGTCGCGAAGATGAACTTCACGTGCTCCGGCGGCTCTTCGAGCGTTTTCAACAGGCCGTTAAAGGCCTGTGTCGAGAGCATGTGCACTTCGTCGATGATATAGACTTTGTAACGCGCCGAGACCGGACGGTAGCGCACCTGCTCGATGATCTCGCGGATATCGTCGATGCCCGTATGGGAGGCGGCGTCCATCTCGATCACGTCGACATGCCGGCCTTCCATGATCGCCTGGCAATGTTCGCCGGGGATGCGAAGGTCGATGGTCGGTTTGTCGATATCAGCCGTCTTGTAGTTCAGCGCGCGGGCAAGGATGCGGGCGGTCGTCGTCTTGCCCACCCCGCGAACCCCGGTCAGCATATAGGCCTGGGCGATGCGGCCGGTCTCGAACGCGTTGGTCAGCGTGCGGACCATCGGCTCCTGGCCGACCATCAGGTCCGAGAAATCCTTAGGTCGGTATTTGCGGGCGAGCACCCGGTATCCGCTGCCTGCGGCGGGATTGGCGGCGGAAGTGCTTGAAGATGTGGGCCCGGTATCGCTCATTCAGTCCTGCCAGCCTGCGCGGGCCAATCCTGAGCACGGTCTTGACCGGGCCGGAAGCTGACCAAGATGGTAGTACAAGTAAAAGGGTGGGAGGCTGGCACGGCGACCCGTGCCTGGCTCGTTAGGGCTGCTTCCTTCCGGACCTGACCCGGTTGGCGAGTGGCTCGTCCACCACCAACCTCCCACCGTCCATATCGTCAATAACGCTTCCAAATGCAAGCCAACCCTGTAAAAAACTGCTATCGAACAGAAAAACAAGGGAGGAAAGTTTGAGCGAATTCGAACTGGACGGGAGGATAGCCCGCGATTCCGATCTTGTGACGATGCTGGGCCTCTGCCAGCTACGCATCCAAAACGACCGCCGCTGGCCCTGGCTGGTCATGGTGCCGCAACGCGCCGGCATGACCGAGATCTTCGATCTTTTGCCTGTCGAACAGGCGCTGCTCTCGGTCGAGGTGAACAGGGTGGCAGCAGCCCTGAAGACGGTGACAGGCGCCACCAAGATCAATGTCGGCGCACTCGGCAATATCGTCCGCCAGCTGCATGTCCATGTCATCGCCCGGTTCGAGGAAGATCCGAACTGGCCCGGCCCGATCTGGGGTTTCGGTCAGGCGGTGACCTACGAAGAGCAACAAAAGCAAGATTTTCTCAACAAACTGGTTGAAGCCCTTTCATGACAGCGAACCTTTTCGACACCGACGCACCCCATCCCGAACCGAGCAAGCTGACGGCTTTTTCCGGCAACAAGCTGGATCGCCGCGCCGAATACCGTGAGGACGATTGCGTCGAGAAGGCGCTAGCCGTCGAAGGCGCTCATATCCTCGCCTTCACCGGCAGCCGGCTGATCCTGAAGCACGACAGCCAGATCCTCGACCCGCTGTTCTCGCCTTACGAGCTTGCCGAACTGAAGCCGGATTTCGACAACGCCGTTTTGCTCGGTTATCGCGAGACGGGTGAACCGCGCATCGCCGTGCCGATGCTGATCCCCGCGGAAGAACTGGCAAGCCACTACAAGCCGACCGAGGCGCGGGCGCTCTTTCGCGACCAGCTCATCGAGGGCGAATTGCAGGGCGAGGTCGCACAGGCGGTCGCGCTGCTCAATTGGAACGCGGCCAACAAGTTCTGCGGCAAATGCGGATCGCCGACCGAAACCAGGATCGGCGGCTACAAGCGCATCTGCACCCAATGCCAGCACATGACCTTCCCGCGCACGGACCCGGTCGTCATCATGCTCACCGTCGATACGGAGCGCGACCGCTGCCTGCTCGGCCGCAGCCACCATTTTCAGGAGGGCATGTATTCCTGCCTCGCCGGTTTCGTGGAACCGGGCGAAACGATCGAGGATGCGGTGCGCCGCGAGACCTTCGAGGAATCCGGCATCGAGACCGGCCGGGTGCGCTACCACGCCTCCCAGCCCTGGCCGATGCCGCATTCGCTGATGATCGGCTGTTACGCCGAGGCGAAATCGACCGAGATCAAGATCGATCCGCAGGAAATGGCCGATGTCCGCTGGTTCGAGCGGGCCGAGGCCGCCGCCATGCTCGATGCCGGCCCGGACGCCCCGCTTTTCGCCCCGGTCAAGGGGGCGATCGCCCATCGCCTGCTGCGCGACTGGATTGAGTGGGAGCGCTGAGCCGGTGACGGTCGCGCGGTCGGAGCGCTTGCTGGCTCTTCTCCAGACGCTCCGGCGCTACCGCCAGCCGGTCAGCGGCGCCAAGCTTGCCGCCGAGACCGGCGTCAGTCTGCGTACGCTCTACCGCGATATCGCCAGCCTCCAGGCCCAAGGCGCCTTCATCGAAGGCGAGGCCGGTCTCGGCTACGTGCTGAGGCCCGGTTTCATGCTGCCGCCGATGATGTTTTCGCAAGAAGAGATCGAGGCGCTGGTGCTCGGCTCTCGCTGGGTGGCGAAAACCGCCGATCCGCGGCTGGCTGCCGGCGCCGTCGATGCGCTCGCCAAGATCGCCGCCGTGCTGCCGCCGGATCTGAAACAGGACCTCGACAATTCGACGCTGCTTGTCGGAGCGCCGAGGCGAAACGAGGACAAAGCCGATCTGGCAATGATCCGCAGGGCTATCCGCGCCGAGCACATTCTCGAACTCGCATATGAGGACGAAAAGGGGGCGTTGACCCATCGAAGGGTCTGGCCGTTCGCGCTGGGTTTTTTTGAGAGCGTCAGGGTCATGATCGCCTGGTGCGAACTCCGGCAGGATTTCCGGCATTTCCGTGCCGACCGCATTTCCTCTGCGGCTTGGACGGAAACGCGTTATCCGCGCCGCCGGCCGGTCTTGCTCAAGGAGTGGCGAGAGGCTGAAGGAATTCCGCCCCAGCCATGAATGCTACTGCCATTATCTGACAGTAGGCTGCGATAATCTCCGGTCAGTCCCAACCAGGAGCAATTCCCGGCAGAGGGAATTGCGTCACAAGGAGAACTGACATGGTCCACCCCGATTTCACCATCCTCTTCGTTGACAATCCGCTGACCAGCGCGGATTTCTACCAGGCCCTCTTCGGCGTCGAACCCGTGGAAAAGTCCCCGACCTTTGCCCTCTTCGTGCTGAACACCGGCATGAAGCTCGGCCTGTGGTCACGTCACACGGCTGAACCGTCTGTGAAGGGCGAGTGCGGCGGCGGCTCGGAAATCTGCTTCAGGCATAACGATGCTGCCGGCGTCGACAAGGCCTATGCCGACTGGTCGGGCCGCGGCCTGCGCGTGCTGCAGACTCCTGTGGAGATGGACTTCGGCTACACGTTCGTGGTGGCCGACCCGGACGGGCATAGGCTGCGGGTCTATGCGATGAGCGCAGCGTAAGCGCGAAAGGCGACGGTGGGCGTGGCACCCCCCTCTGC
Source organism: Neorhizobium sp. SHOUNA12A (assembly GCF_023006505.1). Taxonomy (GTDB): domain Bacteria; phylum Pseudomonadota; class Alphaproteobacteria; order Rhizobiales; family Rhizobiaceae; genus Neorhizobium. Next base: position 4,117 of record NZ_JALBGV010000065.1, read on the forward strand.
CCTGCCGGGCATCTCCCCCTCAAGGGGGGAGATTGGCTGGAGCCTGCTCACTGCCCTCCATTGAGCGTCCCACGTTTCGCGGCGGCGTTTTGGAGGCGGGGAGCGTGCCGCTTGTGATCTCCCCACCTGAGGGGGGAGATGCCCGGCAGGGCAGAGGGGGGCTTGCTTAGGCAAATCAGTCGCTTGAGAAACCAAAGCATAAAAATCAGCCCTCTTTCATCCCCGCCCGCCAAACCCCTGCCTACAATCTACCCGTCCCGTTTCGGCTACACCGGCCCGCATGACCGGCGAGACGGGACCGGTGCTTTGATGATCCGCCGTCATGCAGGCGGGCCATCGGGGGCTGCGCAGAAAATGGTCTCCCTCTCGCCTAATGGCGGGGCGTGCGTGTGTCGCACACAACCCGGTATGGCATCCGTGCTCAATTTCCACGGAGTCAAATTCCATACCGCCGCAGAGGGACCGGAGTTGCGCTGAAAAACACACCGAACGGGACACGTCGCGTGTCATTATTAAAACTTCAATTCGAGGCACACGACGTGTCCCGGCCGATCCTCAAAAGCCGCAAAGCACCAAGGGGGTAGTGTGTCCAGCTTCGGCGATCTTTCTCAGGCTCGCCTGTCAGTTCTTCTGCAGCGCCCCGCGCATCGGATGGCCTTTGTACGTACCAAGAACCCTGACCTTCTCCGAGAAGAACCGCAGCTCTTCCAGCGCCCGCCGCACCGGCGCGTCGTCGGGATGGCCTTCGATATCGGCATAGAACTGCGTCGCCACGAACTTGCCACCGAGCTGGTAGCTTTCGAGCTTGGTCATGTTGATGCCGTTGGTCGCAAAGCCGCCCATTGCCTTGTAGAGCGCAGCCGGGATGTTGCGGACGTTGAATACGAAAGTGGTGACCAGCACCTCGTCTGGATCGTTCCGCTGCACCCATTTTTCGTCGCGGGAGAGCACAACGAAACGGGTGACGTTGTCGTCCCGGTCCTCGACATTCTCCGCCAGGATCTCAAGCCCGTAAAGCTCGGCCGCAAGCCGCGGTGCGAGCGCCGCCATCGTGCGGTCGCCCTTTTCGGCCACCATCTTGGCCGAACCCGCCGTGTCGCCGGCAACGACAGCCTTCCAGCCGTTCGAGCGGATGATCTTTCGGCACTGGCCGAGCGCATGGATATGGCTGTGGACGGTGCGGATTTCCTCGCGTGTCACGCCGGGCAGCACCATCAGCTGGAAGCGGATCGGCATGAAATATTCGCCGATGATATGCAGCCGCGATTCCGGCAGCAGGTGATGAATATCGGCGACGCGGCCGGCGATCGTGTTCTCGATCGGGATCATCGCCAGGTCCGCATCGCCGTTTTCGAGCGCTTGGAAGGCGTCCTCGAACGTCGGGCAGGGAAGCGGTTCCATGGTCGGGAACATGTCGCGGCAGGCCATGTCGGAATTGGCGCCGAAATCGCCCTGGAAGGCGATGCGATTCGTAAGTGCATTCATGGGATTATCCGTTACGAGGAGGCACGGGCGAACAGGATCGCACGGGCCTTTTCAAGGTCGGCGGGAGTATCGACGCCTAATGGAACCGAGTCAACGATCTCGGCATCGATGCGCATGCCGGCTTCGAGCGCCCGGAGCTGCTCCAGCGATTCGCGCCTTTCGAGCACGGAAGGGCCGAGCGACACGAATTTTTCGAGCGCCGCGCGACGATAGGCGTAGAGCCCGATATGATGATAGAGCGGGCCATTGCCATAGGGCGCGGTGGCGCGGGTAAAATAGAGCGCCTTCAGCCGCGTCGCCGACAGCGGCGAACCGACGATCTTCACCACGTTCGGATTGGTCTTCTCGTGTTCGTCAGTGATGACGACGGTCAACGTTGCGATATCGGTCGAGGGATTGTCGAGCGGCCTCAGCGAAGCGCGCACCGCTTCCGGCTCGATCGTCGGCAGGTCGCCCTGGACGTTGATCACGAAATCCATTTTCGCATCCGGATCGGCCTTCTGCACCGCCTCGAAAATGCGGTCCGAACCGGATTGATGGTCCTGCCGGGTCATCACCACGTCGAAGCCTGCGGCGGCCACCGCGTCGTGGACGTCCTGGTGGTCGACGGCGACGATGATTCGCCCCACCTGCGCTTCCTCGGCTCGTTTTGCTACCTGCACGATCATCGGCAGGCCGGCAATATCAGCCAGAGGTTTCCCCGGCAGCCGTGTCGAGGCCATTCGTGCCGGGATCAACACCAGCGTCCGGTCAAAAGCCGAATTCTTCATGGAAAGACCCTTCTATTCCCGCGTGAACAGTGTCAAAAAGTCTCACGCGCGGGACGATAATCGTGTTGCAACAACCATGCAAAAGACATAGGTTCCGCGCGATTTCAAGATGGTCCGCTTTCTCATGAGGCGGTTGCGAAGGAGCATTTGCGGATGAACCCCAATGTCAACATGGCGGCAGGCGCCCTGCTTGCTACTGTTTTCGTCATGATGTCGGTGTCCATTGCCTCGGAAGGGATTTTCCATTCGGAGGTACCCGAGAAGGCAGGTTTTGCCATCGTCGCCGCCGAAGAGCCCGCAGCCGGTGAAGCCGCGGCACCCGCTGCCGCCGCCGTTCCGATCGCGCAGCTTCTGGTGAAGGCCGACGCCAAGGCTGGCGAAGCCACATTCAAGAAGTGTCAGAGCTGTCATTCCGGTGAGAAGGGCGGACCGAACAAGGTCGGCCCGGATCTCTGGGGCGTTGTCGATCGTCCGGTCGGCGAACATGAAGGTTTCGCCTATTCGGCCGGCATGAAGGAATTCTCCAAGGGCGGTGCCGAGCACTGGACCTTCGACAATCTCAACCACTTCCTCACCGCTCCGAAGGCCTTCGTGAAGGGCACGGCGATGGGCTTTGCCGGTATCAAGAACGATTCCGAGCGCGCCAACCTGATCGCTTATCTGCGCACGCTGGCTGATTCGCCGGTTCCGCTCCCGGACCCGAACGCCGCACCGGCGCCCGCCACCAACTGATCGGCGACTTTCAAGAATTTCCAAATGAAAATGCCCGGCGACCGTCGGGCATTTTCATTTCCAGCACCCGATCCGGCGTGGCAATTCAGCCGAGCAGCCAGGCCCAGAAGCCGACAGTGAAGACCCCGAATGCGGTGGTCATGCTGATCACCGATGCTGCAAGGCTATGTCCCGAACGGAAACGCTGGGCGATCAGCCAGGCATTGATGCCGGTCGGAACCGACGCGGTCAGCACCAGCGCCGTCGCCCAGTCCTTGGGCAAGGCAAACAGATGGCTCATCAGGAAGACGAGTGTCGGGAGCAGCATCAGCTTGAGTACGGCCGCGGTGCCCGAAAGGCCGATATCGCCCCGGATCGGATATCGCGTCAGAGCCATGCCGATCGATATCAGAGCGACCGGACTTGCCGCGGCGGAAATCTGATCGACGACGATGGCGATCGCCGATGGGAAATGCAGGCCGAGGAAATTGAAGGCGACGCCGATGATAAGCGCAATCACCAGGGGATTGCGGGCGAGGTTGGAGCCCACCTGCTTGAGGACCGCAGCAATGCCGCGCTTTTCGCCGCCGTCGACCTTGGCGGCCGCACCCTCCATCAGGATCGTGCCGGCCACCATCATCAGCGGCAGGTGGATCGCAAGCAGGATCGAGATCGCCACCAGTCCGTCCTTGCCGACCACATGCGCGACCAGCGGCAGGCCGATGAAGACGTTGTTGGCAAACGAGCCGGACATGCCGGCGATCACGCCGATCTTCGCATCCCGGCCGAAAACGCGGGTGGTGAGGACATGACCGATCGCCCAGGTCATGGCGACACCGAGAAAATAGACGGTCCACAGTCGGAACGGCGAGGCGCCTTCGAAATGTGCGTCCGCCAGCGTCCGGAAGATCAGCATGGGCACGGCGATCTTGAAGACGAATTCGCCGAGCGCGTCGCCGGTCTCCTCCTTCAATATCCCGGTTTTCGCCGCCATCCAGCCGATCAGGATCAGGATGAAGAGAGGCACGACATTCAGGAACACGGAGGACAAGAGGCGGGCTTTCTGTGGGGACGGTTTTATGCGTCTAACCCATGTCGCGGCTTGCCACAAATGCGTTGATGGAGAAAAGCCGCTTGAAAGCGAGGCGTGGCGATCGGCGTCGAACAAAAAAGCGGGGCAATCCCCGCTTTCCCTCCTGGTCTCGTCCAGGACATCCGATGGTCGGCCGCCAGTTCATCCGTGGTCGGCAACACAACCGGATCGCCAATTCTATAACCTGTGATCGTGACAGCAGAGTGACGGCCCAAAATGCCCTGGATAGCCGGCATCGCGGTTATTTTCCCTTCCAATCAGTGGAAAACCCGAATACCGGTTTTCGCGACAAACTGTTTCCCAAGAGGATCAAGACCGGATGCCCAAGTTCGACGTGCTCACCATCGGCAATGCCATCGTGGATATTCTCGCCCGCTGCGACGACGATTTCCTGAGCGAGAATGCGATCACCAAGGGTGCGATGAACCTGATCGATGCCGAACGCGCCGAGCTCCTTTATTCGAAGATGGGCCCGGCTGTGGAAGCGTCCGGCGGGTCGGCGGGCAACACGGCGGCCGGCATTGCCGGTTTCGGCGGCAAGGCGGCCTATTTCGGCAAGGTTGCGGAAGACCAGCTCGGCAACATCTTCCAGCACGACATCCGCGCCCAGGGCGTTCATTATCGGACCAGGCCGGAAGGCACCAATCCGCCGACCGCTCGCTCGATGATCTTCGTGACGCCGGATGGCGAGCGTTCGATGAACACCTATCTCGGTGCCTGCGTCGATCTCGGCCCGGAACATGTGGAAGAGGACGTCGTTGCCGAAGCCAAGGTCACTTATTTCGAAGGTTACCTCTGGGATCCGCCGCGCGCCAAGGAAGCGATCCGCGAATCGGCCCGCATCGCCCATGAGCATGGCCGGGAAGTGTCGATGACGCTGTCCGACCCCTTCTGCGTCGGCCGCTACCGCGCCGAGTTCCTCGACCTGATGCGCTCCGGCACCGTCGACATCGTGTTTGCCAACAAACAGGAAGCGCTGTCGCTCTACGAGACCGAGGATTTCGAACTGGCGCTGAAGAAGATCTCGCAGGATTGCAAGCTGGCGGCGGTGACGCTCAGCGAGGAAGGCGCGATCATCGTTCGCGGCGACGAACGCGTGAAGGTCGCGGCCTATCCGATCAGGGAACTGGTCGATACGACCGGCGCCGGCGATCTGTTCGCGGCCGGTTTCCTGTTCGGTTACACCCAGGATCGTTCGCTGGAGGATTGCGGCAAGCTCGGCTGCCTGGCGGCTGCCATCTGCATCCAGCAGATCGGCCCGCGCCCGATGGCGTCGCTCACCGAAGCTGCGGCGCGCGAAGGCCTCATCTGAGGCCTCGCAGGAAAAATCTTACTTGAACGCTTCGCCCGGATAAGCGCCCCAGACTTCGGCCTGGGCGACCCAGCCCTCGGAGCCGTTGGTCTCGACCCGGCACCAGTCGCCGTTGCATTCCTTGATCTGCAGCACGACGCCCGGCTCCAGCTTGGCGAGGATGGCGGCGGTGCCTTGCGGGTCGCGGCGCATGTTGACGTAGATATCCTTGCCCTTGCCACGCATCCACGGAGCGGCCACCGCAGTCCGCTCGCCTGAAAGTAGGGCCTGGTTCACCCAGCCCTCGGTGCCCTCGGCATCGCGAACCCGCCGCCAGTTTTCGTACTCCTGGATGATTTCCATCGGCGTGCCGGACTTCATATACATCCAAGACACCGCATAGTCTGTGCTCGGACCGATGCGGATATTGACCTTCCTCGACTTGAGGCTGACGAAACGCGGCAGCGGCAGGCCGCTCGGGCCTTTTGCCGCGCCCTGCGCAAAACTCGGGGCGGTTGCAGAAAGGGAGGCGACAAGCCCGAAGGAAAGAGCGATGAAGGAAGAGAGAATGGCGCGACGCATGTGTTTGGTTCCGGCTGAGCGATCTCGGGCTTTCGGGAACCTCGCGAGGTTTTGTTTGTCTTCGCTGACGGGTCTGGTAGAAAACGCCCTGGATGAACTGAATATCGCGCGACTTGGTTAAGGACCTCCTAAAGCAGGCCGCCCGAAAGCGGGTACCGGTTTCGGGATAACGACAAGCGTCGAACAAAAGCTTGAAGCACGAAACCCGGATACGTTCAGGTTTCGCGCTTCAGGGCGTCAGGCAGAGAGTTTCATGACGGCGAAGAAGAAACCCAAGGTCTATATCACCCGTAAGCTGCCGGATGCGGTGGAAACCCGCATGCGCGAGCTGTTCGAGGCCGAGCTCAATATCGACGACGCGCCCCGTACCCGCGACGAGCTGGCGGCGGCGATGAAATCGGCCGACGTGCTGGTGCCGACGGTGACCGACCGTATCGACGAGGCGCTGATCGAAGAGGCCGGCCCGCAGCTGAAGCTGATCGCCAGCTTCTCCAACGGCTTCGACCATATCGATGTCGATGCGGCCGCCAGGAAAGGCATCACCGTCACCAATACGCCGAACGTGCTGACCGAGGACACGGCCGACATGACCGTGGCGCTGATCCTTGCCGTCAACCGGCGGCTCGCGGAGGGCTCGCGCATCCTGACCGACAAGCCGGGCGAGTGGACCGGCTGGAGCCCCACCTGGATGCTCGGCCGGCGGATCTGGGGCAAACGTATCGGCATCGTCGGCATGGGCCGCATCGGCACCGCGGTCGCGCGTCGTGCCAAGGCTTTCGGCCTGTCCATCCACTACCACAACCGCAAGCGCGTCAGCCCTGCGACGGAAGAGGAGCTCGAGGCGACCTATTGGGACAGCCTCGACCAGATGCTCGCCCGCGTCGATATCGTCTCGGTCAATTGTCCCTCGACGCCGGCGACCTTCCATCTTCTGTCGGCACGACGGCTCGCGCTGATGCAGCCGAGTTCGATCATCGTCAACACTGCCCGCGGTGACATCATCGACGAGGCGGCGATGATCCAGCTTTTGCGCGACAACAAGATCGCCGGCGCCGGGCTGGACGTCTACCAGAACGAGCCGGCGGTGAACCCGAAACTGGTCAAGCTCGCTCATCAGGGCCGGGTCGTGCTGCTGCCGCATATGGGCTCTGCGACGATCGAGGGCCGGATCGACATGGGCGACAAGGTGATCATCAACATCCGCACCTTCTTCGACGGCCACCGCCCGCCGAACCGGGTGCTCCCGGGCCGCAACTGATCAGTCGAGACGCTTCTGCATCTCGATCGAGGTGGTGCGGGTGAAGCCAGGATGGGAGTTTTCCGCCGTCCTGGCGAAACCCCATCTTGCGAAGGTCGCATGATTGTCGGTGAGCTCGATGCGGGTTTCGAGCCGCAGTGCCGGCAATCCCTTTTCCCGGGCAATCCCTTCCGCGACCGTCAGCAGCCGTCGACCTATGCCCTTGCCTTGGCTCGCCGGGGCGATTGCGAGTTTGCCGATATAGAGGAATCCCGGTTCCGGTTTGCAGAAGACGCAGCCGGTCAGCCTGCCGGCCTCGATCGCCGCAAACGCGATCTCGTCGCGAGCCTTCTGGGCGAGCGACGCCAGCGTCAGCCGATGTGCCGAGGACGGCGGATCGACGATGTCGTCCATATAGGCGAACGAGGAGAGGATAAGCGCCAGAAGTTCGTCCCAGCGCCCGAAATCCTCGTCTATGCGGGCAATCTCGATTACTGGCTCAATCGCTGGCGGCTCGATCACTCGGCGGCTGCCTTGGCCGTGCGGCGCTTGTATTTGATCGTGTCGAAACGGGCAGACAGCGAATCGTAGAGCATCAGCCGCCCTACCAGCGGTTCGCCGATGCCGGTGACGAGCTTGATCGCCTCCATCGCCATCAGCGTGCCGATGACGCCCGTCAGTGCACCCACGACGCCGGTCTCGGCGCAGGAGGGGATCAGCCCCGCTGGCGGCTTTTCCGGAAACAGATCGCGATAGCCGGGGTTGAGAACGCCGTCCGGCCCCGTCTCATAGGGTTTCATCACCGTCACCGACCCGTCGAACCGGCCGACCGCGCCTGTCACCAGCGGGATCCGCGTGAGTTCCGCGGCATCGGCCGCCGCGTAGCGGGTATCGAAATTGTCGGATCCGTCGATCAGCAGGTCGAAAAGGGCGAGCTTGCGTGCCGCCCATTCGGCGGAAAAACGCTCCTCGAAATCGACGACCCGGACATGCGGATTGAGACGGGCGATCGCCTCGCGGGCACTCCTCGTCTTCAGCTCGCCGATCGTGCCGGTATCGTGGATGACCTGCCGCTGCAGGTTGGAAAGGGAAACCAGGTCGTCATCGATGATCCCCAGCGTACCGATGCCGGCGGCGGCCAGATATTCGAGGATCGGCGCGCCGAGCCCGCCGGCGCCGATCACCAGCACGCGGGCATTCTTCATCCTCTGCTGCCCCGTGCCGCCGATTTCCGGCAGCAGGATATGACGGCGGTACCGCTCGATCTCGTCTTGGCTCAATTTTTCCGGGGTCAGGCTCTCCATCGCGCAATCATATCACCGGCTGCCAAGTCGCGTAAGGTGGATTTCAAACGCTGATGCCGCCATGGGCGACGGTAAAGAACTGCGCCCGGTCGGCCAGCGCGGAAAACATTGCCCGATCGGTGCCGGTCATGAAGGACTGGCCGCCGAGGCCGTGGACGAGATCGAAAAGAGCCGCCCGCCGGCCTTCGTCGAGATGGGCGGCGATCTCGTCGAGCAGCAGGATCGGCGCGTAACCAGTCATGTCGGCCGTCAGCCGCGCATGGGCGAGCACGAGGCCGATCAGCAGCGCCTTCTGTTCGCCGGTCGAACAGCGTGCGGCCTCCATGTCCTTTTCGCGGTGGCGCACCAGCAGGTCGGTACGGTGCGGCCCGTCGAGTGTGCGGCCGGCCGCGGCATCGCGACTGCGGCCGCTGCGCAGCATGTCGAGATAGTTTTCTTCAAGATCGGCTGCCGGGCGGTCCATCGCACCGTCCATGAAGCCTTCGAGTGTCAGAACGGGGGTGGGGAACGGCGTCTTGCCGGAATTGCCGGATAGGGCCCTCAAAAGCCCGAGCATCTCCTGCCTGGCGGCGGCCATGGCGATGCCGAGACCGGCCATCTGCGCCTCGATGGCCGACAGCCAGGAAGGGTCGAAACGGCCTTCCGACAATAGCTTGTTGCGGCTGCGCATGGCGCGCTCGAAGTCGCTCGCCCGCCGGCCATGCCCGGGATCGAGCGACAGTACGAGGCGGTCGAGGAAACGGCGGCGGTCTGAGGAGGCGCCGGTGAAGAGGCCGTCCATCGCCGGAGTCAGCCAGAGGACGCTGAGGTGGTCGGTAAGCTCCTCGGTCGATCTGGCCGGAGTGCCGTTGATCCTGAGCTTGCGGGTAACGCTTTCGCCTTCGCCCGGCTCGATACCGGTGCCGATCGAGACCTCGCCATCCATGCCGTCGACATCCGCAAAGATGGTGAACCCGGCGGCAGCGCCGACGCGTGTCACGTCGGACAGCACGGCGCGGCGCAGTCCGCGGCCGGGTGACAGGAAGGAGACGGCTTCCAGGAGATTGGTCTTGCCCGCGCCGTTCTCGCCGGTCAGCACCACATGCCGCCCGTCGAGCGACAGTGCCGCTTCCGCATAATTGCGGAAATCGGTGAGCTTCAGCCGGGAGAGGGAAGTTTTCTGCGCCATCGGGAATCTTAAGGTTTCGTGAAACAGGAGCTAAGGGCTCAAGGCCCGGATGGCAAGCGCTTGCTTCGGTGAGGCTTTGCAACTGGCCTTGCGCCGGACGCCGTCGCTCAGCCCTGCAACCCATCCGGTTGCTTATAGTCGAGGGATCGCATTGATTGAAAAGACGAATTCCGATCCGTGCCATTCCTGCTAAAAGGTTGTCCCGACGAGAATTTCGCGCCTTGCCGTCGACACCGAAACCTCTCCAATGCAACACCAATTTATGATTACCCAAAAACTAGGGGGTATGGCTAACAGCCCGTTAAAGCTTGGCTCCTAGAGATGCCTGAGCACGCATACGCATCTTATGTCCGGATGGCCGCGTGGATCCTTTTAACTCCGGAGACCTCCCATGAAAGACCAGAACCACAAAGCCGATCTCGCCGAGCGCCTTGACTTCATCGGCCTTGGCCAAGAGCAGCGCCGGTCTCTGGCCGAGATCCGGCCGGCCATCAAGGACGCGATCGGCGGTGCGCTGGATGCCTTCTACCGCAAGGTCAAGGGCAATCCGCAGACGGCGAAATTCTTCTCCAGCGACAGCCATATCGCCCAGGCCAAGAGCCGCCAGGCCACCCATTGGGATGCGATCGCATCCGGCAAATACGATGACAATTATGTGGACGCGGTTTCCACGATCGGACGCACCCATGCCCGGCTTGGTCTCGAACCGCGCTGGTATATCGGCGGCTACGCGCTGATTCTCGACGGTGTCATTCGCGCCGTTGTGAGCCGCGAGCTATCCGGGTTCTTCCAGGAGAAAAAGGCGAAGATGCTTTCCGAACATCTCTCCTCGGTCGTCAAAGCGGCCCTGCTGGACATGGATTACGCCATCTCGGTCTATCTCGAGGTGCTGGGTGACGAGCGCAGAGAGGTCGAAGCCAAACAGGAAAAGGCCAAGGTCGAGCAGGATGCAGCCCTTGCGGCGCTCGAAGCGGCACTGACGAGCCTTTCCGGCGGCGACCTGACATCCGAACTCTGGCAGGAACTGGCGCCGAGCTTCGCCAAGCTGCAGCAGAACTACAATTCCTCGATTTCCGAACTCGACACGGCAATGCGCGAGATCAGCAGCTCGGTCGAACAAGTGCGCGCCGAAGCTGGCGGCATTTCGTCGGCTTCCGAAAACATGGCCAAGCGCACCGAGCAGCAGGCTTCGGCGATCGAACAGACGGCGGCAGCACTCGAAGAGATCACCACGATTTCCGGCCAGGCCGCACAGCGGACCCGCGAAGTGCAGGAAATCGTGCGCGAATCCGCTTCCGAGACGGTTCGTTCCGGCAAGGTGGTCGAGGAGGCGATTGCCGCGATGGGCGACATCGAGCAGTCCTCGCAGAAGATGACCCAGATCATCGGCGCCATCGACGAGATTGCCTTCCAGACCAATCTTCTGGCGCTGAACGCCGGCGTGGAAGCGGCTCGCGCCGGAGAGCAGGGCAAGGGTTTCGCCGTCGTCGCCCAGGAAGTCCGCGAACTGGCGCAACGCTCTGCCGCTGCCGCCAAGGAAATCAAGGAACTGATCGACCAGTCTTCGACCGACGTCCATCGCGGTGTCGAGCTCGTAAACAAGACCGGCCAGGCTCTGGTCGGCATCGGCGGGCGCGTGAAATCGATCGACGAACATATCTCGTCGATCGCCCGCTCGGCGCAGGAACAGGCTTCCGGCATCGAGGAGATCAATTCCGCGATCCGCAGCATGGACCAGATCACCCAGCAGAACGCGGCGCTGATGGAAGAGACCAATGCCTCGACCCAGAGCCTGGTCGGTATCAGCAGCCGGCTGGCGTCGCTGCTCGGCCGCTTCAAGACAAGGGCTGTCCGCGAAACCCGCACCGAGCGCCCGCGCCTGCGCGCCTGATCCTCGGCTTGAAACATGGACCGGGCGGTTCCGGTCGGCTAGTGTAGCTCCGCTTTCAGAGGAGCAGCACATGACCGACCAGGACCGCCCTTCCTGCATTACCCACTGGAGCGAGGTAGAAAAGCCCCAGGAGAAACACTATCGCGGTGATGACGAGCTGATGGGCTTCGGTGCCGCGCTCGCCCGGCAGTTCGGCCTCACGCGGCTCGGCATCCACCATCATCGCCTGCCACCCGGCCGCCGCACCTCCTTTCCGCATGCGGAGGAACTCGAGGAAGAGTTCATCTACGTGATCGAAGGCAATCCGGAGGTCTGGCTGGATGGTGAGGTCTATCCGCTGAAACCGGGCGACTCGGTCGGTTTCCCGGCCGGCACGGGGATTGCTCATACCTTCATCAACAACACGGATGCGGAAGTGCGCCTTTTGGTGATCGGGGAGGCCAACAAGGATGAAAACCGGCTGTTCTATCCGAAGAATCTCGACCTGAAGGAGATCCGTTCGGATTGGTGGGACGACGCGCCCCGGCGCCCGCTCGGGGCCCATGACGGCATGCCGGACGAGGTGCGGGTCTGGAAAGCCGGTCAGAAAGCAGCGAAGGAAACGACAGGTGAGTGACGAGGAAAGACTGATCAGGCTGGAGGAACTTGCCGCCTACCAAACCAAGGTGATCGAGGAATTGTCCGATCAGCTCGCCGAGCAATGGAAGGTGATGGAACAGACGCGCGCCAAGCTCGACCGGCTGACCGAGCGGTTCCTGTCGCTGGAGGAGACCTCGCTGGAAGCGCCGGCCGTCACCAGACCGCCGCATTATTGACGTCCTGTTGCCGCTCAGGCGGCGCGGGGCATGCGCCGCCTGAGCGCGACATATTTCCTCGGCCGATTGGACACGGGCGGGCGGATGTTCCGGAGACCTACTGTGCCTTTAAGCCGTGCACGAGATGCCGAACCACTAGGCGCAGCTGTTCCGGCGCAATCTCCAGCCGGTCGGTGAGCAGCCGTTTCCACACGAAGCTCGTTATGATCTCCATGGCAAGCTCGGGTACGACCCAATCGGCCACTTCGTCTCGGGCCTTTGCCCGGCGGAATATCTCGCCGCCCTGCTGGTATCGCTCGGCCATGTAGGCCGCGAGCGCCTTGCTGGCCGCCGGGTCGGTCTGGGCCTCGGCGATGACGGAGCGGAAAACCGCGCCTCCATGGCCGGTATTCCAGAACTCGAGCAAGTCGCTCAGGAGTTGGAAGATATCCGTCTCGATCGCGCCGGTATCGGGTGCGATATCGACGAATTTCTGGCGATGGTAGACGTCCAGAAGCAGGATCGTACGCGTCGGCCACCACCGATAAATCGTCGGTTTGCCCGCATGGGCTCGCCGGGCGACGGCCTCGATCGAAAACGATCCGAGCCCGCCCTCGACAAGGATTTCCTCCGCAGCCTGGAGAATGGCGTCCTGGCTGGCAGGATTGCGCTGGGCGCCGATCGAGGTGCGGCGGGCGTCCGCAGCCTTTTTCCCAGTCATGCGGACCCCCCAAGCAAAATTTTATTCGACATCACAAGAGTCCTACTTGAACGAAACGGCTCGTTTCGTTATATGAGCTCCATGGAAACGGACCGTTTCTATGGAGCTCATAGTGACCACAGCAACTTTAACCCTCAGTTCCGATAGCAGAAATCAAGCCATGGAGGCGCAATTGCAGACCGTACCCGCTCGCGTCAACCCTTCGAAGGCGCGTCTCGCCCTCGTGATGATCCTCGCCATCTATCCGTTGATCACCGTACTTCTCTATATCCTCGCGCCACTCACCGAAGGTTGGGCCGTGTGGCATCGAACGATCCTGATCGCGCCGATCATGGTGCTGTCGATCGTATTTGTCGTCTCGCCGGCAATCCAGAGATATTTCGGCTGGTTCGTGGCCCGCATGCCTTCGCCGACAAAATAAGCTGGAAGGGCGTCAGTTGCTGGTCCGAAATAGGAGACCCTCGGAACCACGTCGACGAAGGTCCAGCCGTTTCGGATGTGGTTGTTGCTGAACGATCCGCGCAGCGGCGTCCGTGATACGTTCTAGACGCTCAACGAAAAAGCCGCCCGCAACGGTCTGTTGCGGGCGGCTTCAAAATTGGGTTCTAAAAACTCAGTTCTCGAAGAACTCCTTCATCCGGGCGAAGAAGCCCGTCGATTCCGGATTGTTCTCCTTCGAGGACAGTTCCTCGAATTCCTGCAACAGTTCGCGCTGCCGCTTGGTGAGCTTCTGCGGCGTCTCGATCTGGATCTGGATATAGAGATCGCCCGTCTGGCTGGACCTCAGCACCGGCATGCCCTTGCCCTTCAGGCGGAACTGCTTGCCCGGCTGGGTGCCTTCCGGCACCGTCACGCGGGACTTGGTTCCGTCGAGCGTCGCGACGTCGAACGTGCCGCCGAGGGCGGCCGTCGTCATCGAGATCGGCACGGCGCAATAAAGGTCGGCGCCGTCGCGCTGGAAGAACTGGTGCGGTTTCACCGACAGGAAGATGTAGAGATCGCCCGCAGGGCCGCCGCGCGTGCCGGCTTCGCCTTCGCCCTGAAGGCGGATGCGGGTGCCGTCTTCGATGCCGGCCGGGATGTTGACCGACAGCGACCGCTCTTCGGTGACGCGGCCCTGGCCGTGGCATTTGCCGCAGGGATCCGCGATCGTCTGGCCGCGGCCGTGGCAGGTCGGGCAGGTACGCTCGACCGAGAAGAAGCCCTGGCTTGCGCGCACGCGGCCAGAGCCCTGGCAGGTGCCGCAGGTCTTCGGCTGGGTGCCGGGCTTGGCGCCCGAGCCGGAACAGACGTCGCAGGTGATTGAGGTCGGAACCCGGATCTGCGCCGTCTTGCCGGCAAACGCTTCTTCCAGCGTGATTTCCATATTGTAGCGAAGATCGGCGCCGCGTTCGCGACCGCCAGAGGACCTGCGGGCGCGTCCGCCGCCCATCATTTCGCCAAAAATGTCTTCGAAGATATCGGAGAAGCCACCGGCGCCCGCGCCCGAGAAGCCACCGCCACCGCCGCCCATTCCGCCGTGTTCGAAGGCGGCATGGCCGAAGCGGTCGTAGGCCGCACGCTTCTGGGGATCCTTCAAGGTCTCGTAGGCCTCGCCGAGTTCCTTGAACTTCTTTTCGGCTTCTGCGTCGCCCGGATTCTTGTCGGGATGATATTTCATCGCGAGCTTGCGGAAGGCGCTTTTGAGCTCCTTCTCATCGGCGGTCTTGCCGACACCCAGCGTTTCGTAAAAGTCTGCTTTTGCCATGGAGGTAACCGGCTCCGGAAAGGATTCCGGCTGCACGAAGGCAGCCGGATACTCTAGTCAACTATGGTCGAGGTCTGGCCATCAGGCAACCGGCGGATCAAGCGGACTTCTTGTCGTCCTTGACTTCCTCGTAGTCGGCATCGACGATATCGTCCTTGCCGCCCGTGGAGCCTTCGCCGCCTTCGGCCTGCTGGGCCTCATAAATGGCCTGACCAAGCTTCATGGATACGTCCATCAGGATCTGCGTCTTCGCCTGGATGTCATCGGCATCCGGTTCCGGAGCTTCGACGGCAGCCTTCAGCGAAGCGATCGCATCTTCGATCGCCTTGCGGTCGGTTTCGGAAACCTTGTCGCCATATTCCTTCAGCGACTTCTCGCTGGAATGGACGAGGCTTTCGGCCTGGTTCTTGGCTTCGACGCCGGCACGGCGCTTCTTGTCGGCTTCGGCATTGGCCTCGGCGTCCTTGACCATCTTTTCGATCTCGGCGTCGGAGAGACCGCCGGAAGCCTGGATGCGGATCTGCTGTTCCTTGCCGGTGCCCTTGTCTTTGGCCGAAACCTGGACGATGCCGTTGGCGTCGATGTCGAACGTGACTTCGATCTGCGGCATGCCGCGCGGTGACGGCGGCAGGCCGACGAGGTCGAACTGGCCGAGCAGCTTGTTGTCCTGGGCCATTTCGCGTTCGCCCTGCGATACGCGGATGGTCACAGCCTGCTGGTTGTCTTCGGCGGTCGAGAAGGTCTGGCTCTTCTTGGTCGGGATCGTCGTGTTGCGGTCGATCAGGCGGGTGAAGACGCCACCGAGCGTTTCGATGCCAAGCGACAGCGGGGTCACGTCGAGCAGCAGAACGTCCTTGACGTCGCCCTGCAGAACGCCGGCCTGGATGGCGGCGCCGAGAGCGACGACTTCATCCGGGTTGACGCCCTTGTGCGGCTCCTTGCCGAACAGCTGCTTGACGACTTCCTGAACCTTCGGCATGCGGCTCATGCCGCCGACGAGAACCACTTCATCGATTTCGGCTGCGGTGACGCCGGCATCCTTGAGGGCTGCCTTGCACGGCGCGATGGTGCGCTGGACGAGATCATCGACCAGGCTTTCGAACTTGGCGCGGGTCAGCTTCAGCGTCAGGTGCTTCGGACCGGAAGCGTCGGCCGTGATGAACGGCAGGTTGATTTCGGTCTGCTGCGAAGATGAGAGTTCGATCTTGGCCTTTTCGGCAGCTTCCTTGAGGCGCTGCAGGGCGAGCTTGTCGTTCTTCAGGTCGATGCCCTGGTCCTTCTTGAACTCGTTGGCAAGATATTCGACGAGACGCATGTCGAAGTCTTCACCGCCGAGGAAGGTGTCGCCGTTGGTCGACTTCACTTCGAAGACGCCATCGCCGATTTCGAGGACCGAGATGTCGAACGTGCCGCCGCCAAGATCGTAGACGGCGATCGTCTTGCCGTCCTTCTTGTCGAGGCCATAGGCGAGAGCGGCTGCCGTCGGCTCGTTGATGATGCGCAGCACTTCGAGACCGGCGATGCGGCCGGCATCCTTGGTTGCCTGGCGCTGCGCGTCGTTGAAGTAGGCCGGTACAGTGATGACGGCCTTTTCGACCTTTTCACCGAGGTAGGATTCGGCGGTTTCCTTCATCTTCTGAAGGATCATCGCAGAAACCTGTGCGGGGGAATAGTTCTTGCCCTGGGCCTTGACCCAGGCGTCGCCATTGTCGCCCTTGACGATATCGAAGGGGACGAGGCCCTTGTCTTTTTCAACCGTCGGATCTTCGTAGCGGCGGCCGATAAGGCGCTTCACGGCGAAGAGGGTATTGGTGGGGTTGGTCACTGCCTGGCGCTTGGCCGGCTGCCCGACGAGGCGTTCGCCGTCATCGGAAAATGCGACCATGGAGGGCGTGGTACGCGCGCCTTCGGCGTTCTCGATCACCTTCGCATCTTTGCCGTCCATGATGGCGACGCAGGAGTTGGTGGTACCGAGGTCGATGCCAATTACTTTTGCCATTTTCTTCTCTCTCCTTTAAGCGAACCATCGGAACCCCTCAAAGGCATTCCACTGACAGTTCCTCGACTGGGATGGTACGCAGCATCGGCTGCGGTCATGCGGCGTATATAAGGACGGGTTTTTAGGACTGCAAGGCGAGAAATCGCCCGGATCCTAGCAAAAAGAACAGTTTGCCGAGCAATACTGTGAATACGCTTCACTGCCCCATGATCAGGTCGAAAAGCGTTGTCTGCCGGGGCTGGCCTCTGGAGCCTGCAACGCCCACGTCGCCGGGCGGAACGGGGCCGCCGCCGATCGCTCCCGGGGGCACCGGAGTGGGCGAATCATAAGGGCCGCGATACTGGCGATAATCACGGGCCGGAACGTCGCCGGGCGGTATCACGTCGCTATGGCGGCCGCGGTCGCCATAGACCGGCCGATTGTCATAAATCTGTCTGTTGTCCCTGTTGTCATACCCCTGATTGTCGCCATAGACCGGCCGCACGCGGGCCGGTTCCCGTTCGATCGAGGCGGAATCCTGGGCGGGAGGGCGCGGCGCCGGCGGATAATCGGCGGGGAGTTCGTCCTGGGTTCGGCGGCCACCGGGCAGGATGCCGGAAATGATATCGCCGATCGTCGTCGACGGCGAATCCGGCTGGACTGCGGCAGGGGGCAGATCGAGGCCGCGGCCGGTGCCGAACAGCGGCGTCGGCGTATAACCCTTCATCGCCGACGTCATATATTCCTTCCAGGCTTTTGCGGGCAGCCCGCCGCCGGTTACCTTCTTCATGAAGGCGCCGTCGTCGTTGCCGAACCAGATGCCGGTCGTCATGATGCTGGTATAACCGACGAACAGTGCGTCGCGGAACGACTGGGTGGTGCCCGACTTGCCGGCTGCCTGCCAGCCGTCGATCCTGGCCGCCTTGCCGGTGCCCTCGTTGATGACGCGGTTCATCATGCCGTTCATCGTCGCCGCCACCGGCTCGCTGAGCACGCGCGGCGGGTTGGCATAATCGGCCTCGTAAAGCACCTTGCCGTCCGGATCGGTGATGCGCTTGACGATATGCGGCGTTGCCTTGTAACCGCCGTTCATGAAGGACGCGTAGGCAGACGTCAGCTCGACCAGCGAGACTTCCGAGGTGCCGAGCGCGATCGAAGCATTTGCCTGGATGTCGGAATCGATGCCGAGCCGGTGGGCGAGGCTCACCACCTTGTCCGGGCCGACCTGCATGACGAGTTGCGCGGCGACCGTATTGAGCGACTGCGCGAAGGCCGAGGCGAGCGTTACGGGGCCGCGGTATTTCTCGTCGAAATTCTCCGGCGACCAGTTGCCGATCTTGACCGGCGCATCGTTGACCATCGAGTCCGGCCGGGCGCCGGCTTCAAGTGCCGTGGCATAGACGAAGGGCTTGAAAGCCGAACCCGGCTGGCGTTTCGCCTTGACGGCGCGGTTGAACTGGCTTGTTGCATAATCGCGGCCGCCGACCAGCGCCCGGATCGCGCCGGTCGCATCGACCGAAACGAGGGCCGCCTGCGAGGCGTTGAGCTTGCCGCCTTCCTTCTTCAGAACATCGTTCAGCGATTTTTCGGCGGCGGCTTCGAGGCGCATGTCGAGCGTCGTTTCGATGGTCACGTCGACCTTCGGCTCGCCGATCAGGCTCTTCACCTCGTCTACGACCATGTCGGCGGCATAATGCTGGGCGCCGGTCCAGTAGCTCTTCGCTTTGGCCGGCGGTTGCGACATGGCGGTCTTGAGGTCGCTGTCGGTGACATAGCCCTCTTCGCGCATTGTGCCGAGAACGACCTGGGCGCGGGCTTCCGCAGCTTTCGGGTCCCGCGCCGGCGACAGGCGGGACGGAGCCTTGAGCAGGCCGGCAAGCGTTGCCGCTTCGCCGAGGTTCACGTCGCGGGCGGACTTGTTGAAATACCGCCGCGAGGCGGCCTCCACGCCATAGGCGTTCGAACCGAAGAACACCCGGTTCAGGTACATGGCGAGGATCTGGTCCTTGGTGAACTTGTGCTCCAGCCAGAAGGACAGGAGCACCTCCTGGATCTTGCGTTCGAACGTGCGGTCCGGCGACAGGAACAGGTTCTTGGCGAGCTGCTGGGTAATCGTTGAGCCACCCTGGATCGGCTGGCCGGTCAGGTTGTTGACGAAGGCGCGGGCCAGGCCGAGCGGATCGACGCCGAAATGCGAATAGAAGCGCCGGTCCTCGATGGCGATCACCGCCTGCGGCAGGTAGGGCGACATTTCCTCCAGCGCCAGGGCCTCGCCGCCGGTCGAGCCGCGATTGGCGACGACCGAGCCGTCGACGGCGGTGATCTTCATGTTCGGCGGCCGATCCGGGATAGCCCAGGTGCTGGCGGCGGGCATTCTGGCACCGTAATAGAGCACCAGCCCGCCGACGGCGATGCCGGCCCAGATGCCGAGTACGAAGCACCAGTAGACGAGCCTCCTGAGCGGCGCGAAGAACCCGCCGCCTTCGCGACGCGGTGGAACCTTCCTGTTGCGGGATGGACGGACACGTTCCGGGCGCTCGGAACGCTCGTCGCGATCTTCGCTTTCGGCTTTCGATGGACGTCTGCCAGGCCGGCCGTTGCCCACGATCCGCTCGTCCGCGTCGAGACGTAAATCGCCGCTCGGCCGCGAACCTTCGAAGGATGGTTCAACGCGTTTGTCTGATTTGCCTCTGGCTGCCATGGTGAGCTGGCATACCCCCGTTACACGCCTGTCAAAACAGGCTGTTACTCGATGTCTGATCGCCCAAGCCTTGGCTGGACTTTAAATGCGGCGATTTAAGGAGGGGTAAAGGGCGTGTTTATCCGGGTGATCTTGAACCGCTTGACTTCCATCGCTATTTATGAGAACAAACAGAGAACATGTGGAGGTACTGATGAGCAGAACCGAACAGGTGATCGAACGCGCAATGGCTGCAGTCGCGGCCTCTAGGGCTCTGCGCGAGGCTGAAGCGCAACGCCGCCGCGAGACGTTCCAGAAGATACAGATCGCCAACCAGCGACGCCCGAATATTCCCAAGGGCATCCAGCTGCCGCTGGACCTTCATTGAAAAGCCGTAACGCCCTGGATGGCCGGGCGTTGGCCTATGTTACAAAAGCCCCCCAATACCGCATCCAACCTTAAAAAAATCCGATTCCTGATGGAACAAGGAGGCAAGATCCGCGTTACGACGGATTCCACCTTGGAGGAGGGGAGGATATGCAGAAAGTCGTCGAGGCAGTCGTCCGGAATGGCGACCAGCGTGTCCCGGTCGGGCTGGTCACCGTCAAGCAGGCGCTTGAAATGCCTGAAAGGGGAATGGTGGAGTTCAGCCACCCCGCTTATGAAGCCGGAAAGACTGATATTTTCGTCAATCGCGAAACCCTTTCGAAGCTGATGTAATCGCGGCGGACGGCGAAAAGCCGGCAGTTTGAGACGACCCGAAACGCGAATTCGTGATTTCGGGTTTATGACTCTGCGGGGTATTTTACGCCCGCAACCACAGCGAAAGGAGAATGGCATGAAGACAATTCTCGTCATCGCCGCCGTGCTCGGCCTGTCGTCAACCGCAGCTCTTGCGGAATGCGCCGGCCACAACGTCACGGCTTCCGCCAAGGTGGACAAGGAAGTCACCACGGCAAGCATTGCGGCTCCGAAAATGGATCCGCGCGAGGAAGCTGCCGTGCTGAAGCAGTCCGAAGGACAGGCTAAAGCCACCGAATAATCGTTTTGCCCGCGCCGGCTCCCCGCCGGTGCGGGTTTTCATTTTGCTTCAGATAGAGACCCGCCCTCTCGGATAGATCGAGCAACGGAGCCTCGCGTTCCGCTTGGTGTTGTTTCCGAAAAGGAGACTCTGATGGCTAAAAAACCTCTCGCTGCCGGCTTTACAGGCGACGTCGCCGAAGAGGCAGGCGTTAGCGTTCGTACGAAATCTGCTGTTCATCGTGTCAAGGACGAGGCGGGTATGGTCGGCGCTCATGCCGTCGATCATCCGGCGGCTACCGGTTCGGCAATTGCCGTCGTCGGCCTGCTCGGCTTGGCGGTCGGCTACATGCTCGGCATGTCGTCCGCGTCCCGCGACCGGCGCTGGTATCGCCAGAGGTGAGTGAGGTTTTCCTCAGAATCCTATCCGCTCCTGGAACAGTGGCGGGCCTCAGTCGTTGGTTTCCTGACAAGAAAGGAGACCATCATGCCCAATCGAGACCCTATCCCGACTCCGAGCCCTCAGCCGCGCGGGCCGACGCCGGCGGGCGGAGTTCCCGATCGCACCCAGGAAAAGCCGCCATTGACGCCGGCGCAGGATCCCGGCGACAGCAAGAACCCGCAGGATCCGACGCTTGATCCCGCACTCCTGCCGACCGGCGATCCGGCCGGCATGGCATAACCGGGCCGAACCCTCTGCCCAGCCCGCGGACGCTCGCGACGGACCCGTATAGGTAGTAACCCGTACGGGTCCACCCTTATATTACACCCCTCTATTATTGTTATTGTCAATTTATTAGCCAAGGCTCAAAATCCCCTCTCCTGTGGCTTGCAGACCTTTTTCCCCGGGCGCCGACAAGGCCGGCGCAAGACTGTCGCAATAAAAGGCCGCTGGTAATTTTCTCCGGCCGCCATTGCTGAATGGGGGAGGGGAGTGGTCCGCCGGTCGGGCACCGTATGATCGGGAGGGTTATATGCCTACACAGATGGTTCGAAATCCGGTCAATCCCGAGCAGCTCAGCCTGCTGCAGCAGGTCTTTGACCAGGCTTGTGCCGAACACCAGATCGACAAGGCGAGCCCCGATGCGGAGGCGCTTGCACTCATCCTGGTGAACTCCCTTCAAAAAGGGTCGGACGACAAGCAAAAGCTCGCGGCGCTGGCCGAAGCGCTGGCGAAAAGCCGGTAGCCTCCCGCCTAAAAGAGGAACCTATCAGTTCTTCGACAGTTGAACGGTCTCTCGATCAACTCAAGGAGGCCGGTAATGGCAGAGCCCATCAGAAACCTGAATACACCCGCGAAGTCGGATACGCCCTCTTTCGATCACGAGCCCAGCGAAAACGTCAAGGCCGAGATTGCGACGCTTCGTTCCGAGATCGCCAATCTGCGCGAGATGCTCGCCGAAAAGACCGGCGCTGCCTATGGCCGGGTCGCCGAGCGTGCTGGCAATGCTGCGCATTACGTCCAGAATGAAGCAAGCTCGGTTGCCGGCACCATCCGCGAACACCCTGCCGCCACCACGACACTGTTCACCCTGATCGGTGCCATCGGTTTTGCGATCGGCTATGTGGTGGCCACCGCTTCTGCCGACAGCAAACATGCCTGGTATGACCGCTATCTGAGCAGCCGCCTTTAGGCGACGCTGCCATCCGAAACCGGATCCTGACCGACATCGACCCAGGTCGCTGCGGTCAGGTCCGCCATCCGGTCGGGGCTGATACGCACCGCGGCATTGACGGCGCCGGCCGCGGGCACGACTTCCGGAAACTTTTGAAGCGATATGTCGCAATAGATCGGCATCGGCGAAGGCAGGCCGAACGGGCATACGCCGCCGACCGGATGCCCGGTGATCGCCACGACCTCGTCGCCGCCGAGCATGCGCGGCTTTGCGCCGAACCGATCCCGGAACTTGCGATTGTCGAGACGGCTGGTTCCTGACATGACCACCAGCGCGGTAGTTTCGCCGGCGCGCACGCAGATCGTCTTGGCGATCTGTTCGGGCGCCACGCCGTGCGCGGCAGCGGCAAGCGGTACGGTCGCCGAGCTTTCCTCGGTAATGATGACGTGGATGTCGGGGGCGTTGGCGGCGAAGAAGGCGCGGACGGATTCGAGGCTCATGTCCGCAAAATTGGCGCAGGATCACGCCCGCCGCAAGAAAACAATGAAGCTATGCGAGAATTGCAATGCTGCAGTGCGATATCGTGACTGTTTTTTGAGCTTCGATCCTGTATGTTCAATTCATCGACGGGCGCACTCCTCCTCCCAGCGCCCTTGATGGGACCGACAACACCTCCTCCTCCCAGTTGTTGGTCAGTTTCAGAAACCCGGCGCACCTCCTCCCGCGCCGGGTTTTCTGTTTTATATGCCTTGAAATCGCTGGCGATTTCGCTTTTTAAGGCAAGCCTGAATTTTCCCGATCTTGACCTTTTTGCGCGAAGACCCTATTTGGTTCGCCATCGATATTTGTTTGATAGCCAGCACTATGCGCCTCACGGCGTTTGCGACGATCTCTCTTCAAATACGAAACTTCAACGTTCCAAGCGCTCGAGCGTGGAATAGTCGGTCATATTTGCAAGGGAAAGGCATCGTTATGGCTACCGGTACTGTAAAGTGGTTCAACGCAACCAAGGGCTACGGCTTCATTCAGCCTGACGACGGTTCGCAGGACGTATTCGTTCACATCTCTGCCGTTGAGCGCGCCGGACTCGGCCAGCTCAAGGATGGTCAGAAGATCTCCTACGAACTCGTCAGCGACAAGCGTTCGGGCAAGGTTTCCGCAGACCGCCTCCAGGGCGCATGATCTGCTGAAGACTTCAGGTCTTTAAGATTGCGAAAGGCCGGCTCGTCCGGCCTTTCTGCTTTTGGGAAGCTAGGTTTTATTATCTGGAATAATTCTAAATTGAAGCCCCTTGTAAACGGAAATCCCAGCTCCCATTTAGGGTACAATAGCGTTTCCGACGCACCCGCATGGTCGGGCTCCAAAGAGCTTCAGCGACCATGTGTGTTACGGCAAATACGGGCGACCGTGCCGTCTTGAGGCAGTTTCCATATCCGCGTTAACGGAATGTTTACCTCACCGAGAGACGATGACCGCTAGAGCCGTGGTGATCTGGAAAGGTCGAAAGCGGCCGCGTCGGAAATGCTTGTCCCATTTAGAGTGACCACGGATGTACTGGCACCGGTGAATGGGAGTGGAAAGGTCGGGCTTGCCCGGCCTTTTTGTTTTTAAGGGCCCGACGCGAAGACGCGTCGGGCCTTTTCGGTTTTAAGCGTCAACTTCAGGCAGCCAGCGCCGCGATGATGCGCGCCCAGGAGCGGATGCCCTTGTGGAAGGAGCGCAGGTCGTACTTCTCATTCGGCGAGTGGATGCGGTCGTCGCTGAGGCCGAAACCGACCAGCAGCGATTCCATGCCGAGCGTCTTCTGGAAATCGCCGACGATCGGGATCGAGCCACCGACGCCGACGAGCAGTGCCGGCTTAGGCCACTCTTCCGAAAGCGCAGTCTTCGCCTTGGTGAGCACCGGCGAGTCGTAGCCGAGCTGGATCGCCGGCGAGCCGCCGTGCTTCAGGAATTCCACCGAGCAATCGGCAGGGATTTTCGAGCGCACATAGGCGCGAAAACTTTCGCGGATCTTCTCCGGGTCCTGGCCGCCGACGAGACGGCAGGAGACCTTGGCCGATGCCTTCGAGGCGATGACCGTCTTGAAGCCCTGGCCTTCGTAACCGCCGCTGATGCCGTTGAATTCGCAGGTCGGCCGTGCCCAGATGAGTTCGAGCAGCGATCGGCCCTTCTCGCCGGCCAGTTCCGACAGCCCCACCTCGCCGAGGAAATCGTCGCGCCCGGCGACCAGGCTTGCCCAGGCCGCCTTGATGTTGGATGGCGTCTCCTCGATGCCGTCATAAAAGCCTTCGAGCGTCACGCGGCCGGTATCGTCATGCAGTCCGGCGAGGATCTTCGACAGAATCTGGATCGGGTTTGCGGCTGCACCTCCATACATGCCGGAATGCAGGTCGCGATTGGCGGCGGTGACGATGATTTCCTCGCCCACCAGGCCGCGCAGCGACGCGGTAATCGCCGGCGTATCGGCGTCCCACATGCCGGTATCGCAGACCAGCGCATAATCGGCCTTCAACTCGGCAGCATTGGCATCAAGGAAGGGTTTGAGCGACGGCGAGCCGGATTCTTCCTCGCCTTCGAAGAGAATGGTGACGCGCACCGGCAGCGAGCCATGCACATCCTTATAGGCGCGGCAGGCTTCGACGAAGGTCATCAACTGGCCCTTGTCGTCGGCAACGCCGCGGCCCGTCACCACCTTGCGGCCAGGCCCGAGTTCCTTGACCTTGGGATCGAAGGGATCATCCTCCCAGAGCTCGATCGGATCGATTGGCTGGACGTCGTAATGGCCGTAGAACAACACATGCGACGCGTCGGCGCTGGCGCCCGGATGATGGCCGACAACCATCGGATGGCCGGTCGTATCACGAACCGAGGCCTCGAAGCCGAGATCCTTGAGTTCGGCCACCAGCCACTCGGCAGCCTTGCGGCAATCCGGCTTGAAGGCGGGGTCGGTGGAAATCGACTTGATGCGGACGAGGCCGAACAGGCGCTCGAGGCTTTCGGGAAGATTGCGGTCGGCGCGGTCGAGGACGGAGGAAAGATCGGTCATGGGGAATCCTGTCTTTGAAGTGCGAGACCCTTGAGCCCAGGAGGCGAGAAGCGGCCCATCGTTTCGGATGCCCGACCTTGTTAGCAAGTCCGGGGTGGAAGAGACAATGGCAAAGACGTCCATGGCACGCGGGATGGGCGTCCTAGCCGAAGCGCGTTCCGTTCCGGACGAGCCCATCGATGGCGCGGAAGGCGAGGACGGCAAGAGCGCCAAGCGCCGCCGTGATCGAAAGCGACCAGATAAAACCCAGCCGCTGCATGGAAAGCGCCAGGACGAAGGGGGCAATCGCCGAGACGATCAACCGGGCCGACATCATCTTGCCCTGCAGTTTGCCGTAGCCGTCACTGCCGAACAGCGTCAGCGGAAGGGTACCCGTCACGATGCTCAAAAGTCCGTTACCCATGCCGAAGATGACCGCAAACAGCATCGCTCCGGGTACCGATGGCGCCGTGAGGACAAGAACGACAACGCCGGCCGGCAGCAGCGCCGCCGCAATCAGCGCGAGGCGAAGGGGTTGCAGGTTCCGGCCGAACGTCATGTTGATAAGCCGGCTAAGCACCTGGGAGGGGCCGAACAATGTGCCGACCAGCGCAGCACTCGTGCCGAGACCAAGGCCGGAGAGCAGCGGCACCATATGGACGAGCACGGCGGAGCTCACCAGCGACTGCAGCGAGAACCCGGCGACCATCAGCGTAAAGCCGGTGAACCGCAGGTCGGGCGTCAAAATGCCCTCGGTCCGGGTGGGGAGGGCAGAAGTCGCCGTCTTTCGTCGCGCGGCTCCATGAGACAGCCAGGCATGCAGCGGCAGGCAGACCAGCAGATTGAGCGCCGCAAAGACGAGATAGACGTGCTGCCAGGAGAGATAGGCATGCAGCGCGGCGGTGATCGGCCAGAAGATCGTCGAGGCGAATCCGGCGATCAGGGTGAGATAGGTGATGCTCCGTTGCGCGACCTGTGGCCGAAGTTGCACCAAGAGGGCGAAGGCGGCGCCATATTGTACGAGATTGGCAGCCACCTCGATCGCGATCAGCGCCGCGACAAAGGTGGCCTTGCCGGGCGCCATGGCGCAGGCAACCAATGCGGCCGCGGCCGCGGCAGAGCCGACGGTCATGACGCGACCGGCGCCGATCCGGTCGAACAGCGCGCCGAGCCATGGAGCGCTGAGCCCGCCGATCAGAAGCGCGGCAGAAAGCGCCCCGAAGATCCATTCGCTGGACCACGAGAAATGCGCCGCCATATCCGGTGCAAGGATGCTGAAACTGTAATAGAGGGTGCCATACCCGATGATCTGCGTGACGCCGAGTGCGACGACGGCGGCAACGGGCATGCGTTCAGACAACGCGCTTGCCCTCGGCGTCCAGCACCTGTTCGCCGTCTTCCTTGGCGAACGGACCCTGGTGAGTATCCGGCAGGATATCGAGCACGGCCTCCGACGGTCGCGCCAGGCGCGTGCCCAAGGGCGTGATGACGAATGGGCGGTTGATCAGGATCGGATCCTTCAGCATCGCATCCAGCAACCGATCATCGGAAAGGACTGGATCGTTGAGACCGAACTCCGCATAAGGCGTGCCCTTCTCGCGGATCGCCTGCCGCACGGTGAGACCTGCATCCGCGATCATCCGGACGAGTTCGTCGCGCGTCGGCGGTGTTTTCAGATATTCGATCACGGTCGGCTCGATGCCGGCATTGCGGATCATGGCCAGCGTGTTGCGCGAAGTGCCGCAATCCGGATTGTGATAGATGGTGACGTTCATGGTCATTCTGCGCCCTTCATGTGTCCGAGCGGTTGGGGGAGGGGTTTCGTCTCCGACAGCAGCCAGCCGGCCAGCAGCAGGGCCACGAGGGCGCCGACGATCTCGGCCAGGATGAAGCCGGCAAGATCA
Source organism: Neorhizobium sp. SHOUNA12A (assembly GCF_023006505.1). Classification (GTDB taxonomy): domain Bacteria; phylum Pseudomonadota; class Alphaproteobacteria; order Rhizobiales; family Rhizobiaceae; genus Neorhizobium. The sequence continues at coordinate 31,137 of NZ_JALBGV010000065.1, forward strand.
TCCGGCCGGATTCCGGCAAAGGTATCGGTAAGCGATCGCGCCAGGGCGACGGCCGGATTGGCAAAGGAAGTCGAGGCGGTGAACCAGTAGGCAGCGGTGATATAGAGGCCGACCAGCCACGGGATAGCCTCGGAACGGAACCGGATTCCGGCGAGGATCGTGAGGATGAGGCCGAACGTGGCGACCACCTCGGCGAGCCATTGGCCCGGTCCTGTCCGGACCGTGGCGGACACCTGCAGCAGCGGCAGATCGAACATCGCATGCGCCAGGATAGTTCCCGCGACGCCGCCTGCGAATTGCGCGGCGAGATAGAAGAGCGCCGAGCGGGCATCGATCTCGCGTCTCAAGGCGAACACCATTGTCACTGCCGGATTGAAATGCGCTCCGGAAATCGGCCCGAGCAGGGTGATCAGGACAACGAGAATCGCGCCGGTCGGAAGAGTATTGCCGAGCAGCGAAACCCCCATATCCACTGAGAGCCGGTCGGCCATGATGCCGGAACCGACCACGGTGGCGACCAGCAGGGCGGTGCCGAGGGCTTCGGCCGTCAGTCTGCGGGGTAGGTCGAACATGGCCGTCAGCCCTCCAACGCGGCAGGTGCAGGGGTACAGCAGGCGGCCACCTCGGCGGCTGGCGCGCAGATTTCCGGATGCCCGGCGCAGCAGTCTTCCATCAGGAAGCGGACGAGGCCGCCGAGCGCTTCGTAATTGGCGGAATAGATAATCGAGCGGGATTCCCGCTGCTGGGAGATCAGCCCGGCCCGGTCCAGCTCCTTGAGATGGAAGGAGACGTTCGATGGCGATACATCCAATTGCTCGGCGATCGTGCCGGCCGCCATGCCGGAGGGTCCGGCAACAACCAGCATCCGGACAATCTGCAGGCGGGTATCCTGCGAGAGTGCTCCGAATGACGCGAGGGCTTGACGTTCATCCATATTTCAACAATCCTTGAATAGTTGAAATATGGAGTAGCCGAAATGAACGCGATAGACAAGCCGGTTCTGCAGGACGACATCAGCCTGGGTTTCCTGCTCGACACATTGGCGGGTGCCAGCGACCAGCCGCTGGTGTTTCACTACGATGGCCGGCCGGTAAAGCCGGGCTACCATGTCACCGAGGTCAAGGCGGGACAGTTCTCGGCGCTCGACTGTGGTGCCAACCCGGAGGCCTGGTCGGAAATTTTCGTGCAGCTCTGGGACATCGAGGAAGGCGACCGCACCCATATGACGGCGGACAAGTTTTCGGCGATCATCCGTAAGTTCTCCGAACACGTGAAGATCGAGGGCACCGCCAAATTGACGTTCGAAGTCAGCGACGGGATCCGGCCGATGCAGCTTTATTGCGCTTCGACGCCGGTCCTAAAGGGCGGGGCATTGCATGTGGAACTGGCCGCCCGCCCGGCGAGTTGCAAACCGCGCGACCGCTGGCTGGCGGAGGAAACCCGCAAGGCTGTTTCCTGCTGCGCACCGTCAGCCGGAACCAGCGCCTGCTGCCCCTAACGGCGAGGTCTGACGAAAGGCGCGGCCTCAGTCAAACCTTGCGGGCGTTCTCGACGATCATCCGCATATATTCGATCATCAGCTCGCGCTCGAAGCGGCGGAAGCCTGAAAATAGCGCTGCATCCGCCTCGGAAGCGGCTTCGACGGCCTGGATTTCCAGCTCGCGGCCGAGCGGGGTGAGGGTGATGATCTGCGCTCGCCGGTCGTTCGGATGAGGGGTGCGCTGGATCAGCCCATCGCGCTCCATGCGGGCGAGCGTATTGGCGAGTGTTGCCTGTTCGACTTCCAGCTTGTCGAGGAGCTGCTTCTGTGTGAGCCCGTCTTCCTGCCAGAGTTCGAGCAGGACAGGAAACTGCCCGGGAGAAAAGCCAAGCACCATGGCCCGCTTCTGCAAGGAGCGCGCAAAGCCTTTGGCGAGTTGGCCCGCCAGGTATGTCGCCGAATGCGAGCGGTCGAATCCCATGGCTGGTCTTCATCCCTCCCTGAACGAGCCCGTTTGCGAGCGTTATCTACCAGATATATCGCACGCCATGCTTTCGCCAAGCCTGTGCGAAGATGGGCAAAATGACAAGTCTTTCCTGCAAAAGGGCAATAAAAAACCGCCACGGCAGGGAGGGGACAGCCGTGGCGGTTCTGATGGAGGGACAAAGGCCCGGAGAGGGGGATAGGCCTTTGTCCGGTCTGGGTGCGGCGGGGGACAGGCCGGCTGCCAGACTGCGGCGTGATCAATCGCCGGTAACAAGGAAATGTGGAACCGCGACGGGCTTTTCAAGAGAAAGCATATTACAAATCGGTAACGTTCCGGTGAGGGCGGGAGGCTTCGCGGCAGCGAAGTTTTCGTGGACGGATCAAATGCCCCACGCTATTCCTTGCGCCATGAAAAAAGGCGATCATCTTTTCCTTATCGACGGTTCCGGCTTCATTTTCCGCGCCTTCCACGCGTTGCCGCCGCTCACCCGCAAATCCGACGGCCTGCCGGTCGGCGCCGTCTCCGGCTTCTGCAACATGTTGTGGAAGCTGCTGACCGACGCGCGCGACACCTCGGTCGGCGTGACGCCCAGCCATTTCGCCGTCATTTTCGACTATTCCGCCAGAACCTTCCGCAAGGACCTATACGACGCCTACAAGGCGAACCGTTCGGCGCCGCCGGAAGAGCTGATCCCGCAATTCGGCCTGATCCGCCAGGCGACCCGCGCATTCAACCTGCCCTGCATCGAGACCGAAGGTTTCGAAGCGGACGACATCATCGCGACCTACGCCCGCCAGGCGGAGGCGACCGGCGCCGATGTGACGATCGTCTCGTCCGACAAGGACCTGATGCAGTTGGTGACGCCGAACGTCCATATGTATGACAGCATGAAGGACAAGCAGATCGGCGTTCCCGACGTCATCGAGAAATGGGGCGTGCCGCCGGAGAAGATGATCGACCTGCAGGCGATGGTCGGCGATTCGGTTGACAACGTGCCGGGCATTCCGGGCATCGGCCCGAAGACGGCAGCCCAGCTTCTCGAGGAATTCGGCGATCTCGACACGCTGCTCGCCCGCGCCGGCGAAATCAAGCAGGTGAAGCGCCGCGAAAACATCGTCGCCAATGCCGATCTCGCCCGCCTTTCGCGCCGGCTCGTCTCGCTGCGTCTCGATGTGCCCTTGGACCTTGATCTCGACGCGCTGGTGCTGGAGCCGCAGGACGGCCCGAAACTGGTAGGCTTCCTGAAAACCATGGAATTCGGCACGCTGACGCGCCGCGTCGCCGCTGCCTGCAATTGCGATGCCGATGCCATCGAACCCGCCGTCGTGAACGTCGAATGGGGTCAGGCCGCTCGCGGCCCGGATCTCGATGCCGGCGGTGCGGCAGCGGTC
>NZ_JALBGV010000066.1 GCF_023006505.1 Neorhizobium sp. SHOUNA12A
GGCAGCATCGTCGGCTGCCAGCGGCCGACGCGGCGGCCGGGCCGCACGGGCTGGCGCTAATGCGGCGCAGGAATAGAAATGTTCAACACTGATCAGCACCATATAAATTCGTCTCTAAGAGAAAATATCGTCGAGCATCTTTTCGTAGGCGCCGCGCTACGGTTGCTGTGGCAGAACGGGGTCGTAAACGTCGAAATCCTTAGATCGGAATTCGATGCCTACGGGTACGATCTCGTCATTACCGCAGGTCAGCTCGTTCGACATATCCAGCTCAAAGCTGGAACCAAGTTAAAGCCTATTTCAGTTTCAAGACTGCTTGCAGAAAAGCCTAGCGGCTGCATTGTTTATATAGAGGTCAATGACCGCCTAGACCTTGGCCCATATTACGTCTTCTCTTCTGATGCGGGCGAACGGTTGCCTGACATATCAAAGTTCAAGACAACTAAGCGCGCGACAGCCAATAGCAACGGTGACAAACCTTTAAGAGCGGGCCACGTCGATGTTCCAACATCGAAATTCGAAATATATCAAACTCTAGCTGAACTTTTGTCCTATCTGCTCTCAAGGGAACTCCAGCCACCTTGCCAAACAATCCCTCTGACGCGCTTGGGACAACGTAAGCCCTCAAGCCGATCTATCGCCCGGAAACGGAAGTCCGCATTGCGTCGCCTTCCGATACTAACGTCAGATGACGAGGCAGAGCGTTTCCTGGAGACTGAGGATCTCTCGGAGTACGACCTTTCAAATTTTCAACCATTCACATTCCTGTTTGAAAAGAGCCGTTGAGACAGCGATGGCCTCAAGTCCCAAAAAAGATCCCCTCGTCCTCTTCATGCCGTCCGGCAAGCGCGGCCGGTTTCCGGTCGGCACGCCGGTGCTCGATGCCGCGCGTCAGCTTGGCGTCTATGTGGAAAGCGTCTGCGGCGGGCGGGCGACCTGCGGGCGATGCCAAATCTCAGTCCAGGAGGGACATTTCGCCAAGCACGGCATTACCTCGGCGAACGACCATCTGTCACCGCTCGGCCCAAAGGAAGAGCGCTACGACCGCGTGCGCGGGCTTCCCGAAGGTCGCCGCCTCTCCTGCTCGACCCAGATTCTCGGCGATCTCGTCATCGACGTTCCTCAGGATACGGTGATCAATGCTCAGGTAGTCCGCAAGGCCGCCGACGAGCGTGTCTTCGACCGCAATCCGGCTATCCGCATGTGTTATGTCGAGGTGGAAGAGCCCGACATGGAAAAACCGCTCGGCGATCTCGACCGCCTGAAGACGGTGCTTGCCGCCGAGTGGCATTTCGACGATCTGGATGTTGATTTCCACCTGATTCCCAAGGTCCAGCAGATTCTGCGCAAGGGCGAGTGGAAGGTCACGGCAGCAATCCACAAAGATCGCGACGATGACCGTGCCCGGCTCGTCGCGCTCTATCCCGGCCTGAAGAACGAGGCCTACGGGATTGCCTGCGATATCGGCTCGACGACGATCGCCATGCATCTGTCGTCGCTGCTGTCGGGTCGCACCGTGGCGTCGGCGGGCACGTCGAACCCGCAGATCCGCTTCGGCGAAGATCTGATGAGCCGCGTTTCCTATGTGATGATGAACCCCGATGGCCGCGAGGCGATGACGTTAGCCGTGCGCGAGGCGCTGAATGGGTTGATCGACAAGGTCTGCGCTGACGGCGGCGTCTCTCGCACCGACATTCTCGACAGCGTCTTCGTCGGCAATCCGATCATGCACCATCTGTTCCTCGGGATCGATCCGACGGAGCTTGGCGGAGCCCCCTTCGCGCTTGCCGTTTCCGGAGCGGTAAAGGTCAGATCCTCCGAGATCGGCTTGCCGATGAACGATGGCACCCGCACTTATCTCCTGCCCTGCATCGCCGGCCATGTCGGCGCCGATGCCGCGGCGGCAACTCTGTCGGAAGGTCCGCACCGGCAGGAGGAGATGATGCTGCTGGTCGATATCGGCACCAATGCGGAAATCGTGCTCGGCAATTCGACCCGCGTCGTCGCAGCCTCCTCGCCGACCGGTCCGGCCTTCGAGGGTGCGGAAATCTCGTCGGGCCAGCGGGCAGCACCCGGCGCCATCGAGCGTATCCGCATCGACGCCGAAACCCTTGAGCCGCGCTTCCGGGTGATCGGCGTCGAGCCCTGGTCGGACGAAACGGGTTTCGCCGATGCAGCCGCTGCGACCGGCATCACCGGCATCTGCGGTTCGGCGATCATCGAAGTGATTGCCGAAATGTATCTCGCCGGATTGATCTCGGAAGACGGCGTGGTGGACGGCGCGATGGCGGAGCGCAGCCCGCGCATCCTCCAGAACGGCCGGACCTTCTCCTATCTCGTGCATGACGGCGAGCAGCGCATCACCGTGACCCAGAACGACGTGCGCGCCATCCAGCTCGCCAAGGCGGCACTTTATGCCGGCGTCAAGCTGTTGATGGACAAGCAGGGTGTCGACCATGTCGACCGCATCGGGCTCGCCGGCGCCTTCGGCACGTTCATCGATCCGAAATACGCGATGGTGCTGGGTCTTATCCCGGATTGCGATCTGGGCCGCGTCAAATCGGTCGGTAATGCCGCAGGCACGGGCGCACGGATGTGCCTGCTGAACCGCGGCTACCGTCGCGAGATCGAGGAAACCGTGCGCAGGATCGAGAAGATCGAAACAGCCCTGGAGCCGAAATTCCAGGAGCATTTCGTTTATGCCATGGCCCTGCCGAACAAGGTTGATGCCTTCCCACACCTGGCGGCGGTCATCACCCTGCCGGAGCGCAAGGCGCTGGCCGAGCCTCCGGGAGAAGGCGGCCGCAGACGTCGCCGCAGCCGCGAGTAGGATCAGGCAGCAGCGGCGACCAGCGAGCCGAAAGCTTCGCGGATGCTTTCGGCCACGGCCTTGCCGGGCACAGAAAGCTGCGGTGCCGTCAACAGGCGGATATCGAAGTTGATGAGCTCCGGCAGGCCCTCTTTCGCCCCGAGTATCTGCATGTCGTCGGTGACGTAGGAGCGCGGGAACGGCGCGATTGCCAGATCGGACAGCACGGCGGCGCGCTGCGCCATCGTATGGGCGCTGGCATAGGCGATGCGATAGCTCCGCTTGTGCTTCTCAAGCTGGGCAATTGCATCCTGACGCCAGACGCAGCCGTCCTCCCAGACCGAAATCGGCAGCGGATCGCGCAGATAGGCGGTGCCGCATTTGGCGCCGGCCCAGACCAGTCGTTCCGTGTGGATCATCTCGCCTGCCGTCGCGAAAGGCCGCGTGGCACAGTTGATCAGAGCCAGATCCAGGCGCTGCTCGTCCATGCGCTTCTTGAGCGCAAGGCTCATGTCGACGGTGACATCGACCATGATGCCCGGAAAGCTCTCGCCGAAATCCTTGAGCACCTTCGGCAGAAGGCGTTCGGCGATATCGTCCGGCGCACCGAGGCGCACCACGCCGGCAAGTTCCGGCATGACGAAACGTGACACGGCTTCATTGGAGAGCGCCAGCATGCGCCGTGCATAGGAGAGCAGCATCTCGCCATGCTGCGTCAGCGACACCGAGCGGGCGTCGCGCAGGAAGAGCGTCGTCTTCAACTGCTCTTCCAGCTTCTTGATCTGCATCGAAACAGCCGACGGCGTGCGCAGAACCGCATCGGCCGCGGTCGAGAAATTGCCGGTTTCGGCAATCGCTACGAAGGTGCGCAATACGTCGTTATCGAGCAGCGGGAGCGGCGGGCGGAATGGAACAGTCATGTCAGCCTCTATCAATAATTCTGAACTTAAACACCATATCATTTCGTTTGATTGAATGTCAAACGAGAGGCATAGTCAAAAGCATCGGAAGCGGGCGTCGATCTGCAACAGAATTTCATGAGACGCATAACTTGCATCCGATTGATTGATGGATTGACGGCGTTCATTGTTCCCATAGAGCGCTGCTCCATGAAACACCCAAGGAGAACTGACATGACCATGATCACCTATCAGGAGAGCGATCGCTCCCGGCGTCAGTCGTCGTTCGTCTCGCTGATCCGCCCTGCCCTTACTGCGGTGTTTGGACTTCGCGACCAATGGCGTCGCCGCCAGACCGAAAGGATGCTGGAAGGTTTGCCGGCAGAAATCCGCAAGGACATCGGATGGCCGACGACCAATGCCGCACCGCATCGCCGATAACCTCCCGGCCCATGGCCCGCACACGAACCGGTGAAGCGGGCCATGTAGTCTGAGACACGCTTTGAGCCTGCTGCCTTTGACAATTATGTCTGCGACCCGCTTATGTCGCAAAAATGTTATCAGCCTGTCGTCGAAAGCCCTTCTCCGCCGCCTTTCCCCGTGCCAATGTCGCTTTTGAAGAAAAGCGGGCCGCAATGTACGGCCACGAACAAGGGGAATGACGGCATGAATGTGATGACCAAAAACCCGGCAGCAAAGCGCTCTCTCGTCTTTTTTCTTGTTCCCCATTTCACCATGCTGCCTTTTGCCGCAGCGGTGGAGACGCTCCGAATCGCCAATCGCATGCTCGGATACTCGGCCTATACCTGGCGGCTCTGTTCCGCCGACGGCGAAAAGGTCTATTCCTCGAGCGGCATCGGGATTGAGGTAAATTCGTCGCTGGCCGACGAACGTCGCAGCCTCTCCGGCGAAAACCGCCCGAACATGGTTCTGGTCTGCTCGGGCGTCTACGTTGAGGAATTCAACAACAAGTCCGTCAACGCCTGGCTGCGCGAAACCTATAACCGCGGCATTGCCGTTGGAAGCCTCTGCACCGGAGCACATGTGCTCGCCCAGGCCGGGCTGCTGAACGGCAAGCGTTGTGCCATACACTGGGAAAACCTTCCCGGATTTGCCGAGGCATTTCCGCAGGCAGAAGTTTATGCGGATCTCTACGAGGTCGATTCGAACCTCTATACCTGCGCCGGCGGCACCGCCTCGCTCGACATGATGCTGAACCTGATCAGCCAGGATTTCGGCGAGAACCTCGTCAACCGCGTCTGCGAACAGCAGTTGACGGACCGCGTCCGCAACCCGCACGACCGCCAGCGCCTGCCGCTGCGGGCACGCCTCGGCGTCCAGAACGCCAAGGTTCTGACGATCATCGAGGTGATGGAGAACAATCTCTCTGAACCGCTGTCGCTGGTGGAGATTGCTGACGACGCCGGCCTCTCCCGGCGCCAGATCGAACGCCTGTTCCGTCAGGAAATGGGCCGCTCGCCGGCGCGCTATTATCTGGAAATCCGGCTCGACCGGGCACGGCACCTGCTGGTGCAGTCGTCGATGCCGGTGGTCGAAGTGGCGGTTGCCTGCGGGTTCGTGTCCGCCTCGCATTTCTCGAAATGTTATCGCGAGGTCTATAACCGATCGCCGCAGCAGGAACGCGCCGAGCGCAAGCTCAACATGAACACCTCGCGCATCGGCGTGGTGGCCTGATCCTGTCGACTGCGGCTGTCAGCCCGCCGCTTGCAGCACGACCGTATGATCCGAAAAGACCTGGTTGCGGCCGAAGCTCTTCGCCATGAACAGGAATTGTTCTGCAGCATTGAGGTAATTGTCGAAGGTCTCCGGACCGTAGACTTCTGCCAGTCCGATCGAGACGGTTATCGAGAAGTCGTTGTCGCCCGAAGCGATCCGCATGCCGGCGATCTCAAGCCTCAGCTTTTCGCAGAAATCCGTTGCCGCCGCGCCGTCGAAACCGACCAGCAGCAGGCCGAATTCCTCGTCGTCCAGCCGGGCAAGGAGGTGCCGGCCGCCGCTGCACGCGGCATCGAGTTTGGCCGCGATCGCCTTCAGGACCTCAGCGATCGTTTCCTCGCAATGGGTATCGTTCAACCGCCGGAAATGATCGATGTCGACGATTGCGACGGCGCAGGACGTGCCCTCGGAAAGGCAGGTCCCCACCAGCGGTGAACCAAGCCGATAGAACTCCCTCAGATTGGCAAACCCCGTCAACGGATCGGCGGTGAGATTAGCCATCTCCATCTGGACCGGTGACGGCGCAGCCCAGCCGTAGGTCAGACGTTCCGACTTCCGGAAGTGCTGGCTTTGAAGATAGGGCATGCGAAAAACCCTCGCAGATCAGGCGACGTTCTTGACCGTCGAGTCCTGACGTTTTGCCTGCATCGACCAGATCTGGATCAGTGTATCCAGGTTCTGGTTGACGCGGCAGTAAAATTCCTCGTCGATGAAGGGCCGCAGCATGAAGTCGTTGCCGCCAGCCTTCAGGAAACGGGCCGAAAGCAGCCGGTTCGAAGAAGACGACACGCCGATAATCCGCAGTTCGTGCGAACCGCGCACCGAGCGGATGCGGCGGGTCAGCTCGAAACCGTCGATATCGGGCATGTTGTAGTCGGTGACGACGAGGCCGATATCCGGGTTCTTCTTCAGAATATCCAAGGCCTTGGCACCGTTCTCCGCAACGCTGACCCGGAAATTGTAGCGCTTCAGACGGCTGGACAGCAGCGCCCGCGCCGTCGGGCTGTCGTCGACGATCAGCACGTGGTGGCGATGATTGGTGAGGAACCGGCAGACCGATTCGGCCAGCATCTCAACCGCAAAGACATTGTCCTTGAGGATATAGTCGACGATGTCCTTGGTCAGCAGCTTGTCGCGCGTCTCTTCGTGGAACGTGCCGGTAAAGACGATGGTGGGGATCGAGAGATCGACGAGATATTCCAGCGCCTCGCCGTTTTCCGCACCCGGCAGGTTGATATTGGAAATCGCCAGTGTGACCGGTTCGCTCGAACGGTCATAGGCAACCTGCAATTCCTCGAAATTGCGGCAGATCTCAACCTCGATGCCGAACAGCTCCTTGAGCCGGGTACCGATCATCGAGGTAAAGACGTTGGAATCTTCCGCAAGTAGGATGCGGGAGTTTGCCAGTGATTGGCCGGAATACTGCATCCCGGAAATGCCGAGGAATGTCATGGTGCCCCTGTCGATAAGTAATTATCCCCTCTGCTAACAGCCGTAGTACAAACGCTTTGCAGAACCGTTAATCGGAGCGGCTTTCTCGTCCAAAAATGGAACAGGCGGCCCGAAGACCGCCCGTCAATGTCAATGGTTTCTTACTTTTAGCCGGATTTCACGCGCGCAGTGCAACGTTGTCGGTGTCGAACGGGCTCTCGGCGACGACGCTGGCATTGTAGAGATTGCCGAGAATCTTGATCTTGAGCCGCGTGCCCGTCTCCGCATAACCCGGCTTCACCATCGCCAGCGCCAGAGACTTGCCGATCCGCCAGCCGTAGGCGCCGTTGGTGGCGCGGCCGATCAATTCGCCGGCTTCATTGTAGATCGCCTCCGAACCGCGGGCATCGAGATCGTTGGCGCCTTCGACCACCAGCGTGCAGAAATTCCACTTCAGCCCCTTCTCCCTATAGGAAAGCAGACCTTGCTTGCCGAGGAACTCCTTGTCCGTCTTGATGAAACGGTCGAGACCGGACTCGTAGGCATTGTACTCGATCGACATTTCGCGCGGGATAAGCCGATACGACTTCTCGACCGACATGGAAAGCATGGCACGAATGCCGAAGGGTTTGATGCCGAATTCGGCGCCGGCTTCCATCAGCTTGTCGAAGATGTAGTTCTGCATCTCGATCGGGTGATGCAGTTCCCAGCCCAGTTCGCCGACGAAATTAACGCGCAACGCATGGGCGGACGCCATGCCGACGGAAATCTCCTTGCCGGAAAGCCAGGGGAAATCCCGGTTGTCGAGGCTGGTGCGGGTGAGCTTCTTCAAAACCTGGCGAGACTTCGGGCCGGCCAGAACCAGCACGCCGAGCCTCTGGGTAATCTGGGTGAGTTTGACCGACCCATCCGTCGGCGCGAGCTTGCGCAGATAATCCTGGTCATGCGCCTCATAGGCACCAGCCGATACCAGATAGAAGCGATCCGGCGCCCACTCGTAGACGGTGAACTCGGAGCGCACCCCACCCTGTTTGGTAAGCAGGTGGCAGAGCGCGATGCGCCCGCGCTTCTTCGGGATCGCATTGGCGAAGATCGAGTCGAGGAAAGCGCGCGCACCCGGGCCGGACACTTCCATCTTGGCGAAGGCCGACATGTCGAGCACGCCGACATTCTCGTGGACATTCTTGACCTCGTTGCCCACGTGGTCGAAATAGTTCGAGCGGCGGAAAGACCATTTTTCGACGATCCGACCATCTTCCAGTGCCGGCGCATGATTGTGACCGGTCAGCACCTCGACGCCGACGCCGAGGTCTTCCGCAGGCACTTCATAACCTTCAGGCGCGAACCAGTTGGCGCGTTCCCAGCCGTAGACAGAGCCGAACACCGCACCCATCTTCTTCAGCCGGTCATAGACCGGCGTCGTCTTCAAGGGACGCGCGGCAGAACGCTCCTCGTCGGGATAATGCATCGTGAAAACATTGGCATAGGCCTCTTCGTTCTTCTCGATGAGGTAGCCTTCCGTTGCGTAAGGGCCGAAGCGGCGCGGATCGACGCCCATCATGTCGACGGTGGGTTCGCCATCGACGATCCATTCCGCGAGCTGCCAGCCGGCGCCGCCGGCCGCGGTGATGCCGAAGGAATGGCCTTCGTTCAGCCAGAAGTTCTTGAGGCCAGGTGCGGGGCCGACGATCGGCGAGCCGTCCGGCGTATAGGCGATCGCCCCATTGTAGACCTTCTTGATGCCTACTTCGCCGAAGGCCGGCACGCGCACGATGGCGGTCTCGATATAGGGCATCAGCCGGTCGAGTTCCTCGTTGAAGAGCTCATATTCGCTCTCGTCGGACGGACCGTCGACGTAACAGACGGGTGCTCCGACCTCGTAAGGCCCGAGCAGCAGGCCGCCATTCTCCTCGCGCATGTACCAGGAGGAGTCCGATTCGCGTAGGACCCCCATTTCCGGCAGGCCCTTGGCCTTGCGCTCCTGGATCGCCGGATGCGGCTCGGTGACGATGTACTGGTGCTCGACCGGGATGACCGGAATGTTGATGCCGACCATCTCGCCGGTCTTGCGCGCGAAGTTGCCGGTGCAGGAAATGATGTGCTCGGCGGTGATCTCGCCCTTGTCGGTCGTCACTTTCCAGAGCCCGTCCGGCTGTTGTGCGATGGCGGTGACGGTCGTGTTTCGATAGATCGTGGCGCCGAGGTCGCGCGCACCCTTGGCAAGCGCCTGCGTGAGGTCCGCCGGCTGGATATAGCCGTCGTCAGGATGCTGGATGGCGCCGAGAATCCCATCCATCTCGCAGAGCGGCCAGATCTCCTTCACCTGTTCGGGCGTCAGGACGTTGACCGTGACGCCGATCGTCTCGGCGATCCCGGCATAATACATATACTCTTCCCAGCGGTCCTTGGTGCGGGCGAGACGGATGTTCGAGACTTTCGAGAAACCGACATTCATGCCCGTCTCTTCCTGCAGTTCCTGATAGAAACGCACCGAATATTTATGCAGCTGGCCGACCGAATAGGAGAGGTTGAAGAGCGGCAGAAGGCCCGCCGCATGCCAAGTCGAACCCGAGGTCAATTCCTTGCGTTCGATCAGAACCGCGTCGCTCCAGCCCTTTTTCGCCAGATGATAAAGCGTCGAAACACCGACCACGCCGCCGCCGATCACCACCGCCCGTGCATGTGTCTTCATGGAAAGAACCCCTCTTCGGCCTCGTGAGGCCTTTTCGCAAACTGCAGCGACTATGCAATTCCGGCACGCGGGCCAAACGCCTGTTTACGACATGCCGGGAGCCAGCCCGCGACGATCATCAGAATGGCCGCGCGGGGCTCGGGCAGAGGGTCGGTTAGGCGCCCCCTCTTGCATCGTTCTCCTCCGGCAGGATCGGCCGGCCCCGATGAAAGATGATCTCCTGCTGCGGGAACGGGATCGCGATCCCCTCCTCCTTGAACCGCTTGAGGATGGCGATCCTCAGATTGTTGCGGATCCTCAAACCCTCGCCCATGTCGGCCAAATGGAACCTCAGTTCGAAATTGAGCGAGGACGGACCGAAATTCAGGAACTCCACGTGCGGTTCCGGATTGCGCAGCACTTCCGGAACCTGGTCGACCAGTTCCAAAAGAATATCCATCACCTTCTGCGGATCGGTATGGTGGCTCACCGCGACCGGCACTTCGGAACGCCCGATCTTGTTGCGGTGCGTCCAGTTGCCGACCGGCGAATTGATGAGGTCGGAATTCGGCACGATGATCGACTGCTTGCGAAACGTCTCGATCTCCGTGGCGCGCACCGAAATGCGCTTGACGATACCTTCCGTCGCCCCGGTCACCACATGGTCACCGACCTTGAACGGCCGCTCGACGAGCAGGATCAGGCCGGACACGAAGTTCGAGACGATATTCTGGAGACCGAAACCGATGCCGACCGACAAGGCGGATGCGACCAGCGCGAAGCTCGACAGGTCGATGCCGGCGGCAGAAACGCCGACGAGCACCGCAAGCCCGACGCCGAGATAACCGATACCGGTCTTGACCGAATTACGGACGCCGAGATCCACCTGGCTGCGCGCCAGTACATTGCCGTCGATCCATTTTTGGATCCAGCGCGTGATGACGAAGCCGAGGCCGAAAAGCAGAATGCCGCCGAAAATACCGACGATCGAAATAGAGATGTTACCGATCCGGATCTGCGTGAAAAAGCTGTAGATCCAGGATTCGATATCGGCAATCTGGAAACCCCAGGTCAAGAGGATGAGGGGGATGCCGAGGATCAGCGCAAAGGCATAGATGCCAAGCCCCGCGACAAGCCCCGCCTGGTCGAGCGACACCTCGCCGAAATGAAAGCGTTCGGCGAGCCGGCGGCCGGCGGCCGTATCCGTGAACGATCCCTGTTTCGAGATCGCCCTGCCCGACAGCAGTCCGATATAGATCAGCACGATCACCGCACCGGTCAGCACGATCTGGGTGGAGGCGAACCGAGCAAGCCCGACATATCCCGTCAGCACCGACAGGATGAGGAGCAGGCCCATGACGCGAAGGAACAGAGGAAAGAAGCGCGGCCAGCGATGCCCCGGACTATCGGGATCCTCGCCCTCGGCAAGCCGCGGCTGGATGAAGGAGATGGCGATCAGGATCAGGCCGATGATGACGGAGGCGAGCAGGCTTTTGACGATGGTCAGAACCAACGGGGAATTCAGCGCCTCGCTGATCGCGCCGAGCAGATAGTCGAGCCCGTTGACGATCGCCATGGCAAGCACGGCGAGTGTCAGCAGATGGGCGCCACGGTTAGTGATGCGGACGAGCCGCCATTCCGGTTCGCCGGGCGCCAGCACGCCATAGGTTAGCTTCCAGACGAAATTGACGAACCAGACGAATGCGAAAAATGTCACCACGATCGGCGTGATATCCGTGCGCAGGACGTTGAAGCCGTCGAGGAACAGGAAGGAGGCGACCAGGAAGGCCGCCAGTGACACGGTCTGGATCACCGTCGACCAGAAGGCCACCGACAAACGCCTGATATAGGAAGGATGTTCATGGTCGTCGCGCCGGATGAAGCGCCCGAACAGCCGGTATCCTCCAGACAGGAAGAGCATGGCCGCGCCGAGCGACAGTGCCAGCGCTCCGAGCAGTTGCAGCTTCTTGAATTTCCAGACGAAACTGATCCAGCCGCTGAAGGTGGAGCCGAAATTCCTGACTTCCGCGACGAATGCGTTGCCGGCATCGGCGAACAGCTCGCCCGACAGCTCCGTGTGGCGGAAGAGCGTCTGGGTAAACAGCGTGCGGCGCAGATTGGTGATCGTGTTGGCGACCTGCGTCGCGCTGTTGGAAAGCTGGCCGGCGTCGTCGACGATAATGTTGAGTTCCGAGCGCTCGTTCAGCAGCCGGTTGCGCTCCTCGACGACCGCGGGCGCTTCCGGCGGCTGGCCGGCTGCGGGCGGCTCGCCGAGTCCCTTGAGGCGGGCCTGTATCTGTTCGACACGCGTACGCATGGCATCCGATGCGGATCGCATTTCGCCGACGATCGCTTCCGCTCTAACCCTGAGTTCCGCAAGACGTGCATCGTCGTCGGCATCGCTCTGTATCCGGTTGCGAAAGGAATCGAGCTGCTGGCGGATCGCGTCGATCTTGCCCTTCATATCGGTATTGATGGAATCGACGGTGACGTCGGGCGCCACCTGTTCCTGGCGCTGTCCTTGTGCCTGCTGCTGCGCCTGTGCGGCCGCCTGCGAGGGCAAGCCGAGCGGGGCAGCGATCATGAGTGCCGCCAGGAGCGCGCACGCTATCCGTTGAATGGTCGAAGGGCCGGTCGTGAGAAGTTGTGTCAAATGTCTGCTCTTTTGTCTTTCGATCGGATTCGCGCGCGAAAATAGAGTGACTTCTGGGCGAAGAAAAGGAATGCTCTGACGCCCGGCCACGAATTGGAACAATTCGTGGAACCTGGAACATTTCTTCGCGTTTCTCCGTCCCAACAATCATTGAGGGTAAGTCATGGAACAGGCAGGTATCGGCTGGATCGCAGCCATCATCATCGGCGGCATTGCCGGCTGGCTCGCTGAAAAGTTCATGAAAAGCGACATGGGCTTAATCATGAACATCATTCTCGGCATTGTCGGCGCCATCATCGCCAATGCCATTCTCAACTTTTTCCACCTTTCGCTGGGTAGCGGCTGGATCGCTTACCTCATCGCCGGCTTTATCGGCGCGTGCATCCTGATCGCCGTCGCACGCCTGTTCCGCCGCTAGTTACCTCAACGTCAGAAACCGGCGCCGGGCTTGGCCAGATATTCCAGCTCGGCGGCGGTCGATTCCCGGCCAAGCAGCGCATTGCGATGCGGGAAGCGGCCGAACTCGCGGATCACCAGGCGGTGACGCTCCGCATAATCCAGATAATCCGCATCCCCCAGCAAAGCGAAGAGCTCCACCGACCGATCCTGATCGGCAAGGACTTCCGAGTGTTCGAACGGGAGATAGAAGAAGCCGCGCTGTTCGGGCAGGACCGCCATATCCGCACCGGCCTCGATTGCCAACCTTGCCTCCCGCAAAGCCAGCCAGTCCGTTGCGAAGGCAAGCGGGGTGCCGCGATAGAGATTGCGGGAAAGCTGGTCGAGCACGATCACCGCCGCGAGCCGGTTTTCCGGCGAAGTCCGCCACGCGTCGAGCTCGCCCCGGGCAAGCGAGAGATGCGTCGCGGCAAAATGCCGGCGCATCGCCTCATCGAGCGCCTCGTTCTTCTCAAACCAATCCTTGCGGGTCAGTTCCCTGAACCAGAAGCTGAAAACCTCTTCGGGGGTCTTTATGTCGGCCTGCGCCATAGAATATCTCCTCAGTCGAGACGGAGTGTGGAGATATCCTTGCCGGTCATCCGCGCAAGGGCTTCGACGACCATGTTATGATCCTCGCGCTGCGGCAGGCCCGAAACGGTCACCGCTCCGATGCAGCCGACGCCGGCGACCTTGATCGGGAAGCTGCCGCCATGCGGCGCGTGGTCTGCCGCGGAAATACCATATCGGTTTTCGACCGTGTCGCCCTGGAGCTCGAGCTTCCGTCCGATTGCATAGCTGGACTGGAAGAAGCGGAGCACAAGATTGCGCTTGCGCCGTACCCAGCTCTGGTTGTCGGCGCTGGTGCCCGGAAGCGCCGTGTAGAAGGCCGACATCGAATGCAATTGCACGTCGATGACGATGCTCAGGCCCCGCTCGACGGCCATCTGCCGGAGCAGCGATCCGAGATCCCAGGCTGTCGTCAGGTCGAACCGGTCGAAGACCAGCGCCTTCTCCTGCTCGGCGATCTTCGCCATGTCTTCTTCGATGGCCATGCGTTCTCCTCCGCGTTGCGGTTGCGGGGGATTGATGACGGCAAAGCGAACGAAAGTAAAGTTACTCGGCAGCGGCGAGTTCCCGGACAGGAAAGAACGCGGCGAGTTCATCGACGGCAAAGCCGATCCGCTGCTGCAGCGCCTCGGAGATGATGCGGTAGTCGGCGAAATCGCGATCGGACGCGTAGACGGCCGTCGGCAGGGTATGGGCCATGAAGAAACCGAAAAGCGGCCGAAGCTGATGTTCGACCATCAGCGCGTGCCGGTCGCCGCCGCCGGTAGCGGTGATCAGGATCGGCTTGGCGCGCAGCTGTTCGGGATCGATCAGATCGATGAAATGCTTGAAGAGCCCGGGATAGCTGCCCTTGTAGGTCGGCGAACCGACAATCAGGAAGTCCGCCTCGACGACATCCGCCAGTACCCTGGCGGCCGCTTCATCCAAATCACCCTGGCGTTGTGCCTGACCAAGAGACGGTCCCACATCGGTGAGATCATGAAGCCGGGTATCGAATCCATAACGCTCGGCTGCGACCGAGGCGATATGTTCGACCAGCGCAAAAGTCTTGGACGGGCGATTATAGCTCCCCGCGAGACCGACGAGTTTCAGGGCCATGGAAATTCCTTCCTGCGCAATGACTTTCTCCAGATTAACGTCGATGGCGCGGCATGAAAGCAAGGAACCTGCCGTTGATGCTCGATCAGGAGAAAATCGTGCTCACGGAATGCTCGACTACGCGATACGGGCTCGCCGTGGTGCCGTCCGGGAAATGTCCGTGGCGATTGTCTCTGCAAGCGCCTTGGCCTGTACGCGGATATCCGGCACCGCCGTGATCTCCCAGAACTGGCCGGCGGTCAGCGCTCCGGCAGCAAACAGGCCGGGCTGTGGCCGGCCATCCGGATCGAGAACGCGAGACCGCCCATCAACGGAGATGCCAAGTCCGAGTTCGTCCATGGCGATCATCCCAAGGTTCCGCATCTCGGTCAGCAGCGGCGAATGGCCGATGCCGGCGCGCTCCATGCCGCTGCAGTTGACGATCCAGTCCGCATGGAAGGAGGCAATGTCCGGCGTGCCGCGTTGCCTGAACCGGACGTTCGCACCGTCGCCGTCTCTCTCGATCGAGCGGAGAAAACCGGCATGCACGGTCACCGTACCGTCCCTCAGGAGCGCGTTGAAGCGGGCGAACACTTCCGGCGCGACGCGGTGGCGGTGGACGTTCCACCAGGCAAGCGCATGGCGTAGGAACCGCGAGCGCTGCTCGGCGGTCAGGCTCTGCCACAAAGCCTGGGTCTGCGGTCTTAGGCCATCGACGACGCCCCGCCAGTCGGCACCGTTCTCCACCTGTCGCCGCAAGGCGCGCAGCAGAGCGCTGATTTCGCGGCTATCGGGCAGATCCGGCGTGACGGGAGCGGCGCGCCGGGTCGGATGCGGGTGCGGCACCAGTCCGCGGCGCGACAGGACATGGATGCGGCCGCGATGTCCTTGGGCGCGCAGCGACAGAACCTGGTCGATCATCGTCAGGCCGGAGCCGAAGATACAGAGTTCGTCGGTGCGGCCGACGCGCGAAAGCCAGCCGAGCCGCCAGGGATTGTCGATGATGCGGGAGCCGACGCCCGGATCGATACGATCCTTCGGCAAAGGCAGATCGGCATTGCCGACGCCGAGCGCCAGAATGACGGTACGGGCCCGCAGTTCGCCGGCGTTGTCGAGATGGAACATGATCCCGTCCTGTTCGCACTCGACGCAGGCCGTCGCCTTGGCTCGGATAAAATCCACATGCGCGCGCCGCTCACGGGGCCTCAGCAGCGAGGCAAGCGTATCGCGCAGGTAAAGGCCGTAGTCGCCGCGAGAGGCGAAATCCTCCGGAAAGGCCGCCCTGCCCTGGCTGCGTAGCCATTCGACGAAATCGTCCGGTCGATCCGGGAACACGCTCATCCGTGCCGCCGGGACATTGAGACGATGCAGATAGAATTCGGTGCGGTAGGCGGTGCCTCGTCCGAAGCCGGGATCGTCGCCGACCACCGCGATCGAAGCGGAGGACGGCAGGAAGCGCAGGAGGTTGATGGTAAGGGCGATTGCGGAAAAACCGGAACCGACGACGGCGACATCATAGGTCATCAAGCACACACTCCTCGTCCTGGGTTGCTTTGGGCGAAAGGTTGTCTTGGAAGCCACAGGAAAGCGGTTTTGCATCCGCTTCCGCTGGCGCTTCAATGTCTACCAACTTAATAGAGATTGACGAAGAGTAAAGGTGTTTTCGCGTCTCTTTCAGTTGCACGCCTGTTCAGGCCGCGGCAGCGTCGAGGCTTCGGCGCTCGGATTGGTATTGTTCGGCGTCCCCGGCGGCTGGCAGTGATCTTCCTGATCGACGGTGCCGGTCGTGCTGTTGGTGGTCGTCGGATCGGTGACGCCGGGAAGCGTGGTGACCGGCGAAGCGCCGGAATTGGCATTGGGCGCGGTCGTTGTCGTCCCGGGCAAAGTGGTGGTGGCGTCGGTGCCTGATGTCTGGGCGAGGACTGGCGCCGAAAGCAGGGAAATGGCGGAAAACGCAATGATCCTCATCAGCATGTGAAGGTTCCTCCGGTTGGTCGAAGAAACAACCGGAAGCCACGCCACTTGGTTCCGTTGCGCCGGCCCGTCTTCGGCCAACACTATTCAGCCTGGCATCATGTCGTGGATCGAGGACAGCAGCATGTCGTGCTGATAGGGCTTCGGCAGAAACACCGTGTTGGTCGGCAGGAGCATCGGGTCAAGGCTGACGACGCCCGACGTGATGATGATGCCGATGCTCGGGCGGATGGCGCGTATCCGCTGAGCAAGCTGGATGCCATCCATCGACCCCGCCATGTTCACGTCGGTAAAAACGATGTCGATATCGGACCGGTTGCGGAAGAGTACCATCGCCTCGTCGGCACTGCCTGCTTCCAACACCTGGTGCCCGACCTCTTCCAGCGCATCGAGCGTGGTGAATCGGATTAGCGGTTCATCCTCGACGACGAGGACAACAGCTTTCTGCGCCATAAACGTCTCCTTCATCCATCGGATGTTTGTCCCATGGCCTCCACCGGCGAAAATCCGCTCCGCGATGCGGCAGGTCGGGGACGCGCTCCGCCGTGAGGCCATATAGGAGGCAGGTGAGTCGCGACAAGTGGAACTGAATCCGGACGAAAAACGCGGTTACCCGGATCGGTTGCTTTTCCGCACGCGCCAACCGCTTCGATAATGGATAATGACATTTGACAGAATGCAAAATCCGCTTGCCAAGCGCCCTGAAATATCCTGTACCAATCGCCACGAAAATGTGACTAGAAGAACATCCTCACCTTCCCCCCTCATCCACTCCCGACTCAGGTTCACGCTTCATGATGGAACTCTTCACCGCAGCCGGCTTTGCGGCCCTTCTCGAGGTCATCGCCATCAACCTCGTTCTTTCCGGCGACAATGCCATCGTCATCGGTCTTGCCGCCGCCGGTCTTCCTGCCGAACTGCGCAAGAAGGCGATCCTCTTCGGCATCTCCGCGGCGACCGTACTGCGCCTCGTGTTTGCGGTCGTCGCAACCTACCTTCTGGCGATCAAGGGGCTCCAGCTTGCCGGCGGCCTGCTGCTGGCCTGGGTCTGTTGGAAGATGTGGAGCGAGCTGCGCGAGGGCCAGGGCGACGATGCCCATCTCGCCGCACAAGCCAAGGAAAACGCCGCTCAGAAGACTTTCTTTCAGGCCGCGACCCAGATCGTCGTCGCCGACGTCTCGATGTCGCTCGACAACGTGCTGGCCGTCGCCGGCGCCGCCAAGGAACATTCGACCGTGCTGATCATCGGCCTGATCGTCTCGATCGCACTGATGGGGATCGCTGCCAACTTCGTCGCCAAACTGCTCTCCCGCTTCCGCTGGATCGCCTATGTGGGCCTGGCGGTCATCGTTTATGTGGCGCTCGATATGATCTATCACGGCTCTCTCGAAGTCCTGCCGCTCATCCAAGGCGCATAAATCTCTTCCCCGCCTCTCGACCAGTCATTTGCCCCGCCGGCGCCGATCGCGTTGGCGGGGTTTTCTGTTTTGTCTCCCCCCGGGGAGAAGTACTGGAATGTGACAGTGCCCTGATTTGAAACAGGAAAATTATTCTCTGCTTACCAAGTTCTTTGACATTTGTGACGTTCCCATTGATCATGTTCGGCAAGCAAAGCTACGTGGCCTCCAGCCGGCATGACGCCGGTTAGGGGCTCGCGGACCCCCTACTCGCAAGAGTTGGTGAGCCCCGTCCTAGTCAACGAGAACCGATCTTGAGCGATAGTCACGACGATCATCATCACACTCATGACAGTGACCATGACGGTCATTCCCACGTCGATTGGCGCGAGCACGGCGTGAAAGTCATCCCGGGCAATTCGCTCGATCCCAACACCGCCCAGACCCCCGGCATGAACCGCGCGACCGCGATCAACAACGCCCGTGCGGGTGCCGAAAAGATCTGGGCGGGCACGGTGACGATCCATGCCAACGCCAAGACCGGCGCCCATCACCATGGCGATCTGGAAAGTATCATCTACGTGCTGAAGGGAAGAGCGCGGATGCGCTGGGGCGACAATCTCGAATTCGTGGCGGAGGCAGGCCCCGGCGATTTCATCTATGTGCCGCCCTACGTGCCGCATCAGGAGATCAACGCCAGCCGCGACGAGACCCTGGAATGTGTCCTCTGCCGCTCCGGCCAGGACCCGGTCGTGGTCAACCTCGATATCGAGCCGATCGAGAAGCCGGAAGAAGTGCTCTGGAAGGACCCGATCCACAAATAACGCGGCAATCGATTTCCCGCATGAAATGCAGGGATTGGCGCAAATGCCGCCGCAATCTGTCCTTACGCTTGCACCGACTGGAGATTGACCGCCTCGAACCTCTCCTTTAGAAGGCGGCATTCCGTTCCGAAGCAAGGACTTCGGGATTTTTAACGCTCCGGAGCTGATGCGGATGGCGCTGTTTCCGCAGGACAAGCGGATGAGAGACGGACGTGAACAGGAAAGCCTCCTGTCGCGCTGGCCGGTCTTTGCCGCCGCTCTGCTGATTGCCGCCTTGTTCGGCCTGCTGTCCGGCGTCGTCAAGGACGTCCAGTTCCCCCGCGGCGTCCTTTCGGCTGACAAAAGCAGCGACACTCCGCATCTGACCAAGCGCGAGCCTTTGCGTGCACTTGCCGCCATGGACCGCAAGGACGGAACGGGCGCCCATTGGCATACGGGCGGCGGTGCGCTGGAAGCCCGCGCCATCGAGATCAGCTTCCCGATTTTCGTTTCGGCCTTCGCGTCGAAGCCATCCTCCGATCCGACGGCTCATCCATTCTGGCACGGATCGCTGCCGCGTGCGCCGCCGGCCCGCGCCTGAGATATCGCGCCCCGGCGCTTGCACGACATCAGCATTCTCGCCCCAACCGCTCAACAGAGCGTGACCCGGGCTCAGCAGGATTAAATACATGAGAAACTCCCCATGGTTGGTGACGACCTATCTCGTCATCATCTTCCTCGGCATTCTGGTGGCGCTGCCGAACGTCATTCCGCAATCGACGCTTGGCCGGCTTCCCGCCTGGCTGCCACACAACCGCGTCTCGCTCGGCCTCGACCTGCGCGGCGGCTCGCACCTCGTGCTGGAGGTCGACCGTGCCGACCTGATCAACGAGCGTGTCCAGAGCCTGCTGCAGGATGCTCGCCGGGTTCTGCGCGACAAGAACATCGCGACCACCGCAATCCGCCGCACGGGTGACACCGTGACGGTCGCGCTGCGTGATGCGGCCCAGCGCGGCGCTGCCGTGACCGAGCTCCAGACGCTTGCCAACCCGGTCAACGCCGGCACAACGATCGGCGGCAGCGATCTTGCGATCACCACGCCCACCGACAATACGATCACGATCGCCCAGACCGAAGCAGGCATCAATTCGCACATCACCGGCGCCGTCGATCAGTCGCTTGAAATCATCCGCCAGCGCGTCGACCAGGTGGGCGTCGCCGAACCGACCATTCAGCGCATCGGCTCCGACCGCGTCCTTGTCCAGCTTCCGGGCGAACAGGATCCGGCCCGCCTTCGCCAGCTTCTCGGCTCGACCGCCAAGATGAGCTTCCATCTGCTCGGCCAGCAGGGCGAACAGGGTGTCACCATGCTCGCCGACGAGCGCGGTAACCAATATCCGGTCCTCGACCGCGTCGAACTTTCCGGCGACCGCCTGACCGATGCCCGCGCCGCCTTCGACCAGCAGACCAACGAACCGGTCGTCAACTTCCGCTTCGATTCGGCAGGCGCCAACCGCTTTGCCCAGATCACCCAGCAGAATGTCGGCCGCCCCTTCGCGATCGTACTCGACAACAAGGTGCTGAGCGCGCCCGTCATCCGCACGCCGATCACCGGCGGTTCGGGCCAGATTTCTGGCGGCTTCTCGGTGTCGGAAGCCAATACGCTCTCTGCACTGCTGCGCGCAGGCGCGCTGCCGGCGAAGCTCACCGTCATCGAAGAACGCACCGTTGGCGCAGACCTCGGCGCCGATGCCATCCAGATGGGCCTCTATTCCGGCCTCGTCGGCTTCGTCCTCGTCGCCGTCTTCATCCTGGTTCTGTATGGCACGTGGGGCCTGCTGGCGAACGTCGCGCTGCTGATCCACACGATCCTGACCTTCTCCGCCCTGACGCTGGTCGGCGCGACGCTGACACTGCCCGGTATCGCCGGTATCGTGCTCGGCATCGGCCTTGCGGTCGACGCGAACGTTCTGATCAACGAGCGTATCCGCGAAGAAACGCGTAAAGGTCGAGGCGCCTTCGCCGCCATCGACGTCGGCTTCAACCGCGCTTATTCGACCATTGTCGACGGCAACATGACCGCGCTGATCGCCGCCGCCATCCTGTTCTACTTCGGCTCCGGTCCGGTGCGCGGCTTCGCCGTTACCATGGGTCTTGGCCTGATCATCTCGATGTTCACGTCGGTCGCCTTCGTCCGCGTGACGATGATCGCCATCGCGCGCCGCTACAAGCTGAAGGTCATCAACATCCAGTCGATGTTCCGGTTCAGCCCCTACGACAAGCACATCCAGTTCATGAAGGCGCGCTTCTTCGGCGTTGCGGTCTCGGCCGTCCTGTCGATCGCCTCGATCGGGCTGTTCTTCTATCCGGGCCTGAATTACGGCGTCGACTTCCGCGGCGGCATCCAGATGTCTGTCAAGACGCAAGGCCCCGCCGACCTCGCCAAGTTCCGCGAAGGTCTGAACACGCTCAACCTCGGCGAAATCACGCTGCAGTCCTTCGGCGATCCGAACACCATCCTGGTGCGCGCCCAGCGTCAGGAAGGCGGCGAAGAGGCGCAGACGGCGGCGGTCACCAAGCTGAAGGACGAGGTCACCAAGATCGACTCCACCGCGACCGTCCAGGGCACCGATGTCATCGGCCCGAAGGTCTCGGGCGAACTGGCCGTTGCCGGCTTCCTGTCGGTCTTCATCGCCAGTATCGCGATGCTGATCTATATCTGGGCGCGGTTCGAATGGCCGTTCGCGGTCGGCGCTATCGTCACCCTGGTGCTGGACGTCACCAAGCTGGTGGGTTTCTTCGCCATCACCGGCCTCGATTTCAATCTGACCGCGATTGCCGCGGTGCTGACGATGGTCGGTTATTCGGTCAACGACAAGGTCGTCGTCTACGACCGCATGCGTGAAAACATGCGGCTCTACAAGTCGATGCCGCTGCGCGAACTGATCGACAAGTCGATCAACGAGACGCTGGCTCGAAGCCTCTACACCAACGCCACCGCCTTCCTGTCGCTTCTGCCGATGGCGATCTGGGGTGGCAGCGCGGTCGAAAGCTTCGCGGTCCCCATGGCATTCGGTATTCTCGTTGCCGGCGCATCGTCTGTCTTCATCGCGGCCCCGATCCTGCTCTTCCTCGGCGACTGGCGTAAACGCCACGCCAAGGCGGTGGAAACGGCTGCGGAAGAGGTCGAAAACGCCAAAAAGGCCTGATTGACGATCCAGCAATACAGGAAGGGCGGGTTTCCATCCGCCCTTCTTCATTTGGCTCCGCTATAGGTCGATCATGCTCGATTTTGCCGCCTATGCGGGACTGTTCTCCGCCGCCTTCATCGCCGCCACGATCTTTCCGATGCAATCGGAGGCGATCCTCGTCGGCCTGATTCTCTCCGACCGGTATTCACTCATCGCCCTGCTGCTGGTCGCGTCGGTCGGCAACACGGCGGGGGCCGCCGTGAACTGGCTGCTCGGGTGTGGTGTCGAACGTTTTCGCGACAGCCGATGGTTTCCGGTGCCCCCGGAAAAACTGGACAAGGCACAGGCCTGGTACCAGAAATACGGAAAATGGTCGCTGCTGCTGAGCTGGCTGCCGATCGGCGGCGACGCGATCACGGTCGCGGCCGGCGTGCTCAAGGAACCTTTACCGACCTTCCTGATCCTGGTTTTTATCGGCAAGGCGGTCCGCTATGTGGTGCTCGCCGCCGCGACACTCAGCGTGGCCTGATCAGAGGTCCTGCCCCTCGTAGCCAAAATCGGCAAGTGTCTTCCAGAAATCGCCGAAGAACCGATGCGCGAAGGTTTCGAGCGAAGTGCCCGGCGGCTGTTCGTTCCACAGTTCTCCGCCTGCCCGCAAGGCGCCTATGACCACGGCGGCCAGCAGGCGCACGCGCAGCCGTTCTTCGTCGCTTCGGCTTCGAGCCTTCAGCGCCTCGGTGAGCTTCAGTTCGAGCTTGGCATATTTGAGCTGGTCTCGGGCTTTCAGCGCCGGCGTACTGCGGATCAGTTCGCCGAGCGCCATCGCTCTTTCGTCGGCTGCCGAGACGATGGCGCTGACGAGGCCGTGTTGCACGGTCTTGACCGCCGGCTCGTCCGCTGGCCTCGACGCGATCGCCGCCATCAGATGATCGGCAAAACCGTCCTGCCAGGCGAACACGACCTCTTCCTTGGACGGAAAATAGTCGAAGAAACTGCGTTTCGAGACCTCGGCGCGTTCGGCAATTTCCTCGACCGTCGTGGCATCGAAGCCGCGCTCGAGGAACAGGCTCATCGCCGCTTCTTCGATGCGTTCGCGGGTCTGCCGACGCTTGAGCTCCCGCCGGCCTGCCGTCGCGCCATCAATCGTCTTGATCATTTCATCCGATTTTGTTCAGGCGCCCGCGTCGTCGGCATGGACCGGGCTGCCTTCTGCCTCGGCACGATATCTGGAACGCTCCCGTGTCAGATCCAGCGGCTTGCGGCGGGAAATCCGGTAGACGGCAGCGGGCGGCAGGTTGCGCACGGTGTGGCCGATATGCACGGCCTTCAGACCCAGGCGGTCGAGGATCGGCCGCGGCACGGGGCAACGCGGGCCATAGGTGAACTGGTAGAAGGAACCGCCCGGACGGATATAGGTAAAGGCTCCGCCGAGGATCGCGGTAATCTTGCGCGGCGACATGGAGAGCAGCGGCAGGCCGCTGACGACCGCGCCGACCGGTTCGCCCTCGAAAATATCCTCATGGGCGAGCTTTGCCGCATCCATCTGCAGGATCCGCGCGTCTGGAAAACGCCGCTGCAGGCCGGGAACGAATTCCGGACCGTATTCGATCAGGGTGAGGTCGGATTGGGCAACGCCGCGCGCCAAAAGCGCACGGGTGAATACCCCGGTCCCCGGACCGAGTTCGATGACCGGGCCGTCCAGCGGCGCGATCTCCTGGGTCATCAGTCGCGCGAGCGAATCCCCGGAAGGCGCCAACGCCGCAACCCGCAATGGATTGCTGATCCAGGAACGGAAAAAATGCCAAAAATCCGAAAATGCCGCATCTGCTGTCATGGTCAGAGACTCACCGGTTTGAAAATGCGATCGAGTATTCCGCCGACCTTCACAGCCTGCATGGCAATTCCAAGGCATGGGAACCTCCGCTCAAGAAAAATACGCATATCGGCCGCAGAATTGTGCAGTGCGGCGGCTACACCGTCGTATTTAGAGGATTTTTGCATCGAGTGCAAGTTTTTACGATATTTTCGCCATACCCCTTTTTCCAGGCCGGAACGGGCTGAAACCTCCGCGTTTTTTGGGAACAACCGGCGCTTGTTCTCATTGAACAGTCTCTCGGAGGGAATCGATAACATCAGGAGGAGCTTATGGAAAAGCCCGTAGCGGAACTGGGCGAACAGAAGACGGAACTGCACCGGGTCATGGGTCCTGGACTGCTGCTGCTGTTCATCGTCGGGGATATTCTCGGCACGGGCATCTATGCCCTGACCGGCCAGGTGGCCAAGCAGGTCGGAGGGGTGGTCTGGCTGCCCTTTCTGATCGCCTTCGTTGTCGCCCTCCTCACCGCTTTCAGCTATCTCGAACTGGTCACCAAATATCCGCGCGCGGCAGGCGCGGCACTCTATACCCACAAGGCCTTCGGCATCCATTTCGTCACCTTCTTGGTGGCCTTTGCGGTGATGTCGTCGGGCATCACCTCGGCGGCGACAGCATCGCGGGCCTTTGCCTCCAACTTCGCGACCTCTCTCAGCCTCGATCTCGGCGCCTGGGGCGTACCGCTGATCGCGGTCGGTTTCATCGCGTTGGTCGCTGCCATCAATTTCCGAGGCGTCGGGGAAAGCGTCAGGCTGAACGTTCTGTTGACCGTCGTCGAGCTGACCGGCCTGCTGATCATCATCGGCATCGGCTTCTGGGCGATCGCTGGCGGCCAGGGCGACGTTTCCCGCGCCTGGACATTCGCGACCCCGGAGAACAGCGGCGTCTTCTGGCCAGTCGTCGCGGCCACCACCCTCGCCTTTTTCGCCATGGTCGGCTTCGAGGATTCGGTCAACATGGCCGAGGAATGCAAGGAGCCGAGCCGGATGTTCCCGAAGGTGCTGCTAACCGGCCTTGCCCTCACCGGCCTCATCTACGTTCTGGTGGCCATCTCTGCGATCACGCTGGTACCGGCCAATGAACTCGGCCAGGGCGAGACCCCGCTGCTGAAGGTGGTGCAGGCCGGCGCGCCGGGCTTCCCGATTGGCATCTTCGCGATCATCACCATGTTCGCGGTGGCCAATTCCGCACTGATCAACATGATGATGGCGAGCCGCCTGATCTACGGCATGAGCCGCGAAGGGGTTCTGCCGCAGGTGCTCGGCAAGGTCCATTCGGGCCGTCGCACACCCTATGTCGCGATCGGCTTCACGTCACTGCTGGCGGTCGCGCTGATCCTGTTTGCCGGCGGTGTTCCGGCGCTCGGCGGCACCACGGCGCTGCTGCTTCTCTGCGTCTTTGCGATCGTCAACGTCGCGGTGCTGGTGCTGCGCAAGGACACGGTCGAGCACAGGCATTTCCGCACACCCACCATCCTGCCGGTACTCGGTGCGATCTCCTGTGCCTTCCTCGCCGGCCCCTGGACCGGCCGCGATCCTGTTCAATATCTGATCGCCTCTTGCCTGCTCGGCCTCGGCGTCGTGCTTTGGTTCGCAACCGTCAGCATCATGAAGGCGTCGACCCAGCCTGTCTGATATTCAGGCCTTGCGGCGGATCGACAGCCGCCCGTCCTCGCCGATATGCGGCACCACATCGAGATAGCCGGGTATTTTCGAATGCCCGGTTTCGGTCGGATGGGAATGGGTGGCGGTGATCACCATCACGTCGGCGCCTGCCGCCTCGCCCGCCTGGATGCCGGCCGGCACATCCTCGAACACCAGCACCTCCGAGGGGCTGACGCCGAGCCGTTCCGAGCCAAGGATATAGCCCTGCGGATTGGGCTTGCCGACGGTCACGTCTTCGGCGGTCACCATGTAGCGCGGCTGCGGAATTCCGGCGGCGGCAAGCCGGACCTTGGCGAGTTCGATCGGCGACGACGTGACGATCGCCCAGCGTTCAGGCGGCAGCGCGGAGAGGAATTCCACCGCGCCCGGGATTGGCACCACGCCCTCAACATCCTCGATCTCGCCGCGCAGGATGCCTTCGGCTTCCGCGGCCGGATCGATGCCCGGCAGGTTCAGTGCGCTGATCGTGTCGATCCCGCGCTTGCCATGCATGGTCGGCAGGAATGCTTCCACATCGAAACCCATCTTTGCCGCCCAGCGTCCCCAGACGCGTTCGGCGGATGCGATCGAGTTCAGGATCGTGCCGTCCATGTCGAACAGGAAAGCAGCGTAGGTTTTTTCGGGAAGGGAGATGTCGGCGGCGGGAAGAGGCACTGAAAGTTCCTTTAGCGTCGGATTCCGACTCGGGGAGATGGCCGGAAACTGCCCTCTTCCGAGTAAATGCAATGACGCAGGAAGGCAATTCCCGGCAAAGGCATGCGACCGCCTTCGGGCTATTTCGATCGCGAACGCAGGAATTGAGACAGGGCAACGCCGATCGCGATGCCCACGGCAACACCGATACCGATATTGTCGAAAACGACTGTCCCGAGCACCGTGCCCAGCCCGACGCCGACGGCTATTCCTGTCGCAATGGTCATGTCGGGACCATTGCGCGCCTAGATGGCGAGAGTTTGTCGCACATCCTTGTCTTCCCGCATCGAAGCGATAGAACTTGGCGACCAAGCCGGACAAGGAGGGTGTTTTGGCCAATATTTCTATACGGCATGCGGATCTCGCCGATCGTGGCGTGCTGATCACAGGCGGCGGTTCTGGCATCGGCGCCGCCTTGGTGGAAGGTTTTGCGGCACAGGGTGCCAAGGTCGCGTTCATCGATATTGCCGACGAGCCGAGCCACGAATTGGTGGAACGTCTTTCCAAGACCGCCCCCCATCTGGTCCTCTACCTGAAAGCCGATCTGCGCAACGTCGCGGAAACGAAAGCCGCCGTCGACAGGGCCGCGCAGCAACTCGGATCGCTCTCGGTGCTGGTCAACAATGCCGGCTGGGACGACCGCCACGAGTTCGAGACGGTGACCGAGGAATACTGGGACAACGCCCAGGCCATCAACATCAAGCAGATGTTCTTCGTCACCCAGGCTGCTGTCCCACACCTGCGCAAGGCCGGCGGCGGCGCGATCGTCAATTTCTCCTCGATCGCCTATCTACTCAACATGGGCGGACTGCCCGCCTATGCGACCGCCAAGGCCGGGATCATCGGCCTGACCAAGAGCCTCGCCGGAAAGCTTGGAACAGAAAACATCCGCGTCAACGCCATCCTGCCCGGAATGATCGTCACCGAACGGCAGAAGAAACTCTGGCTGAATGACGACAGCATCACGGCGATGGTCGCCCGCCAGTCCCTGAAGCGGGTGCTGGTGGCTGAAGACCTTGTCGGCCCCTGCCTGTTCCTCGCCTCGAATGCATCCGCGGCCATGACGGCCCAGACAATCATTGTCGACGGCGGTGCTCTCTAGACATAGAAATACCGCGCGGGTTCCCGGTGGAAAGAACCCGCGCGGCGCCGGAGGTAGACCTTACTCCGCTGGAGAGAGAGCGGGAGCCGCCTCCTCCGTACCGTGCTGCCGCAGAGGACGGCTGCCGGTTAGCAAACGTGCCAGCAGGTAGAAGACCGGCGTCATGAAGATGCCGAAGAACGTCACCCCGATCATGCCGGAGAACACGGCGATACCCATGGCGGAGCGCATTTCCGCACCCGCACCGGTCGATACCACCAGCGGCACGACACCCATGATGAAGGCCATGGACGTCATCAGGATCGGACGCAGGCGCAGCCGGCTCGCCTCGACCGCCGCCTGGAACGGTGTCCTCCCCTGGAACTCCAGTTCTCGGGCGAACTCCACGATCAGGATCGCGTTTTTCGCCGAGAGACCCACCAGCACCACCAACCCGATCTGGGTGAAGATGTTGTTGTCTCCACCGGTGAGCCACACGCCCGTCAAGGCGGCAAGCACACCCATCGGCACGATCATGATGATCGCGATCGGCAGCGTCAGGCTCTCATACTGGGCAGCGAGCACGAGGTAGACGAGCAGCAGCGCCAGCGGGAAGACGACGATGCTCGAATTGCCGGCGAGGATCTGCTGATAGGTCAGGTCCGTCCACTCGAACTCGATGCCGGAAGGCAGCGTCTCGTCGAGGATTTTCGTAATCGCAGCCTCTGCCTGGCCGGACGAGAAGCCCGGAGCCGGAGCGCCGTTGATATCGGCGGACAGGAAACCATTGTAGCGGGTCGCCCGTTCCGGACCGGTCTGAGCATCCACCTTCAGCAGAGCCGAGAGCGGGATCATCTGGCCGGACTGCGAACGGACCTTCAATTGGCCGATGTCTTCCGCCTTGGCGCGGAACTTGGCGTCCGCCTGCACCCGGACGCTGTAGGTGCGGCCGAAGGCGTTGAAGTCGTTCACATAAAGCGAACCGAGATAGATCTGCAGCGTTTCGAAGACGTCCGTCACCGAGACGCCGAGCTGTTCGGCCTTGGCGCGGTCGAGATCGGCATAGAGCTGTGGCACGTTGATCTGGAAGCTCGAGAAGATGCCGGCAAGTTCCGGCGTCTGATAGGCCTTGGCGATCACCGCCTTGGTGGCCTCGTCGAGCGCCTGGTTCCCAAGACCTGCACGATCCTCGATCTGCAGCTTGAACCCGCCCGTCGTTCCGAGACCGTTGACCGGCGGCGGCGGGAACATGGCGATATAGGCGTCCTGGATGGCGCCGAACTTCTGGTTCAGCTGCATGGCAATCGCACCGCCCGAGAGCTCCGGCGTCTTGCGGTTCTCGAAGTCGTCGAGAACTGCGAAGACGATGCCGGCATTCGAGCCGATCGTGAAACCGTTGATCGACAGGCCCGGGAAAGCGATGGCATGTTCGACGCCAGGCTGTGCCAGGGTGATCTCGCTCATCCGCTTGATCACGTCTTCGGTGCGGTCCAACGTAGCGCCGTCCGGAAGCTGGGCAAAGCCGATCAGATACTGCTTGTCCTGTGCCGGCACGAAGCCGCCCGGCACCGCATTGAACATGCTGTAGGTCGCACCGACGAGAGCCAGATAGATGATCATCACCAGGCTCTTGCGCGAGAGCAACCCGCCGACCGTGCGGCCGTAGCCGTTGGAAGCCGCACCGAAGACGCGGTTGAAACCACGGAAGAACCAGCCGAAGATCGCATCCATGAACCGGGTCAGCCAATCCTTCTTGGCGTGATGGTCCTTGAGCAGCAAGGCAGCAAGTGCTGGCGACAGCGTCAGCGAGTTGATCGCCGAGATGACGGTCGAAATCGCGATCGTCAGCGCGAACTGCCGGTAGAACTGCCCGGAAAGCCCGCTGATGAAGGCGAGCGGCACGAAGACCGCGACCAGAACCAGCGCGATCGCGATAATCGGACCGGAGACTTCCTTCATCGCCTTGTAGGTCGCCTCACGCGGACTTAAGCCGCCCTCGATATTGCGCTCGACGTTTTCCACCACGACGATCGCATCGTCGACGACGATACCGATCGCCAGCACGAGGCCGAACAGCGTCAGCGCGTTGATCGAGAAGCCGAAGGCATACATGACCGCAAACGTGCCGATGATCGAGACGGGAACGGCGATCAACGGAATGATCGACGCACGCCAGGTCTGCAGGAAGATGATGACCACGAGCACGACGAGCGCGATGGCTTCGAGCAACGTGTCGATGACCTTCTCGATCGATGCGCGCACGAATTTGGTCGTATCGTAGACGATCTCGTATTTCACGCCCTGCGGCATCGCCAACTGCAACTGGTCCATGGTCGCCTTGACGTTGTCGGCGATCTCGATCGCGTTGGAACCGGGTGCTTGAAGAACGGCAACGGCGACTGCCGGCTGACCATCGAGCAGCGAACGCAGGGTATAGTCTGCTGCGCCGAGCTCGATACGCGCGACATCCCGCAACCGGGTGATTTCACCGTTCTGACCGCTCTTCACGATGATATTGCCGAACTCTTCCGGGGTGCGCAGGCGCCCCTGGGCATTGACGTTGAGCTGCAGGTCGACACCCGGCTGGGTCGGCGAGGCACCGATAATGCCCGCCGCCGCCTGGACGTTCTGTGACCGGATTGCGTTCGAGATATCGCTTGCGGCCAATGAATGTTCGGCAGCCTTCTGCGGATCGATCCACACGCGCATCGAATAGTCGCCAGCGCCGAATACCTGCACCTGGCCGACGCCCTGGATGCGGTTCAGCCGGTCCTTGACGTTGAGCGTTGCATAGTTGCGCAGGTAGGTGATGTCGTATCGGTCTGAGACGAGGTTGACCACCATGATGAAGTCCGGCGAGCTCTTGACGGTCGTCAGGCCGATCGAACGCACTTCTGCCGGCAGGCGCGGTTCAGCCTGGCTCACGCGGTTCTGAACGAGCTGCTGCGCCTTGTCCGGATCGGTGCCGAGCTTGAAGGTGACGGTCAGCGTCATCACGCCGTCGGAGGTCGCCTGGCTGGACATGTAGAGCATGTCCTCGACGCCGTTTATCTGCTCTTCGAGCGGCGTCGCGACCGTTTCGGCGATGACCGTCGGATTGGCGCCAGGATAGACGGCACGCACGACGATCGAAGGCGGGACCACATTGGGATATTCTGAAATCGGCAGAGACCGCATGCCGATCAGGCCCGCGACCACGATGAGGATCGACAGCACGGCCGCAAAGACCGGTCTGTCGATGAAAAACCTGGAAATATTCATGTCAAAGCCCTCTCTCCGGGGTTGAACAAGAGGCGAAACGGCCCCGGCTCGCGGCCGACAAGGCCGCAAGCTCCACGAACCGGAACTGGATGAGTGTTGGAAAGCGGCGGACTAGCCGCCGCTCAGAGCATTACTTGTTGGCGACTTTCGCCTCGTCCTGCGGCTGAACGACAGCACCAGGACGGATACGCTGCAGGCCGTTGACGACGATCCGGTCGCCCGGATTGAGGCCCTTCTCGACGATCCGCATGCCGTCGACCGCCGTGCCCAGCTCCACCTGCCGGTACGCAACGGTATTGGCCGCATCGACCACGAAGACGAACTTCTTGTCCTGATCGGTGCCGACAGCCTTTTCACTGACCATCAGGTGATCCTGCGCCTTCGGCTGGCCCATGCGAACCCGCACGAACTGGCCCGGGATCAGCTTGCCGCCCGGATTGTCGAAGACGGCGCGCACGCGGATCGTGCCGCTCGAGGCATTCACTTCGTTGTCGATGAGCTGCAGCTTGCCACGGATCGGCGTGCCGTTACCGGCGAGCGTGCTGACCTCGACAGGCACCTGTTCGATCGCCGGTACACCGTCGACGAGCGGAAGGTCGTTGAGCGTACGGGACACCAGTTCTTCGCCGGCGTCGAAGCTCGCATAGATCGGATCGGCCGAAACCAGCGTCGTCAGCGGAGCGGACGCGGAACCCGCTGCCACCAGATTGCCGACGGTGATTTCCAGCCTGCCGGCCCGGCCGGCGATCGGTGCCCGGATCTCGGTATAGTCGAGATTGAGCTGCGCCGTCTTCAGGGCCGCCTTGGCGGATTGAAGATTGGCGAGCGCCTCGCTCTGGGCGCTCTGGCGCTGGGCGAGATCGCTTTGCGAGATGGTATTCTTGGAAGCGAGGTTCTTGCCGCGATCGAGTTCGGTATTGGCAAGCTCGACCTTCGCCTGCGCCGATGCCACCTGGCCTTCAGCCTGTGCGACCGCCGCCCGGTAGGGCTCCGGATCGATGCGGACGAGCAGGTCGCCCTGCTTCACCAGCCCGCCTTCGCGGAAATGCACCGACTGGATGGTGCCGGTGATGCGCGGCCGGATTTGAACGCGATCGACGGCTTCCAACCGGCCGGAAAATTCCTGCCAGGTGGAAACATTGCGTGGTTCGACGGTGGCGACCGTCACGGGAACGGCCGGAGCCGCAGCAGCCGTTGCAGGCGCGGCATGGGCGCCCTGCGGCAGATCGAGATAGACAGAGGCGCCCGCAATCAGCGCAGCGGTGCCCAATCCAGTGCCCCATAGGGCCCAGCTTTTGATCTTCGAGGTCATTGGTAGTCTCCTTACGGCCTTGGGAATTGACCGTTATTTGCCTTCAAAATAATTCATGCTACTAACTTAACTCTCGGACGAAGCTCGTGAATTCGGCACAAAGTGCTGTCATCCATTCGCCGTCGCCCTCTCTGTAAATGCCCGTCCAGCCGCAGCTGGCAGGGAAGATCTTCTGCTTGACCGAAACGCCGGCCTCGCTCAGGCGCGTTGCATAACCTACCGTTTCATCGCGCAGCGGATCGTCTTCCGATGTCACGATAAGAGCCGGTGCGACACCCGAAAGCCGCGAACAGAGGCAGGGTGCCGCATAAGGATGCTGGAACCCGCAATGGGAGCCGAGATAATGGCTCCAGCCTTCCGCCCAACGTTCGCCCATGCCGATATCGTCCGCCTTGCGAAACGATCGGGTGGCCATCATCGGGTCGATCATCGGCGACAGCAAAATCTGGCCGTTCAGCTCGCCGGGCATCAGGTCACGCGCCTTCAGCGCCACGCCGGCCGCAACATTGCCGCCCGCCTCGTCACCCGCCACAAAAAGCTGGGACTTGGCACTGCCAAACTGTTTGCGCCGGCCGGCAAGGCACTGGAGCGCCGCAAATGCGCATTCCATAGCCTGCGGAAACATGTTGTGCGAAACGCTGCTGTAATCGGCTTCCAGTACCACGGCCCCTGCTTCCGCCAGCGCCTTGGCGACCGGACGTTCGTTTTCGGCCCGCAGCTCATTAAGAAACGCACCGCCCCGCAGGTAAAGCACCAGCGGCGGAACCTTGCCCTTGGCAGCGCCTTCATAGACGCGCATGGGGACAGCCGGCTTGGCCGACTTGTCAAATGCGATATTTTCCCACTGCGCAATCATTGAAAAACCCTCGGGCAAACCCCTAGTAAAAACGGGGTGCTTGCCGTCAATCTTGAACCTGATATTATTATTCGGGTGAAAACACACAAGCTAACGGCATTCGACAACACTATTCCATATTTCGGAACAATGTTGCGGCGCAGCAGGAATCAAGGCAATGGATCAGCTTTCGGCAATGCGCGTATTCGTTCGCGTCGTGGAAACCGGCAATTTTACCCGGGCTGCGGCCACTCTCAATATGCCCAAAACGACGGTGACCAATCTCGTCCAGAGCCTCGAGAGCCATCTGCGCACGACGCTGCTCAACCGCACCACCCGCAAGGTGATGGTGACGACGGATGGCGCGCTCTATTATGAGCGCGCCATGCAGATAATCTCCGAACTCGACGAGCTCGACGGCAGCATGTCGAATTCGCAGAGCCAGCCATCCGGCCGGCTGCGCGTGGAAATGGCCGGCGCCTTCGCCGATTTGCTGGTCATTCCGAATTTATGCGATTTCCATAAGCGTTTTCCGCAGATCAGGCTCGATATCGGCGTCGGCGACCGGCTGGTCGACTATATCGCCGAAAACGTCGACTGCGCCCTGCGCGCCGGCACCCCGACCGACCAGTCGCTGATTGCCCGCAAGGTCGGCGAGATCAGCATGTCGGCCTATGCAGCACCTCTCTACATCCGCAACTTCGGCGCCCCTGAACGCCCGCAGGACCTGCAGGAAGACCATCTGGCCGTCGGTTACCTGAACGCCCAGTCCAGCCGGGTGAGATCCATGGAATTCCGTCGCGACGACGAAAACCTGGAAATCACGCCCCGATACGTCGTCTCCGTCAACGATGCCCGGACCTATGTGAACGCAGCGATTTCCGGCATGGGCATCATCCAGTCGCCGCGCTTCATGGTGAAGGAGACGGTGGAGAAGGGCGAATTGGTCGAAGTTCTCTCCGACTGGCACTGCGCGTCGCTACCCCTCTACATCGTCTATCCGCAGACCCGCCACCTCTCCAACAAGGTGCGGGTCTTCGTCGATTGGCTCGCCAAGCTGGTTCAGAATCTCAAGGTCGAGGAAAGCCGCGAGCAGATGCGCAAGGCAAGCTAGGCCCGTTTTACCAACGAGGCGACGAAAGCCCGAATGTCAGGCGACGTCTTGAGAACTGAGTATCACTGTCCCAGCGAGGCGTCGCCCCAGAAGGCAATGAATGCCACCCTTTCCGTCATCGTCTGCTGCCTAGGTGTTTGATCCCGGCATTTGATGGTGCATCATTTTCCTTGGCATGGAGGGAAGCACTATGGGCCAGGTTTTACATGGGAGCGCCACGACGACAGAGGCAGTCCGTCGAGCAA
>NZ_JALBGV010000067.1 GCF_023006505.1 Neorhizobium sp. SHOUNA12A
GACCTGACCGTGACGGGCACGGCGGTCGCGCCGGTCGTCGCTGGCGGCTTCCAGATGCGCCGCGGCCGTATCGTCATCCTCGCCAAACGGCTGGATTTTACCGACGGCGACATCACCTTCGGCGGCGGCCTGATCCCGGTTCTCAACATGGAAGCGAACACGACCTCCGCCGCGACGACGATCACGGTAAAGGTCACCGGCGTCGCCAACGACCCGACGATCGCATTCTCCTCCTCACCCGCCCTGCCCCAGGACGAGGTTCTGGCGCGGCTGATCTTCGGCCAGTCGATGTCGCGGCTGTCACCGCTGCAGATCGCCCAGCTGGCCGACGCCGTCGCGCAACTCGCCGGCGGCGGCTCCACATCGCTGCTCGAAACGCTGCGCAACAATCTCGGTGTCGACGATCTCG
Source organism: Neorhizobium sp. SHOUNA12A (assembly GCF_023006505.1). Classification (GTDB taxonomy): domain Bacteria; phylum Pseudomonadota; class Alphaproteobacteria; order Rhizobiales; family Rhizobiaceae; genus Neorhizobium. The sequence continues at coordinate 410 of NZ_JALBGV010000067.1, forward strand.
ATATCAACACCGATGCGACCGGCCAGACCACCGTTTCGGTCGGCCGCTACATCAACAACCGCACCTATATCCAGGTCGAACAGGGCGGCGAGGGCGGCGCCGAAGCGACGATCAACCTCGACGTCGGTCGCGGTGTGAAGCTCAAGGCCGGCGCCGGCACCGAAGGCGGCAAGGCCGGCATCTTTTATGAGCGCGAATACTAATCTCCCATATCCATTGGTTCCTGCTTGCTCGGGAGAAAAACCTGACCTCCGAGGACACCACATGGATCGGCGTACCTCCGCAAAACGCGTGCCTAGTCGCCCAGCGCCTGATATGCGGCGTAAGTTTATATTTAAAATATCGATCGAAATTACTTCGCGGAAGTCCCGAACATACATCGAAAACTGGGGCTACTGCGGCACAAATACACATCATCCGGAATTTAACAAAACACAGAACAGATACGTATTTCCCCTGACTTGAGCCGAAAAGAATTATTGACCTTCCGTTAAGTCCTCAATGCTATTTTTAGCAGAGCTCAGTGTCCCGGCGACGAGAGATTACCTCGTTAGGCGGCAGGCAAAATTGAGCGGTTCGGGACCTTACAGATGGGGGCAGGCAAGCCAGATGTCCATACTTTCACTTCCAGGTGCTGACGCGAAAGCAGTACTTGCAGCGCTCAATAAATCCCAGGCTATCATAGAGTTTGATTTGTCCGGAAAAGTCCTCACCGCCAACGAGAACTTCTGCAAGACGCTCGGCTACGCTCTTTCCGAGATCGTCGGCAAGCACCACAGCATGTTCTGCGATCCGGCCTATGTGAAGTCGCAGGCCTACAAGGATTTCTGGGCGCATCTCGGCAGCGGCAAATATGACGCGGCCGCCTACAAGCGCATCGGCAAGGGTGGTCGCGAGATCTGGATCCAGGCTTCCTACAATCCGGTGGCCTCGGGCGGCAAGCCTTACAAGGTCGTCAAATTCGCAACCGACATCACCGCCGCAAAACTCAAATCCGCCGAGGACGAAGGCAAGATCAACGCCATCTCGCGCACGCAGGCCATTATCGAGTTCACTCCCAATGGCGATGTCCTGACCGCCAACGAAAATTTCCTCGCCTGCCTCGGTTATCAACTTTCGGAAATCACCGGCAAACATCACAGCATGTTCTGCGAGCCCTCGTTCCGTGATAGCGCCGAATACCCGCAATTCTGGAAGAAGCTCGCCGGTGGCGAAGCGATTGCCGCCGAGTTCAAGCGCATCGGCAAAGGCGGCAAGGCTGCCTGGATCCAGGCGTCCTACAATCCGATCTTCGACGCCGACGGCCGGGTCTTCAAGGTGGTCAAGTTTGCGACAGATATCACCGAACGCGTCCGCGCGGTCGATGACATCGCCGATGGCCTGACGTCTCTTTCAAATGGCGACCTGACCATCCGCATCGAGAAGCCTTTCATTTCGACGCTTGAGCAGATCCGCCTCGATTTCAATGGAGCCATCACAACGCTGGCGGATGCCATGCGCACGGTCGGGGACAATGCCGAGGGGATTGCGGGCGGCTCCAGCGAGATTCGCCAGGCTTCCGACAGCCTTGCCAAGCGCACCGAGCAGCAGGCGGCGGCAGTCGAGGAGACCGCCGCGGCGCTTGAAGAAATCAGCCGTACCGTCACCGATAGCGCCAAACGCGCGGAAGAAGCAGGTACCCTTGTCTCGCATGCTAAAAAAAGCGCCGAACATTCCGGCGCCGTGGTGCGCAACGCGGTAAACGCGATGGGCCAGATCGAGACGTCGTCCCGGGAAATCTCCAATATCATCGGCGTGATCGACGAGATCGCCTTCCAGACAAACCTGCTGGCGCTCAATGCGGGTGTCGAGGCGGCGCGCGCCGGCGAAGCGGGCAAGGGCTTTGCGGTCGTTGCCCAGGAAGTCCGCGAGCTGGCTCAACGTTCCGCCAGTGCGGCCAAGGAAATCAAGACGCTGATCTCGACCTCCTCCGAACAGGTCAAGCGTGGCGTCGCGCTGGTCGGCGAAACCGGCAAGGCGCTCGACGAGATCATGTCCCAGGTGGACGAGATCAACGGCAATGTCACAGCGATCGTCGAGGCTGCCCGCGAACAGTCCACGGGCATCAAGGAGATCAGCAAGGCCGTCAACTCGATGGACCAGAACACGCAGCAGAACGCTGCCATGGTCGAGGAAACGACCGCTGCCAGCCACAGTCTGGCGCGCGAAGCCGAAACCCTGCGGGATCTCCTGGGACGGTTTAGATTTGCGCAACATTCTTCGCGTAAGATTGAAATAGCGCGACCTGATGCACGACCCGTTGCATCGCCGGCACGCAAACTCATGGCAACGGTCGCGCGGACCACAACGGGTGCCGCCGCTGCCGCTCAGGCAACGGATAGTTGGGAAGAATTCTGATGGCTACGACGATCAACTCCACAAGCTACAGCGGCGAAACGCTGGAAATCATCGCCTTCCGTCTCCATGACCAGGAATTCTGCGTCAAGACGACGACGATCCGCGAAATCCGCGGATGGGCGCCTTCGACGCCGATCCCGCACGCCCCGGCCGATGTCATCGGCGTCATGAACCTTCGCGGTTCCGTGATCCCGATCATCGACCTTGCCTACAAGCTCGGCATGAAGAGCACGGTTGCCAACGAGCGCAGCGCCATCGTCGTCGCGGAAGTCCACAACATGGTCATCGGCATGCTCGTCGACCGCGTGTCGGACATCCTGACGATCCCTTCGAGCCAGGTTCAGCCGGTTCCGGAAATCTCCGCGTCCTTCGACAAGTCCTTCTCCGAAGGCATCATCGCCAACGAGAACGGCATGATCTGCTTCCTGAACCTTGCCAAGATGTTCAAGGGCACCGAGGCCGACGATCTGGCTGCCTGATTTCTGACAGGCGAGGCAAAGCACCTGCCACGCCTGCAGCACCACCTCAAGGCCAAGGCGGTTGGCTGGAAAGACCTCTAAGCCGTCACGTGACTTTGAAGCCCGCAGCGTTTGAACCGCCGCGGGCTTTTTTCATGATTATTCCTTTGGTTCGAAGGGAGCCGGCCGGCGTCCGGCAGCCTGGCGCGCCAGCATCCAGCCCGGATATTCCGGAGCAAGCGCGCTCACCTCGTCGAGTTTTGCCACATCCTCCGCGTCGAGCTTCAGCTTCACGGCCTTCAAGTTCTCTTCGAGTTGTTCCAGCCGCTTGGCACCGATGATGACACTCGTGACGAACGGTTTCGCCAGGATATAGGCCAGCGCCACTTCCGCGACGCTCGCGCCATGCCTAGCGCCGACCTCGCGCATGGCCGCGACGCAGGCCCACGCACGATCCTTGTCGACCGGCGGAAAATCGAAGTTGGCGCGGCGGCCTTCCCCGTTGCCTGGAGCGCCCGGACCGTATTTGCCGGAGAGCAGCCCGCCGGCAAGCGGCGACCAGACCATCAGGCCGAGCTTCTCCTCCTGCATCAGCGGCACGATATCCCGCTCCAGGTCGCGGCCGGCGATCGAATAATAGGCCTGTACCGTCTCGAAACGGGCGTAACCCTTGCGCTCGGAAATGCCGAGCGCTTTCGCCATCCGCCAGGCCGCCCAGTTGGAGAGGCCGATATAGCGAACGAGGCCGCGCGATACCAGATCGTCGAGCGCCCGCAGCGTCTCGTCGATCGGCGTTACCGTGTCGGTGCCATGGATCTGGTAGAGATCGATATGGTTCATCTGCAGCCGTTCGAGGCTCTGCTCCACCGAGTCCATGATATGGCCGCGGGAGGCGCCGCGATCGTTCGGCTTGTCGCCCATCTGGCCATGGAATTTCGTGGCGATGATCACGTCCTTGCGCGGCACGCCGAGGTTCTTGATCGCCTGACCGAGAATGACCTCTGACCGGCCCTGGGAATAAACATTCGCCGTGTCGATGAAATTGACGCCGGCGGCAAGCGAGCGCTCGACGATCTTGTCGGCGGCACCCTGATCGAGACCGGCGACGGCGCTCCAGACGGCGCCCGTCTGGTTCTCACCGAAGGTCATCGTGCCGAGGCAGAGTTCGGAGACGAAAAGACCTGTATTGCCCAATTGATTGTAGCGCATGGAGAACTCCCGTGTGCACTGAAGATATGAAGAGATAAAGCAGTCACTGGAAGCCGGATCGGGCACGCGGGCGCGTGCGTTTCGCAGAGAATGCGAACTCGGGTTCCGGAAGGCAATCTAGCTTGGATTCCGCCGCCGTCAAGCGGAGCCGCCTCCGTTTTTATCCTCACATTTGCGTGCAAGGCAAAAAGAAGGGGCGGCTTCGACAAGCCGCCCCTTCGTCATTCCAATTGCCGAATGTTAGCCGAACAGCACCAGACTGCTCCGCAGCGTCACCCAGACGCCCCAGAGGAGCGGAATGCCGACCACGGCCCAGGCGATCGCCGCCTTGGCATCCAGCCCGCCGGTGCCGATGCCGAAGGAGCCGGTCGGACCGGCATTCGCGGCAGCCGTCTTTGCCTGCAGCGAAGCAACTTCGTGGTCCGACATGAACCATTTGTCGGCAAGCGGACGCACCAGCGCGTTGGCGACCAGACCCAACACCAGCATACCGGCAAGGATATACATCGTGCCGGTATAAAGCGCCGGTCCGGCGGGAACGCCAGCGGTGAGCTGCGCTTCGCGGATGTAGTTGACGACGACCGGACCGAGAATGCCGGCGGTCGCCCAGGCCGTCAGCAGCCGACCGTGGATGGCGCCGACGAACTGGGTGCCGAAGATATCCGCAAGATAGGCCGGGATCGTCGCAAAGCCGCCGCCATACATGGACAGGATGATGCCGAAGGCAAGTACGAAGAGCGCCTTGTTGCCCATGTCGGCAAGCGTCGGAGCGAGCGCATAAAGCACGATGCCGAGCACGAAGAACGTATAGTATGTGTTCTTGCGGCCGATCTTATCGGAGAGCGACGCCCAGAAGAAGCGCCCGCCGATATTGAAGAGCGATAGAAGCCCGGCAAAGCCGGCGGCAATCGTGGCGATCTGTGCCTTCTGGCTCGCATCGAGCTGCGAGAAGGTCAGGTTCGGCAGGCCGATCAGCGATCCGGCGAAGATTTCCTGCAGCATCGGCGACGCCATGCCGATAACCCCGATGCCAGCCGAAACGTTGAGGCAAAGCACCGCCCAGATCAGCCAGAACTGCTGGGTCTTGTGGGCGTCGCGCAGGTGGACGTGCCTAGCGGTGATCATCGTCGTCTTGGAGACCGGAGGCGTCCAGCCTTCCGGACGCCAGCCGGCCGGCGGGATGCGGTAACCAAAGGCGCCACCCATCATGAAGCAGAAATAGATCACCGCCATACAGATGAAGGTCTGCCAGACGCCAACCGAAGTACCGGTCTTGAAATAGTTCATCAGCAGGTTGGCAAGCGGAGCACCGATCATCGCGCCGCCTCCAAAGCCCATGATGGCCATGCCGGTCGCCATGCCGCGGCGGTCCGGGAACCATTTGATCAGCGTCGAGACCGGCGAGATGTAACCGAGACCGAGACCGACACCACCGATGACGCCGGCGCCGATCCACATCAGCCACAGCTGATGGGTCATGACGCCGATGGCCGCGACGATAATGCCGCCGCACCAGCAGCAGGCCGAGACGAAACCGGCCTTGCGCGGGCCGACCCGTTCCAGCCAGCCGCCCCAGATCGCCGCCGAGCAACCAAGCAGCACGAAGAACAGCGTGTAGATCCATCCGAGGTCCGCAACACGCCAGTTGCAGCTTGTCGTGAACAGCGCCGAGATGAGATTGAGGCTGGCGCAGGACGGGTCCTGCGTGGTACCTAGGGCGCGGGACAGCGGCAGCCAGAAGACGCTGAAGCCGTATGCCATGCCGATGCAAAGGTGAATAGCCAAAGCTGCCGGCGGCACCAGCCAGCGATTGAAGCCCGGTTTTGCGATAATACGTTCCCTATCGAGGAGCCCGACATTGCCTGTCAGGCCCTCGTTCGTCGTGTCTGCAATTGCCATTAAAAAATATCCTCCCTCTGGATGACGGCTATGCTTTATTCCTCCTCCGGCCCCTCACCTGCCGGATGGATGAATTCATGCGGCGCTCTCCGGAATGCTCGGTTCGGAAAGCGATTCTCCCTCAGCGGGCCCCTTGCCGCCCGGCGCACCCTGCCTCGCATCTTCGCCCACACCAACGCCCGATCCGACCTTCGCCTCCGGCCGGCGGATCAACGTCGAAGCCTCGACAACGAGTGGCAGCAGTCCCGCCCCGCCATTGTCGAGATGCTCGAAAAGGTGCCGGCGCATGCGCGGCTCCCAGAATTTGTTGATATGCGTCGCAACGCCCTCCGCGCGAACGCTTTCCGGCTGCGACAGAAAGAAGGTGGCGATCTGGTTGGCCATCCGGACCAGTTTGTCGAGCACCAGTTGCTCGGGGCTTTGGTCATGCGACATCGGCGACAACTCCAGTGGTTATGCGGTCGGTACGCGTGAAAATTTCGAAATCCTCGCCGCGCGTCAGCGCGATCAGCGTCATGCCCGCCTCTTCCGCGGTGCGGATGGCAAGCGCGGTGGGGGCGGAAATGGCAATCAGCACCGGGCTTCCGAGGATGGCCGTCTTCTGCACCATCTCGACGGAGATGCGGCTGGTGACGACCACGACGCCCTCAGAACCCTTGAGGCCCTTGGCGATGACCGCTCCGGCGAGCTTGTCGAGCGCATTGTGGCGACCGACATCCTCGCGGACGGCAACCAGCCCCTGGCCCGGCACCACGAAGCCGGCGCCGTGAACCGCATGGGTTTGCCGATGCAGCGGCTGCGCACTGTTGAGCGCCGCGACAGCTTCGCTCACCTCTTTCGGGCTGAGCGCCATTGTCACCGCGGAAACATCCGGCACCGGACGCATGGCCTGCTCGATCGACTCGATACCGCAAAGCCCGCAGCCGACCGGCCCAGCCATATGCCGCCGGCGGGCGCGCAGCGCATCTTCCTTATCCTCGGCGAGCGTCACCTGGACATCAAGACCGGCCCCCTCCTCGACGACAGTGATGCTCTCGATCTCGGCCATCGACGCGATGATGCCTTCCGTCAGGCTGAAGCCGACCGCGAAATCCTCGAGATCGCCAGGCGTGCCCATCATCACCGCATGGGTCGACCCGCCATAGGAAAAGGCGATCGGCACTTCTTCCGGAACCACACGCGAGCCGGCGCGGACAACACCGTTGCGACGCGCGACTTCAGGGGCTGTTGCGGTGGTGTTGAATAAGGTCATCGAACGTCGGGGCAGGAATACCCCCCTCTGCCCTGCCGGGCATCTCCCCCACAAGGGGGGAGATCGGATGTGGCGATGTCCAGCCCACTATTAACGCAATCGAGAGAGCAAACGTATTTCCAATGCTGAAGAATAACGGCGGCGCGTCTTGTCGATCTCCCCCCTTGTGGGGGAGATGCCGGCAGGCAGAGGGGGGTAAGCCAGGCACTCGCAGCCATCCTACTCAGCAGCCTCCAGTTTCCCCGCGATCCGACGAGACCGCCGCGACAGCTCGTCATAGTCGCTCTGCCACTCGGTCGGACCGTTGGAAGGCGATACCTGCACCGCCGTCACCTTGTATTCCGGGCAGTTGGTCGCCCAGTCGGAGAAGTCGGTGGTGATGACGTTTGCCTGCGTGTTCGGGTGGTGGAAAGTCATATAGACCACGCCCGGCGCGACGCGATCGGTGATCAGCGCCCGCAGCGTCGTATCGCCCGAACGGCTGGCAAGCTTGATCCAGTCGCCTTCCTTGATGCCGCGTTGTTCGGCATCGTGCGGATGGATTTCCAGCCGGTCTTCCGCATGCCAGGTGACATTTTCGGTACGCCGCGTCTGGGCTCCGACATTGTACTGGGAAAGGATGCGGCCGGTGGTGAGCAGCAGTGGGAACCGCGGGCCGGTGCGTTCGTCGGTCGCGACATATTCGGTGCGGATGAACTTGCCCTTGCCGCGCACGAAACCGTCGACATGCATGATCGGCGAGCCGACCGGGTGCGCCTCGTTGCACGGCCACTGAACCGAACCCATCTTGTCGAGATAGTCATAGGAAACCAGCGCAAAGCTCGGCGTCGATACGGCGATCTCGTCCATGATCTCGGACGGATGCGCATAGTTCCAGGCAAGCCCCATCGCTTGGGCGAGCTTCTGGGTGACCTCCCAGTCGGCATAACCGTTCTTCGGGCTCATTACCTTGCGGACGCGGTTGATGCGGCGCTCGGCATTGGTAAACGTGCCGTCCTTTTCGAGGAAGGTCGAACCCGGCAGGAAGACATGCGCGTAATTGGCGGTCTCGTTCAGGAAAAGGTCGTGGACGACGACGCATTCCATGGCGGCAAGGCCTGCCGAGACATGCTTGGTGTCCGGGTCGGACTGCAGGATGTCCTCGCCCTGGATGTAGATGCCCTTGAACGTGCCCTCGACGGCCGCATCCAGCATGTTCGGGATGCGCAGGCCCGGTTCGCTGTTGAGCGTCACGCCCCAGAGCTTTTCGAACGTGTCACGGGTCGCATCGTCCGAGATATGGCGATAGCCCGGCAGTTCGTGCGGGAACGAACCCATGTCGCAGGAGCCCTGGACATTGTTCTGGCCGCGCAACGGGTTCACGCCGACACCCGGACGGCCGATATTGCCGGTGACCATCGCAAGGTTGGCAATCGCCATGACGGTGGTCGAGCCCTGGCTGTGCTCGGTGACGCCGAGACCGTAATAGATCGCTCCGTTGCCGCCTTTGGCGTAAAGCCGGGCTGCACCGCGCACGAGATCCGCCGGCACGCCGGTATATTTCTCGGTCGCCTCCGGGCTGTGTGCATCTTCCGAAACGAAGCCGGCCCAGTCCTCGAATTCGGACCAGTCGCAACGTTCGCGGATGAATTTTTCGTCGAACAGGCCTTCGGTGACGATGACATGCGCAAGTGCGGTCAGCACGGCCACGTTGGTGCCCGGCTGCAGCGGCAGGTGATAATCGGCCTCCACATGCGGCGTGCGGACGAGATCGATGCGGCGCGGATCGATGACGATCAGTTTTGCACCCTGGCGCAAGCGCTTCTTCAAGCGCGAACCAAACACGGGATGGCCATCGGTGGGGTTGGCGCCGATGACGATGACGACATCGGTGTGCTCGACCGAGTCGAAATTCTGGGTTCCGGCCGAAGTTCCGAAGGCCTGGCCGAGACCGTAACCGGTCGGTGAGTGGCAGACGCGGGCGCAGGTATCGACATTGTTGTTGCCGAAACCGGCGCGGATCAGCTTCTGGACGAGGAAAGTCTCCTCGTTGGTGCAGCGCGACGAGGTGATACCGCCGATCGATTCACGACCGTACTGATACTGGATGCGGCGGAATTCGGAGGCAACATGTGCGAAGGCTTCATCCCAGGTCACTTCCCGCCATGGATCGGAGATATTCTCGCGGATCATCGGGTTGAGGATGCGGTCCTTGTGGGTCGCGTAGCCATAGGCAAAGCGGCCCTTGACGCAGGAATGGCCGCGGTTCGCCTGCCCGTCCTTCCATGGCACCATGCGCACAAGCTCTTCGCCGCGCATTTCCGCCTTGAAGGAGCAGCCGACGCCGCAATAGGCGCAGGTGGTCACTTCCGAATGTTCCGGCTGGCCGATCGCGATCACCGACTTTTCGGTGAGCGTTGCCGTCGGGCAGGCCTGCACGCAGGCGCCGCAGGAGACGCATTCGGAATCAAGAAAATGTTCATGCGCGCCGGGCGAGACACGGCTTTCGAACCCGCGGCCCTCGATCGTCAACGCGAACGTGCCCTGCACTTCCTCGCAGGCGCGGACGCAGCGCGAGCAGACGATGCATTTCGACGGGTCGTAGGTGAAATAAGGGTTCGACTCGTCCTTCGGCATCCACTTGGCGTTGATCGCACCGTCGTTGCGAGCCTTGACGTGATTGTCGCCCTCATAGCCGTAACGCACATCGCGAAGGCCGACCGCGCCGGCCATGTCCTGCAATTCGCAGTCACCGTTGGCGGCGCAGGTGAGACAGTCGAGCGGATGGTCGGAGATATAGAGCTCCATCACCCCCTTGCGGATGTCCTTCAGCCGGCCGGTCTGCGTGTGCACGACCATGCCCGGCATGACCGGCGTGGTGCAGGAGGCCGGCGTTCCGTTGCGGCCTTCGATCTCCACAAGACAGAGACGGCAGGACCCGAACGCATCGACCATGTCGGTGGCGCAGAGTTTCGGAACCTTGATGCCGGCCTCCATCGAAGCGCGCATGATCGAGGTGCCTTCCGGCACGGTGATGGCGCGGCCGTCGATGGTAAGGGTGACCTGGGCTTCGGAGCGTGAGGCGGGCGTGCCGTAGTCGATTTCATGAACGAGGGACATCGTGTGTCTCCTGGCTTGAAAGAATGAATGTTGGAGCAAGATCGCCCCCCTCTGGCCTGCCGGCCATCTCCCCCACAGGTGGGGAGATTACAAGCGGCATGGCCGTCGCTTCAGAAGAAGCGAAGCGGAGGATGAAACGTGGAATGGAAAGTGATGAGCGCGCGCCCAGCCGATCTCCCCACCTGTGGGGGAGATGGCCGGCAGGCCAGAGGGGGGCGACTTGCGCCGATGCAAAGATGGGAGCTTCCATCATTCCGCCGCCTCCACCATCGGCGCCGGAGAAAAATCCTCCGGAAAGTGGTTCATCGCGCTCATCACCGGATAGGGCGTGAACCCGCCGAGCGCGCAGAGCGAGCCAAACTTCATCGTGTTGCAGAGGTCGGCGAGCAGCGCCTTGTTCTTCTCCGGCTCGATCCCTTGCGCAATCTTGTCAGCCGTCTCGACGCCGCGGGTCGAACCGATACGGCAGGGCGTGCACTTGCCGCAGCTTTCGACGGCGCAGAATTCCATCGCGAACCGCGCCTGTTTCAGCATGTCGGCTGAATCGTCGAACACGGTGATGCCGGCATGGCCGATCAGACCGTCCCGGGCCGCGAAGGCCTCGTAGTCGAACGGCGTATCGAAGAGTGCGCGCGGGAAATAGGCGCCGAGCGGCCCGCCCACCTGCACCGCCTTGATAGGCCGCCCGGTCGCCGTGCCGCCGCCGATATGATCGACGATCTCGCCGAGCGACAGGCCGAAGGCAGTTTCGTACAGGCCGCCGCATTTGACATTGCCAGCGATCTGGATCGGGATCGTGCCGCGCGAACGGCCCATGCCGAAATCGCGATAGAAGGCGGCACCGCGATCCATGATGACCGGCACGGATGCAAGCGAGATGACGTTGTTGACCACCGTCGGACGGCCGAGAAAACCCTGCAGCGCCGGCAGCGGCGGCTTGGCGCGCACGATGCCGCGCTTGCCTTCCAGCGAATTCAGCAGCGAGGTCTCCTCGCCGCAGACATAGGCGCCGGCGCCGGAGCGGACCTCCATGTCAAAGGCATGCACTGAACCCATCACCGATGGCCCGAGGATGCCGGCGGCCCGGGCGATCTCCACGGCTTGGCGCATCGTCGCGATGGCATGGGGATATTCCGAGCGGGTATAGACATAACCCTTGGTGGCGCCCGTCGCGATGCCGGCGATAATCATGCCTTCGATCAGCACGAAGGGATCGCCTTCCATGATCATCCGGTCCGCAAACGTGGCGCTGTCGCCCTCATCCGCATTGCAGACGATGTATTTTTGGCTGGCCGCCGCATCCATCACCGTCTTCCATTTGATCCCGGTCGGGAAGCCGGCGCCGCCGCGGCCGCGAAGGCCGCTATCGGTGACCTGGGCGACGATCTCGGCCCGGGTCATGGCGATCGCATTCTCAAGACCCTTCAGACCCTGATAGTGGCGATAGTCGTCGAGCGACAGCGGATCGGTGACGCCGCAACGGGAGAAGGTCAGCCGCGTCTGCTGGCGCAGGAATGGAATGTCCTCGGTCGGCCCGAGGTGCAAAGCATGCTGTCCACCCTCCAGAAAACCCGAATCGAACAGTCCCTTGACGTCGCCGGCCTTGACCGGCCCATAGGCGATACGCCCGTGTTCGGTACTCACCTCGATCAATGGCTCCAGCCAGAACATGCCACGCGAGCCGTTGCGCACGACTTTCGCATCGAGGCCGCGGGCTGCGATTTCGGCGATTATCGCGTTCGCCACCTTTTCGGCACCAAGTGCGAGCGCTGCGGCATCGCGCGGAACAAAAATCGTCACCGTCATCGGTTTAACCCCGCAACGATTTCGCTAAGACAGAGTTCGTCGACGCGGCCAAAAACTTCGCCATCGAGCATCGCGGCCGGCGCACAGGCGCAGAGCCCGAGACAGTAGACCGGTTCCAGCGTCACCGCGCCATCGAGCGTCGTCTGGTGGAAGTCGATCCCGAGAAGCTGCCGGGCGTGGTCCGCAATGCGGTCGCTGCCCATCGACTGGCAGGCTTCGGCGCGACAGAGCTTTAGCACATGCCGTCCGGCCGGATGGTCGCGGAATTCGTGGTAGAAAGTCACGACCCCATGCACTTCGGCGCGCGACAGGTTGAGTTCGCTGGCAATGACCGGCTTCACCTCTTCCGGCACATAACCGAACTCCGCCTGGATCGCATGCAGGATCGGCAGCATCGGGCCTTCCAGATGCTTCAGATCCCTGATGATCTGAAGCGACCGCTCGGTGAACTCACCAGCGGAAATACGCATATTCATATGTCATAGCCTCCCGGCTGACCCGTTTCCGGCCCCGTGGCGTCGGCGCCACCATGCCCGTATGCGGATCAGAAAGCTGACGAAGTTGTCCGACAATCGTACTTCGCCTACTGGGAATGGAATGTCGCAACCGGGGCCGCAACCGTCAATAAAGGAGATCGGTTACGCGATAGAAAAAAGCTATCAAGCCATGGCGGCAGGAGTAAGGCTCCGCGCCTCGTGAAGCAGGGCAGAGACCAGCGGCGTGAAGGGCTCGCGGTGGGTCGCGACCAGCCCGACGATGTGGCTGGCTTCCGGCTCCACAAGGGGGATCGTACGGATCTGCTTGGCAAATCCGAAGGATCGCGCCACGTTGCGCGGCATGATGCTCGCCCAGCGCCCGGTGCCCACATGCGAAAGCAGCACCACCATCGAGTTCGATTCGAGCATTGGCTTCACCGTCACGCCGGCTTGCGCGAGGTGCTGATTGATGATCCGGCGGTTCTGCATGTCGGGCGTCAATAGACAGAGCCTAAGATCGGCCATTTCCTTCCAGGTGACGCTTTCCCGGTCCGCATAAGGCGCACCCTCAGCCGTCACCAGATTATAGCGCTCCGCATAGAGCGGTACACTCGTCACCCGCCCCAATGGCTCGTTGTCGAGATAGGTGATACCCGCGTCGATTTCGAAATTGTCGAGTTGGGAAAGCACCTGCAGGGAATTGCGCGAGACAACGGAAAAGGTGACATCCGGATGCTTTGCCTGGAACGGTTCGGTCAGCCTCGGGATCATCGCCAGGGCAGTCGGGATCGATGCAAGCCGAATGTGACCGGCAAGACCCTTACGGGCGGCCCGCATTTCCTCGCGCATGGTGCGCGCATCGCCGACGATCCGTTTTGCCCATTCCAGCACCCGCTGGCCTTCCGGCGTCAGGCCCTGATAACGGGAACCCCGCACAACGAGCTGTACCCCGAGCTGTTCTTCGAGCTGGCGGATGGCCGCCGAAAGCGACGGCTGTGAGATGCCGCATTCCTCCGCCGCCCGGCCGAAGTGCCCTTCCCGTGCCAGGGCAATGAAGAATTCCAGCTTGTCGATCATCGCGTTCCTCCACTGGCAAGGGCTAACAAGATGGCGCGGCACATACAAGCAGTCATCCGGTCACGACGATAGCCGCCAGAGGAACCCGACCATCGCCCAAAGAAAAAGGCGGCCTTTCGGACCGCCTTGCTCTTTCGCAGAGAATTTTGACGTATCAGGCCGGATTGACGACGCCGTTCAGGTGCGTCAGTTCCGCCAGGAACTGTTCGAGCTTGGTCTTGTGCTCGTCGCTCTGCGCGTGATTGATCTCGGCCTGCGTCGTCTCGATCCGCTTCTGCAGCGTCGCATGCGTCAGCTCGCTCGCCGGAACCGCGGATTCGGCAAGCAGCGTGCAGCCGGTCGGCAGAATGTCGGCGAAGCCACCGAAAACGACGTATTTGTTGACCTGGCCGGAAGCAAGCTTCACCGAAACCACACCCGGCTTGATCGTCGTCATCGTCGGCGCGTGATTGGCAAGCACCGTCATTTCGCCAAGCGTCGCCGGGATCACCACTTCGGTGACCTTTTCCGAGACGAGCAGGCGCTCGGGCGAAACCAGTTCAAAGTTGAAAGCCTCGGCCATGAAGGTCCACTTCCTCAAAGCAATTCCAGCAAAAGTGCGAAGCGGTTTTGCGTCCGGGATTGCGAAAAACTAAATCACCAGGGCATCGAGGCAATTCCTTGCCGAGAAGCCCGCGTGTTTTATGCGGGAAAGGCGCGCCGGAGATAGTCCTGCGCGCCATCTCGTTTAGGATCAGGCGGCTTCAGCCAGCTTCTTGGCCTTTTCGACGGCTTCTTCGATCGAGCCGACCATGTAGAAGGCGGCTTCCGGAAGATGGTCGTAATCGCCGTTGACGAGGCCCTTGAAGCCCTTGATCGTGTCTTCGAGCGCGACAAGCTTGCCCGGCGAACCGGTGAAGACTTCGGCGACGAAGAACGGCTGGGACAGGAAGCGCTCGATCTTGCGGGCGCGCTGGACGGTCATCTTGTCGTCTTCGGACAGTTCGTCCATGCCGAGGATGGCGATGATGTCCTGGAGAGCCTTGTAGCGCTGCAGGGTCGACTGGACCTTGCGGGCGATGTCATAGTGCTCTTCGCCGACGACCAGCGGGTCGAGCATACGCGAGGTGGAGTCGAGCGGGTCGACGGCCGGGTAGATGCCCTTTTCGGCGATCGAACGCGACAGAACCGTCGTTGCGTCCAGGTGGGCGAACGAGGTTGCCGGTGCCGGGTCGGTCAAGTCGTCGGCGGGAACGTAGATCGCCTGAACCGAGGTGATCGAGCCCTTGGTCGTGGTGGTGATGCGTTCCTGCATCTGGCCCATGTCGGTGGCCAGCGTCGGCTGATAACCCACGGCCGAAGGAATACGGCCGAGCAGAGCCGACACTTCCGAACCTGCCTGGGTGAAGCGGAAGATGTTGTCGACGAAGAACAGAACGTCCTGGCCCTTGTCGCGGAAGTCTTCAGCGATGGTGAGACCCGTCAGAGCGACGCGAGCGCGGGCGCCTGGCGGTTCGTTCATCTGGCCGTAAACAAGCGCTGCCTTGGAGCCTTCGCCGCCGCCATGCTTGTTGACGCCCGATTCGATCATTTCGTGGTAAAGGTCGTTGCCTTCGCGGGTACGCTCACCGACGCCTGCGAACACGGAGTAACCGCCGTGTGCCTTCGCGACGTTGTTGATGAGTTCCATGATGAGAACCGTCTTGCCGACGCCTGCACCGCCGAAGAGGCCGATCTTGCCGCCTTTTGCGTAAGGCGCGAGAAGGTCGACGACCTTGATACCCGTAACCAGGATCTGGCCTTCCGTCGACTGCTCGACATAAGCCGGTGCTTCCTGGTGGATGGCGCGCTTGCCGGAAGTGACCAGCGGACCGGCTTCGTCGACCGGCTCACCGATGACGTTCATGATGCGGCCGAGCGTTTCCGGACCGACCGGAACGGTGATCGGAGCGCCGGTATCCGTGACGTGCTGACCACGAACCAGACCTTCGGTCGAGTCCATTGCGATGGTGCGGACGGCGCTTTCGCCGAGGTGCTGCGCGACTTCGAGAACGAGGCGATTGCCGTTGTTGTCGGTTTCAAGCGCGTTCAGGATCGCCGGCAGTTCGCCGTCGAAAGTGACGTCGACGACAGCGCCGATAACCTGGGTCACCTTGCCGAGGGACGTGCCCGTTGCGGTAGCCATGATTCTTACCCTCTTTCTTTACCTCAGAGCGCTTCCGCGCCCGAAATGATTTCGATAAGTTCCTTGGTGATCTGTGCCTGGCGCTGACGGTTGTAGGAAAGCGTCAGCTTGTTGATCATGTCACCGGCATTGCGCGTCGCGTTGTCCATTGCGGACATCTGCGCGCCATAGAAGGAAGCGTTGTTTTCGAGCAGAGCCCGGAAGATCTGGACCGCGACGTTCTTCGGCAGCAGGTCTTCGAGGATTTCCTCCTCGCTCGGCTCGTATTCGTAGAGCGCCGAGGAGGCATCCGCAGCCTGCGTCGCATCGAACTTGGCCGGGATGATCTGCGAGGCGGTCGCCACCTGCGAGATCACCGACTGGAAGCGCGCATAGAACAGCGTCGCGATGTCGAATTCGCCGGCATTGTAGAGCGCGAGCACCTTGTGTGCCACCTCGTCGGCCTGGGCGAAACCGAGCTGCTTGATTTCGCGGAACGTCACGTAGTCGACGATGTTGTCCTTGAAGGTGCGGCGCAGGATGTCGTTGCCCTTGCGGCCGACGGTGATGATCTTCACCGTCTTGCCCTGGGCAAGCAGCTTCAGCGCGTGGTCGCGTGCGAGGCGGATGATCGAGGAGTTGAAGCCCCCGGCCAGACCGCGTTCGCCGGTCGCAACGATCAGCAGATGAACCTGGTCCTTGCCGGTGCCCGAAAGCAGCAGCGGCGCTTCCGCATTGCCGGCATTGGCGGCCGAAAGGCCGGCCAGCACCTTGGTCATGCGTTCCGCGTAAGGACGGGCGGCCTCGGCCGCCTCCTGGGCACGGCGCAGCTTCGCCGCGGCAACCATTTTCATCGCCTTGGTGATCTTCTGCGTCGCCTTGACGGAGGCGATCCGGTTTTTCAGATCCTTAAGTGAAGGCATCCGTTATCGGTCCCCTGGGGGTTAGGTGGGCTTGATCCGTTCTCAGGCGAACGACTTGGCGTAGCTGTCGAGAGCGGCCTTCAGCTTCGCACGCGTGTCGTCGGAAAGCTGCTTCTCGGTGCGGATCGCGTCGAGGATAGCCTTGCCTTCGGAACGCAGGTACGAGAGGAAGCCCTGCTCGAACTTGCCGACCTGGGCGACCGCGATCTTGTCGAGGTAGCCGTTGACGCCGGCAAAGATCACTGCGACCTGCTCTTCCGTCTTCAGCGGCGCGAACTGCGGCTGCTTCAGGAGTTCCGTCAGGCGTGCACCGCGGTTCAGCAGGCGCTGCGTCGAGGCGTCGAGGTCGGAGCCGAACTGGGCGAAGGCGGCCATTTCACGATACTGGGCGAGTTCGCCCTTGATCGAGCCGGCAACCTGCTTCATCGCCTTGATCTGCGCGGCGGAACCGACGCGGGAAACCGACAGGCCGACGTTAACGGCCGGACGGATACCCTGGTAGAACAGGTCGGTTTCAAGGAAGATCTGGCCGTCGGTGATCGAGATCACGTTGGTCGGAATGAAGGCCGAAACGTCGTTACCCTGGGTTTCGATGACCGGCAGAGCCGTCAGCGAACCATTGCCACGCTCGTCGGAGAGCTTTGCAGCGCGCTCCAGAAGACGGGAATGCAGGTAGAAGACGTCGCCCGGATAAGCTTCGCGGCCCGGCGGGCGGCGCAGCAGCAGCGACATCTGACGATAGGCGACGGCCTGCTTGGAAAGGTCGTCGTAACCGATCAGGGCATGCTGGCCGTTGTCACGGAAGTATTCGCCCATGGCGCAGCCGGCGAACGGTGCCAAGTACTGCATCGGAGCCGGATCGGAAGCAGTCGCGGCAACGATGATCGAGTACTGCAGAGCGCCACGCTCTTCGAGAACCTTCACGAACTGGGCAACCGTCGAGCGCTTCTGACCGATAGCGACGTAGACGCAGAACAGCTTTTCCGAGTCCGGGCCGTTGTCGTGAATGGCCTTCTGGTTGAGGATCGTGTCGAGAATGATAGCGGTCTTGCCGGTCTGGCGGTCACCAATGACCAACTCGCGCTGGCCGCGACCGACCGGGATGAGCGCGTCGATGGCCTTGAGGCCGGTCGACATCGGCTCATGAACCGATTTGCGCGGGATAATGCCCGGAGCCTTGACGTCGACGCGCGAACGGCGGGTCGCGTTGAGCGGGCCCTTGCCGTCGATCGGGTTGCCAAGCGCGTCAACGACGCGGCCGAGCAGTTCCGGACCAACCGGAACGTCGACGATGGCGCCGGTCCGCTTGACGATGTCGCCTTCCTTGATCGCGCGGTCGGAACCGAAGATGACGACGCCGACATTGTCGGCTTCGAGGTTCAGCGCCATACCACGGATGCCGCCCGGGAATTCGACCATTTCGCCAGCCTGGACATTGTCCAGACCGTAGACGCGGGCAATGCCGTCACCGACGGACAGAACCTGTCCGACTTCGGAAACTTCAGCCTCCTGGCCAAAGTTCTTGATCTGGTCTTTCAGAATTGCGGAAATTTCCGCGGCGCGGATATCCATCAGCCAACCTCTTTCAGTGCAAGCTTAAGGGTGGAAAGTTTGGTGCGAAGGGAAGTGTCGATCTGACGAGAACCGACCTTGACGATCAGACCGCCGAGGATCGACGGGTCGATGGTCACGGCGATTGCCACGTCCTTGCCGGTTACGCCCTTCAGCGCCGACTTGAGTTCGTTTTCCTGCGCCTGGGAAAGCGCGTGCGCCGAGGTGACCTCGGCAGTGATTTCACCGCGATGCTCTGCGGCGATCTGACGGAAGGCGCGGATCATGCCTGGCATCGCGAAAAGACGACGATTGCCGGCGACCACCTTCAGGAAATTGGCAACGAGACCGGAAATGCCAGCCTTCTCGGCTACGGCGATCACGGCCTTCTGCTGGTCCTCGGCGGAAAATACCGGGCTTGCGACCAGGCGTCGCAGGTCTTCACTCTCATCCAGCAGCGCCTGAAAACGATCAAGATCGGCACCGACCTTGTCGATCGAACCAGCCTCGAGAGACAGTTCGAAAAGCGAGGAAGCATAACGCTCCGCTACACCGGAAATAAGCTGGGACGTGTCAGCCACGGGCACAGTTTCCCTGTATTGCCATCCAAGCGCCAGACCCTATGGGAGAGGTGAAGCAAGAGCTTGAAATCGTTTGATTTTTTCTCAGAACCTGCAGAGCTTGCGCCCTACCCTTTCCGACTTTCGCGGTCCGTCTAGCATAGGCTGTAAGGACTCGCAACACGCCTGATAACGGAAAAAGCCGGACACGCAAGGGCTGAGAGCGATTTTATACCGGAAGCGGAAGGATTTTCGGCAGGCAACCGCCTGCAATCTTCGAATTATGCGTCAGATATAGCCGAAGACATAGGCGAGCGGCCCGCCGGCAAGCACAACCTGAAGTAGGGAAAATGCTGCGTTTCTGAGGGTGAAGCCTCGATCCAGGGCACACGACAGCAATCGTCCCACAGCAGCAAATCCGAGCGCGATACCGAGTGTCATGTAGATCCAGTCCTGGGCGAGCATGATCGCCGCAACACCGAAGCCCAGATGATGGGCGCCGGTGGATCGGACCGCGGCATAACCTTCCGGCCGAACCTCGCCGATCTGGAACGCCGTCAGGCGCAGAACGAAAGCGGGAAACAAGAAAACGAGAAGACCGAGCGCAGCGGTTACCGCCGCACAGACAAAGGCGACCCGTTCGCCGAATTCCGTGGGAAAATAGAGTTCCATCCGGCCCTCGTTTCATTCGATTCGTTCGATTATAACCATTTGGGTAAACAAGTCGAAAAACGGCGAATTCTCGGGCCGGTTAGACGATGCGGCAGCCGATCAGGAGAAACGGAATGACGACGACGACAAGAATTTTCCGGCTCTCGGCCCTGACTGTCGCGATCGCGGTCTCACGCCTCTCGCCTGCCCTCGCCGACCAGATGGTAAAAAGCCCCTGGGACAATCCGCCCACAGCGGCGGCGGCCACAACCCCGGAGAAATGCGGGCCGGCGCCGAACCTCCCGGCCGGCCTTGAGACGGCAGACTACTATAGCGACAAGGCCCACTCGGTCATCGATCCCGCCCGCAAGCAGGCCTATGACGACGCGGTGAAGCCCCTGCAGGCCGCCGCACGGAAGATCGAGGCGATGGCCGACCGGTATCGCACGACGGGTGATGCATCCTCCGCCGTCTGCGCCGCATCCTGGCTTTCGACGCTCGCCCGTTCCGGAGTTCTCTCCGGTCCGATGTCCAGCAACCAGGCTGTTTACGTGCAGGGCTGGATGCTGGGTGCGTTTTCGGTGGCCTGGCTTAAAGTCCGCTCCGCGCGTGGGGTGCCGGCTTCCGCGACCGACGCCGTTCCGCACTGGCTGGCGAGGATCGCCGAGCGGAACATGACCTATTACGATGATCGCGATAACAAGATGGATGGCCGCAACAACCATCGTTACTGGAGCGGTTTTGCGGCCATGGCTGCCGGCATTGCCGCAAGCCGCGAGGACCTGACCGATTGGGGCATGGAGAGTTTCCGTGTCGGCATCGCCCAGATCCGCCCGGACGGCACGCTGCCGCTCGAAATGGACCGCCGCGCCCGCGCCCTCCACTACCATCTCTTCGCCGCGGCCCCGCTCGTCACCATTGCCGAGCTCGCCGCGGCCAACGGCAAGGATCTCTATGCCGAGCGCAACGCGGCGCTGGGCCGACTGGTGAAAACCGCCGCCGCCAGCATCGACAACCCCCAGGCATTCGATACAAAAGCCGGCGTGAAGCAGGAGGAGATCAAGCTCCATGCCGACGACATCGCCTGGGCGCAACCCTTCGAAAAACGTTTTCCCGATCCGGCCCTGCATGCCCTGCTCGACAAGCTGCCGAACCGCAGCATCCTCTATCTCGGCGGCCTGCCGCCGGGCTGAGCCATTCCGCTAAAGGAAGCTCTGCGGATCGATATCGAGCTGGATCTGCACCGAGCCGCGCTGTTTCGGGCCGTTTTCCAGCATAGCCCGCAGAAACGCCTGCATGTCGGAATTGCGCCGTCCATGCACCAAAAGCCGGAAGCGGTGCCGGCCGCGCACCAGCGCCAGCGGCGCTTCCGCCGGACCGAGCACCGAAATGCCGGTGACTTTTGGCGCGGCGGCTCTCAGGCCCCGCGCATGGGCTTCAGCATCCGCCCGGGTATCGGCGGAGACGATCAGCGAGGCAAGCCGGCCGAACGGCGGCAGGATCGCCTTCTCGCGCTCGGCGATCTCCCGCTCGTAGAAAGCGCCGGCATCTCCCGAGACGATTGCCTGCATCACCGGATGCTGCGGCTGGAAGGTCTGCAGCAGGCCATGGCTCTTGAGGCCGGTTCGCCCGGCGCGGCCGGTCACCTGGCTCAGAAGCTGGAAAGTGCGCTCGGCGGCGCGCGGATCGCCATTCGAAAGCCCGAGATCGGAATCGACGATGCCGACCAGCGTCATCAGTGGAAAATTGTGGCCCTTGGCGACCAGCTGGGTGCCGATGACGATATCCGCCTCGCCCTTGGCAATCGCCTCCAGCTCCAGCCGCATGCGCTTGACGCCGCCGAGCAGGTCCGACGACATGACGATCGTCCGCGCTTCCGGAAAATGCTTTTCGACTTCCTCGGCAATCCGCTCGACGCCCGGGCCGCAGGCGACGAGGTGGTCGAACGTCCCGCATTCGGGACACGCTTCCGGCGTGCGCTCCGAATAACCGCATTGATGGCACTGGATCTGTCTCTTGAACCGGTGCTCCACCAGCCAGCTCGAACATTGCGGGCATTGGAACCGGTGGCCGCAGACGCGGCAGAGGGTCAGCGGCGCATAACCACGGCGATTGAGGAACAACAGCGACTGCTCGTTCCGCTCCAGAGTTTTCTTCATGGCCCGCAAAAGCACCGGCGACAGGAAGCCGCCGCGCTCCGGCGGGTGGCGCCGCATGTCGATCAGATGCAGGTCCGGCATCGCCGCATCGCCGAAACGGGTCGGCAGGTGCACCGTGTTGTAGCGGCCGGCCAAGCCGTTGACCTGGCTCTCCACCGAAGGCGTCGCGGAAACCAGCACGATCGGAAAATCGCCGATCCGGGCTCGCACCACCGCCATGTCGCGCGCGTTGTAGAAGACCCGATCCTCCTGCTTGTAGGCAGGGTCGTGCTCCTCGTCGACGATGATCAGGCCGAGATCCTCGAACGGCAGGAACAGCGCCGAACGCGCGCCGGCCACCACCTTCACCTCGCCGGTCACCACGCCGCGCCAGACCTTTTCGCGCATGCGGGGGGCAAGGTCCGAATGCCATTCGCCTGGCTTGGCGCCAAACCGCTCCTGAAAGCGCTCGAGGAAGCTCGAGGTCAACGCGATTTCCGGCAGCAGAATCAGCACCTGCTTTCCGCGCCGCAGCGTTTCGGCGATCGCCTCGAAATAGACCTCCGTCTTGCCCGAACCGGTCACGCCATCGATCAGCGAGGCGGAGAACCCGCCGGCCCGGATTGAGTCGAGGATATCCACGGACGCCTGTTTCTGCGGCCCCTCGATGCGCGGAGTAATATAATCCGGATCGGGTAGCGCGACGACCGGCGGCGGGGGCAGGAAGACAGTCTCGAATATGCCCTGGGCCGTTAGCCCGTCGACAACGCTCATCGAGACGCCGGCGGCATGCGCCAGCCCACTGCGCGTCCACGGAATTTCCTCCTCGCCCGCGAGATCGAGCACCCGGGCACGCGCCGGTGTCAACCGCTCCGGCTGGCCGCCGAGATAGCGAAGACCTTCGACCATCGGCTCCGGATCGAGCGCCGCCGGCGCGCGGACCGCCATGCGCGCCACGAGGCCCGGCGGCGACAGCGTATAGCTCGCCACCCAGTCGACGAAGTCGCGCATTTCCTTGGAGAGCGGCGGGCAATCGAAGACCAGCGTGATCGGCCTCAGCTTCTTCGGGTCGAGCCTGTCGTCGTTGTCCCCGTCCCAGACGACGCCGATCAGCTGCCGCGGGCCAACCGGCACCTGCACGACCGAACCGGGCTCCACATGCACGCCCTCCGGCACGGCATAGCTATAGGCGCCTGGCACCGGCAGCGGCACCAGGACCGGCACCACCCTTGCCAATGACGGCGCTTCGAACAGTGAACCGAAGAGATCGGACGAATCTATGCCCATGGGCGGGACCATGCCCAAATGCGGAACAAAAGTGAACCCTAAACAGGACTACTCATCGTCCTCGTCGTCATCGATGACGCCGGTCAGCCGCATGCCCTGGATCCAGGTCGCACCATCCTTTCGTATCACCCGCCGCGGCCGCGTGCCGCAACGTTCCTCGACGGCGGAAGCAAGCGGCTCCGAATGGGTAACGATCCAGATCTGGCTGTGGCGAGCGGCCTGGGCGATCATGTCCGCCAGCGGCGGCAGCATGTCCGGATGCAGGCTCGCCTCCGGCTCGTTGAGCGCGATCAGCGGCGGCTGGCGATAGGACATCAACGCCGCCGCAAGCCCGAGGAAACGGATCTGCCCATCGGAAAGCTCACGCGGCTGAAACACCCGTTTGGGAAAATCCGGGAAGATCAGGCCGAATTCCGCATATTCGCCGGGCTCAGGCACATGCAGTTTCGCCCCGCCAAGAGCCGCGGCAACGGCGCGGTCGAGCTCCACCGTGTCGCCGCGGGTGTGGACGAGCGTCGCGAACACCGCCGCCATGTTCCCGCCGTCCTGATCCAGCAGCGGCGAGGTAACGGCCAGGCAGGGCTGCCGCAGGGTGGAATCCCGATCCGTTCGAAAACCATGGAAGAACCGCCAGCCATCGATCAATCGCCGAAAAGCGCCGGCTTCCGGATAGTGGCCGGCATCGCCGAGCAGCGCGATTGCCGTTTCCGAGGTCATCGCCTTTTCGGGATACTCCTCCATGCGACCGCTTGTCCCGCGCACCATGATCCCCGGCCCGGTACGTTTCATCATCGTCACGGGCCGCGAACCGGTTTCAACGACAAGCTCCTCTTCCTTCACCTGCGGCTCGAAGGCAAAGCCCGCCGCATCGATAGGCGGACGAAGCCCCGCCTCGACCCGGTAGCGGAACGTCACCGCCCGCTCTTCATCAAGAACCTCGACCTCGAGCTTGATGCGGAAATTCTTCTCCTGCCGGCGCTGACCGGACCAGAGCGCCGAGGCCATGCCGCCTTCGGCTGCGATCTCATAGGCAAGATTGCCGCGAACGGCCGCCTGCACCAGCTGCAGGGCACGGTAGAGATTGGATTTTCCGACCCCATTCTCACCGATGAACAGGTTCACGCCGGTCAGATCCATGCGGATCGAGCGCAGCGAGCGGTAGTTGGCGGCAAACATCGAGCGAAGCAGCATGCTCCATTCCTAGTCGGAGAACGGGTCTAGCCGAAGAATGGCGGGAAAAACGTCGCTCAGGTGCAGGGTGTGCGTATAGCTCTCGCCCGTCAGCGGCTGAAACCCCATGGCCTGCCAGAAACTGATGGCATCGTCGCTGCCGGCATGGACCGTCACCACCGGCGCGAAGGAGCGGGCGTGTTCGAGCAGGTGTTCGGCAAGACGCCTGCCAATCCCCCTGCCCCGGTATTGCCGCGACACATAAAAGCGGCGCATCCGCAGCCAGTCGACCCGCGACGGCTCGACCGTCATCCCGCCGACGGCGATCAGCCGCCCCTGATCATGGGCGCC
This sequence comes from Neorhizobium sp. SHOUNA12A, assembly GCF_023006505.1. Lineage (GTDB taxonomy): Bacteria > Pseudomonadota > Alphaproteobacteria > Rhizobiales > Rhizobiaceae > Neorhizobium. The sequence goes on from NZ_JALBGV010000067.1 coordinate 24,857, forward strand.
GAGCAGGCTTTCACCGCGTCGCTCGAAGCGATTGATCCCCGCAGACCATTCCTCGGCGATCCGCAGGATGTGGTTATAACCGTCTTGCCTGGCGGTCTCGGCGAGCATCACGATATCGCCCGCGAGCGGGTTGCCGAGTGGAGCAATCACCACGCCTATGTCCGGTCGAGCTGTATCCGCGGGGTGCATGTCCTTCATGCCGCCGAAGCCGTCTGCGATTTCTCGGCAGGCTTGAACGTCGCGTCGCCATCGGCGGCAAGCTCGAACACCGTGTGCTGTTCAAGCGCCTTGGTGACCTCCGTCATATCGCCATCCAGCGCGCTCGGCGGGATCATCTGGCCGACGGTGAAATCGAAATGGTCGCCCTTCTTGTTGAGGAGTTCGTAGAACACCGTCATGTCGCGCAGCTCCGTCGACCATTTGGCAAACCAGTAGAACAGGCCGGAATTGCGCGCCCGCATGTGGATCGGCAGGATCGGCATGTTGTATTTACGCGCCAGGCTGACGGCGGATGTCTTCCACGGGCGCTCGTTCAGTTTGCCCTCCGCCCAATAGGCGATGCGCCCCGAAGGAAACAGCACCATCACCTTGCCGTCCTCGACGGTCTTGTTGGTGAGAACCAGCGTCTCGCGCGCCTTGAGTTTGGTCTTGTGCTCCTCCCGCCATTCAACGGGAATGATCATCTCGGAAAAACGCGGATTGACGCGCACCGCATCACGGTTGGCAAAAACCATCATGTCCGGACGCCGCGCCTTCAGGAGGTCGAAGACGGCAACCCCATCGGCAATCCCGGTCGGATGGTTGCTGACGAGAATGAAGCCGCCCTTTTCGGGAATGCGCTCGGCATTGGCGACCGTGACATCCAGCTTCAGGAGGTTGCTCATGTATTCGAAGCACTGGAAGCCGTTGAGCGTGGAGATGTCGTTGGCGAATTTGATCGCCCGACCGTAGCGCAGCAGCGTGTAGAGAAACGGCCGCATCACCGGCCAGAGCGGGTTCTGCACGATCCGCTGGCCGCGTTCGGCAATCAGCGTGTCGACGATGTGACCAGGTCTGCCTTGTGAAACGAGGGCGATTGTTTCCGCGAACTGTCCAAAAGTGGTCGTAGAATCACGGCGCGCCATAGAAACTCCCGCAGGCAGGACCTGCTTGGTATCGCAGCCCCGTATGATCGAACGATGACATCGTTACCCAGGACTAAGGCAGGTTTAGGGATTTCGTAACGGCGTCCAGAGCAATCTGGGGCGCAACCTCTCGAAATTCAACGGGTCAGATCTTGAACGAACTGCTGATTATCGCCGCGCCGGATCTGACCGAAAAACGCAAGGAATGGCTGGAGAGCCTGGCGAGCGAGCGCCGGCTTTCGGACAACACGCTCGATGCCTACGAGCGCGACACGAGGCAGTTCTTGACGTTTCTAACCGGACATCTGGCAGGTCCGGCGAAAATCTCAGATATCCACACCCTGCGTCCGGCCGACCTGCGCGCCTTCCTGGCAGCCCGCCGCCGCGAGGGTTCGGGCGCGCGGTCGCTCGGCCGGCATCTTGCCGGGCTTCGTTCATTTCTTCGTTATCTCGAGCGCAAGGGCCTGGTGAACGCCGCGGCCGCCGGTGCAATCCGCGCTCCGAAGCAGCCAAAATCCCTGCCGAAGCCGCTGACCGACAGGCAGGCGCTCAATCTCGTCACCACCGGCGCGCAGCTACAGGAAGAGCCGTGGATCGCCGCCCGCGATGCCGCCGTGCTGACCCTGCTCTACGGCTGCGGCCTGCGCATCTCGGAGGCGCTCGGCCTCCGCCCCATCGACCTGACGCCGGGTGCAACGACGCTGCGGATCACCGGCAAGGGCGGCAAGACCCGCCTCGTGCCGCTGCTCCAGATCGTTTTCGACGCCGTGGAGATCTACAAGAAACTCTGCCCCTATCATCTGGAAGCAGAAAAGCCGCTCTTCCGGGGCGCCCGCGGCGGTCCATTGCAGCCGGCGATCATCCAGCGGGAAATGCAGAAGCTCCGGAGCGCCTTCGGCCTGCCGGAGACAGCCACCCCGCACGCGCTGCGGCACTCTTTCGCCACACATCTGCTTGCCGGCGGCGGCGATCTGCGCACCATCCAGGAACTGCTCGGCCATGCCAGCCTTTCGACAACCCAGGTCTATACCGGCGTCGACTCCTCCAGATTGCTAGAAGTCTACGACCGCGCCCATCCCCGCGCCTGAACGAAGTTTTAACCAGTTGCGTTAAGCGCTTGTGCAGCCGCCATCGCTAATATGTCGGCAACTTTCAGACGGATGACATGATGACTCCCGCCTTTGCCTCCCCCACCGGCGCTTTGATGAAGCACGCCCAAGGTTTCATGCTGTGGCTGATCGCGGCCGCGCATGTCGCAGCGCTCGCCTCTCTGCTTCTCATCCTCGGCTCATTGTCCCCGGCACGGGCGGAAACGCCGGCCTGTGACGGCAAGAACCTTCTCGCAGAGATGAAGGCCGAAAAATCGCCGCTCTACGACCAGATCGTCGCCGAGGCCGCCAAGGTGCCGAACGGCAAGGGCACCTTCTGGAAGATCGAGAAGGACGGGCTTCAACCCTCTTACCTGCTCGGCACCATGCACGTCTCCGACCCGCGGGTGTTGAAAATGCCGCTCGGCGCCGCTGAAGCCCATTCCAAGGCAAAGACCATCATCATCGAATCCGACGAGGTCATCGACGAAAAGAAGGCCATGGCCAAGATGCTGGCCAAACCGGAACTGATGATGTTGACGGATGGCAACACGATCGATTCGCTCTTGCCCAAGGACGATGTCGCGCTGCTCGAAACCGGTCTGAAGGCACGCGGAGTGCCGCTCTCGGCCGTCTCGCGCATGCGGCCGTGGATGCTGATGGCGCTCGTTTCCGTGCCGGCTTGCGAGCTCGCCCGCAAGGCGCAGAACGTCGCCTTTCTCGACAAGAAGATCGCTGAACAGGCCACCGCCGAAGGCAAACCGGTCAGGGGGCTGGAAACGCTCGAAGAACAGGCGGCGGCACTCAACGCCATCCCGATCGAGCTTCACCTCAAGTCGCTGATCGAGACCATCAAGCTCGGCCGGCGCGTCGACGACGTTTTTGAGACGCTGACCGACGTCTATCTCTCAGGCAATATCGGCCTTGCCATGCCGATGCTGAAAGCCGTGGCACCCGACGGCACCGAAGACGAGGCCGGATACGGCGACTTTGAAAACCTTGTGGTGAGCAAGCGCAATCATGTCATGGCCGATCGGGCGGCTCACATTCTCGACCAGGGCGGCGCCTTCATAGCTGTCGGCGCCCTTCACCTGCCGGGCGAGGAAGGCCTTGTCGAGCTCTTCCGGAAACAGGGCTTCAAGGTGACGGCGGTCAACTGACGCCGTCCATTCGTCGTCAACCGCTCGTCATCCGCTTCAGCGCATCGGTCTTCCAGTAGAACTGATGCACCAGCGCCCCGCCGATATGGGCGACGATCAATGCCCACATCAAAAGTTTCAGCGGCCCCGTATGGACGAAGGCGGCAGTCTTGTTTCCAAAATACCACGCGCCGATGCCAGCCAGCGGTATAGCGATAAAGAGCGCGTAAAAAGCCCAGTGGCTGATCTTCGCCACCGCCCGCAGAAGCGGAGGCTCTTGCCGCGGCTCCGGCGGAACACCTTGCACCAACCGCAGACAGAGCCGGATCAGGCCGAGAACCAGCACTCCGATGCCGACATAGACATGGATATTCGCCGAGCTCACCTGCTCCGGCGTCAGTGTTTGACCGCGGAACATCAGCCGCCCGGCAGTCTCCATGGCGTCGGTGAAAAGCAGGTTGAACAGGATCAGCGCCGCCATCAGCCAATGTAGGATACGCTGCGGAACTGTGAAGGAGGAAGCCATTTTCTTGACCTTTTTCAGAAGGTTAGAGTGATGGAATCCAATCTAGGTCCGTTTGCCGGATGCTCAAGCAAAAGCGGCAATCCTGTCCAAGATTTAATCCTGGAATTGACCAATCGTAATTCCAGGCCGTGTGTTCCGCTGGAAGTGATCATCATTATCGTCCGGTGACGGCAATTGCACCGAAGGCGCTGGTCGGTGTAAAAATTCGCACCGCTTGATCTTGGAGGAAACGCAACATGGATCGATTTACCGGCGGTTGCCTGTGCGGCAACGTGCGATTTGTGGCGTCGGGACTGCCGTACCGGGTCGGCCTCTGTCATTGTCTCGACTGCCGCAAGCATCATGGAGCGCTTTTCCACGCTTCCGCGATATTTCCGCAGGATGCGGTAACGGTCGATGGCGAGACACGCGATTACGCCGGGCGGTTTTTCTGCCCCCGCTGCGGTTCCTCGGTTTTCGCACGCACCGGGGACGAGATCGAAGTCAACCTCGGATCCCTGGATGCCCCCGACCAGCTGACGCCAACCTACGAAAGCTGGATCATCCGCCGAGAGTCCTGGTTGCCGCCGTTTCCGCTCGCCAGGCGATACGAGCGCGATCGTGATGCCACGGGCCGTTTCGAGGGGTAGACCTCCCAAACGGCGAAAGGGCAGGACGATGTCCCACCCTTCCCGATCATACCGGCATGAAAGCGCTGGAGGCGTTCACATATGGATCGGCTTGAAGAAAGTCGCGAGCGCTGCCTCCTTGACCGCTTCCGACATCGTCGGATGGGCATGGCAGGTGCGGCCGAGGTCTTCCGACGAACCGCCGAATTCCATCAGCACGGCGATCTCGTGGATCATTTCGCCGGCGCCGAAGCCGACAATATGGCCGCCGAGAACCCGGTCGGTATCCTTGTCGGCGAGGATCTTCACGAAGCCGTCCGTCGCCAGCATGGCGCGGGCGCGGCCGTTGGCGGTGAACGGGAACTTCCCGACCTTGTAGGCGATGCCCGCAGCCTTCAGCTCTTCCTCGGTCTTGCCGACGGAGGCCACTTCCGGCTGGGTGTAGACGACGCCCGGAATGACGTCGTAGTTCACGTGGCCGTGCTGGCCCGCGATGATCTCGGCGATCGCAACGCCCTCGTCTTCAGCCTTGTGAGCGAGCATCGGGCCGCGAACGACGTCGCCGATCGCATAGATGCCTTCGACATTGGTCTTGAAGTGGCCGTCGATCTCGACGCGGCCGCGGTTGTCGAGCTTGACGCCCGCTTCCTCCAGGCCGAGGCCCGCCGTGTAGGGCTTGCGGCCGGTGGCGATCAGCACGACGTCGGCTTCGAGCGTCTGGGCGTCGCCGCCCTTGACCGGCTCGTAGGTGACCTTGGCGCCAGTGGCTGTCTTTTCGACGCCGGTGACCTTGGCATCCGTGCGGATGTCCATGCCCTGCTTTGCCATCATCCGCTGGAACTGCTTGGAGACTTCGCCGTCCATGCCGCCGAGCAGCTTGTCGAGATATTCGACCACAGTCACCTTGGCGCCGAGGCGCGACCAGACCGAACCGAGCTCCATGCCGATGACGCCGCCGCCGACCACGATCAGGTGCTGCGGCACCTTTTCAAGCGCGATGCCGCCGGTGGACGAGATGATCACCTTCTCATCGATCTCGACATTGACGCCTGGAATGCCCGCAACGTCGGAGCCGGTGGCGATGACGATGTTCTTTGTTTCCAATTCCTGGACCTTGCCGTCGTCGCCGGTCACGGAGACCTTGGCCGCCGAGACGATCTTGCCGGTGCCGATGAAGCCGTCGATCTTGTTCTTCTTGAATAGGAAGGAGACGCCGTCGACGTTCGACTTCACCGTCGCGTCCTTGTGGGCCATCATCTTTTCAAGATTGAGTTTTGGCGCGGAAACCTCGACGCCGAGCGCATCCATGCCGTGGGCGGCGTGGGCGAACATTTCGGAAGCGTGCAGCAGCGCCTTGGAAGGGATGCAGCCGATGTTGAGGCAGGTCCCGCCATAGGTGGCGCGCTTTTCCACGACCGCGACCTTGAGGCCGAGTTGGGCAGCCTTCACCGCGCAGACGTAACCGCCGGGGCCGCTTCCGATGACGACGAGATCATATGCCATAGTTCTTTTTCCTTCTCTTCATCTCTTAGCGCCCGCCGCTCACGTCGAGTATGGCGCCGGTTACATAGGAAGCCGCTGGCGACAGAAAATAGAGGGCGGCATCCGCCACTTCTTCCGCCCTGCCCGGCCGTTGCATGGGAACGCTGGGCGCCATGTCGCGCGCCCGGTCCGGCAGGCCGCCGGACGCATGGATATCCGTGTCGATAATGCCCGGCCGGATGGCGTTGACGCGCACGCCTTCGGTCGCGACTTCGCGCGCCAGGCCGACGGTCAACGTGTCGATCGCTGCCTTTGAGGCCGCGTAGTCGACATATTGCCCCGGAGAGCCGAGCTTGGCGGCCATCGATGAGATGTTGACGATCGCGCCACCCTTGCCGCCATGTCTCGTCGACATGCGGCGCACCGCTTCCCCGGCACACAGGATCGAACCGGTGACGTTGATCCGCATCATCCGCTCGATGCGTTCGGTGCTCATCTCGTCGATGCGCTGCGGCATGTCGACGATCCCGGCATTGTTGACCAGCCCGTCGAGCTGCCCAAAATGTCGGTCGACCGCCTGAAACATCGCGACGATCTCCGCCGCATTGCCGATATCGGCCTGGACCGCTATCGCCTCGCTGCCGGCGGCCTCGATTTCCGAAACCACCTTTTCAGCCGCCTGCCGATTGGCCGCGTAGTTCACCGCCACCCGCCAACCACGGCTGGCGGCCATCAGCGAGACCGCCGCGCCGATACCGCGGCTTCCGCCGGTCACCAGGAGAACGGGGTTTTCGCTCATGCCTTGCATTCCTTGAATTCGTAAAGGTCCCAGGGGACCTGTTTCAGACCGCTCTTGCCCCACAGCGTCGAATGGCGGATCGCCGGGCCGAAGCCCGGCATCAGGATCGCGTCCGGTGCCTGGGCATCGGCCGCGCCCAATATGTCGATATGGCCGGTCGCTACATCAAGGGCATAGGGTACGCCGGTCCAGACCGTGCAGGCTCGAAGTTCGGCGCCGGTCGCATCACCCTGCGGGCAATTGTTCGTCACCATGCCACCCGGACGCTTGGATTCCTCGTCATACATGACGTTGCCGTCGAGCTTCAGCTTGCCCCCGGTGATCGTGAAGAGATGGCTGACCACGGCGGCGTCCGAACCGACAGGCTTGAACGACAGCACGGTCCCGGCAGTCGCCTCGACGAACACGGCCTTCTCGATGGCGCATCGCTCGGCAGCTATCGCCATGCCCGGCACCAGACAAAGTATCGGAAGCCATGTTTTCAAGGATGCGGTCATGGCGTCACCGGAAAAGCGCGATGGTCATGGCGAGAAGCCCGATCAGGCTCACCGTCCAGACGAGGGAGCGGATATAAGGCACGCCGCCCATATAGAGTGGGATATAAACGACCCGAGAGATCAGCCAGATCCAGCCGCCGATCAGCCCCCATCCGGAGGCATCGTCGCCGGCAAAGGCGACGCCGAGCAGAAGCCCGACGAAAGCCGGATAAGTTTCCTGGAAATTCTTTGAGGCACGCGCGGCACGTCCCGCGAACTTGTCCCTCGGCGCCAGTCCCTCATCCCGCGGCCCTGCGTTCCATTCACGGCCAAGCTCGCGAGTGGAAAGCGTACCCTGCAACAGAACGTGGAACACCAGCAGGACAACGCTCAAGGCCAGCAGCGTCATGTATGGCGTTGCGGTGACCCCGAGCGTTTCCATAGGTTCGTTCCCGTCTTAGAGATCGAGAACCAGGCGTTCCGGATCTTCGAGGCTTTCCTTGACGCGCACCAGGAAGGTCACGGCTTCCTTGCCGTCGACCATGCGGTGATCGTAGGAGAGCGCGAGATACATCATCGGGCGGATGACGATCTGGCCGCCGATGACGACCGGACGGTCCTGGATCTTGTGCATGCCGAGAATGCCGGACTGCGGGGCGTTGAGGATCGGCGAAGACATCAGCGAACCGTAGACGCCGCCGTTCGAGATGGTGAACGTGCCGCCCTGCATGTCGGCCATCGAGAGCGCGCCATCACGGGCAAGCTTGCCGAGGCGGCCGATATCCTTTTCGATTTCGGCGATCGACATCTGGTCGGCATTGCGCACGACCGGAACCACGAGGCCCTTGTCGGTGCCGACGGCGACGCCGACATGGCAGTAGTTCTTGTAGATGATGTCGGTGCCGTCGATCTCGGCGTTGACGGCCGGCAGTTCCTTCAGCGCGTGGGTCACCGCCTTGGTGAAGAAGCCCATGAAGCCGAGCTTGACGCCGTGCTTCTTCTCGAACACGTCCTTGTAGCGGTTGCGCAGGTCCATGACCGCCTTCATGTCCACCTCGTTATAGGTGGTCAGCATGGCGGCGGTGTTCTGGGCATCCTTGAGGCGGCGGGCGATCGTCTGGCGCAGGCGCGTCATCTTCACACGCTCTTCGCGCGACGCGTCGTCGGCCGAGGAAACCGGACGCGGTGCCGCCGGAGCGGCAGGCGCCTGTGCCGGAGCGGAAATGCCCTTGGCGACGGCAGCGATCACGTCGCCCTTCAGAACCTGGCCACGCTTGCCCGAACCATCGATATCAGCAGTCGAGATGTTGTTGTCCGCAGCGACCTTTGCAGCAGCCGGAGCCGGCGGCATCGAGGTCGCGGAGGCAGAGGCGCTGGCGGCGGCAGCGACCGGCG
>NZ_JALBGV010000068.1 GCF_023006505.1 Neorhizobium sp. SHOUNA12A
CGAGCCGGTCGGTGCCGAGCGGAAAGGCGGGGTCGGTGAAGGGCGGCAGCAGCGCCCGGCCGGCGATATGCAGCGGATCGCCGGCGGAGAGCATCGGCGCGAACAACGCCACGAGCACCAGAGCCACAAGGATGCCGAGCCCGATCGCGCCTTCCGGCGTCCGGATGAGATCGCGAAGGAGCCTCATGAATTGGGCTCCGAGGCACCGACGCGAGGGTCTAGAGCTGCATAAACGAGATCGACGAGGAGATTGACGCAGATGACCAGCACGGCGCTGACAACGATGATGCCCATCAGCAGTGGTGCATCGCGGCCGCTAACCGCTTCCTGCGCCAGCCGGCCGAAGCCCGGAATGGCAAAAATGCTCTCGATGACGACGCTGCCGCCGAGCATGGCGGCCGATTGCAGGCCGAGCATGGTGACGAGCGGCAGAAGCGCATTGCGCGCTACATGGCGCAGCACGATGCGGCTGCGGGAAAGACCCTTGGAGCGGGCGAACAGTACGAAATCTAAGGTCCAGGCCTCCGCCATGCCGGAGCGCATCACCCGCAGGAACAGCGCCATGTAGATCAGCGCAAGTGCTGCGACCGGCAGGACGAGGTGCCGGACGATATCTAGAGTGCGGGCAAGGCCCACCTTGCCGGAGGCGATGGTCTCGATGCCCGAGGTTGGCAGCCATCGGAGCTGCACCGCAAAGACGATGCTGAGAACCAGGCCGAGCCAGAAGCTCGGGATCGCGTAAAGAATGAGCGAACAGGTGGAAAGCATTCTGTCCATTATGCTTTCAGGCTTTGCACCGGCGACGATCCCGAGTGCGGAGCCCAAGCCGAAGGAAAGCGCCGTGGCGCTGCCCATCAGCAGCAGCGTGTTTGGCAGGCGCTCAAGGATGAGGTCGAGAACCGGTCGTCCGAAGGCGACCGACCAGCCGAGATCGAGCCTTGCAAGCGAGGAGAAATAGAGCCATAGCCGGGCGAGCATCGACTGGTCGAGGCCGTAGGCCCGGCGCAACGACTGGGCGACCGTCGCGTCGCCGCCGCCGATCGACAGGAGATAGGCATCCACCGCATCGCCGGAGGCGGATTCGAGCAGGAGGAAGGTCAGGACGACGACGATCAGCAGCACCGGAATGCTGCTGATCGCGCGACGTCGGATCAATCGAAGGGCTCGGTTCACGCCAAAAAGCGCCTCTTTATCGGATAGTTCGTCAAGCCTATCACGATTTCAGCGCGGTATCCGACCAGTTGGACACCGCCCAGCGCGGATTGTTCGAGACATTCTGCACCGTATCGCGCGCCACTGTGATGAAGCCCCATTCGGCTACGTTGATCAGCGGCAGGTCGGTAGCGACGATCTTCTGGAACTTCTTATAGAGCTCCGTACGGGCCGCGGTATCGATGGTTTCGGAGGCCTTGGCGATGATGCCGTCGAGCTCCTTGTTCTCGTAGCCGCCCTGGTTGGAGAAGGGCACGCCGGCCGGAATGCCGGACTGGACGAGAATGGTCGTCGAGATCGCCGGGTCGCCACGGAAGACCGGCGGGCCGATGGCGAGATCGAAATCGTGATCCGTGTAGACCGCCTTCTGGTGGGCCGCCGAATCCGCGTTGATGAGCTGCGCGTCGATGCCGACTGCCGCAAGCGCCTGGCGCAGGTAGTCGCCGAACTGCTTGGTCTCGTTGAAATAGGGCGCCGGGCGCAGTTTCAGGGAGAAGCGGGCGCCGTTGGCGCCTTTCTTGTAGCCGGCCTCGTCGAGCAGCGCATTCGCCTTGGCGGTGTCGAAAGCGTAGGTCGGCACGCTGGCGTCATAGAATTCCGGGGCGTTCTTCGGCACAGGGCCGGTCGAGGCCGCCGCGTAACCCAGGAAGATCGTGTCGACGACGAACTTCTTGTCGATCGCATGAGCGATCGCCTGTCGGACCTTGATGTCGGCGAGCTCCTTGCGGCGGTGGTTGATCTCGACGACGAGCTGATAGGTCAGCGCCTCATAGCCCTTGGAGATCACCTTGATGCCCGGCACCTTGGAAATGCGGGCGAGATCGGTGAGCGGCACGGCCGAGAAGGCGGCGAGTTGGATCTCTTCCGCTTCCAGTGCAGCACCGGCGCCCGCGCGATCCGGTAGGACGCGGAAGATGATCTCGTCGAGCTTCGGTTCGCCCTTGCCCCAATAATCGGCATTCTTGGTCAGGCGGTAATATTCGCCCGGCTTGTATTCGGTAAGCTTGAACGGGCCGGTGCCGACCAGCTTCACATTGGCCGGGTTGGTGGCGATGTCGGTACCTTCATAGAGATGTTTCGGGACGACGCTGCTGACCACGGGCAGGGCGTTGCGGATGAGCTGCAGCGGTGTCGGCTTGGAGAATTTGAAGACCGCGGTCGTCGCGTCCGGCGTGTCGACGGCTTCGAGATTGGCGAAGACGAGGCGGCCGAGGTTCTGCAGCGGCTTCCAGATGTTGAGAGCCGAGTAGGCGACGTCGGCCGAGGTGAACGGCTTGCCGTCATGCCATTTCACGCCCTCGCGCAGCTTGAAGGTGACCGACTTGCCGTCAGCCGAACCTTCCCAGGAGGTTGCGAGGCGCGGCGCCAAGCCGTCCTTGCCGTCGAAGGAGGCTTCGGCGAGCGGCTCGATCACCTTGCTCGCGATAAAGAACACGCCGTTGGAGGCGACGATCGACGGGTTGAGGTTTTTCGGTTCCGAGTCGGCTGCAACGACCAGCCGGCCGCCGGCGGCGGTGCCTTGAGCAAGGGCGAAATTCGGAAGTGCCGTCGAGGCGAGCAATGCACCGCCTGCCTGCAAAAGGGTCCGTCGGGATAGGGTGGCGATCGTCATTGCTCTCTCCTGCATCCAGCCATTTTTCAGCATATTGCCAGCGAAATGAACTGTCGCACAGGCAGGAAATTCCTCTGCGGGGCATTCGGGAACAAATTCTTGGATGCGCAGGAATGGAAGGTGAATTTTCCATTGCGCCATAAAGGCTTAGTGCCGGGTCTCCAGCTTGTCGCGAAGGGCGGCGAGGATCTCCTCCGCGAGCGGCGTATCGCCGACCGCGCGGGCGAGCGTCATTCCTCCGACCATCTGGGACAGGACGACGATCGACTTGCGACGCCGATCCTCATCGCCATTGCCGTCGACGATCTCCTGCAGCAGCTGGAGGTGGTTTTCGATGCCTTCGGCGAACACCGATTGCACCGCTTCGCCCTGCCGGGAGGCGTCGGCGCAGAGAGAGGCGAGAGTGCAGCCCTTGGCTTTGAAGAGAAGGTTCGGCCGGGACAGATACATGCCCGTGATCGCCTTCAGCGCCTTGTCGCGGGTATGTCCGATCGTCTGCCGCCAGTTCGCGGCATTGAGCGCCAGCGCCTGGCGTGTTGCCTCGGCCGCCAGGTCCACCTTGGATTTGAACTGGCCGTAAAATCCACCATGCGTCAGGCCCGCCGCCTTCATCAGGTCGGCGATGCCGATGCCGTCAAAGCCGTATTCGCGGAACAGTTCGCCCGCTTTCAACACCACGCGGGCGCGGTTTTCCTCGGCTTCCTGGCGGCTCACCTTCATCGTCTTCTCCTTCGAATACCTTGACTCTTATATTTGGATTGTCATTTAAAGGAGATAAATGATGATCAAAATTTAAATCGAGGTGAAACATGCCGGCAAGACCGAGCGACAGAATAGTGATCACCGGCATGGGCATGGTCTCGCCTCTCGCCAGCGGCGTGGAAGCCACCTGGAAACGCCTGATCGAAGGCCGTTCCGGCCTGCGCCGGCTGTCCGACGAGATGGTGCCGGACATCGACGCCAAGGTCGGCGGCGTGGTGCCCGGCATCGACGAGGACGAGTTCGGTTTCGATATCGACCTTGCGGTGCCGCACAAGGAGCGCAAGAAGATGGATCGGTTCATCGCATTTGCGCTCGAAGCCTCGCGGCAGGCGCTGGAGCAATCCGGCTGGGTCGCGGATAGCGACGACAAGCAGGACCGTACCGCAACGATCATCGCCTCCGGCATCGGCGGGTTCCACACGATTGCCGAGGCTGTGCGCACGGTGGACGCGCGCGGCGCTGGCCGGCTTTCACCCTTCACTGTGCCGTCCTTCCTCGTCAATCTCGCGGCCGGCCATGTCTCCATTCGTTATGGCTTCAAAGGTCCGATCGGCGCGCCGGTGACGGCCTGCGCGGCAAGCGTCCAGGCGATCGGCGACGGCGTGCGGATGATCAGGAGCGGCGAAGTCGACGTGGCGCTCTGCGGCGGCACCGAGGCCTGCATCAACCGCGTCGCACTTGGCGGATTTGCGGCGGCACGTGGTCTCTCCACCGCATTCAACGATACGCCGGAAAAGGCATCGCGGCCGTTCGATGCCGCGCGTGACGGCTTCGTCATGGGCGAGGGCGCCGGCATCGTCATCATCGAGACGCTTGAACATGCGCTTGCGCGTGGCGCTACTCCGCTCGTCGAAGTGGTCGGTTACGGCACGAGCGCTGATGCCTATCACCTGACCGCTGGTCCGGCCGATGGTTCCGGGGCGAAAAGGGCGGTCCAGCGGGCACTGCAGATGGCGGGCCTTCAACCCGAGGCGATCGGCTATCTCAATGCGCATGCCACATCGACACCGGTGGGTGACGCGGGCGAGCTCGCGGCAATCAAATCGGTCTTCGGCACCAGTAACGGCCCGGCGATCTCCTCGACCAAGTCTGCGACCGGACATCTGCTCGGTGCAGCGGGCGGCTTAGAAGCGATCATCACCGCACTGGCGCTGCGCGACGGCATATTGCCGCCGACCCTCAATCTCGAAGATCCCGATCCGCTCGCCGAAGGGCTCGATCTCATCGGTCCGCAGGCCCGTCACGCAGAGGTTGAATACGCGCTGTCCAACGGTTTCGGCTTCGGCGGCGTCAATGCCAGCGTCATCCTGCGCCGCTTCGATGAAAACGCAATTTAGGGAGAACCGCCATGTCTGAAGTCGTCATCGTCCAGCCGCTGCGCACCGCGATCGCCAAATATAACGGCTCTCTCGCCGGCATACCGGCCGTCGATCTCGGCGCTGCGGCCATCCGCGAGACGATCGCGCGCTCCGGCCTTGCTGCTTCCGAGGTGGCCTCGGTCACCATGGGCAATGTCGTCCAGGCCGGCAACAGGATGAACCCGGCGCGGCAGGCGGCGATCCATGGCGGCCTGCCGGTCTCGGTGCCGGCCGTCACCGTCAACCGCGTCTGCGGTTCAGGCGCCGAGGCGATTGCCAGCGCGGCCAAGGATATCTGGCTTGGCCATGCGAAAGTCGCGATTGCAGGCGGCATGGAGAACATGGACCGCGCGCCCTACCTGATGAGCGGCGGCCGCTGGGGTTATCGCATGGGTCATGCGGAGATTTTCGACAGCATGCTGCTCGACGGCCTTCACGACGCGTTTTCAGACAGACATTCCGGCTGGCATACCGAAGACATGATCGCCTCGCAGCAGATCAGCCGCGCGGATCAGGATCGCTGGGCGGCGCGTTCGCAGCAGCGTTTCAGCGCCGCGCAAGTGGAAGGCAAGTTTGCAGCCGAGATCGTTGGCATCGATCTTCCGGTGAAGGGCGGCGTGAAAAGTTTTGCCGCTGACGAAACGCCAAGGCCGGATACCACGATGGAGGCGCTTGCCAAGCTGAAGCCCGCCTTCCGTGATGACGGCACGATCACCGCCGGCAATGCACCCGGCCTCAACAGCGGTGCGGCGGCGATGATCGTCGCGGATCGGGCCTTTGCCGAAGCCAAGGGCCTGCGCCCGATGGCGCGGCTGGTATCCTATGGCGTCGCCGCGGTCGAACCCGGCATGTTCGCGCTCGGGCCGATCCCGGCCGTCAACCAGGCGCTGGAGCGCGCTGGCTGGACGATCGGCGATATCGAGCGGATCGAGATCAACGAGGCCTATGCAGCGGTGCCGCTCGCGGTCCTCAAGGGGCTCGGCCTGCCGGAGGATATTGCCAATGTCGAAGGCGGGGCGGTGGCGCACGGCCATCCGATCGGCGCCACCGGCGCAATCCTGGCGACACGGCTTCTCCATTCGATGCAACGCGACGGCTTGAAGCGCGGTATCGTCACGCTCTGCATCGGCGGCGGCCAGGGCATTGCGCTGGCACTGGAAATGATCTGATCTCCTTGACGCGCATGTCGTTGTCCCGAAACCGGCCTCCACTTTCGGGCAATATGCGTCAGCAAAAAGCGCGGCAAGAGGGATTGCCGCGCTTTCCGTCTATCCAGGCAGAGAGGACCTTGATGGATAGACCTTGGTTTTCAGATTTCCACCACGACGTAGTCCTCATCGATCGAGACCGGAAAGGTCTCGGCCTGATAAGGACCTTCCGTCAGCGCACCGCCCTTGGCGACGGAAACGTCGAAACTCTTGACGCGGGTGCGTGCCGGGTCGCACCAGGATTTGCCGGTGCGGATGTCGAATTCCCAGCCGTGCCAGGGGCAACGGACGAGCTCTCCGTGCCGCGTCATGCGGACCTTTCCGGGCTCGTCCGCTTCGGCCAGCCCCACGACCTGGCCGCGGCAGAGGTCGGCGCCTTCGTGCGGGCAGCGGTTGGCAATGGCGAAGAACTCGCCTTTGACGTTGAAGAGGGCAATGTCGCGGCCTGCGACCTTCACCAGCTTGGACTTGCCGATGTCGAGTTCCTCGACCTTGGCGATGACATGACGGGCCATTCTCTATTTCAATCCATCGATACTGATTGCGGTTCCGGAAGAGCTGATCTTGTCTTCAATTCAGGGCAGGCGGTAGACGCGCTTGGCATTATCGCGAAAGATCTGCACGCGCTCGGTCGGCGACAGCGGCACTTTGAAGGCGTAGCGCGGGTCGTCGAAATCCCAGTGCGGATAATCGGTCGAGAACATCAACCGGTCGGCGCCGACCCAGCGCAGCGTGTCGAGCAGGTGGCGGTTGTTTTCCGGCTCCTCGATCGGCTGGGTGGTGAACCAGACGTTTTCGCGGATATATTCGGACGGCGGCCGCTTCACATGCGGCACCTCGGAGCGCATCCGTTCCCACTGCTTGTCGAGCCGCCACATCAGCGGTGCCGCCCAGGCGAAGCCGCCTTCGACGACGACCAGTTTCAGCTTCGGGAAGCGTTCGAAGACGCCCTCGAAGACCATGCTGGTGACGACGCTCTGCAGGCTGTGCGAGAAGGCGTAGTGTTCCTCGATATAGAAGTCCAGCCAGCCGGCGCCACTATTGGCGTGCTGACCGTAGGCGGCGGAGTGCATGCCGATCGGCATGTCATAATGTTCGGCAGCCTCATAGATCGGCCAGTAGCGACGGCGGCCCGCCGGCTCGATGGTGCGCGGCGGAATGGCGATCTGGGCAAAACTCCGGTCGCCGATGCGCGCCTCGATTTCGGCAAGAGCCGCCGGCACGTCTTCCTGGGTGACGCAGATCGAGGCTTTGAGCCGCGGATCCGGGCCGGTCCATTTGTCGAGCTGCCAGTCGTTGACGGCGGCGCACATGGCCGCGCCGAGTTCCTGGTTCAGCGTCGAGGAGCCCGCCGCGAGCGGCTGGAGTATGCCGTATTCGATGCCGAGCGGGTCGAGCAGCTGTTCCTGCAGAAAGGCGAGGTCGGAGGCCGGCGGCCCGCCGTTCGGCGGCCACGAGTCGCGGCGCATGCCATTGCCGGGCGTCATGCGTGGGTAAGGCAGGGTGCCGACCACCGGATTGGCGCTGCGCTGGCCGTAATCCGCCAGATGGTCGCGCCAGCGGACGGGCAGGAATTTCGCGAGTTCCGCAGGCGAGCCGAAAGCCGGATGGATGTCGCAATCGACGATCCCGAGCTTGGCGTCTGCTTTAGTGTTCTTATCCAGAACGGCCTGATCCATGGCTTAGTCCTCCAGTCGCGGATAGGTGGCGAGTGCGTTCTCCCGAACCAGCCGGTCGATCAGGCGTTCCGGGAAACCGGCGGGGATCGCTGCCTCGCCTTCGAATTGCGCGTGCGGATAGTCGGTCGAAAAGAGCAGCATGTCGTCGCAATCGAGATGTTCAATGATGCGTTCCAGCTCGGCCGGATCGCGCGGCGCGTCGAAAGGCTGGGTGGTCATGCGGATTTGGCGGCGAACCAGCGCCGACGGCGATTCCTTGACCCAGGGGATCTCGATGCGGGCGCCGCGCCAGTCCTTGCTCATCCGCCACATCTGGCCGGGCAGCCAGGAGACGCCGGATTCGATCAGCACGATCTTCATGTCCGGGAACTTGCCGAGCACGCCTTCGGAAACGAAACTGCCGACCTGTGCTGCAAAACCCTGGACCTGATGGACGTAATCCTCGGCGAGATAGGAGAGGAAACCGCTCTGGCTCGGCGCATGGCGATAGGCGCTGCCGGCATGCACGCCGAGCGCAAAACCATGCCGCTGGGCGGCTTCGTAGACCGGCCAGTAGGTGCGGCGACCGAGCGGCATCTCGCCCATGCAAAGTGTCAGCACCTGCACGAAACGCTTATCATCGGCGAAGCGCTCGATCTCCTCGACGGCTGCTTCCGGGTTCTGCATCGGCAGGACGAGCGACGCGCGCAGGCGCGGGTCGCGGTCGAGCCATTCCGCCTTCAGCCAGTCGTTGGTGGCGCGGCAGACGGCGGTGGCGAGATAGGGATCGTAGATCGCATGCACGGCGGTGACGCAGTTGAGGATCGCGTATTTGAGACCGTAGGGATCGAGCAGGTTTTTCCGCAGCTTTTCGACGCCCTTGCCCTCCGTCGCCTTCCAGTCCTCCCGGAAGAACGGCTTGGTGCGGGTCGGGAAATTGGTGAGCTCGAGACGGTCGACATCGCGCGTCGTGACGATCTCGCGCCAGTAGTCGTCGAAATAGGGAAGAAGATCCTCGCGCCCCGGCGCGTCCGGATGAACGTCACAATCGATCGCGCCCAATTGCGAAAGCATAGAGCGCTGCTGGGTCACAGCAGTATCCACCGCTTAAAACCTCCCTTGTCTGTCGGTCCGGCCGCTCGTTTCGCGGCGGACCTGAACCTCACTCCCAGGCGGCGCGTCGACAGGCGACAGCCACCCTCGCATCAGCGATGCGTTTCCTCGATTTGGGAGGGTAAGCGGCACGGGGAGCCAAGAGAATATGCTTTTTCATCGTAGCGGCTTTCTCGATTCGAGAAAGCCAAAGGCCTTCCAGCTTTTCTTCCCAGGCAAAAGTGGCGCGCTCAAGCGGCGCGGTCGCCGATCACCAGAGCCGTGTGCATATGGATACGCAGCCATTCCATCAGCGCGCGCACGGTCGGTTTGCGCGCCTGGGTCTGGGGGATGAGCGCCTTCAGCCAGAGCTCCGCTACGGGAAAGTCGGGCAGCAACTCGATCAGCTTGCCGCTCCGGATCGATTCCTCCGCCACGTAATTCGCCACCATGGCGACGCCACGGCCTCGCAGCGCCAGGTCGTGCAGGATTTGGGTATCGTTGGCGCTGAAGGCGGAGCGCACCTCGACATCGATCGGGCCGCCGGGGCTCAGGAACGACCAGGTCGAGCCGGTCGCGTGGAAGGTAAGGCAGATATGATCGACGAGGTCGCGCGGATGTTTCGGCAGGCCGCGGTTTTCGAGATAGTCGGGAGCCGCGCAGAGTTTTCGCGGGTAAGGACAGAGCGGCTCGTCGATGACATTCGAATAGGAGGCGGGCAGGGCACCGAGCGCGATATCGTATCCCTCTTCCGCGGGATTGACCGAACGGTCGACCAGGGCAAGGTCCATGGTGACGTTCGGATTTTCCTGCTGGAAATCGCTGAGGATGCGGGCGAGGAAGGCGATCGTCACCGTCGTCGGCGCCTTGATCCTCAAATGACCCTCGATCCGCTGGGCGACCGCGGCCGCTCCGCTGATGGCATCGTCGATCTCCTTGACCAGCGATTGGTAGCGGGGCAGGTAACGTTCGCCGACCTCCGTCAGGATAATCTGGCGGGTCGAGCGGATGAAGAGTTTGACCCGCATCTGGTCTTCCAGCCGGCTGACGCGTTTCGTCACGACCGAGGGTGCGACGCCGAGATGACGGCCCGCCGCCGAAAAACTGCCGGACCGGGCAACCGCCAGAAACGTGCGGATATTGATAAGCGTATCCAATGTCTTAGGTCTCCCATGCCGCTCTGCCGAACGGCCCTCCGCGTAAACGGTAGCACAATTCATCTTTCTATTTTCGAGAAAAGTGAATGTAAAAAAATGGTGCTTTTCCCCTGCACGGGAAAAGGTCAATCTAACAGAGAGGGAATTCCGATGCCGGCTGGCGTCGCCGCGACCGGCAGGGAGAGCCGGCGCAGATCGGAGTTCAAAAAGGGAGTTTGCAGTTGGCCAAGGCCAATCCTGTCCGAACCGAAGGCCTGAATGCTCCGCATCATGCGGTGCTTATCAGGGACCTTGTCAATTGCAGGGCCCGCGCCAGATCGTTTCCGGAACGCCGGTGAGCGGTCGGGACTGAGCAGCTGTTCGGGAAAGCGCCGCCGCTTGCGGTGAAAAGGGAGATCGCGGTCGGTGGCCGCAGAAATTTTGAGCGTCGAGTGCCGGGATCGGGTCCCGGGCGCGATGCTCGATCGTCGGTTCCAGGGAGGAGAGACACGTGACGATAAACACATCCATGACTTCGGCCATTCAGAAGGCCTCGGCCATTCAAAAATGGTCGCGCCGGGTTTTCATGGCGGCTGCGGGCAGCCTTGCCATCTCGGCAGCGGCCGGCCTGCCTGCCTTCGCGCAGGATGCCGAGTGGCAGAAGCTGATCGACGCGGGCAAGAAGGAGGGCTCGCTCGTCCTTTATACCGCGCTCGTCGGCCAGCCGAGCACCAAGCAGATCGCCGAGGCCTTCACCAAGCAATACGGAATTTCGGTTGAGGTGCTGGAAGCGCGCGCCTCCGAAATCCGCGAACGCGTCCGGGTCGAGCAGGCCGCGGGCCGCTTCGCCGCCGACGTGATGTTCACCAGCGAAGGGCAGACCATGCTCTACGACAAGGAGGACAAGTCCGTCGATCCGCTGCCGGTGACCCCGAATTCGCAGAAGATCGGCGACAAGTTCAAGCTCAAGGTGCCGATGGCCTCGGTCATGACCATTCCCTATGGGATCATGATCAACACCGGCCTCGTGAAGCCGGCCGACGAGCCGAAGAGCTGGAAAGACATTGCCGATCCCAAATGGCAGGGCAAGATCCTGTCCGACGATCCGCGCGCGATCGGTGCCGGTTACCTCTGGTTCTTCTCGACCTATGACAAGATCGGCGAAGACTATGTGAAGAAGGTCGCGAACCAGAAGCTCGTCTTCACCCGCGACCAGCGCGAATCGCAGCGCCGCACCGCACGCGGTGAATATTCGATCTACATGCCGGTCATCATGACCGACTTCTCGGATCTGAAGGGACTGCCGGTCAAGTTCATCATTCCCGAGGAGGGCGTTCCTTACGTTCTTTACGGCAACGTCATGCTCAAGAAGGCTCCGCACCCGAACGCCGCCAAGCTCTATCTCGATTTCATGCAGGGCCCGGTCGTGCAGAAAATCTATGCGAGCCTCGGCTACGGTCCTGTCCTTCCCGGCATGACCGAAGGCCTGCCGGCGGACGTCAAGGCGATTTCCGAAGCCAAGCTCTACGGCACGACGGACACGACCCGCCAGAACGAGATGCTGGCCAAGTCCAAGGACATCTTCAAGTAAGCCTCCCAGGCCGCTGCCGGTCCGATGTTCGGGCCGGCGGTGCCGTTTTTCATACCCGGAGCCGCGAGGATCCCATGACGATTATCCACAATCGCCCCCTAGACGACATCGCCGAAACTGCGCCGACGATTGCCGGCAATGCTTTCACGCGCGCCTTTTCGGGCGGATCGCTGTGGCGTCTGATCGGCATGCTGGTGCTGATCCTGATCCTTGGCTTCCTGACGATCTATCCGCTCGCCATGCTGCTTTATGGCAGCCTGCATTCGACGCCGCCCGGTATGGCCGGCGAGTTCAATCTCAATGGCTACCGGTCGATCATGACCACCCAGAACCTCATCGTTCTGGCCAACACGATCGGCATTTCGCTTGCGAAAACCATACCGTCGCTGACGATCGCGGTGTTTCTCGCCTGGATCGTGGCGCGCACAGACACGCCGTTCCGCGGCACGCTGGAAGTGCTGATCACGCTGCCGTTCTTCATTCCGCCGATCCTGACCGCGATGGCCTGGGGCATGCTGGCCAACCCGCAGGTGGGCGTCATCAACATGGTCTGGCGCTGGGCAACCGGGGCGACCGATCCACTCGTCAACATCTATTCCTATGGTGGCGTCATCTGGCACATGTGCCAATATTCGATCCCGTTCCTGTTCCTGTTCATGGTCGACGCGTTCCGGGCGATGGACCCGTCGCTCGAGGAATCGAGCCGCATGTGCGGCGCCTCGCGCTGGACGACTTTTCGCAAGATCACCCTGCTCCTGATGCTGCCAGTGCTGACCAGCTCGTTCATGCTGAGCTTCATCAAGGGCATCGAGACCTTCGAGTCGGCGCTGTTCTTCGGCCTGCCCGCAGGCATCAAGGTGATCACCACCGACATCTACGAGTCGATCAACCACCGCGCGACGCCCGACTACCAGTACGCGACGTCGCTTTCCTTCGCGATCATGGGGCTGATGTTCCTGCTCGTCATCTGGCAGTGGTGGATGCTGCGCGGCAAGAGTTTCCAGACCGTCACGGGCAAGGGGTTTCGCCCGAGCGTCATGGAGCTCGGCCCCTGGCGCTGGGTCACCTTCGCCTTCTGCGTGCTGTTCTTCTTCATCACGGTCGTGCTGCCGATCGGACAGCTGATGCTCGGCTCGTTCTTCCGCTTCTTCGGCTTCTACACCTATGACATGCTGACCCTGGAGCACTACAGGGCCGTCTTCGCCAACAGCGAATTCTGGCGGGCGGTCCGCAATACGATGGTGCTCGGCCTGCTCGGCGCCACCGCGACCATGGCGCTCGGCGCGATCGTCGCCTACATCTCGGTGCGCACCCGCTGGCGCGGCCGCAACCTGGTCGACAGCATGGCCTGGCTTCCGTGGATGATGCCGGGCATGGTCCTCGGCGTCGGTTTCCTCTGGGCATTTGCGATGCTTCCGGGACCGATCCCGATCTATGGCACCATCTGGGCGCTGCTGCTTGCCTATATCGCGCTCGGCACGCCGGTTTCCGTGCGGGTGATGACCGGCGCCTATCACCAGCTTTCCTACGACCTGGAAGAATGTTCGCGTGTCCACGGAGCCAGCTGGTTCCAGACCATGTGGCGGATCATGGTGGCGCTTGCCTGGCCGGCCTTCGCCGTCGGCTGGGTGCTGACCTTCTTCGGCATCATGCGCGAGCTGTCGGCGTCGATCCTTCTCTATTCGGTGGGATCGGAAACGCTGGCGGTGGTGCTGATGAAACTTTGGGCCAACGGCAATGCCGAACAGGTGAGCGTCATCGGCCTGATGATGATGCTCCTGGTCATCGTGTTCCGCTGGGTGCAGCTCAGTTTCATCAAATCGCGCATCAGCAAGCTCTAGGCTTCAGGCCCGGCGGCTGCGCCCGCCGGCCGATTTTTGGTTGTCGTTTAAGCGGATTCTGGCATCCGCTCCGAAAGGAAGAGAAATATGGCTTCGGTGACGCTCGAAAACGTGAGCCGCATGTATGGCGCGGTAACCGCCGTGGACAACGTGAACCTGAAGATCAAGAGCGGCGAATTCGTCACGCTGCTCGGGCCGTCGGGCTGCGGCAAGACGACGACGCTGCGCATGGTGGCTGGGCTCGAAAAGAATACCGGCGGCCGCATCGCGATCGGCGACAATGTCGTGTCGGATTCGGAGAAGGGCTATTTTGTGCCCTCCGAACGCCGCCGTCTCGGCATGGTCTTCCAGTCCTATGCGATCTGGCCGCATATGACGGTGTTCGACAACGTCGCCTATCCCTTGCGCATCCGTCGCCGCCCGGACAAGGAAATCAACGATCGCGTCATGAACGCGCTGCGCCTCGTCGAGATGGAGCAATATGCCGAGCGTCCGTCGCCGGCACTGTCCGGCGGCCAGCAGCAGCGCGTGGCGATCGCTCGTGCGCTGGTGTTCGAGCCGGAAGTGCTGCTCCTCGACGAACCGCTCTCCAACCTCGATGCGCGCCTGCGCACCCAGATGGGCGACGATTTCCGGGCCCTCCAGCAGCGTCTGAAGATCACCGCCCTTTACGTTACCCACGATCAGGCGGAAGCCATGGCGCTGTCCGACCGGGTCGTCGTCATGCATGGCGGCAAGATTTTGCAGGTCGGCGCGCCGGAGGAAATCTACCGCCGGCCGGAAAACCGCCAGGTGGCCGCCTTCTTCGGAACGCCCAATCTCCTAAACGCGACGGTCAAGGACTGCCGCCCGAACGGCGGGCAATATTACAAGCTCTCGGTCGAAGGCCAGGGCTGGTCCGGCGACTGTCATGCGGCAACCGAAATGCCGAAGGGCGCGGATGTCACAGTCATGGTTCGGCCGGAAAACCTGCATGTCCGGGATGCGGGTCAGGTGAACGGCGACCTGTCGTGGGCGGGCGAGGTTTCGCAGGCGATCTTCCGCGGCTCGCACCGCTCGATCATGGTCAAGACCCCGGCGCAGACCCTGCATGTCGAGGCCTCGTCGCTTTCCCATGTCGATATCGGCCGCCCGGTCACTGTCGCCGCACCCGTGGAGGCTGCCTGGGCGGTGCGGAACTGATCGTTCCGGGGTAGGCCGGAATATGGAAAACTTGCGTTTTGTCGCAGATATTCAATATTGAAGCGATGTTCCCGTCGGTCTGTCTTCGTCCGGCGCGATCCGCATTTCGATATGGCGCAGGTGAGGCCCAAGCATGACCACAGGCACCCGAACTCAGAATCCTCCCGGGCCTGAGAAGCAGGAGACCCGCCAGCAGCACGTGATCGACAAGCTGAGGACCTGGGCGAGCGACGGCACGATCGATCCGCGCAAGAAACTCTCCGAATCCGGGCTTGCCGAGGCGCTCGGCGTGTCGCGAACGCCGATCCGGCATGCGCTGGCCGTGCTCGTCGAAGAGGGCGTGCTGCAGCGCGTCGGCGCCCGCGGTTATCGGGTCCGGGCCTACAAGGTGGCCGACGTGATCGAGGCGATCGAGCTGCGTTCGATGATCGAAGGTTATGCGGCCAAGAAGATCGCCAGTGAGGGCCCGTCGCCGACGCTGGTGGCGGAGCTCAAGGATTGCCTGCGCGAAGGTGACGACATCTTCGAGAACGGCGGCATCGACGATCCGGTCAACGAGGAACGTTATGCGGCGATGAACCTGCGTTTCCACACGCTGATCATCGAAGCCGGAGGCGGAAACCTGCTGCACCAACTCACCAGCCTTTTCGACCGGGTGCCGTTCGGTGCACCGGATTCGATCCGCTTCGACAACATCACCCGCAAGGAGCGGGCGCAGCATCTGCATTACGCGCACTGGCAGCACCATCACATGGTCTCGGCGCTGATCGCCCGCGACGGCGCCCGCGCCGAAAGCCTTTTCCGCGAGCATGGCGAAGGGGTGAAGATCAGCCTCGGCATCAGCAAGGGGCTTTTCGCGATCGACGGCTCGCGCATCCTGCCGATCTTCGACCTCGACAGTCCGGCCGGTCATATCAATGGCCTGATGCAGGACGAAAACGAAGACTAGGAACGTTTGCGGGCGCCGAAATAATTCCGCTTGGGATCCCAAAATGCCAATTTTGCTCGCGGATGGCGGCAATCCGGATCAAGTTTGTTTTTCTGCGTTGCACCAAATATCACCATATATTATGCACACAGCGTAATTCTAATGGGCTGTCGCCGCGCTTTTGGCAGTGAGGCCGAAATCCGGTATTGTATCCCAAAAACGATTGCTCTATGAATTGCTTCGACCGGGAGGAGGCCTCGATTTCCGCCAAGCCGTCGAGGCGAGGTTCGAGAACCGGGCACTATTGGGAGGAGATGGCGGGAGGAGACCGCTGACCTTCAATTGCATGAGACATCTTGAGACGATGCATATCGTATCCCGAACCGGCTTGGCCGGCGGGCGGCATGCAGGAGAGCAACCGAGGGAAGGTTAAGACAATGCCGAAGAATCTGACCCAGATCCTGAAAGAGAAGGGCAATACTGTCGAGATGCTGCGCAATTCGCGCATCGGCATGTATATCTATCCGGTCGTCGCACCGGAGTTTTCGAACTGGCGCACCGAGCAGATGGCATGGCGCCATTCGGCGGTCCTGTTCGACCAGTCCCACCACATGGACGAACTGATCGTCGAAGGCCCGGACGCTTCCAAGTTCCTGGAAAGCCTGGCGATCAACAGCTTTGCGAATTTCGGCGTCGACCGCGCCAAGCACTACGTTCCGGTCACGCCTGCCGGACACGTCATCGGCGACATGATCATCTTCCGCGAGCGTGATGACAAGTTCGTGCTCGTCGGCCGTGCGCCGACCGCCAACTGGCTGCGCTACAACGCTTCGCTCGGCAAGCATGACGTCAAGCTCACCCACGACCCGCGTTCGCCTTCGCGCCCGGACGGCAAGGAAGTCAATCGGGTTCACTATCGCTTCCAGATCCAGGGCCCGGACGCTCCGAAGGTCTTCGAAAAGATGAATGGCGGCCCGATCCCCGACATCAAGTTCTTCCATGTCGACTGGATCAATATCGGCTCCAAGAAGGTCCAGGCCCTGCGCCACGGCATGGCCGGCGCTCCGGGTCTCGAAGTCTGGGGTCCCTATGCCGAGAAGGACGAAGTCCGCGAGATCATCGTCAAAGCCGCCAAGGATGCCGGCGTCGATCTCTACCTCGTCGGTGCGCGCGCCTATTCCACCAACACGCTGGAATCCGGCTGGATCCCGTCGCCGCTGCCGGGCATCTACACCGGCGCCGAACTGCAGGGTTATCGCGACTGGCTGACGGAAGACAGCTATGAGGCGACCGGCTCGATCGGCGGCAGCCTCGTCTCCGACAATATCGAAGACTACTACGTCAATCCGTACGAGCTCGGTTACGGCATCTACGTCAAGTTCGACCACGACTTCGTCGGCCGCGAAGTGCTCGAGAAGATGAAGGGTAAGCCGCAGCGCAAGAAGGTCACCTTCGAGTGGAACGCGGAAGACGTGATGAAGGTCATCGCCTCGAACTTCGTTCCCGGTGGCGAGGCCTACAAGTGGATCGACCTGCCGCAGCCGAACTATGCGTCGTCCAGCGCCGACAAGATCATGCACGGCGACAAGGTCGTCGGCATGTCGATGTTCAACGGCTACAGCTATAACGAACGCTGCATGCTGTCGCTCGGCATCGTCGATGCGGATGTCCAGGAAGGTGATGTCCTGACGCTGATCTGGGGCGAACCGAACGGCGGCACGGGCAAGACCTCGATCGAAAAGGGCCACAAACAGGCCGAGATCCGCGTCCGCGTCTCGCCAACCCCTTATGCCGCCGAGGCTCGTGAAAACTATGCCGAAAGCTGGCGGACCAAGAAGATCTGATGTCCTCCCAGGATGTTGCACGAGAACGGCGCCTCGGGGCGCCGTTTTTGCGTTTTAGGGGGACGATTGTTGTCGAATTCGGTTCATGGAGAGGATGATTTTTTCACGGAAGCGAAACCACAAATTCCCTCATTCCTGTGCTTGTCACAGGAATCCAGCCAGCCCAAGTCTTTGGGCTGAAAAGACTCTTCCGCACCGCAGACGCGGCGCTGCTGGATCCCTGTGACAAGCACAGGGATGAGGTGGAATATGTCGCACCGCCCGGCCGCGCGCTTTGGTTCGCTGCGTTCGACACTCAAAACGCTTCAACGGGGCGTTTTGTCGGCCTTCGGCCGTCGCATCTCACCTCGACCACTCTTCACCCCGCATCCCCCATCTTGCCCGGATTCATGATCCCCAGCGGATCGAGTGCCGCCTTGATCTTCTTCATGACATCCACCGCCTTGCCATGCTCTTTCCGCATGAATTTCAGCTTGGCAATGCCGATGCCGTGTTCGCCGCTGGCGGTGCCGCCGACGGCGAGCGCCCGTTCGAAGACGCGGTCGGCCATCTCGTCGGCCTCCTTGAGATGCTCCGGATTGTTTGGATCGATCAGGTAGGCGGTGTGGAAATTGCCGTCGCCGACATGGCCGATGATCTGGCCCGACAGCGACGAGGCGTCGATATCGGCACGCGCCGCGACGATGCTTTCGGCAAGCCTGGAGATCGGCACGCAGATATCACCGGTATAAAGATCGTAGCCCGGAATGATCGCCTTGGTGGCCCAGAAGAGATCGTGGCGGGCCTGCCAGAGTTTGGCGCGTTCGTCGGCATCCGCGGTCCAGCGGAAGGAAACCGCGTCATGGCCTTTGGTGATCTCCTCGACGAGCTGAGCCTGTTCTTTCACCCAGGCCTCGGTGCCATGGAACTCGAAGAAAAGCGTCGGGGCGACCGGCATGTCCAGCTTGGAATAGTTATTGACGCTGGCGATCGCCACTTCGTCCAGAAACTCCACGCGGGCGACCGGAATGCCGTATTGCACTGCCTCGATCACCGCTTCCACGGCATTGGCGACAGTCGGGAAAGGACAGAAGGCAACCGACACGGCTTCCGGAATGGGATGCAGGCGGACGGTGAGTTCGGTGATGACGCCGAGCGTGCCTTCGGAGCCGACGAAGAGATGCGTCAGGTCGTATCCGGACGAGGATTTTCTGGCCCGCGAGCCGGTCTGGATCGCTTCGCCGTCGGGTGTCACCACCCGGAGAGCCAGCACGTTTTCGCGCATCGTGCCGTAGCGGACCGAAGTGGTGCCGCTGCCGCGGGTCGAGGCCATGCCGCCGATCGAGGCGTCGGCGCCCGGATCGACCGAGAACATCAGGCCGGTTTCGCGCAGGTCCACATTGAGCTGCTTGCGGGTGACGCCGGGCTGGACGACAGCCAGCAGGTCCTCCGGCCGGATTTCGACGATCCTGTTCATCTCGCGGGTATCGAGCGAAATGCCGCCGCGGATCGGGATCGTATGACCTTCCATCGAGGAACCCGCGCCGAAGGGCACGACCGGGACGCCATGCGCCGCACAGGCTGAGACGATCGCCTGGACTTCTTCCTCGGTGCGTGGAAAGACGACGGCGTCGGGCAGGTGAGGGGCAAGCCGCGAGGTGTCGTGGCTATGGTGTTCGCGCACGGAGGCCGAGGTCACCAGCCTGTCGCCGAGCAGGCCCTTGAGTTGCGCAATCGCCTTGCTGACCGGTGTGACGAGATCATCCATGTGTTTTTCCTCCCCAATGTCCTGATGATGATTTGAATATCTTTGTCCAAGGCTCATTCCGGGCGTGCCGACCAAGGGTGATTGGGCCTAGCTCCCGAGAAGGGTCAGCGTTCCGCTACACGGTTTTGATCGCCTAGACCGTATCCCAATCTATCGGCCGACAGATCCTCGCGGCCGAACGTTTTCTCCCCTAGATCCGATCTCCCGGTTCCGCGCCGCCGCCGCATTCCATCCTCAGTGTATGCATGGCAGGTGCATCTGGACATTCTAGACGGTTTAAAGCCGGGGTGAAGAGCCTGTGGGTAAAATCTCAGGCAACCTGATTTTTTGTATCCCAAACCGAAATGGATGCTTGTCGTTCCGGCCTGGATGTGTTGAAATTCGGATGCTCGGGTAGGTGATGTCAGGAGGAGGACATCACCTTGGGAGACCGGGCATAGGAGGAAATCGGTGTATACACGACTGTTCAAGACAGTTGCGGCTGCCATGGACATGGCAGGTTCGGTTTCGGCCGCGGAGATGGCGCAGCCTGATCCCCGCAGGTCCTTTGACGCATCGCTCGCAGGCGGCTTTCCGCATCCGGCAGTTGCGTCCCTTCACGGAATTTCCGACGACCTTGTCGGTCCGCCAGCGAGCTAAGTCTCCACGCGGATTGATAGCGATATTCGCCGGCCGGAACGGGAAGGGAGCCTTCCGGTCTCTGATCTCAAAGGGAGGAGAAACACATGAAACTGAAGGCATTGCTCGCTTCGGCCTGCCTCGCGGCACTGGCCGTGTCCGCGCTGACCACGACTGCTCAGGCCGCCGACGTCGAGCTGACGCTGTCGCATTGGGTGCCCGCCACCCACGCGCTGCAGCCGGGCGGGATGGAGATCTGGGCGAAATCGATCAGCGACGCATCCAACGGCCGCATCAAGATCACCATCTATCCGGCCTCGCAGCTCGGAGCGGCTGCGGACCATTACGACATGGCGCGAGACGGCATCGTCGATATCGGCTTCATCAATCCGGGCTATCAGCCGGGCCGTTTCCCGATCATCGCGGCGGGCGAAATCCCGTTCCTGATCTCGAATGCCAAGGGCGGGTCGCGGGCGCTGGACGAGTGGTATATGCAATATGCCGCCAAGGAGATGAAGGACGTCCAGTTCTGCATGGCGATCGTCCATGATCCGGGCACGCTGCATGGGACCAAGGGGCCGATCGAGGTTCCGACCGATCTCAAGGGCAAGAACATCCGCCCCGCGCATGCCACCATGGCGCGGCTGGTCAATTCGCTGGGCGCGGCCTCCGTTCAGGTGCCGGCCGGCGACATGCGCGAACTGATCTCCAAGGGCGCCGCCGACATGACGGCGTCGCCGTGGAACTCGATCTACACATTCGGCCTGCAGGACGTCACCAAGCATCACCTCGACCTGCCCTTCTATGTGACGACCTTCGCCTT
Organism: Neorhizobium sp. SHOUNA12A; assembly: GCF_023006505.1. Taxonomy (GTDB): domain Bacteria; phylum Pseudomonadota; class Alphaproteobacteria; order Rhizobiales; family Rhizobiaceae; genus Neorhizobium. Next base: position 20,613 of record NZ_JALBGV010000068.1, read on the forward strand.
CGTGATGAACAAGGCCAAGATCGACAGCCTGTCGCCTGCCGATCGCAAGGTGATCAACGACCACTGCACGCCGGATTGGGCGGAGAAGATGGCGTCCAAATGGGCGGATGCGGAAGCCGCCGGCCGCCAGAAGATGATCGATGCCGGCGGCCACACCATGTACAAGCCGACGCCTGACGAGGTCGGCCTCTGGAAGAAGGCGACGGCCTCGCTGCAGGGCGAATGGGAAGCCTCTGCCACCAAGGCGGGCGTCGATGCAAAGGCTGCCTGGGCAAGCCTCGGCGAGACGCTGAAGAAGTACAATGCCGACGTGAAGTGAGGATTTCTTAAGCGTCGAACCGGGCGGGCGCTTCGGCGTCCGCCCTTCCTGCCATCCGAATTTCGAGCTCAGACATGACCCGATATCTCGAACGCTTCACCGAAGCAGTCGATATGATCGCCGGCCTTCTCTTGGGGCTGTGCACGATCCTGATCGTCGTCTCCACGATCGGGCGCTATATCTTTTCCTGGGCGGTCCCCGACAGTTTCGACCTGTCCCGTTACCTGATCGGCGCCTGCATGATGTGGGGTTTTGCCTCGATCGGTTATCGCGGCGGCCATATCGCCGTCGATCTGCTCTATGAGCCGCTCGGGCCGAAGGGGCGTCGGGTCCTCGATTTTATCGCCTGGAGCACGCTGCTCGCCTTCACCGTGATGCTCGCCTACATGATGTTTTTCCGCCTGACGAGCGCCTATAACAGCCAGGAAACGACCTTCGACCTGCGCATTCCAGTCTGGCCGCTGATCGGCCTGATCTGGCTCGGCTGCGCCTCGGCCGTCATCACCACCGCCGTCGTGCCCTTCCTGCGGCGCGAGGCCGAGGAACCCAATCCGCTCGAGGGGCATGGCGTATGAACACCGCTGATCTCGTCGCCATCGGCGGCTTCGTCGCCATGTTCGTCTTGATGGGCCTGCGCGTGCCGCTCGGTGTGTCGATGGGCCTTGTCGGCGTCTTCGGCTTTGCGGCGATGCGCGGCATAGCGCCGGCGCTCAACCTTTTGACGACGTCGCCGATCCGGGTCATCACCGACTTCAACCTGACGCTGGTGCCGTTCTTCATCCTGATGGGTGTGTTCGCCACCAATTCCGGCATGTCCCGGGAATTGTTCAGGACCGGCAATGCCTGGCTCGGACAGTTCCGCGGCGGGCTGGCGCTCTCGACGATCGCGGCCTGTGCCGGATTTGCCGCGATCTGCGGCAGTTCGATCGCGACTGCCGCCACCATGACCCGCGTGGCGCTTCCGGAAATGCGCAAGGCCGGTTATGCCGATTCCACCTCCACCGGCGTCATCGCCGCCGGCGGCACGCTCGGCATTCTCATCCCGCCCTCGGTGATGATGGTCGTCTACGCGTTCCTGACGGAGACGGATGTCGGGCAACTGCTGATGGCGGGCGTCGTGCCTGGCATCCTCGCGACCCTGATGTACATGGCGACGGTGCTGATCGCCCATGGCAAGCGCTTGCCGCCCGGCACGAAGTTCGATCTGAGGGAAGCGCTGACCTCCCTGCGGGACGTCTGGGCGGTGTTGGTCCTGTTCCTCGCCGTCATCGGTGTCATCTATCTCGGCATTGCGACGGCGACGGAAGCGGCGGCGGTCGGGGCGATGCTGACGATGATCATCGGCATCCTGCGCGGCCGGCTGGGTTTGAAGCTGATCATGCAGAGCCTCGTCGAGTCGCTGCGCACCTCCGTGTCGCTGTTCAGCGTGCTGATCGGCGCAATCCTGTTCGGCTATTTCCTGGCGATCACCCAGTCGCCGCAGAAGCTGACGGCCTTCCTGGTGGGCATGGATCTCGGGCCCTATGGCACGCTGGCGCTGATCCTGGTAATCTTTTTTATCGCCGGCGCTCTCATGGACGAGATGGCGATGATCATTCTGCTTGTGCCGATCGTCTTCCCGGTGATCACCCATCTTGGTTTCGATCCGATATGGTTCGGCGTCATCATCGTGGTCTCCTGCGAACTCGGGATGATCACCCCGCCGGTCGGGATCAACGTCTTTGTCATCAACTCGATCGCCAAGGACGTGAAGATCACGACGATTTATGGAGGGGTGATGCCGTTCATCCTGACGGACATCATCCGGCTCATCCTGCTCGTTCTCTTCCCCGCGATCGCGCTGTGGCTGCCGACGACGATGCGATAGGAGGATAGGATGCAGGCTCCGGATCTGAGACGACTTTGCGAAATCCGCGCCGAACTCGGCGCACCGATCGAAAAGGGAGGCGGTCCAGGCGGCCGCTGGCGGATCATCCCGATCATCGGCGGCGTGGTAGAGGGGGAGCGCCTTTCCGGGCGCGTCCTCAATCTCGGCGCGGACTGGCAGAGCGTCTATGACGCCGGTTATGCGGAGCTCGATACCCGCTACGTGATCGAGACCCATGACGGAGCGATGATCGACATCCGCAATTTCGGTTTCCGGCATGGACCGCCGGAGGTGCTGGCGAAGCTTGCGGCGGGCGAGACGGTCGATCCGGCGCTCTATTACATGCGCACCACGCCGCGCCTGCAGACCGGCGATCCGCGCTATGACTGGCTGAACCATACGATGTTCATCGGCACCGGCGAGCGTCTGGCAAGTGCTGTGCACATCAGCGTTTTCGAAGTGCTCTGATCCACCAGTCCACCGAGAAATAGAAAAGGCCGCCGGATCATGAACCCGGCGGCCTTTTTGTTGTTTGTGAAGCCTGGCTGGCTTCAGGCCATGTGGATCGTCTTGACCTCAAAGTAGTTTTCGAGGCCTTCCGGACCGCCTTCGCGGCCGATGCCCGACTGCTTGAAGCCGCCGAACGGGTGATGGATGTCGACGATCATGCCGTTGACGGTGACGCTGCCGGTGCGCATGCGGCGGGCAAAGGCATAGCCACGCTCCGGATCCGAGGTGAACACCGCGCCGGACAGGCCGTAGGTGCTGTCGTTGGCGATATTCGCCGCTTCGTTGTCGTCCTTGTAGCTGATGATCGACACGACCGGTCCGAAGATTTCCTCCTGGGCGATCTTCATGTCCATCGTCACGTCGGTAAAGACGGTCGGCTCGATGAAATAACCGCGGTCGAGACCGGCCGGACGGCCGCCGCCGCAGGCAACCGTCGCACCGCCTGCGCGGCCGGCGGCGATGTAACCTTCGACGCGGGCGAGCTGGCGGGCCATGGTGAGCGGCCCCATCTGGGTGGTCGGATCAGATGGATCGCCGACCTTGATGCTCTTCACCGCGCCGACATAGAGGTCGATGAATTCCTGCTTACGGGATTCCGGCACCAGGATGCGGGTCAGCGAGAAACAGACCTGGCCGGTGATCGGCATGGAATAGACCATCAGCGCCGGCAGCGCCTTGGCGAAGTCGGCATCGTCGAGAAGCACGGCTGCGGACTTGCCGCCGAGTTCGAGGCTGACGCGGGTCAGGCGATCGGCGCAGGCAGCGGCGATCGTCTTGCCGGCAATGGTCGAGCCGGTGAACGACACCTTGTCGATGCCCTTGTGGCGCACGAGGTAATCGCCGCCTTCACGGCCGGCCGGCACCAGGTTGAAGACGCCCTTCGGAATGCCAGCCTGCTCGATGCATTCGGCAAGCAGATAGGCGTCCAGCGGGGTTTCCGGCGAGGGCTTGGCGACAATCGTGCAGCCGGCGGCAAGCGCTGCCGAGACCTTGTAGTTCAAGAGCACCATCGGCGCGTTCCACGGGGTGATCGCCGCGCAGACGCCGACTGGCTCGCGCACCACGCGGACTTCGCCGCCATCGGCGCGCTTGCGCTGATCGACGAACTCGTCGTTCTCGATCAGGCCGGCATAGTAGTTGTAGAGGCCCGGGTTCTGGCCGACCAGCTTCTTGGTCAGGAAGATCGGCGCGCCGACCTGGGTCGTCCAGGCATTGGCGATCTCGTCGAGGCGTGCGGTCAGGAGGTCGGCGACCTTGCGCAGGTAACCGGCGCGTTCCTTGAAGGTCATGCGCGGCCACGGGCCGTTGTCGAAGGCGTCGCGGGCGGCGGCAACGGCCCTGTCGATATCGGCGTTGCTGGCTTCCGGATAGCTCATCAGCACTTCTTCGGTCACCGGCGAGATGACGTCGAGCTTGTTGGTGCCGAGTGGCGCGACCCATTCACCGCCGATGAAGAACTTTTCGGGGGTTTTCAGGACCTGTTCGTTTCTGACAGCGACATTCATTTCAGTCTCCTCCTCTGATAGAATGATTTCCAAAAGCCGCGGCCCCTTCATCTTGAGAAGATCCCGCAGGCATGACGACAATTCCTCGCCTTTTTCGCAGCGAACGGCCTTGCAGCCCTGCGCCTCGGCGATCTGCACAAAATCCATGTGGCGGATATCGACGCCGTCGATGCGGCCGGAGCCGCTCCGCTCGGCAATCGCCTTCAGCACCTTGTAGCCGCCGTTGTTGAGGATGACGATCATGAGATCGGCATCGTATTCGACGGCAGACCAGATCGACTGGATGGAGTAGAGGCTCGATCCGTCGCCGATGACGGCGATGACCGGCTGTTCCGGCTTGGTCAGGGCGGCACCGACCGAGCCGGGGAGGGCGTAACCCAAGCCGCCGCTGGCAGTCGCGAAAAAACCGCCGGGCCGTTCGATCGGGAAAAAGTCGTGCAGCGCGTCGCGCCCGCCCGGCGCTTCCTCGAAGACGATGCTATCAGGCGAACGGACGTTTGCCAGCGTCTGGTAGAAAAATTCCTGGGTGATGCCCTTTGGGTGCTTGATGCGCGGAATGGTGCGGGCAGGGCCGCCGGTACGTGGCGCACGGCAGCGCAGGCGATAGACAAGGCTTTCGGTCGCGGCGCGCAGGTTCGAGACCATGGCGTTGCCGACGATGGCGCTTGCCGCCTGGGCGGGGTCGTCGGTGATCAGCCAGAGTTCCGCGCCTTGCGGAATGTCCGGGCCGGAGCCGGCGAAATGATAGGTGAAGGCCGGCGCGCCGAGCACGAGCACGAGATCGGCACCGTGCAGGCAGTTCGCGAGCTTCGGCTGGTGGGCCGGCAGGAAGCCTGCAAACAGCGGATGGCGTTCCGGAAAGCTGCAGCGGGACGACAGCGGGCTCACCCAGACTTTCGCCTGCAGGATTTCCGCAAGCCGCACGGTGGCATCCCAGGCATTGTCGAGATCGACGCCGGGGCCGACAACGAGCACCGGCTCGCGGGCTTCGTTCAGCCGGCGGGCGAGATCGTCAATTGCGGAGGCGGGCGCGCTGATCACCGTTTCCACGTCGCGGATGGCGATCGGGGCTGCCTGTGCCTGCCAGTCGCTAAGGGGGATCGATACCATGACCGGTCCGCGCGGCGCCTGCATCGCCATATAATAGGCGCGGGCGATCGCGGCCGGCACATCTTCGGCGCGGGCGGGCTCGCAAGCCCACTTCACATAGGGTTTCGGAAACTCGGTCGGGCTTTCGGCGAACAGGAACGGATCGTGCGGCAGCAGTTCGCGGCTCTGCTGGCCGGTGGTGATGATAAGAGGCGCGCGGTTGCGATAGGCCGTGTAGATATTGCCGAGCGCATGGCCGAGGCCGGCGGCCGAATGCAGGTTTACGAAGGCCGGCTTGCGGCTCACCTGCGCATAGGCGTCCGCCATCGCGACGACGATCGATTCCTGCAGGCCGAGCACATAGGAAAAGTCTTCCGGCACGTTGACGAACATCGGCAGTTCGGTCGAGCCCGGATTGCCGAAGATCCGGTTGATGCCCTTCTGCCTCAGAAATTCGAAAACCGCCCCGCTTACCGTCTGTCCACGCAGCTTCGTGCTGCCGGATAGGAAATCCAGCGACATCTTGTTCATAGCTTCGAGGCCTCCTCCCGGCCTTCGGGGTTCCCACCCCGAGCGCGTATGTTAGCGAGCGGAAGTGTTGCAGATAGCGCCTTGTCTTGGAATTGAAGAATTTCCAATAATCCATTACACCAAGGCATGACTTTGGATGTGCGGTCGGCTCAAATCGTTCTCGAATGTGCGCGGCGCGGAAGCCTTGGCGCGGCGGCGACCGCGTTGAACATGACCCAGCCGGCGATCACCCGCATGCTGAAGCGGCTGGAGGACAGCTACGGCGTGCCCCTGTTCGAGCGCACCACCCGCGGTGTGGTGCCGACCGTGTTCGGCGATGCGCTGCTGCCCTATGCCAAGCTGGTCGTCTCCGAGATCGGCAATGCAGCCGACGTCATCCAGCAGATGCGCGGCGCCAGCCGCGGCGTGGTGCGGATCGGCGGGGTCGCGAGCGTCGTCAGCGGCTTCATCATCGCCGTCATCGGCGAGATGCGCAAACAGCATCCCGAGGTGCAGTACCAGGTCATCGAGGACCTGGAGGACCGGGTGCTGGAAGGGCTGAAGGGCGGCACGATCGACATCGCGATTTCACCGGAGCCCTATCTCGACGACGATATCATCATGGCGACGCCCGATATCATGCACGACACGGTCTCGGTCTTTGCGAGGTCCGATCATCCGATCATCAAACGGGAGCACGTGACGCTCGCGGAAGCGGCCGGGTTCGACTGGGCGATGCCGCCGCCCGGGACGCCGACGGTCAGGGAATGGCAAAGGCGGTTCCACGACAACGCGCTGGAACCGAACGCGCCGTCGATCATCTCCCGCTCGGTGCCGGTCCTGAAGGCGGCAGTGCTTTCGGAAGCGCTCTGCTGCTGGATGCCGCTGCCCCTGGTTCGCGAGGAAGTGGAACGAGGCAACATGGCCCGCGTCAACGTGCCCGAGCTCGACTGGCAACGGACCTTTCGCGTCTACCGCCGCAAGAAGGGCCTGATGACGCCGCCGACGGTCAACCTGCTGCAATGCATCCGCCGCATCAGCGAGACCTGGACGATGTAGCGCAGAATGGCTGGGGCTATCTCTGCTTGGGGAAGGCGTTCCCAGATCAAGCCGTCTTGCCGACCCGCGGCAGCGATGCGAACTCCTTGAGATAGGCCCGCCAGCCGCCGAAGGCGGTGATGTCGAGTGCGCCCTGAAGCGCGAACGGTTCGGCCAGAAACCCCTTGGCCGAGGTGCCGTCCGACAGGGTAACGGTGCCGATGCCGAGCGGCGGTGGGATCGCCGCGACGAACAGGCCGAAGGCTGCCGGCGTCAGTTTCCAAACTTCGACCTCAATTTCTCCACCTTCGCCTTCGGCGACGCGCACCATGCCGGGTTTCGGCGGTACTGTTCCGGCAAGCGCGTAAAGCCTGTAGGCGGCGGAGGTTTTCGCGACCCGGGAAAAGGTGCCGTCGAGATCGGTAAGCTGATGGTTGAGCGGCATGCCGGAAAGGTGCGCACCGACCACGATGACGTCGATCAGGTCGTCGCTTGCGACGACTGCGGGCGTTTCGGATGGCGCGGGAAGCGGCCAGCCAGTGGCGCCGAGGGTGAGCCCGCTCGCCTGGTGGAGGTCACGGGCCAGTGACGCGGTGAGTCCGTCGCGGCCGAAGGGGGCGAGCAGCGTGACGCTTGCCGGCAGGCCATCGGCACGGGTGCCGGTCGGCACGGCGATGCCGCACATGTCGAGCAGATTGACGAAGTTGGTATAGGTGCCGAGCCGCGAGTTTTCCCGGATCGGCTCCGCTTCCAGATCGGTAACCGTGTAGTGGGTCGGCGCGGTCGGCACGCAGAAGACATCGACGGAGGCGATCACCGGCGCCAGCGTTTTCTTCAGGGCCTGCAACGCATAAAGACCCTTGAAGGCGTCGGCTGCGGAGAGCGATTTGGCGCCGCCATAGATTTTTCGCGTTACCGGGTGAAAGCTTTCTTCCCTGGTGTCGAAGAACGACTTTACCGCCGCATAACGCTCGGCCACCCAGGCGCCTTCGTAGAGAAGGTTGGCGACCTTGTAGAAATCGCCGAAAGGCACTTCGACGATCCGATGTCCGAGCCCTGCGAGCATCGATACGGCGTCGCCATAGGCGGCCTCCATCACGGTATCGCCGAAGAACTGCAGGTCTGCCTTGGCAGGCACGCCGACCGTCAGTACCGGTGGCGCAGAACCGAACCCGGTCACTGGGGCAACCTTCGAATAGGCGTCCGTCTCGTCGTATTTCGCGGCGACGGAGAAGACCGTCCATGCGTCGTCTGCGGTCAGCGCGAAGACCGAGACGCAGTCGAGCGTGCGGCAGGCGGGGATCACTCCGGTGGTCGATAAGGCGCCGACGCTCGGCTTCAGCCCGACAATATTGTTGAGGCCGGCCGGAATGCGCCCCGAACCGGCGGTATCGGTGCCAAGCGCGAAGCTGACAATGCCCTGCGCGGTGGCGACCGCAGAGCCGGATGAGGATCCGCCCGGTACCAGCTTCGAGTCGATGGCGTTCCTCGGGATCGGATAGGGCGAGCGCACGCCGACGAGGCCCGTGGCGAACTGGTCGAGATTAGTCTTGCCGATGACAAGAGCGCCGGCTGCCTTGAGCAGGCCGACCACGGTCGCGTCTCTTTCGGGCATGTAGGCATAGTCCGGGCAGGCGGCGGTGGTCGGCATGCCGGCGACGTCGATATTGTCCTTCACCGCGAAGGGAATGCCGAACAGCGGTTTTTCGGGATCGAAGGCGCCGAGTTTGTCGGCTTCCGCAAGGATGGCGTTTTTGTCGGCCAGATGGATGAAGATGCCGGGATCATCGACCTCGGCGATCCGCGCAAAAACGGCTTCGACGACTTCCGCGACACTGCCGCCATTCTGGTAGAATGCGTGAAGCGAGGCGATGTCGAAGGCTGGTGTCTTTCCCGGCAGGCTCATGCCATTTCCTCTTCCAGTATTGTCACCGGCCGGTCCCACTGGATCAGCACGACGCAGCCGGTATCGCTCCAGACGGAGTGTTCGGTGCCCGGCGCATTGACGATATAGCTGCCGCGGCCGTAGTCGCCGGCCTCGTCGGATTGCACGCCCTCGAGCACCAGGATGGTTTCGAGGCCCTCATGGCGGTGGCGGGGAACGCCGGCGCCGGCCTCGTATTTCAACAGCGCCACGCCCGGCTGGTCGCCCTCGAAGGGGCGGATCCAATGGATGGTGACCTCGTCGCGGAACGGCTCGAATTCCAAGTCTTTCCAGCCGCCTAGCGTCAGGAGTTCACGGGTTGATTCAGGCATTGGTCATCCCCTTTGGCGCGATCCCTTCCAGAATGTCGTCCACATGAGCGGTCCAGCCGACGATCGCGCCCTGGGCGCGGATCATGGCGATGGCCGCCGCCTTGAATTCCGGAAAATAGCTCTCTGTCGCCTCTTCGGCGAGCAGGCATTCGTAACCGCGATCGTTCGCCTCGCGCATCGTCGTCTGGACGCAGACTTCCGTCGTCACGCCGGCGAAGACGAGCTGAGTGATGCCCTTCTCCTTCAGCACGTCACCCAAGTCAGTGGCGTAGAAGGCGCCCTTGCCGGGCTTTTCGATCACCACCTCGCCATCGATCGGCGCGAGTTCGGAGATGATCGCCGTGCCGGGTTCGCCTGAAATCAGCACACGACCCATAGGGCCGACATCGCCAATCCTGAGCGTTGGATTGCCGCGGTTGCGCTTGGCGGGCGGCAGGTCGGAAAGGTCCGGCTTGTGGCACTCCATCGTGTGGATGACCGGCAGGCCGGCATCGCGAAAACCCTGGATCAGGCGTTTGACGTCCGGCACGATTTTCGTGATCCGCCCGACATCATTGCCGAGGCTGGCGCCGAAACCGCCGGGTTCGGCGAAGTCACGCTGCATGTCGATGACGATAAGCGCGAGCGCATCTGGTTTCGCCGGGAAGGCGAAGGGTTCTGCCTTGATCTCGATTGTCCCCTCGGCCATCAGTGATGCCCCGCCATATGGGCGCCGATGACGCCGATATCGGCGGCGCGGATCGGTGTTTCGTAGACCAGCTTGCCTTCCGAAATGACCATGATGCGGTCCGACATTTCCAGCAGTTCGTCGAGATCCTCCGAGAGCAGCAGCACGGCGGTGCCTGAGTTGCGGGCGCGCATGATACGGGCACGGATTTCGGCGACGGCCGAGAAGTCGAGGCCGAAACACGGATTGGAGACGATCAGCAGATCCACATCGCCGGTCAGTTCGCGGGCGAGCACGGCGCGCTGGACATTGCCGCCGGAAAGGGCTGATATCGGCGAGGACGACGAGGCGGTCTTCACCTTGAAATCGGAAATCAGCGACGAAGCGCGTTTCTTCATCTCGCCCTTGTTCAGCCAGATCGCATCCTTGCCGTCCATCCTCAGGTCGAAGGTGCGGAAGGCGAGATTTTCGCTGACCGTCATTTTTGGCGCGCAGGCGTTCTGCAGCGGTTCCTCGGGAATGAAGCGGACATTGTTCCTGCGGGTCTCGGGGCGGGTCGCGCCATAGGTCTCGCCGTTGACGGTCACTGTGCCCCGGTCAGTCGGGCGCTGGCCGGCGAGGATTTCCGTCAGTTCCTTCTGGCCGTTGCCGGAAATGCCGGCAATGCCGACGATCTCGCCGGAACGGACCGTCAGATTGTCGATCTCGATCGTCTTCAGGCCGGAGCGGTCCGGCGCCTTGACTTGCTCGACCTTCAGCACCGATTTCGCGGCTTCCGGCACCGGCAAGCGGCTGTCGAGTTCGGCGAGCTTGACGTCGCCGATCATCATTCCCGCCATGTCGGAGGTGGAGAGTTCGCTGACCTTGCCGGTGCCCACCAGCTTGCCGCGACGCAGGATCGACACCGCGTCGGCAAACTTCGTCACCTCGTGGAACTTGTGGCTGATCATCAGCACGGTGAGCTCGCCGCGTTCGGTCATGCCGCGCACGATGCCGAGCATCTCGTCGGCTTCGGCCGGCGTCAGCACCGAGGTCGGTTCGTCGAGCACCAGGAAGGACCGGCCGAGATAGAGCTGCTTAACGATCTCCAGCTTCTGCTTCTCGCCGGCAGCCAGTTCGCTCACCGGCCGTTCGAGCGGGATCTGGAAGGGCATGCGCTCCATGAAGGCGGCAAGATCCTTGCGCTCCTTCGCCCAATTGATCACCGAGGGCACAGACGTGCGGCTGATCACCAGGTTCTCGGCGCCGGTCAGCGAGGGCACGAGGGTGAAATGCTGGTAGACCATGCCAAGCCCGTAGGTGGCGGCATCCTTGGGCGAGGCGACCGAGACTTCGCGGCCGTCGACCGAGAGCGAGCCAGACGTGGCGTGGTAGAAGCCCATGATACATTTGACGAGCGTCGACTTGCCCGCGCCGTTTTCGCCGAGCAGCGCGTGGAACGAACCGGCGGGCACGCTGATCGAGACGTTGTCGAGCGCGGTGAACGAGCCGAAGCGCATGGTCATGCCGAGCGTTTCGATGCCGACGGCCTTGCCTGTCTGCGGGAGCGGGGTATCGCGAACGATGCTCACTTCAAGTCTCCTTTTCGACGATGATAGCGACGGGGCCGCCACCGGGTGGTCCCTGATGCTCGGCGCCGCCCGAGACGTAGAGGTCGGTGATGCCGAAAACGCCGGCGAGAACGCCGCCGACGAAAGCGCGGGCGTGGCGCGTGCCGGAAATGTCGGAATCGTCCAGCATCGTATGGCGTTTGCCGCCGATCTTGCCGGAAGGGTCCGGCTCGGCCTTGGCGAGAACCGCAGCAAGCCGGCTGTTTTCCGGCAGGCGTTCACGCGCTCGGCGGACTGAACGTGCGTCGATCGCGTTTTCCATGACCGCATGATCGATCGCGAACGGGCCGGACCATTGGGAGCTCATGCCAAGCACGATGATCTCGTGGTCGATCAGCTCGACACCGGCCGATGTCGAGGCGCAATTCGAGAAGAGGTCAAAACGGATACCGATATCGGCATCGGCGATTTCCGCTTCGTCGACCTCGCCGAGCGCCACCGCGACGCCGAGCGCGGAGGCGCCGCGCGACAGGCCCATCGACTTCAGCGTGTCGCGGGTCGCGACGGTGGCGCCCGCGGCCTCTGCCTCGGAGATCCGGCGCGACGTCAGCAGCGGGCATTTGATCTGGACGAAATGCACATCCGCCGGGTCGTCGATACCGGCATCCCGCATCGCCGCCCTGACCCCGTCGGCGACGAGCAGAACCTGTTGCCGGCGTCCGAGATGATAGGTGGGCAGAACGGGTGTGCGGGAGGCACCGATTGCGAGCGCTCGTTCGCCGGGCGCTTCCACAGTTTCGCGGGTGAAGATCGTCCAGTGCGGCGAAAGCGCGCCTTCGGTTCCGCCCGACATGACGGTTGAAACCCCATCGACACCATGCCTGTGGAACAGGTCCTCGAAGCTGCGGGTCGCGTATCCACGGCTGAAATCGTTGACGCAGCCGTTGCCTTCGGTCTTGCCGAGCACCGCCACGACATTCTTGACCGCTAGGCCGCCCGCAAACAGCGCCTCGACGCCAGCGACATCGTCCGGGCCGTCGGCGGGTATGCGATAAACGTGGGCACGCAGCGAAGGCATCAGGGCAGGGCCTTCACGAGTGCTTCGGAATTGGAGACGGCACCGAACACGCCGCCTTGCATCTTGACCATCTTGATGGCGGCGAGGTGGTTGCCGTAGTCGGTGGCGCCGCAGCAGTCTTCGAGCATCAGGCATTCGAAGCCACGGTCGTTCGCCTCGCGCATCGTCGTCGAGACGCAGACATCGGTGGTGATGCCGGTCAGCACGATGTTTTGGATGCGCTTCTGGTTGAGGATGAGTTCCAGATCGGTGGCGCAGAAGGAGCCCTTGCCCGGCTTGTCGATGATGACTTCACCTTCGATCGGATAGAGCTCCGGGATGATGTCCCAACCGGGCTCGCCGCGCGTGAGGATGCGGCCGCAGGGGCCGGGATCGCCGATGCCGGCGCCGATGCGTTGCGAGC
>NZ_JALBGV010000069.1 GCF_023006505.1 Neorhizobium sp. SHOUNA12A
GACCCAGGCTCTGCCACGGGCTTGATGTCCCAAGGGAGGTTCGGTCTCCCATCCGCCACCGCATCTGGCAGTAAATCGCCAAAAGCGGATAAAGGGAAGTTACAAGGGGGGCGGATGCGCGATGCCCTTCAATGCAAGTCCGGCGACACCGGAACGCGCTAACGGGTTGCCTTCGGGAGGGGAAGACATGACCGTCTACGTAGCCCTGCTTCGCGCCGTAAACGTCGCCGGCACCGCACTGCAGATGACCGAACTGAAATCCCTCTGCGAAACCCTCGGCTTCGCCGACGTCAAGACCTATATCCAGAGCGGCAATGTGCTGTTCCGGTCAGATGAGGCGGAGGCAAAGGTGGCCGACAAGCTCGACGAGGCGCTGGGTCGGAAGTTCGGCAGGAAGCCGGGCGTGATGGTGCGCTCCACCGGAGAGCTGGAGGCGATCGTCGAAAACGCGCCCTTCCCCGATGCCAAGCCGAATTTCCTGCTCGTACATTTCCTGCCCGAGAAGGCCGCCAAGGATGCACTCGACAAGATGGTCGCGCCGGACGGCGAAGAGGCGGTCGTCGCCGGGCGCGAGATTTATGTCCATTATCCGATCGGCTCGGGCAAATCGAAGCTGAAGCTGCCGGCGCTGAAACCAGGTACGTCGCGCAATCTCAACACCGTGCGCAAGCTCGCCGAAATGGCCCGCGTCATGGAAGGCTGAACGTCCGATGGCAGGCACCGTCATTCCGATCGTCTGCCATGCTGTCATCTTTCACGTCCCGGGCGTGACTCGGATTTCGCCCGCCAGAGCGGCTTTACCTTGAGCGGCTAGGGACCCGCAGAGCGATATCCGACAGGTTTATCAGCAACCAGAACGGATGCGGAACGCGCCGAACAGCCGTTCATTGTCATTTTTTTGTCAAGCCCCTGCCGTCAAACCGAAACATCAGACGCAAGCCTCGCGCAAGCTTCGTGCGTTAACTATTTGTTAACCATTCTGAACACGGGCGTTTCGCCATGAAGATCGATAGCGGCCTCAACGGCTATTATTATCCCAACCGGGCACAAGAGATGGACCGGAAAGTCGAAGAAGCGCCCCAGCGCGAGACTGTCGCCGCCCAGCGTTCTCCGAATGCCCTGACGGGAAGCAGCACGCTGCTGTCGCCTTCGCTTGCCAACGCGCTCTGGGTCATGGAAATCGACGATGCGGGTTCCGCAAACGTCGACATGCAGGTGCGGGCCGCCCAGCAGGACTGGGTCGAAGGCCGTTACCAGGAATTCGCCGAATTCTAAAATGCCCTTCTACGCTGCTTGAGCCGGCGTGACCTCCACCGTCACATGCGACAGATCCCGGATGCTCCGGAGCTTATCCTTGTAGAAGGACGGCGCCTGGGGGTTTGGCGTGACCAGCGCGACGATTGCCGCATGGTGCCCCGGCCCTACCTGCCAGACATGCAGGTCGGAAATCCTGTCCTCCTCCGTCTCGACGCTCCGGCGGATCTTGCCTGCCAGTTCCTGGTCATCCGGCTGCGCATCCAGCAATATCGTCGCGGTCACCCGGATCAGCCCCCAGGACCAGCGGGCGATCACCAGGCCGCCGACCACACCCATGACCGGGTCCAGCCAGGACCAGCCGTAGGACCGGCCGAGAGCGAGCGCGACGATCGCCAGCACCGAGGTCAGCGCATCGGCAAGAACATGCAGGTAGGCGGCGCGCAGATTGTGATCCTTGGCAGCCCCGTGCGCATGGGCGCCATGATGACCGTGGTGTCCGTGATGGCCGCCATGATGATGACCGCCGTCATGGGCGTGGCCGCCGTCATGGGGATGATGATCCTCCCGCAGCAGCCAGGCGCTGAGCAGGTTGACCGCCAGCCCGGCTACGGCCACGAAGATCGCCTGGTCGAAATCGATCGCAACCGGATTGGCGAGGCGGGCAAAACTCTCCCAGGCGATCAACAGCGCGATCAGGGCGAGCACGATGGCACTGGCGAAACCGGCGAGATCGCCAAGCTTGCCGGTGCCGAACGTGTAGCGCGGATTGCGGGCCTGGCGGCGGGCATAGAGATAGGCGAGCGCCGCAATCAGCATGGCGCCGGCATGAGTGGACATGTGCCAGCCGTCGGCTGTCAGCGCCATCGAACCGAAGACCGAGCCGGCGACGATTTCCGCCACCATCATCGCGGCGGTCAGCGCGATCACCAGCCAGACCTTGCGCTCGTTGCGCTCATGGTCGGCGCCCAGAAACACGTGCTCGTGCTCCAGCTCCTCGATGGAATGGGCCATTGTCTTCTCCTTCGTTTCGATCAGCGGATATAGGTGCGGAGCGCCTCGGCGAGTTCGTCCACCGCCTGCGCCCTCTGTTTTTCATTGTCGGCATGCAGCACATGCTCATGGAGGTGATCTTCCATGACCTCGCCGGTCAGCCCGGCGAGCGCGCCGCGGATCGAGGCGAGCAGTTGCAGCACCTCGCCGCAAGGCGCTTCGGCCTCGAGCGCCCGCTCGACCGCCTCCATCTGCCCCTTCAACCGGCGCACCCGCGCCAGAAGCTTTGCCTTTTCCCGAATGGTATGCGCCACGGACGTCTCCACGTAATATAGGGGGGTATCCTATCTTTCCATGCACGGCCGACACAAGTGGAATCCGAAAGCTCCGTGCAGGTTTCGGGACCTAAGCCGCTAGTGGTCTCACACAAGGAGAGTCGCGATGACGACAATTGGCAGCACCAACCCATATTACGCATCTCTTTATGGCATCCTTGGCAAGAACAGCGGCGACAAGAATGCTTCGGGCGGCAGCGCCAATGACTACGCGGCGCCGCGGCAGTCCGTATCGGGCGGCATGACCGGCAGCGACACGGTGTTCGGCGCGAAACTGGCCGACAGCCTCTGGACGATGGAAAGCCAGGGTGTCGACATCGATCAGAACCCCGGCGATACCTGGCTTGGCGAAGCGCCCTCGACGAAAGACGAGGACGAATTCTTGGGTCTCGCCAAGAAGACCTTCGCCGAGCGCATCCGCGAACAATATCTCAAGGACAAGGATCTCACCGAACACGATCTCAAGATCATGTCGGCGAAAGACCGCGAGGCGGTCGAGGCGGATATCCGCAAGGCGATCCTCGAAGCCATGGGCGTCAACGGCCAGAAACAGGAAGCGACGATGGACTTGGGCGGCAATCCAGCGGCCCTGGCGCAGGGCAACGCGCAGAAACAACAACAGCAGCAGCAGAACGGCACCGAGGACGATCCGCTGCTCTCCATGTAAGGTTATAGAGCCTTCAGCGGCCGCAGCCTTGTCAGCCAGGGCTGTGGCCGTTTTACGTTGGGCGACCGGCGCCATGTCCCCCGCTTGCCTTCATGCCGATGACTGACTAGATAATTCCTCTAGTGACTAGAGCTACAAGAGGAATTTTCAGCCATGCTGTCGATCGGCGACCTTTCGAAACGCACCGGCGTCAAGGTGCCGACCATCCGCTATTACGAGCAGATGGGTCTTATCGAAGCGGCGGAACGTTCGGAGGGCAACCAGCGACGGTATGAGCGAAACGACCTCGAACGGCTCGCCTTCATCCGACACGCCCGCGACCTCGGGCTCGACATCCCGGCGATCCGCGAACTGATCGCGCTCAGCCAGCACCCCGACCTCCCTTGCGTCAACGCCGACAGGATCGCCGCCGATCATCTGGTCGCCGTGCGCGAAAAGATCGAAAAGCTGAAGAAGCTGGAGCACGAACTCGAACGGATCATCTCGCACTGCGACGGCCATTCGATCGAGGATTGTTATGTGATCCGGGCGCTATCCGACCACGGGCTGTGCGAGGGGGAGCATTGAAGGGCGGCGACGGCTTGCCTTAAGCGGCAGCCTCGATGTCGAATTCCAGGTGGATACGATCATAGGGAAAGACGATCCCCCCGCCCTCGGCCTTATCGATCACGCCACTGACCAGCAACATGTCCACGTCGCTGTGCACACCCTTGAAATCCCGGTCGACCCTGCGGGCCACCTCTCGAACGCTCAAAGGCCCCTGGCCCGTCATAGCCTGCACGATTTCGAGCCGTTTCGGCGCCAGAACACGATGGAGCATCTCCCAGGAAGGAAATGACAATACACTCGTCGCGGGCCTGCGCTCACCGACTTTGGACGCCTTTACGGCTTCAGAAACCGACGCCATGGACTGTTCGAGCGTTTCGATCTTCACCTTAAGGGTTGTCACGCAGCCATCCTCTCACGTCGGCAGTGAAATCGGCCAAGAGCTGGTCGATATCCTTGAAAAAATAGGCTGTTTCCAGCGTACCGAAATGCCTGTGATCGCCTTTTCCGGCTTCATTGTCATATCGCAACACGCACTCGCCTCCGGCCACCAGCGCCATGCTGTACTTGAATTCATGAGCGCTTCCGCGTAGCGAAGCCGGCACCTGCCAGATCACGACTTCAACGAACACGCCTTCCCGCAGATAGCTACGCGTCCTCTGAACCAATGTCGCTTTCGCCATTCGAGGCCTCGTGATGCCTGATGTAATATACTCCATCACGAGCAATCGGCAAGCAGGAAGGCGCCTATCGGAACCGCGCATTGGACGGGCGGGGTGGAGACGCAACGGGAAGGAATGCAGATGACCGAACAGATGCCAACCACGCCGCCCACCCTCTTCCCCGCCCTCGCCCCATACCAGACCGGCTTCCTCGACAGGCCCGACGGCAACCGGATCTTCTTTGCCCTTTCCGGCAATCCAGCCGGCAAGCCGGTCGTCCGAGTTGGTGATGATCGAGAATGCCGGCCATTCCACAGCCGATCAGGGCATGGCGGAGGCGATCGTGGCGGCCGCCAGCCGTTTCGCGGATCACGCTTGACAAGATTTGAGATCGGGAGCATCTAAGCGCCATGATCAACACGCGCACAACCACCGCCTGCTCGTATTTTTGGGCCTTCCTTTAAAGGGCGGCTCGACAGATCACCATGTCAACAAGCCGCCGTCAGGCGGCTTTGTTGTTTCAAACGGCACCTGACGGCAAGAAGACCGAAAAAGGATGCCGGAAATGACGGAAGATACCGATATCACCCTGCCCCGCCCGCCGGTCGTGACGATCCGCAACGCGAAATCGCGCGACCTGCCGGAACTCAACGAAATGATCGCGCTGCTTGCCGCGCATCACAACGACCCCGCCGCCATCACCCCCGAAAAACTCGAGCGTGACCTGTTCGGCGCCATGCCCTGGATCAGCGCGCTTGTTGCCGATACCGGCTCGGATCTGATCGGCTACGCCATCCTCGTGCCGCTCTACCGGGCGCAGGAAGGCACCCGCGGCATGGACCTGCACCATCTCTTCGTGCGAGACGGCCATCGCGGCCACGGCATCGGCCAGCATCTCGTGTCACGCGCCCG
Source organism: Neorhizobium sp. SHOUNA12A (assembly GCF_023006505.1). Lineage (GTDB taxonomy): Bacteria > Pseudomonadota > Alphaproteobacteria > Rhizobiales > Rhizobiaceae > Neorhizobium. The sequence goes on from NZ_JALBGV010000069.1 coordinate 5,370, forward strand.
CGAAATCGCCAAAAATGCCGGCTGCGACTATCTTTCGGTCAGCGCCGCCACCGGCAATTTCGCCGCCCACCGCTTCTACGAACAGATGGATTTCAAGCCGCGCCCGGTCACCGGCATGCGCTACACGCAGGCGCTGGCGTGAAATCTGCGGCCGAGGCCTATCCGGCGGCCTTGGCCAGGATTTCGCCTGCCCATTCGTTGAGGCTTTTTCCAGCCAGCTCCGCTGCTTTTGCGGCACGGGCGTGAACGTCGGGGTCGATGCGAAACATCACCCGGCCGGAATAGGGCTTGTGCGGAGATCTTCCAAGTCGTTCACAGGTTTCCAGATAATCGTCGACCGCCTCGTGGAAGGCGGTCTTGAGATCGACGACGGAATCGGCGTGAAAGCCGACGACATCGGCAATGCCGGCAATGTGCCCGACAAAAATCTCGTCTTCGGCATCGAATTCGATGCGGGCCGAGTATCCCTTATATTCCAAGACATTCATGGCTCTATTCCTAACTGAGACAGAAAAAGCCGCGCATCCTTGATCTGATATCGCTTCGCTTCCTTATCCGGGTGGGGTCGATGGAAAAACACGACCAATCCGTCTTTTTCAAAACGAACTCGCGATCCGCTGCCCTCGAGCAGATGGCATCCAACCGCGATCAAAAGATTTTCGACGTCGCTCCAATCGATGGACGGCGACACCGGATCCTGAAATATGGCGACAAGCGTCTTGCGCTGCTTGCTGTTCATGCTAGCACTTTAATGCATGCTAGCAGATTTTGCAAGCAATCCACCTACCTCGCCGGCACCGCCTTCAGGTAGGCCGCGATCGCTTCCAGATCGCTTTTTGGCAGATGGGCGATGTTCTGCTGTACCTCGACCATCGAGCCGCCGACGGTGTCGAAATCGGGGGTAAAACCGGTTTCGAGATAACCGGCGATGTCGCTCTCGCTCCAGGAACCGATATTCTTCGAGCCCGGCGTGATGTTGGGGATGGTTCCCTTGCCTTCCGGATTGGGACCGCCGGCAAGCCAGCGGTCGGGGAGAAAACCGCCCGTCGCGTCGCGCGGCGTATGACATTCGCCGCAATGGCCAGGCCCTTCGACCAGGAACTGGCCGCGCTTGACCTTGTCATCGAGCGACGCGAGCTCAACCCGCGGCTGGTCGTTGAAATAGAGCAATTTCCAGCCGCCGACCGCCAGGCGGATATTGTAGGGGAACGGCAGCTCGTGCGGCGGGGCGACATTGGGGCTCGCCGGCAGGGTCTTCAGGTACCCGAAGAGATCGTTGACATCCTTGGCCGAAAGCCTGGAATAGGAACCGTAGGGGAAAGACGGAAAAAGGTGCTCGCCGTCAGGCCCAACGCCGCGGGTGGTGGCATTGCCGAACTGCGCCAGCGTCCAGTTGCCGATGCCGGCTTTCGGGTCGGGCGAGATATTGGGAATATGGAACGTGCCGAACGGGCTCGGCAGCGCCCTGCCCCCGGAGAGAACCTTGAGTGCATCGCCGGTGGCGCCGGTCGCGGCATGACAGCTCGCGCAGCCGCCGGCCCAGAAAAGCTGCTCCCCCTTGGCAAGATCCGGGGCGCCGAGACCCGCCCAATGGGAATCCGGATAGGGATCGGGCTTGGTCGGCGCCCAGGCCATGGCTGTGCCGGCGGCGATCACCACGACGCCAGCCGCCAGGATTCTTGACCATATCGATGCCATTGCCTTCATCCTCTGGCGTTACTTTGCAATGCAAGGACGGCCGCAGAAAACTGCGGCCGCCCCGATGCTAAGGGCCGCGATCACTTCAGGCGAAAATTCTGATGGCAGGTGTTGCAGGTGCCGCCGAGCGTCTGCAGGGCCTTGCCGACAGCGGCCTGATCTGCCGGCATGGACGCCAGAACAGCCTCCGCATCGGAGCCGAGCTTCTGTGCGTTCCCACGGAATTCGGCGTTCTTTTCCCAGATGGCCGGTGCCGCCTTGGTCTTGTCGCCCGTCTCGGAACCTGCCGGGAACTGATCGGGGAAAGCCTTGATATTGGTGCTGATCGTGGTCAGCGCCGTGCGGACCGCTGCCTGGTCATAGGGTTTTTCGCCCTTGGCGATACCACCCAGAGCGCCGGCTGCGCCGCCAATACCCTTCATCAGCGCCTGGCGCTTGGCAATTGGGGTTTCCTGCGCGGTCACGGCCGTAAATCCAAGACAGAGTACGGCCGCGGCGGCGGCAATCAGTTTAAACTTCATCCATTCTTCTCCTCATCGAGCCGGTTACGCCGGCGCAGTTTTGCGAGGATCATGATTGCCGGCTTATGCGTTTGAAAAAAGTAACGTTCCTGTCATGACGCCGCGAGCGGCCTGCCTGTTGCCCGTCGGGCACGGAATATGAAGGAACTGTGTCTGTTGGCCGACGGCCGTCGCCTGCCCTTCAGGCCATCAACCCTTCCCAGAGCGTCAGCATCGACACGGCAAGCAGCAGCAGGCCGGCGATCCGTCCGACCCAGATCGTCGCATTGCCGTTGCCGACCAGGAATTGTCGCGCGTGGCCGGCGGCGGCGGCGAGGCCGCCATAGATCGCGAACTGGGTCGTGGCTGTCATCGCCGCCATGATTGTCGCCTGCGGGGCAAGCGGGCCGAAATCCGGCCGCAGGAACTGCGGATAGACGGCGAGCATGAACAGATAGGCCTTGGGATTGATGAGGCAGGTGACCGCGCCGCGCCGGAACGCTTCCCAGTTCGACCGCGTGTCCGCCGGGCCGACATGATCGACGGTGATCGAACTGCGGATCAGGCTGACGCCGATCCAGGCCATGTAGAGCGCGCCGACGATCAAAAGCGGCTTGAACAGGACCGGCATCAGGCTTGCGAGCAGGCCGACGCCGACCGCGCCATAGAGCGAGTGCACCAGCCCGCCGGCGATGATGCCGGCCGTGGCAGCCATGCCCGCCGTGCGTCCACGGGTCAGCGAATTGGCGAGCACGAAGATCATGTCCATGCCCGGCACGACGATGATGCCGAACAGAAGCGTGAAAAAGAGCCAGAGATTTTCGGTGTAAGTCATGTCAGTTTCCAGAGCCTTGGATAATCGGCTTCGAATGCCGAAGCCTTGTTTTTCAATCGGATATGCGCTCCTATACGGCAGCCCAACTGACAGCGTGTTGTCAGTAGCGATCGTCTGCCCACAAGGAAACCCGACATGCGCAAGGCCTCGCGCCTGTTCGAGATCATCCAGATCCTCCGGCTTGCCAGAAAGCCGGTGACGGCGGCGGAGATCGCCTTGCAGCTGGAAGTCACCGTGCGCTCCATCTACCGGGATATCGCGGCGCTTCAGGCGATGCGGGTGCCGATCGAAGGCGGGCGCGGCATCGGTTATATCCTGCGCCCCGGCTTCACGCTGCCGCCGCTGATGCTGTCGATCGAGGAGACTGAGGCGATCGTGCTGGCCCTCGCGCTGCTGGAACGGACCGGCGACACGGAGTTGCGGCAGGCGGCCAAGCAGGTCAACCGCAAGATCGCCGCCGTGGTGCCGGCGCCGCTTGCCGGCACGTTTTCCGCCAATGCGCTGCATGCCTGGGGCTCGGTCGCGCCGGTGCCGGACGCGCTCGACCTGGCGATGGTGCGCCGGGCGATCCGCGACGAGCAGAAGCTGGCGCTCGACTACCGCGACGAATATGCACGTGCAACGGAACGGACGATCCGGCCGGTGGCGCTGATCTATTATTCGCAGACGGCCAATATCGTCGCCTGGTGCGAACTGAGGCAGGCGATCCGCAATTTTCGCGCCGACCGGGTGGAGCATTGCGAACTGGCGGAAGATTTCTTCCGTGGCGAAGGCGAAAAACTGCGGTCGCTATGGATTCAGGGCTGGAGCAGTCCGCCGATGTGATCGCCCCGTGACCTTCGCCCTCCCCTGACAGCCGGCGGCTTTGTCCCTATGCTGCGCCCGCTTCGTCAGGAATCAGCGGGGCATGGGAGACATCGAATGCGTAAGGCCATTATCGTCTGGGGCGGATCGAAGATCCATGAGCCGGAGGAATGCGCCGGCATTACCGGCGCCATCCTTCGCGAGGACGGGTTTTCGGTCGAGATAACGGGCGATCTCGGCATCTTCGGCTCCCAGACCATCGCCACTGCTGATCTGCTGGTGCCGATCATTACCGGCGAAAAGCTGGAAAGGGTGCATGCCGATGCGCTTGTGAAGGCGGTGCGTGGCGGGCTCGGGCTTGGCGGCCACCACGGGGCGCTTGCAACCTCCTTCAAGGAGAGTGCTGCCTTCCGTTATCTTGCCGGGGTCACCTGGGTGGCGCATCCCGGCAATATCATCGACTACCGCGTCAACGTCACTCGCCCCAACGACCCGTTGATGCAGGGCATTGCGGATTTCGACTACCGGTCGGAGCAGTATTACCTGCATTACGACCCGTCGGTCGAAATCCTCGCGACGACGACCTTTACCGGCGAATATGACGAGGCGGTGCGCAACGTGACGATGCCCGTCGTCTTCAAGCGCCATTTCGGCAAGGGACGGATCTTCTATTCGGCGCTTGGCCATGTAGCGGCCGAGTTTGAACATCCGCAGATGCGCAGCATCCTGCGGCGCGGGCTTTCCTGGGCGGCGCGCGGCTGAGCCTAGAGAGCGAGGGTGCGGCTTTCCTCTCGGCCATGGCCGATGATCTCGATGCGGTCGGCGAAGATCTCGACCACCGCGAAGGTATTTTCCGCCTCGGTATCGACCATGCCCTTGAAGTTGACGTACCAGGTGTTTCCGGCCCGGCCGAGATTGCCCACGTGGTTATGGCCGTTCAGATAGGCGATCACATTGCCGGAGCGGGCGAAGAGATCGGTCAGCCGCTCGGCACCCCAGAGATTGTGCTCGTTTTCTGGGTAAAGCGGATAATGGCCCATGACCACGACCTTCTCGTCAGCAGCACTTGCCCGCGCAAGCACCGCCTCCAGCCAGCCGAACTGCTCGTCGCTGACGCCGCCGTTCCATTCCTTGGCGTTGATCGCGCCTTCGGTAAGCAGTGTTTCCAGCCGCCGCTGCGCCAAAGCGTGGCGCGGCTGGTCTTCCGGTGTTGAAAACAAGCTGATCTCGTTGCCGTCGATCACCACGAAGCGAACGCCGTCGCGGGCAAAATCGTGCCAGGCGGCCGGCATGCCGAGCCGCGCATGGACATCGCCGAGCTGCGCCGGCGCGACGAAGAAATCGTGGTTGCCCGGCATCAGAAAACTTTCGTGGCGCAGGCCCTGATAGACGGCAAGCACCGGATCGAAATTCTCCCAGCCGCGGTCGATGAGATCGCCGAGCGTCACCACGAAGGAGAGATCCTCGCCGTTCAGCACGCCGATCGCCTGGCGCAGCTTGTCGAGGCTGTTGGCGTAATAACGGTCCATCTCCAGCCATGGCGGTAGGTCGGCATATTGCGGATCGGCAATCACGCCGAAGCGGAGGAGCGGTTTTTCGTGGGGCATAGAGGATGCAGATAAGCATGTTGAATTACAAGAATATGACTAAAGTAACTGCCTCGAGGGATACAACTAAGACTAGCCAAGGGCAATATTTTTGGTAGAATAAGACAATATTCCTAAGAGAACATCCGAGCATGCGTGTCAGACATCTAATAGTGCGCGCCAAGACCATTACAAGTGACACAAACTGGAAATCAGAACCGCTTCCTCCTCGCTTTTCGGGTATCTATCCAAAAACTCGCCCTCTCAAACCGGGTTGGAAATGGCGGAGTGCGCAAGCTCATTGCACCGAAAATGAGTATATACTCCTTTGTGAAGTCAACGAACAAAAAGACAATTGGCGAGCATGGCTCATAAAGAAGATTGGAGATGAAGGATCACTAGTTAGCCGCCTTGAATTTCATGGAAACCACCCTGGGATACACGCGCATGCAGATTGCAGTCGTGGCGGGCTCGAAGTTGGCCCAAGCAGCATTAAGGTTCCGGTACGAATTCCAGGTGTAGGCTCAGGCCGACAGCGGCCCCCGCCAACACGACCTGATTTGTTTTGGGACATGGCTCGAAAACATTTTCGCATGGACTATAAAAAGGGAAGCCTCATATGAGCGACGCCCAATCTATCCTCAGTTCGCTGCATCGATCATTCAGTGACGCGATATCTGTGCGTCCAGTTCCGGCAGGCGTAGCTATCAATTCGCCGTTCTTTGACGGTAGCGGTGACCATATCGCGTTCTATGCCCGTGACACCGAGGACGGGATAATATTGGAGGATGACGGTGATTTCCTCCCTCACCTCATTGCATCAGGCATCGACATCGAAACCGGCCAGCGTAGGCAACTACTCGACAATCTACTTGCCGAAGCGGGTGCTTATTGGGACACGGAAACGTTCGAAATTCGCTCTCATTCAATTCCCCTAGAGCATGTCGGGGCCGCCAGCGTAAGATTTCTCTCGGGACTCCTCAGAATAAGAACAATTGAATCGCTGACAAAAGAAAATATTCGCTCCACATTTAAGGAAGACGCGATCGAAGCTATAAGAAAATCTCTCTCCGATACCTTTGAAATGGCAGAACGTAGCGCCCTTGAAGCCGAGCTTTCCGAGTTTCCGGCCGATATCGTTCTAATATCTCGTCAAACAATAGGAAAAAAAATCGGACTGTTCTTAGTAAATAGCTCCACCCAATTTCTGGAAGCGGAGCTTTTACACACAGAAATCGAGAGAATTCGGAAAGAAAATACCCTTAGCACTATCGCTTTGATTGAAGACACGCGAAAATTATCTATAATTGGCGAACGCCGTTTTCAACGCGCGATTAACCGCGGGCTTCAAACGCGTTTCTTTCGGGATGATGAACTTCAGGCAGTAAACAGTCTACGCAAACTAGCTGCCTAGTCGCTTGAATTCTTTTGCGGGGGTCCTCGACAAAGTCGAGAACCCCCGTTTCGGAGAACTACTTCGTGGCGGCTTCGTAGCGCTCGAGGACGTAGTCCCAGTTGATCAGGCTGTCGACGAAGGCTTCGAGGTATTTCGGGCGGGCGTTGCGGTAGTCGATGTAATAGGAATGTTCCCAGACGTCGACGCCGAGGATCGGCTCTGCACCGTGAACCAGCGGGTTCTCGCCGTTCGGGGTCTTGGAGATGACGAGCTTGCCGTCTTTTACGGAAAGCCAGGCCCAGCCGGAGCCGAACTGCGTCGTGCCGGCGGCGATCAGGTCAGCCTTGAACTTGTCGTAGCCGCCAAGATCGGAGGCGACCGCCGCCTCGAGCTTGCCCGGCAGCTTGGTGCCGCCGCCGCCCTTCTTCATCCACTTCCAGAAATGGACGTGGTTGTAGTGCTGGGCAGCGTTGTTGAAGAGGCCCTGGTTGGTGCCGAAGGACTTCTTGACGACCTCCTCGAGCGACAGATCAGCCATGCCGGCTTCGGCAGCGAGCTTGTTGCCGTTGTCGACATAAGCCTTGTGATGCTTGTCGTGGTGGAATTCGAGCGTCTCTTTCGATATGAAGGGCGAAAGGGCTTCGTAGTCGTAGGGGAGTTCGGGAAGTTCGAAAGCCATTGGTCTACTCCTTGTTCGATAGCTACCTGGGTTCGGCAGATACCTGGGTAAAGCGTCGTGCGGGAACATAGGAGCGCAAGGCCCAAGAGGCAACGGTAACTTTGCCAAAAATCAAGCCAATCGGGTCAAGAACTTGCTGAAATTTCGAGATACAAGAAACGGGCCAGATCACGATTCGGAGCCCGTTTGATGAAGACCACTTTTGCTCTTGCCGCCGTCCTCCTCGCATCCGGCGTCACCGTTACGCACGCCGCCTCGGACGACGCCTGGTCCAACTTCCGCTCGGAGGTGGCCAAGGCCTGCGTGACCGCCGCCAAAGGGCTGATCGAGAACGGCAAGGCACTGGTCGATCCCTTCGGCAGCCAGAGCTACGGGCTCGCCATCGTCTCCGGCAAGGCGGTCGGCGCCAACGTGACGATCAGCACGATCTGCGCCTTCGACAAGAAGACCCGCAAGGCCGAGATCGGCGGCCAAATCTCCGCAGACAAGCTGACAGTGAAATAGTCTCACCGGATCAGGCGGCGCAGATGCGCGACCACGACGATGGGCCGACAATTTTTCCGCTCGTCTGGCGACCTTCCCGCGCGGGTAAAACGGGAACCTTTCTTCACGCCTGCGGATTGAAAGCGAACGCCCGTGGCAAAGAGGAGGCTGCATGTCGCTCGACTTCCTGACGTCTGATTTCCTGATCTTCGTTGCCATAGGCTTCTTCGCACAGGTCGTCGACGGGGCGCTCGGCATGGCCTTTGGGGTGCTGACGACGACCAGTCTGCTTGCCATCGGCGTCGCGCCCGCGGCTGCAAGCGCCATGACCCACGTGACGGAGTGTTTCACCACCGCCGCCTCGGGACTGTCGCATCTCTATAACCGCAACGTCGATTGGCGGCTGGTGGCAAGGCTTGCGCCGGCCGGTATGATCGGCGGGGCGATCGGCGCCTATGTTCTGTCGAATATCGACGGCAAGGCGATCGAACCCTTCGTCTCGGTCTACCTGATCGCCATCGGCCTGTTCATCCTCTACAAGGCCTTTCAGCCGAAGTTTCCGCGCGACGTGCGCGACTGGATCGTGCCTTATGTCGGCGGCGCTGGCGGACTGCTCGATGCGATGGGCGGCGGCGGATGGGGGCCGATCGTCACCAGTTCGCTGCTCGGCCGCGGCCACGACGCGAAGAAGGTGATCGGCTCCACCAACCTCACCGAATTCGCCGTCACCACCCTGATTTCCGCAACCTTCATCATGGCGCTCGGCTGGTCGGAACTCTCTTCTGCCCTCGGCCTCATCCTCGGCGGCATCCTGGCCGCCCCGATCGGCGCCTTCATCGTCCGCTACCTGCCGGTCAAACCCCTGATGATCGCCGTCTCGATGATCATCATCGGCACGGCCGCGGTCCGGCTTGTGTGAGGGGAGGACATACGACCGGCCAGACTGGCGGCCGCACGTGGAATATGGCAGACTTATCTCATGAAGAACGACGCCGAAATCTCCGAGGACCTCAGCCGCCGTGTCGACCAGCTCGCGGCCCGCTCCAGGCTGACGCGCGGGCAGATCATCGAAGACGCGCTGGCTCACGGTCGCTCGCTCGCCTGGCAGGAAAAGTGGATCGCTGGGGTGGAGGCAGGGCTTGCCGACGCAGACAACGGCAGTTTCGCGACGGAGGCGGAAATCGCTGCCGTGTTGACCAAGTACGGGCCGGCTTAAGCTTCCCGTGCGGATCGTTTTCACCCGGCGCTATCTACGAGAATTAGCAAGCATCGGAGATTATATCGGCGAGCGTAACCCGCGCGCGGCAGCCCGCGTCGTGCACGAGATCCACTCGAAGACCACCCGGCTGCTATCGGACAATCCATTTATCGGGCGCCTCGGTGAAATCAGCGGCACGCGCGAGCTGGTGATCGTCAGCACGCCTTACGTCGTCGCCTATCGTGTGACGGAAAACCAGGTGGAAGTGCTTTTCGTCCAGCATGGCGCCCAGGAATGGCCTGACAAGGTGTGAGAGCGAAATAGCGCGCCTTGCCCGATTGTGATAGGCTTGCCCGAGAACAGGAACAGACCGATGCGCCCGAACCGATCGATTACCATCTCCCTGTCGGAAGACATGGCCGAACTCGTCCAGAAGAAAGTCGCGTCCGGCGAATTTGCTGACGAAAGCGAGGTGGTCGCCGAAGGATTGCGGTATCTGGCGGACCATGATGCGGGCATAGAGAGCTGGCTGCGGGATGAGGTCGTGCCGGCGCTGAGAGCGCATGATGCCGATCCCAGCAGGGGGCGCACGATTGAAGAGACGAGAAAAGAACTTGAAGAATACATGCAGACCAGGGATCGAAGATCGATCGGTGCATGAAATATTCAGTCATCCTCTCCCTCGAAGCGCGTCTGGATCTGGCCGATCTGTTCGATTACCTGTCAGGCAAGACCGGAGATGATTTCGCGCGTGCTTATATCCGCAGGATCATTGACCATTGCAATGGCTTCAGCACTTTCCCCAAACGGGGAACCCTCCGCAACGACGTAGAGCCGGGCTTGAGGCTCGTGGGGTATCGCCGAAAGGCAACCATCGCCTTCCGCGTGGATGAGAATACCGTCACGATTGCTCGTATTCTTTATGGTGGCAAAAGCCTTACCGGCGCGGACGACGTCGAAGACGACGAATTCTAACTTATCGCCTGCCTCACACGCCGCCGCCTGGAGGTTTCAGGCCTCGTCGCCGGGGGAGCGGGCCCAGTCCATGTAGAGTTCCAGCGCCTTGCGGGCGACCGGGCCTTCCTGGAGCTGGCGTTCCTCGAAACGGTTGACCGGCACGATCTTGGAATAGTTGCCGGAGGTGAAGATCTCGTCGGCATCCATGAAATCCTCGACCGTCAGCGTCATCTCGCGCACGTCGAAACCGCCGAGGCGCAGGAGGTTGATGACGCGCGAGCGGGTGATGCCGGCAAGGAACGTGCCGTTGGCGACCGGCGTCATGATCACCCCGTCCTTGACCATGAAGATGTTCGAGGACGCGGTTTCGGCGACGTTGCCGTTCATGTCGCGGGCGAGCGCATTGTCGAAGCCGCGGTTGCGCGCTTCCATGATCATACGGCCGCTATTGGGATAAAGGCTGCCGGTCTTGGCGCCGGTCATCGCCACTTCCGGGTTCGGGCGGCGATAGGGCGAGACGGTGAGCGACGAGGGTTTGGCGGTCTGCATCGGCGCCTCGAACAGGCAGAGCGCGAAGCGGGTCGATTCGGGATCGGCGGTGACGACGCTGTAGGGCATGCCGTGTTCCGACCAGTACATCGGCTTGATGTAGATCGCCGTCTTGCCGTCGAACTTCTTGACGCCTTCCCAGGCGAGCGCCTCGATCTCCTCGGGCTGCATCACCGGCTGCATGCCCATGTTCCTGGCCGAGCGGTTGACGCGCTGGCAATGCTGGTCGATGTCCGGCGCGATGCCATCGAACCAGCGGGCGCCATCGAACACGGTGGAGCCGAGCCACATGGCATGCGAGGTCGGTCCGATCAGCTTCGGATTGCCCTCCAGCCATTCGCTGTCCACGAACGTCCAGGTGGTGGTACGCGGGGCTGTGTTGACGGGCATGGCGATCTCCTTGGTCATTCCGGGGTCATTCGCGTGAGGCGCTTCAAAATTGAGGGTGAGTGAAGTCCGGGGCCGCCACCGAGGTCAAGCGATAATATGAGATGGATCATCACAAAAATTGATATTTTTGACCATGGAGACCGGGGTGCCGGAGTGGCATGTTTCAGCGAGACAAGATCGAAGGAAGCTGGAAATGGCATGGTCTGCGGAGCAATATGTGAAATTCGAGGACGAGCGGACGCGGCCGGCGCGCGATCTTCTGGCGCAGGTGCCGCTTGCCTCAGTGGCTCGCGCCTATGACCTCGGCTGCGGTCCGGGCAATTCTACGGAGCTGATCGCGGCACGGTTCGGGGCCGCCAATGTCACCGGCCTCGACAGTGACGACAACATGCTGACGGCGGCGCGCAAGCGCCTGCCCGGCACGCAATTCACCAAGGCCGATCTGAAGACCTGGGTGCCGGAAGAGCCGGCCGACCTGCTTTACGCCAACGCCGTCTTCCAATGGGTGCCGGACCATATTTCCGTGCTCGCCCGGCTGATGGACCACCTGGCGCCTGGCGGCGTGCTGGCCGTGCAGATGCCGGACAACCTCTCCGAACCCAGCCACACGCTGATGGAGGAGACCGGTGCCGCCGGCCCGTGGAAGGCAGCCTTCGAAGGCGGCAGGGTTCGCCGGCCGGTGCTGCCGCAGCCGACCGCCTATTTCGACCGGCTGGTGCCTAAATCAGTTCGCGTCGACGTCTGGCACACGGTCTATTACCATCCGCTTGGCGATGCGCATGCGATCGTCGAATGGGTCAAGGCGACCGGGCTCCGCCCCTATCTCGACGCCGCCGGCCCTGCTCATGCCGAAGCCTTTGCGGCCGACTATACCGCCCGCATTGCCAAGGCCTACCCGCCGATGGCCGACGGGCGGGTGCTGTTGCGCTTCCCGCGGTTCTTCATCGTCGCAGTGAAAGCCTGAAGGGCGGCTTCAAGGCGTGCTCGGCGGCTTCAAGGGGTGCCCGGCGGCGGGGCCAGCGGGTTTTGCGCCTGGGGCTGCGTGACTTCGATCCGGCCGAGACCAGAATCATTCATCCAGATGATGCTGAGGACACAACCGACCAGGATCATCAGCACCGCGATAAAAAGCCAACGCATCAAAAACTCTCCCCCGGCCCTCAACCGGAATGTACCCGGCCAAGGAAGTCGCGGATGAGCGGGGCGACCTCGTCGAGATTGGTTTCCAGCAGCCAATGACCACCATCGAGAAGATGAAGTTCCGCCCTCGGCAAGTCGCGCAGGAACGCGCGGGCGGATTTTTCCGGCATGTAGCCGTCCTGGGGACCCCAGACGATCAGGGTCGGCGGCTGGCGATCGCGCAGATATTGCTGATAACGCGGAAACCAGGCGACGTTCTCGCGCAGCCCGGCGATGACATCGACCGCGATCTGCCGCCGCGGCTCGTCCATCAAGGCCCAATGCAGTTTCCAAAGGTCGGGCGAGATGCGTTCGGCGATCTCCGGCCGCACTTCGTTGAGGAACTCCTCCCTGAAACCCTCCTCGTTGACGACGCTGGCGATCTTGCGGCGGCCTTCCTCGGTCGGGTTGCGCCAGAATTCCTGCAGGGCGGCATATTTGGGACCAAGCGCGTCCTCATAGATATCGCCGTTCTGGATGATCAGCGCGGCGATCTTCTCCGGGTGCCGGATCGCCAGGCGCAGACCGATCTGCGACCCGAAATCGTGGAGGTAGAGCGCGACACGGTCGAGACCGAGCGTTTGCGTGAACTCGTCCAGGAAGCCGGTGAAACCATCGAAATCATAGGCAAAGCCGGAGGGCGTGTCGGTGTAGCCCGAGCCCGGAAAATCCGGCGCGACCAGATGCCATCGATCGGCAAGCCGGGGCATCAATTCGCGGAATTCATAGGACGAGCACGGATAGCCATGCGGCAGCAGAAGCACGGGTGCACCGGCCCTGCCCGCCTCCCGGTAAAACACCTTGATGCCGTTGAGGTCGAGCCACTTGTGTTTTACCCGCATCCTCTCCCGGGGGGCTTCGGTGGTCATGTCCATGATCATCGCTCCTTGGCTGCCAGCCCTTCAAGAAAGGTTCATGCTGGAAATGTTCCGTGACCATTTCGTGGCACCAGGCCGACTTTTCGCATCGCGGCGACGTCGGCGGTTCTCCAGCTTGACGCACCCGGCGCGTAGCCGCAACGCAGCAAAATGGTTGACTCGGGCCGGTTCGGCTTGCACTCTCGACCCTTCCCGTTTTCGTCGTCCTGCCCGAAAAGCCGTTCGAAGCCATGCCGAAACCATCCACATTGTCGCTGACGCAGGACCTGGTCGACCTTTGCTTTCGCGAGGAGATCGATCCCGGGCAGCCGGCCACATGGGAGCCGCTGACCGACGACGATTTCATCGAGATCGCCGATCGGCTGGCCGCGGAAATCGGCGAGGATCCGCTTTGGGTGTTCGCCTATGGCTCGCTGATCTGGAAGCCGGGCTTCGATAGCATCGCCTGCCAGCGGGCCGCCGCGTTCGGCTGGCATCGCTCCTTTTCGCTGAGAATCGAGCGCGGTCGCGGCTCGCCGGCACAGCCGGGGCTGATGATGATGCTGTCGCGCGGCGGCCGCTGCGATGGGGTGATCTATCGGGTGGCCGACGACGACAAGCGCGTCCAGATCGAAAAAGCGCTACGCCGTGAAGTCAGCCATCGCGACAGCCTCGCCTCGTTCCGCTGGCTGCCGGTCCGCACCCAGGCCGGCGAGACCGTGCGGGCGCTGACCTTCTGGGTCGGCGGCACCAGCAAGCGCATCGTCCGGCCGCTGCTGCCGCTCGACGAGGTCGCAAAGGTTCTGGCGCGCGCCTGCGGGCATCGGGGCTCCTGTGCCGAATACCTCTACAATACCGTCGTGCATCTCGCCGAATTCGGCATCCGCGACCGCAATCTCTGGCGGTTGCAGGAGATGGTGGCGAAGGAGATCCGGGTGATGCATGTGCGGGAGGCGGTTGCGGTCGGGGCGTGAGGCGGGAAATGGGAGAGGTCGTGCCGTGTCAGCCCCCCTCTGCCCTGCCGGGCATCTCCCCCACAGGTGGGGAGATCGGCTGGGAGCGCCGGCGTCTCCCAAGAAACAGACGCTACTATTCCGCGCAGGCCAATATTGGGCGAAGGTCGAGCCGCATGTGATCTCCCCACCCGTGGGGGAGATGGCCGGCAGGCCAGAGGGGGCTGGCGATCTCGTCAGAAGAGGTTTGAAATCGCCTCACCACAAAACCAGTTGCAAAAAGCAATCGGCTGAGCTATTCCTAAACCAGTTTCAATTCGCAATCGGTTATGGGAGGCCGTCATGCGTCCGGTTCTGTATTCACATCCATTCTCGTCCTACTGCCAGAAGGTGCTGACCGCGCTCTATGAGAACGGCACCGACTTCGACACCCGCATGCTCGGGCCGGAGGATCCTTCGGCTTACCAGGATCTCTGCAGCATGTGGCCGGTGAAGCGTTTTCCAATCCTGATCGACGGCGAGAAACGGGTCTTCGAATCCTCGATCATCATCGAATATCTCGGCCAGCATTATCCCGGCCCGGTAAAATTGATCCCGGACGACGCGGACGCGGCGCTCGATGTGCGGATGATGGACCGCTTTTTCGACAACTACGTCTCCATCCCACAGCAGAAGGTCGTCTTCAACGCCATCCGCCCGGAAGAGAGCCGCGATCCCTATGGCGTGCAGGAAGCCCGCGACATGCTGGACGCCGCCTATGGCTGGCTCGACCAGCGCATGGCGGACCGGGAATGGGCGGCCGGAGGGGCATTCAGCCTCGCCGACTGCGCCGCGGCGCCCGCCCTCTTCTATGCGGACTGGACGCACCGGATCGGCGAGCAGTTCGCCCATGTGCGGGCCTATCGCAAGCGGCTGCTCGCCCGGCCGTCTTTTGCGCGCGCGGTGGACGAGGCGCGGCCTTACCGCTCGTTCTTCCCGCTCGGCGCACCGGATCGGGACTAGGATGGGTCACCGGCAGTAGCGGGCTTCAGAACATGCTGTCATTGGCGATCGGCAGACCGCGCATCGCAGCATAGACGCGCCACACCTCGTGGCGCAGGACTGCACTTGGGCGCACGCCGCCGCTGCCGTAGTTCTTGTATTTGTCGCGATAGGCTTCCATAAAAACCCTCACCGCCTCGATCACGTCGGCATGCAGCTCCGCCCTGCGGCGCAGCTCCTCCCGCTCGGAACGGAGGCTTTCAAAGTTCTGAACAAGCAGCAGCAGGTCCTCCATCGACATGGCGACATGCGAGCGATCGGCCGAACCGGCAGCCACCTCCGCCCGTATCCGGGCGATGATTTCATTCAGCTGGTCATTCATGGGATTAGATTCTCCTAATCCAGCCGATGTGGGTGGCAAAATTGACCAATGCAAGGCGAAACTGTGGCCTGAAAGACACGTTTGCCGATCAACGTGACCGGGGCGGTCTCTTAAAGTCGTGCCGCGATAAAGTCGATATAGGTGCGAATGCGCAGGGCGAGGTGCTCATGGCCGGCGTAAACGGCATGGATTTCCTCGATATCTTCGGGATTGAAATCCTCCAGAACCGGCACGAGCCGGCCGGCCTCGATATCCGGTTCGACATGGAAACGCCCGACCCGGCCGATGCCGAGATGATCCAGGCAGAACTGCCGGATGATCGAGCCGTTGCTCGCCTTCAGGTTTCCGGAAACCGGCAACAGCTCCCGGCTGCCGGTTTTCGGATCACGAAAAGGCCAGCCTTCGACCGCCCGCCGGAAATTAAAATTGATGCAGTTGTGATGGATGAGCTCGGCTGGCGTCTTCGGCACGCCGTGGCGCTCCAGATAACCGGGCGAGGCGATCACCACCTGGCGGCTCTCGCCGAGCTTTCGCGCCATCAGCGACGAGTTGCGCATCGGCCCGTGGCGGATGGCGATGTCGACCCGTTCGCGAATGAGATCGACGATATCGTCGGTCAGGGTGATATCGAGCTGAATATCGGGGAAAAGCTGCTGAAACTCGCAGGTCAGCGGCAGGACATAACGTTCTCCGAAGCCGACCGAAGCGTTAATCGACAGCGGCCCGCGCGGCAGCGTCCGCCCGCCGCCGGAGACCATTTCCTCCGTATCGGCGATCTCGGCCAGGATGCGCTGTGCCCGCGCCAGATAGGTCTCGCCCTCCGGCGTCAGCTGCAGCATGCGGGTGGAACGGACCACCAGGCGGGTGCCGAGCCGGTCCTCCAGCCGGGTGACGAGTTTACTGACGGCGGAGGGGGAGAGCTTTAGCTTGCGACCGGCGGCCGAGAAGCTCTTGAGCTCGGCGGCCAGGGCAAAGACTTCCATTTCTCCGGCGCGGTTGTCCATCGTGTTCGATCCTCGCTTTCAATTTCCGATCATGACCGTTCTGCCGCGGCGCCCCCCTCTGGCCTGCCGGCCATCTCCCCCACGGGTGGGGAGATCACAAGTGGCGCGATCGCCGCTTCCAAACAAACCGTCGTCCCCTGGTTGGTCGGCGCCCCGGATGAGACGTCGAGTGTAGAGCGGTGAGCAGGCGCCCAGCCAATCTCCCCACCCGAGGGGGAGATGGCCGGCAGGCCAGAGGGGGGCGGTCTTGCTCCACCATCAATGTCACCTGTGATTTCAATTCACAAATGATTATCCGCTTACGCGGCTACACACGCAAGTCCGAGGTGACGATATTGCGGTGCATCAAACTCCATTCCTTCCTCCCAAGGACAAGGATCCAAGCCAATGCCTCTCGCTCTCCACGCGCTGACGGCCGGTGCCTTCGGCATCGGGGTCACCGAATTCGTCATCATGGGCCTGCTGATCGACGTCAGCAAAGATCTCGGCGTATCGATCTCGGCCGCCGGCCTGTTGATCTCCGGTTACGCGCTCGGCGTCGTCGTCGGCGCGCCCATCCTCGGCATGCTGACCGGCAAATGGTCGCGCAAGACCCTGCTGATGAGCCTGATGGTGGTGTTCACCGTCGGCAACCTCGCCTGTGCGCTGGCACCCGACTATTGGACGCTGATGGCCGCCCGGGTGCTGACCGCGTTCGCGCATGCCTCGTTCTTCGGCGTCGGTTCGGTGGTCGCCACCAGCCTGGTTGCCCCGAACAAAAAGGCTTCGGCCATCGCCATCATGTTTACCGGGCTGACGGTCGCCAATATTCTCGGCGTGCCCTTCGGCACCTGGCTCGGCCAGGCGTATGGCTGGCGCTCGACCTTCTTTGCCGTCACCCTGATCGGCCTCGTGGCGCTCGCTGTCATCGCGCTGTTCGTCCCGAAGGACAAGACCACGGACAATCAGGCAGCGAACTCGCAGGGCGCGCTTGCCGTGCTCGGCCGCCGCTCGGTTCTGCTCGGGCTTCTGATCACCGTGCTGAGCTGGGTCGGCGTGTTTGCGGGCTTCACCTATATCGCGCCGATCCTGACCCAGATCACCGGCTTTTCGGAAGCCGCCGTTTCGCCGATCCTGCTTGTCTTCGGCGGCGGCCTGGTGATCGGCAATCTGGCCGGCGGGTGGCTTGCCGACCGTCATCTGGTGCCGACCATCGTCGCCAGCCTCATCGCGCTCTCGGTCGTGCTGCTGGCGCTGACGGCGGCGATCCACCAGCCGGTGCTGGCCGTCATCGCCATCGGCCTGTTCGGCGCCGCAGCGTTCGCCACCGTCTCGCCGCTTCAGATCTGGGTGCTGCAGAAGGCCGAGGGTGCCGGCCAGGGGCTTGCCTCGTCGTTCAACATCGCCGCCTTCAACCTCGGCAATGCGATCGGCGCCTGGCTCGGCGGCGTGGTCATCGACCATGGCCCCGGTCTCGGCTCGGTCACCCTGATCGCCGGCCTCGTACCGCTCGCAGCGCTTGCCGTCGCCCTCTTCGCCATCCGGCTGGACAAGCGCGAGACCGCCATCAGCGGCGCACCCGCCCTCTCCTGCCCGGCCGAATAACCGACACACCGAAGGATCACGACCATGGAATACCGCAATCTCGGACAATCCGGCCTCAGAGTGCCGGTCTTGAGCTTTGGAGCCGGCACGTTCGGCGGCTCCGGACCGCTGTTCAGCCACTGGGGCACGACCGACGTCGAGGAAGCCCGCCGCCTCGTCGACATCTGCCTCGAGGCCGGCGTCAACCTGTTCGACACCGCCGACGTCTATTCGGCCGGCGCTTCGGAAGAGGTGCTGGGAGAGGCGATCAAGGGTCGGCGCGACCAAGTGCTGATCTCCACCAAGGCCAGCTTGCCGACCGGCGACGGGCCGAGTGACTGGGGTTCCTCTCGTTCCCGGCTGATCGGCGCGGTGGATGCTGCGCTAAAACGGCTCGGCACCGACCATATCGACATTTTCCAGCTGCACGCCTTCGACGCCTCGACGCCGGTCGAAGAGGTCGTCTCGACGCTCGACCAGCTCGTGAAGGATGGCAAGCTGCGCTATATCGGCGTCTCGAACTTCTCCGGCTGGCAGATCATGAAATCGCTCGCCGCCGCCGAGAAACATGGCTGGACGCGTTATGTCGTGAACCAGGTCTATTATTCGCTGGTCGGCCGCGACTACGAATGGGACCTGATGCCCTTGGGCATGGACCAGGGGCTCGGTGCGCTGGTTTGGAGCCCGCTCGGCTGGGGACGGCTCACCGGCAAGATCAGCCGCGGCAAACCGCTTCCGGAAGGCAGCCGCCTGCATGAGACGGCGGATTTCGGCCCGCCTGTCGAAGACGAACTGCTCTACCGGGTGGTCGATGCGTTGCAGGTGGTGGCGGACGAGACGGGCAAGACGGTGCCGCAGGTGGCGATCAACTGGCTTGTCAGCCGCCCGACCGTCTCCTCGGTGATCATAGGCGCCCGCAACGAGGAACAGCTTCGCCAGAATCTCGGGGCCGTCGGCTGGTCGCTGACACCGGAGCAGATCGCCAGGCTCGATGCGGCAAGCACTGTCACCGCCCCCTACCCGCATTTCCCCTATCGGCGCCAGGAAGGCTTTGCCCGCCTTAACCCGCCCATCGCCGGCTGACGCTACCCGAAAACTCGGGTGGTTGATCCGTCACAGAATCGGTCCATGTAATACGGGCCTCATTTGGCCCGGCCGTTTGCCGGGCTTTCCCTTCAGGAGTTCAATATGTTCACAGTCAGCGCCAATGGCGCCAACATTCCCGCCCTCGGTTTCGGCACCTTCCGCATGCCCGACGAAGACGTCGCCCGCGTGCTGCCGGAGGCCCTGAAGCTCGGTTTCCGCCATGTCGATACCGCGCAGATCTACAAGAACGAGGCAGCCGTCGGCGATGTGCTTTCCAAGTCCGGCATCCCGCGCGCCGACATCTTTCTCACCACCAAGGTCTGGGTCGACCGCGTCGGCCATGACGCCTTCATCGCCTCGGTGGACGAGAGCCTGGCCAAGCTGAAGACCGACTATGTCGACCTGCTTCTCCTCCACTGGCCGCAGAGCGAAATGCCGCTCGCCGACCGCATGGGTGCGTTGAACGCGCTTAAAAAGGCTGGCAAGGTGAAGAATATCGGCGTCTCCAATTTTTCCGTCGCGCTGATCGCCGAAGCGGTGAAGCTCTCGGATGCACCGCTTGCCACCAACCAGGTGGAATACCATCCCTATCTCGACCAGACGAAGGTTCTGGCCGAAGTCGCCGAGCACGGCATGTCGCTGACCGCCTATTACCTGATGGCGAACGGCGCGGTGCCGGGCGACGCAGTCTTGAAGGATATCGGCGCCAAGCACGGCAAGACGGCCGCGCAGGTGACGCTGCGCTGGGCCATCCAGCAGAAGGACGTGATCGCGCTTTCCAAGACCGCGACCGTTTCCCGCCTGCCGGAAAACTTCGACGTGTTCGATTTCGCGCTGGCGGAAGACGAGATGCAGGCGATCCACGCGCTTGCCAAGCCGACTGGCCGTATCGTCAACCCGGGGCATCTGGCCCCGGAATGGGATAATTGATCTTCGCTGACAAGCTGACATGATGCGCCGGAAATCTCCGGCGCGTTTTTTGTTTCTGAGGAAAGCCAATGACCGAGAGCAAAAAGCCTATGGCCCGCGACTCGCTGGCCATTGACGATGACGCGCCGGATTTGACGGAAAGCCCGTGGGCCGAAAAGCTGACGTCGGCACCGGTCGTCCGTGGCCGTCCCAAAAGCGAGCAGACCAAGGTGTCGACGACGATCAGGCTGGACGCAGATGTGTTGGAAGGTTTCAGAGCCGGTAGACCGGGCTGGCAGTCCCGTATCAACGACGTCCTGAAGGCATGGCTCGCCAGGAGATGAGAAAGGCCCCCGGAAACATCCGGAGGCCTTCCCTGGTCACAGCCAGCCTTTCCGCTTGAAATAGAGATACGGCAGGACCATCGAGACGATCATCATGGCAATCGCCATATGGTAGCCGTAGGTCCATTGCAGTTCCGGCTGGTTGGCGAAGTTCATGCCGTAGATCGAGGCGACCAGGGTCGGCGGCAGGAAGACGACGGAGGCGACCGAGAAGATCTTGATGATCTGGTTCTGTTCGAGATTGATCAGCCCCAGCGTCGCATCCAGCAGGAAATTGATCTTGCCGGACAGGAAGGCGGAGTGATCGCCAAGCGAAGTGGCGTCCCGTTGCAGCAGTTTCAGGCGCTGGCGCAGTTCCTTGGTCAGCTTGCGGTCGACACCGTCGAGCGCCGCATAATAGGCAACAACGCGGGAGACGCTGACGAGGCTTTCGCGCACGACGGTGATGAACTCACCCTTCTGACCGACCTCGCGGATGAGGTCCTGCAGGTCGCGCGTCTTCGCGTTGGCCTTGGCGGCCTTGGTCGAGAAGACCTCCTGGGAAATCTGGTCGATCTCGGTGCCGAGCCGTTCCAGCGTATCGGCCATGCGGTCGATGATCGCCTCGATCAGCCCCGTCATGATCAGTTCGCCGTAGCTGCAATGCAGGCCCGTTCCGTTCGGCTTGCGGGCGCGCGCCATGAAGGCGTCGAAGGGGCGCGGCTCGGCATATCGGACAGTGACCAGAACCTGGCCCTTGACGATGAAGGTGACGGGAACCTTTCGCGGCGTGCCTGCATCGGGCCTGGTCAGCACCGTCATGGTCATGAACTCGGCGCCGTCCTCCTGATAGAGTCGGGCGGAAAGCTCGATGTCCTCCATCTCGTCCATGGTCGGCACGGTAATGCCGAGACGCTCGCCGACGGCGCGCTCTTCCTCGGATGTGGGGCTGACAAGGTCGTACCAGACGATGGGGGGTTCTACGGGGACGGGCGTTGCAAGATCGGACGTTGCAAGGTCGGGCGTTACGGGTGCCGACACGTCGGATGCCGCTGGTGCTGCGGCAACGGCAGGCACGTCGGAAGCGACGGAAACAAGGCGATCAAGGTCATAGGCATGGATGCGCAGCATGACGGCTCCTTTTCGGACCATCGGTCCCTTCGGAGCGCGCATCCTTATCGAGAAGGACTAGAGCCCCGCAGAGACGGGTCGGTATGATGACGTCGAACTTCGACTGTCGGGGTTCATCTCAATTGTCCTTTGAAAGAGTGGCGCCCGGTCGGGCGTCACTCGCGTGTGAGATGTGCCCTAAACGGCGAACAGTCAAGGGCTTTTCGGTGCAGAATTCCGTGTGCGACCGAACGGCGCATCTTTTAGTTGACTAGGCTCAGTTGATCGGCAACGAATGGAATTCGACTATGTGAATCTATTTTCAATTAGGTCAAATATGGGAGCGTTGGATCGAAAGTTCGGAAACCGGCAGAGAAAGCTGGAGGGGGACGGCCACGACTTCGAAGCGTTTGTTTTTGAATGCCTTGCGCTTGCAGGTGAAGACAAGGGGCTGAAGAGACGCCTCGCAAAAGGCCGCGACGGAGCGATCGACCTGATAGATTCGAATCCCGGCACCGCGCAGACCCATATAGCGGAATGCAAGTTCGTCGGTGACGGCGAGTTCAAATCGGTCCGGGCACGGTGGCGGGACGTGGCGGACAATCTGGATCGCAATCTGCCGGGGCTGCACAGCGATCCTAAAAAAAAACCGCATTCTCCCTATCGTCTCTGGCTGGATGCCAGTTGTCCTGTCACCCAATACTCATTCTGCGTTTCATGTCCGCTCAGCAAGCAGGATGAGAAAGCTCTCCAGTCGGAAATTCAGGCATTCTTCGGCACGCTTTACGGCAGGGGCATTTCCGGCCTGGCGGCGCTTGCGCTGCCGACCGGAATTTCCGTCAAGACATGGGACCATTTCGACCGTGCCCTCAAGGAGAAACCTGCGCTCGCCTTCCGGTGGTTCGGTGGATTGCCGGCCGGGTTTTCCCTTTTTGAGGCAGAGCGGGAAAAGGCGGACAGTTTCCGCGGCTTCCTGCGAGGTGCGACCCTGCCCTATTTCTCCCGAAGCCGTTTTGCCCAAACCGACGCGGCGATCGATATCGACAGCGAAGACATATTCGTCGCACGTCTCGGCGGTCTCGAAGAGACGAGCACATTGTTGATCGCCGGTCCCGGCGGCGCGGGAAAGACCCGCCTTGCATACGAAATTGCCGAAGGCATCAAAGAGCGTGAAAACGATGCAACGCAGGTTTTCAAGCTGGACCGCGACGCGACGGCCGGCAGCCTCGAGGAGCTTCTGAAGGCGTTTATTACACCGGCGACGATCGTGCTTTTGATCGACTATGCCGAGGCGCAATCGGCTCTCGAACAGATTGCCAGACGCCTGCCGATCCTGGCGGGTCAAACTCAGCACCGCTTCCGCCTCATCGCCACCTGCCGTTCAAGCGCGCAGGGTCAGGTGGAGGACGCGCTCGCCGATCTGTCTCCCCACGTCGTGGACATGGCATCGCGGAGAAAGGACGAACCAGCCTTTGCCGCCTGGGTGACGCGGCAAATTCTCGAATTCGGCAAGATTCCCGATGCCCGGGCCATGGAAAAGCTCTGCACCGGAATGCCGGCCTTGGCCTCTTTCGCAGTCTTTCTTTTTC
The DNA here is from genome assembly GCF_023006505.1 of Neorhizobium sp. SHOUNA12A. Classification (GTDB taxonomy): domain Bacteria; phylum Pseudomonadota; class Alphaproteobacteria; order Rhizobiales; family Rhizobiaceae; genus Neorhizobium. The sequence continues at coordinate 28,381 of NZ_JALBGV010000069.1, forward strand.
AGCACCATCGGGAGCGATTTGCAGACCAGTTCGGGGCTCTGACCGGATTGCAGGATTTCCAGGCTTGGGCAAGACGGCGCCTTTCCATATTGCTGCAACGCCATCCGGCAACGGCCAATGGCTTGAGTACCCTTTCGGAACTGGCGCTTTCGCTACCGATGTCGCGCTCCAAACGCGATGCTCTGGTCGATGGCGGCGGGGAAACCGCAGCATTTCTGACCGAGCTTGAGACGGACCGCTGGATCGAATTCGACGGAGACTACCTTTTCCCCTCCCACGATATTCTCGCCGATGCGATCACCGCCCGCTGGCTGCTCGAATCCTCGGCCAATGCAACTTCTCGAACCGCTGACGCACTTCGCAAGGCCGCGCAGTCGGACGATCTGCGGACCGCCTGGATCGCACTGGACCGCCTTGCGCCGCATCCGCTATTCAGAGACATCGACGGAGCTCAGGTCGTCAACCGCATAACCAAGCTGGGCACAGACAAATTGCTGCCGGTGTTCGACCTCATTCTCGGGGGACAATTGCTCCGTCTCGGCGAGAAGATCGACGCGCTGGCGAAATTCGACGACATGCGAACCTTTGTGGCGCGTGAACGGTCGCTGGATATCGCTCTGTCGTCTATTGCCGAGCAGGCCGCCGACCTTCCGGAAGATAAAAAGGCAAGCCACCAACTTGATCTCCTTGCCGAACCGCTGGACGCAGCCGTTCACTATGCCCGCCCCTCCAATATCGTGACGAGACGCGCCTACGCACTTTTTCCGGCGCGGTATCGCGAGGCCGCGCTGCGTCGCATCTACCAATCCCCGACAAGCAGCGACACGCATTACCTCATCGCCGAAATGTTGCGGCGTGAAGGCGACTGGCAAGGTCTGCAATCGGCTACCCTAATCTGGCTTCAGGCCCGGTCAGCGAATGACACCAAAGCCAGTTTTGTGATTGGGGCGTGGCTTTATGCGGGAGGAGACAAGAGCTCGGTTCGCGAGCCTATTCGAGCATGGTGTAAAGAATACGCAGAAACGCCAGAAGCACGATTCGTTTACCAAGCTTGGCTTGATGCAGGTGGTGATCCGGAACTCGTTCGCGAGCCTATTCAAGCATGGCTTAAAGAACGGGCCGAAACGCCAGAAGTACAATTCATTTACAAAGCTTGGCTTGATGCAAATGGTCATCAAGACGTGGTTCTGGAGCCGATCCGCGCATGGCTTAAAAAACACGCGGAGACGCCAGAAGCACGATTCGTTTACCATGCTTGGCTTGATGCAGGTGGTGATCCGGAACTCGTTCGCGAGCCTATTCAAGCATGGCTTAAAGAACGAGCCGAAACGCCAGAAGTACAATTCATTTACAAAGCTTGGCTTGATGCAAATGGCCATCAAGACGTGGTTTTGGAGCCGATCCGCGCATGACTTAAAAAACACGCGGAGACGCCAGAAGCGCGATTCGTTTACAAAGCCTGGCTTGACGCAAGCGGCCATTGCAGTGTGGTTCTGGAACCGATCCGTGCATGGCTTGGAAGATATGGGACAATACCTGAAGCAGCGTTTGTCTATGAAGCATGGCTCAGCGCCGGTGGCAACCACGCGGTAATTACAGATTTCCTGAACCCATGGATCGCCCAAAACACACAGTTGGAAACGGCCGATTTTGTTTATAGAGCATGGATCGAAAACGGTGGAGATATCGAAGACATTCGAGACGCCGTTTTTGCTTGGCTCCATCACTGGAAGCAGGACGCGAGAGCCGTATATGTCACCAAGGAAATGTCAAAGCTACACGATCTTCCCGAAGAAGTTATCGTAGATATTGCAGAATGGGCGGCTCGATTTGTTGACAACGACGACGCTCTTTATCGCATAGGCCGCATTGCGCGTTTCCTCACTTCAAACCGGGCAAAATCCGAGATCGTGCAAAATGCCGTCATAAAAAGCGGCCTCAGAAATCTACAATACTTCAATATATCTAAAAAAGAGACGGCGAGAAGCCGGACATTCGCCGCAGCCTCTCTCATCGAATATCTTTCAGTGGCAATAAATACCCGTTATTTCCGATACTGTCTGATATCCGCGATAGCGCGCGCCATTTCCAACAACTATATATACCGAGAAGAAAATACCGAGATCAAACTAAATCCCCGTCAGAACGTTGTTGGCGCGGTTTATATGGCGCTCAAATACGGTTATTTCGATAAAGAGAAAGATGCCGATGCGCTTTATTCATTTGCCGGATGGTTGAACGCCCAGATGCCTGCAGGCAACGGAGGCCACGAAATCAACTCGATACTGGAATCGTTTTTCGGAACTTCCCCTCCGAATATGTAAAATGCGTGAAAGCCGCAAATCATCGAATGCGGCTTCCCAAATTCAGTTCTGACTTCGCTCACTCAGACGAACTGCGACAGGCCCGGAACCGAAGCGATGACCGTATCGACCACTTCGTCGCCGGCGTGTTCGCGGGCGACCGCCATGGTTTCCTTGGCAAGGCCGGTGATCTCGCCCATGCCGAGACCTTGGCTCATCAGCTGCTGGCCGAGCGCCATGACGCCGCCGCCGAAGCTTGCCATCAGGCCGCCGAGAAGACCGCCGCCGCCCGCACCTTCGCCGTTGAACTTGGCGACCAGATCGGAAGCGCCCGGGATCGCCTCGATCATCTTGGCAACCGCGCCGTCATCGGCCTCGCGCTGTAGGAAACCGAGCATCATGCCGATCGCCTTTTCGGCGACGTCAGGGGCAATGCCGACATTCTCGGCGACGCGGGAAACCAGTTCGTTCATCAATCTCTCCTGAAGGTTTTGACGTTCACGTCAACGTAAAACAACCATCCAATAAACTCAAGCCACGGGGGCTTTGCAATTTTCACGGTGGATTCGACGCTCAAGCGTTGTTGCCAGTCCGCTGCGAGCTTATAAAAGCTTTGTGAGAGCATTGCGATGGACGAATGAAAAGCATCGCAGGCCCGCAAAACGCTCGCCGACCTGAACGGCTCTATCCTTTTGTTTTCATGCGATGCCGGGCGGGAAACCGCTTCACACTTTTCCTGGAATTGCTATTAAGGACGGATAGCCGCACGAATTTGCAGGGAATGGAACCGAATGGACGATACGGGAAAGCTCTTCATCGGCGGCAGCCGCAAGCCGGACGATTCGCTCAACAAGGCTGAATATCTGGAGCTGAAGTTTGGCAACCGCCACGGTCTCGTCACCGGCGCCACCGGCACCGGCAAGACGGTAAGCCTGCAGGTGCTCGCCGAAGGGTTCTCGAAGGCCGGCGTGCCCGTCTTCGCCGCCGACATCAAGGGCGACCTTTCCGGCATCGCCATGAAGGGCGAGGCCAAGGATTTTCTCCTGAAGCGCGCCGAGCAGATCGGTTTCCAGGATTACGAGTTCGAACAGTTCCCGGTGATCTTCTGGGATCTATTCGGTGAAAAGGGCCATCGGGTGCGCACCACCATCGCCGAGATGGGGCCGCTCCTGCTGTCGCGGCTGATGGATGCGTCCGAGCCGCAGGAAGGCGTCATCAACATCGCCTTCAAGATCGCCGACAAGGCGAACCTGCCGCTGCTCGACCTCAAGGATTTCGCCTCGCTGCTGAACTACATGGCAGACAATGCGGGAGAGCTGTCTTCCCAGTTCGGGCTGATCTCGAAAACCTCGGTCGCATCGATCCAGCGCGGGCTGCTGGTGCTGGAACAGCAGGGTGCCGAGCACTTCTTCGGCGAACCGGCGCTGAAGATTTCAGACATCATGCGCACCAACCCGAACACCGGCTACGGGCAGATTTCGGTGCTTGCCGCCGACAAGCTGATGATGAACCCGAGGCTTTACGCGACCTTCCTTCTGTGGCTGCTCTCCGAACTGTTCGAGGAACTGCCGGAAGTGGGCGATCCGGAACAGCCGAAGCTGGTATTTTTCTTCGACGAGGCGCATCTGCTCTTCAACGACGCGCCAAAGGTGCTGACCGAACGCGTCGAACAGGTCGTGCGCCTGATCCGCTCCAAGGGCGTCGGCGTCTATTTCGTCACCCAGAACCCGCTCGACGTGCCGGAAACCGTGCTCGCCCAGCTCGGCAACCGGGTGCAGCACGCGCTGCGCGCCTATACGCCGCGCGAGCAGAAGGCGGTGAAGACCGCCGCCGAGACGTTCCGCCCCAATCCGGCTTTCGACTGCGCTACCGCGATCACCAATCTCGGCACCGGCGAGGCGCTGGTCTCGACGCTCGAAGGCAAGGGTGCGCCTTCGATCGTGGAACGCACGCTGGTGCGTCCGCCATCCGGCCGCATCGGCCCGCTTTCCGACCAGGAACGGCAGGCGGTGATGGACAAGAGCCCGGTGCTCGGCCTCTATGACGAGGACCTAGATCGCGAATCCGCCTTCGAAATCCTCGCCGCCCGCGCCAAGCAGGCCGCCGATACCGCTGCGGCTAGGAAGGCGCAGGACGAGCTGCAGGCCGCCCCGCCGGCCGGTTCGGGCGAGACGACCGGCTGGACCCTGCCGGGCTTCGGTGGCAAGGACGACGACAACGACCAGAACCGCGCCCAGCCGCGCCGCTCCGGCTATCAGCGCGAAACGATCATCGAAGCAGCGATGAAGAGCGTGACCCGGACGGTTGCGACCCAGGTCGGCCGGGCGATCGTGCGCGGGATCTTGGGGAGCTTGAAGCGGTAGGGGAGCGAGATACGCCTGATGTCGCAAGGGTAGATTGGTCCAGAATACCATCATGGACGTTGCTCTTCCGGGTCTACCCCCCTTGTAACTTCCCTTTATCCGCTTTTGGCGATTTACTGCCAGATGCGGTGGCGGATGGGAGACCGAACCTCCCTTGGGACATCAAGCCCGTGGCAGAGCCTGGGT
>NZ_JALBGV010000006.1 GCF_023006505.1 Neorhizobium sp. SHOUNA12A
CCGTCCGGCTCGACCCGCAGCACGTCGAAGGAGGGCGGCGCCATCGCCGCGTCAGCCTGAGTGGAGGGCGTCTGGGTTGAGGTCGCCTGGGAACCCGCTGCGGGCTGGGCCGTCTGCGGCGCTGCCGGCTTTGCGGCATCAGGCGCCTTGGCTGTCTGCTGCGGTTCTGTCACCGCGTCCTTGACGGCATTGCCTGCTGCATTGATCGCGTCGCCGATCGGCTTTGAATCCTTGTTTATCGCGGGCATCACGAAGAACACCATCAGCAGCGATGCGATAGCCAATACGATCAGAGCCAGCCAGCCGGCGCGGTTTTTCATCATCAATGCCTCTCCCGACAGCTATAGCCATCGCATATTCGGATTAACCTTTTCCTCCCGCGTTCACAAGCTTTTCACACGATAAACCCTTGCTCTTCCGGGCATTTCCCGTCAATTTTGACGACCGGGGCTCGCTTTGGCCCTCCACTTGAAATGCCTTATGGAGAAAACTGTGCCGATTCGATCCATCTGCGTTTACTGCGGTTCGCAGCCGGGACGCGATCCCGCCTATATCGAGGCCGGCCGTGCGCTCGGAAAATCCATCGCCGCCCATGGGCTTCGGCTTGTTTATGGCGGAGGCACCAAGGGTATCATGGGTGCGGTCGCGGCCGGCGTTCTGTCGAACGGCGGTCAGGTCACCGGCATCATTCCCGAATTCCTGGTCGACATGGAGGCCACGCGCCATTCGCTCGGCCAGCTCGACGAGCTGATTGTGACGGAGGACATGCATGCGCGCAAGCACAAGATGTTCGAGCGCGCTGACGCTTTCGTGACCCTGCCGGGCGGCATAGGCACGCTGGAGGAGATTGTCGAGATCATGACGTGGGCGCAGCTCGGACGGCATCAGAAACCGATGGCATTTGCCAATATCGGCGGTTTCTGGGATCCGATGCTCGACCTCATCACCCACATGCGCGAACAGGGTTTCATCCACCGCGCGCATCTGGTCCAGCCGCTTGTCATCGCCAATGTCGAGGAGATCGTTCCGGCGATCCTCGAACAGGGCGAGGACCGCCCGCCGTCCGGCGGCGAGGAGGCTGTCATTTCAAAGCTTTGAGCGCCGGTGCTTAAGCTCTAGTCGACGATGAAGAGTTTTGCACCGACCGCTGTCGAGGAGCGGTGGGGCTCGGCATCGTCAGCCACCTGGTAACTCATGCCGGGCTTCAGCACGAAGACCCGGCCGTCGGCGAGTTCGGTCGTCAGCGCGCCTTCGAGGCAGAGCAGGACATGGCCTTTGACGCACCAGTGGTCGGCGAGATAGCCTGGGGTATATTCCACCATCCGCACCCGGATCTTCCCAAAATGGCATGTCTGCCAGGTCGCGAGCCCGGTGTCGCCCTTGTGTTCGGTCTTGGGCACCGTGCTCCAGTCGGTCGTGCCGAACGGAATGTCGCTGATCTGCATTCTTATGCTCCGGAAAGGGATTATCGGCCGCGCGTCTGTTTCAGCATCGACCAGGTGTAGACGGCGAGCGCCACCCAGATCAACGCAAAGGCCCCGAGCTTCACCAGGCTGAGCGGCTCGTGGAAAGCGAAAACCGCGATCAGGAAGATCATCGTCGGCGCGATGTATTGCATGATGCCGATGGTCGAGAGTTTCAGGAGTTTTGCGCCATTGGCATAGATCATCAGCGGTGCGGCGGTGATGATTCCGGCGGCCATCAGGATGAACGTGTCCCACCCGGTCGAATTGAGGAGATGGCCCTGGCCGGTCGATTCCAGCCAGATCACATAGGGCAGACAAGGGATGCTGATCAGCAGCACTTCCAGGAAGAAACCCTGGTTTGGGCCGATCGGCAGGGTTTTCCGGAACAGCGCATAGAACCCCCAGGTGACGGTGAGCGCCAGCGAAACCCACGGCAATCCGCCCGCGTCATAGGTGAGGATCGCCACCGCGACCACCACGAGGCCGATCGCGGCAAGCTGCACCGGCGCCAGTCTTTCCTTGAGCAGGACGGCTGCGAGAAAGATGCTGAACAGCGGATTGATGAAATAACCGAGCGCCGCATCGAGCGCCCGGCCGGCGGCGACCGCCCATACATAGATGCCCCAGTTCGCCATGATGATCAGGGCGGTCAGGCATGCCATGGCAAGCATGCGCGGGTTCTGCACCGCCACCTTGAGATCGCCGGTGCGACGCAGGATGAGGAGAACGATTCCGGCAACCGGCACCGACCAGATGGCCCGGTGCGCCAGCACTTCGAGCGAAGGAATATGGGCAACAGCCTTTAGATAGAACGGCAGAAAGCCCCAAAGGAAATAGGCCGTCAGCCCGAAGGCGAAACCGCGTGGGGTATCCTCGTTCTTCGCTATTGTCGCCGGGGCGATGTCGGTGGTCATGCGGGTGTTTCCGGTATGTTTGTTCTGGTTATCCCCCGTTTAAACGAATAGGTTGAGCCGGACCAATTCATTTCATTGAAGAACCTATCGTCTGTCGCGATTCTGTCGGCTTGGCTTGCGATAGTGATCGCTTGTCAGAACGGAGGAATGGGATGGATTTCGAAAACCCGCCGTTGCACCGGCAGATCTACGCCCGCCAGATCCTGGCCAAGGCCAGCGTGAGTGCAGACGCCCGGCTCCTCGCCGCTTTCGCCAAGGTGCCGCGCGAACAATTCATCGGCCCGCCGCCCTGGGTCTATAACGACTTTCGCAATTACCGCGAACTCGCCTCGACTGATCCGTTGGTTCTCTACCAGGATCTGCTGGTCGGCCTGGACACGGCGCGCGGCGTCAACAACGGCATGCCGTCGCTGCATGCCGGGGCCCTTCACGCGCTCGGCATCCGCGACGGCGAGACCGTCGCTCATCTCGGCGCCGGGACCGGATATTACACGGCGATCATTGCCGAACTGGTGGGGCCGTCGGGCCGGGTGGTCGCCGTCGAATACGACGAGGCTCTCGCAGACAAGGCGCGCCAAAATTTGGCAGATTACAGAAATGTCGAGCTCGTCTGCGGCGACGGGACCGAATGGCCGAAGGAGGACGCGGACGTGATCTACGCCAATTTCGCGCTCGACCACCCGCCGGCCGCCTGGATCGATAATCTGGCGGTCTCGGGGCGCACGCTCTTCCCGCTCGGCTTCCCGGCAATCGACAACGGCCGGCGGAACGGCTTTACCGGCCGCGCGGGTTTCCTGATGATCGACCACCGCGCAAAAGGTTTCGGGGCCAAATTCCTGCAGCCGGTTTCCTTCGTCTGGGCCGAGGGCCAGCAACCGGTGCCGCCGGGCCGCCACCAGGGACTGGCCGAAGCCTTCCGTTCTCGCCGGGGTTATCAGGTGCGCAGCCTGCGCTGGCGGGAGCCGCCCCGGGAGGGGGAGTGGTACGGCGAGGAAGATTGGGGGCTGAGTTTCGAGGAGGTGTGAGGGCGTCAGCTCCACCAAAGTTCTTGGTCCTAGGGCGCCCGAAACGAACATCGCAATGGATTGAAAATTTCCGGTTCAGGGACTTGATCATTTTAGGTCGACTGTCCTACAAGAGGATTAGGACAATTGCCCTAATCCGTGAAGCCATCGCTTTGCACCCGGGCAACAGCAAACAGGGTTGCCACATTGAAGGGTATGGACACACGCAATCAGATCGTAGACGCCGCTGATCGCCTCTTCTACGAGCGCGGGTACGACGTAACGTCGTTTGCCGATATTGCCGAATGCGTGGGCCTGTCGCGCGGCAATTTTTACTACCACTTCAAGACGAAGGACGAAATTCTCAACGCGGTGATCGCCCTTCGTATCGCCAACACGCAGAGAATGCTGGAGGCATGGGAGGCTGAAGGCGGGACAGCTGCCGACAGAATCCGAAGCTTTATCAATATCCTCATCGTCAACCGAACGAAGATCATGGCGTATGGCTGCCCGGTCGGATCGCTCTGCAACGAACTCGCCAAGCTCGATCATGTCGCCAAAACCGACGCCGCCGCACTTTTCACCCTGTTCCGCGAGTGGCTCGCTCGCCAGTTCTGCGCTCTGGGTCGGGGAACCGATGCCGACGCGCTCTCCCTACATCTCCTGATGCGAAGCCAAGGTGTATCGACGCTCGCCACGGCGTTCCGCGACGAAACCTTCATCCGCCGCGAAGTGGATGCCATGCAGACGTGGTTGGAGGCGCATATCTCGGAGCGGCCGCTCGCTCCCCAATCCGTTTCATCACGAACCGTCTGAAGGAAAACCGGCATGTTCATCGTCACCCTGAAGTTCGCCGACAAGGCAAGGGCTCCGCAATTCATGGAAGGGCACAATGCCTGGATCAGAAAAGGCTTTGATGACGGTGTTTTTCTGCTGGTCGGCAGCCTCCAACCGAATGCAGGCGGATCCGTGTTGGTCCACAATACCACACGGGCCGACCTCGAAATGCGTGTGACGGACGATCCTTTCGTTGCCGAAGGCGTTGTCAGCGCTGACATTCAGGAAATCGTACCTGGCCGTGTCGATGACCGGCTTGCGTTCCTGAAGGCCTAGACACCAGGGGCGCCATCATCTCGGATGCGCGGCCGATTGTCTCCAACCCGAATCTCTGATCAATCAGGCGAACGGATGTCGGCGGAGGCGAAGGTCATGGCGGAGCAGGATCCCATCGAGGTTTCCGAACAGCGGATCGGACGCGCGGAGGCGCTTGGCTTTACGGCCGCCGGAGGCCCGGTGATCCTGAACGGCTGCATTCTGGAGGAAGCGGACCTGTCGGGGCTGGATCTCCAGCGCTGGGAATTCAGAAACTGCAGGATGACCACCGTCAATCTGCGGGCCGCCGACCTCGAAGGGGCAAAATTCGAGGGATGCCGGGGACCGTTCGCCAATTTTACGGGCGCCAACCTTGCGGAGGTGGAGTTCCGGAATTGCGACTTCAACAACGCCGCTTTCCTGGAAGCCAAAATGAACGACACCCGGTTCGTCGGCTGCAAGCTGACCGGCGCCAACCTGACTCGGATCGCCTCGCTCGGCCTGTCGTTCAAGGAGACCATCCTCGCCCAGGCGAGGCTTCCCGCATTGTCGTTCCGGAAGTCCCGGATCGAGCGGGTCGATTTCGGCATGGCCGATCTGTCGAAATGCGATTTTCGCGACGTCGTGTTCGACGGCTGCAGCCTGCGTGACACGGGGCTCGTCGATGCCAGGTTCGAAGGGGCCGATCTGCGCGGCGCGGACCTCGGCGGCCTGAAGCTGATCGATGCCAGGAAGTTCAGGGGAGCGACGATCTCGCGGCAGCAAGCCGGAGATATCCTGGCGGAACTGGGACTGAAGGTTCAATAGCCGGGTGCGGCATCCTCAGTCTCCGGTTCTTCCAGTCGTCTTGCAGGCGAGAAGGATTAGACGGCTACGCGCCGTGCTTCCTTGTCGGCCGACTTCCGGTCTGCGCCGTGCTTTTCGATGATCGCCTTCGCATCTTCAACCGAAATGCGATGTTTCTTGGCGAAGGGGATAGGCTGGTAAGGCTGGTCCGCGGTGTTTGCTTTTTTATCAGACATGAACGTCTCCGATCTCGATGCTCCGGCAGGATGCCGAAGCCTCTTTGGATTAATGAAACGGTGAGGGGGTTGGTTGCCAGGCGCTGCTGCGTCATTACCGCGAGCGGCTGCCTCAATGTACCGTCTATATGGTACGAAAGCCCCTGAAACACAATGGCCCGGATCGGGCCTCAGGATTCGGGGCCGCCTGCCAACTCCTGCAGGGACGGTTTTCGCGCGAAACCTTCAGTATTTCTTCTTGCGGACGATCTTGTTGCCCTTCGGCCCGCTCAGAACCGGCGTCCTGTCGCGGTTTTCCGCAAGCAGGTTGCGCCAGCGTTCCAGGCGATCGGCGGAAAGTTCGCCTTTGGCAACAGCTGCCTGCACCGCGCAGCCCGGTTCGTGGGCGTGGGTGCAATCGCGAAACCGGCAATTCGGTGCCAGATCGGTGATCTCGGCAAACAGCGTATCGATGCCGTCGGTAACGTCGCTGACATAGAGCGTCCGAATACCCGGCGTATCGATCACCCAGCCGCCACCGGCAATCGCGTGCAGCGACCGTGCCGTGGTGGTGTGACGACCCTTTGCATCACGTTCGCGAATGCTACCGGTCTTCTGCATCGTGTCGGACGCATGCCCGGCGAGCGTGTTGACCAGCGTCGACTTGCCGACGCCGGAGGAGCCCACCAGTGCCACCGTCTGCCCTACGCCGCACCAGGGCTTCAGCAAGGCAACGGCATCCGCAGTGCGCGCATTGAGGATGACCACCGGCAGGTCGCGCTGCAGCGCCCTGGCCTGCTGCTTGAACGGGCCGGCATCTTCGACCGTGTCGGCCTTGGTCAGTACGATCACCGGATCGGTCCCGGCCTGGTTGGCCATGATCAGGTAGCGTTCCAGCCGTCCGGGGTTGAAATCGGCATTGCACGAGGTGACGATGAACAGCGTATCGACATTGGCTGCGGCAAGCTGCTGGCCGTGCCCGCCTTCCGCGCGCCGTTGAAACACGGTCTTTCGGTCGAGCCGGCGCACGAGCATGCCCGTCAGCGGATCGGCAAGAACCCAGTCGCCGACCGCAAACTCCGCGGTATTGCTATTGGGCGGAAGTTCGATCTCGACCGGTCCGCTGACACCGATCGCGTCGATGCGTGCCCGATGAACAGAGGCAATGCGCCGGACCAGGAGTTCGGTCTCGTCCGGCTCGACCTGAGCCGCAAAGAAATCGGACCAGCCAAGCAGTTCAAGCGATGAGGGCGGGTTGGAGCCGGTCAAGGTTCGGTACGAAAATTCGGGGACGCCGTCATGGGCAGGCTTTCCGCAGGTTGCGATTGCGTGGTTTATGGAGAACCGCGTTGTCCACGCTCCAACAGTGTCGATAGCGGGTAACCCAATATAGCAATCATCGGACGGTGGAAATGGCGCCGCAGCGAAGAACAACCCTCGAACTCGACGGCGAAACCGTTGATCAGCTCGTCCAGCACCTCGATCGTGATTTTGTCGCCAGCGGTTTCAGCAGGCTCGAGGGCGGTAGTACCGAGGTTTACAGGATTGATCTCGTGCGAGCCGAGCACAGCTCGCTTGTCCTCAAAATCTATCCGGATGAACCCGAATGGCTGCCGAAGAAGGAGAACCTGGTGGCCGGCTGGCTGGAAGGGCTGATACCGCCTGTCCCCCGGTGGTCGAGGGTCGACGAAACACGCACCCTCCTGCCGTTGCGCTACTCCCTCCTGACGCTTTTGTCCGGCCGGTCGCTCCGCCACTGGATGGACGAACCGGATATCGCGCAGGCTTATCGGCAGATGGGAGAGCTGCTGAGGCAGGTTCACACCGTGCCGATGCCAGCCTATGGCTACATTCGCGGCGACGGGATCGATAAGCCGTGTCTGACCAATACGGACTATATGACGGCGGCGTTCGAAGACGTGTTCCGGCGTTTTCGCGATCTCGGCGGCGATGCGGAGCTCGGGCGAAACCTGCAGCACCTCGCCGAAGGCAGTTTTGATCTCCTGGCCGAAAGCGGCGGTCCCGTGCTCTGCCACGACGACTTCCATCAGGGCAATGTGCTCGCTTTGCGCGACGGTGCCGGAGATCTTCGGCTGAGCGGGCTCGTTGATTTCGGCAACGCGCGGGCAGGGGACAGGCTCTTCGATCTGGCCAAGGCCCTGTTCTGTTCCGCGCACGAGGACCCGCGCAGCCACCGGCCCATCCTTGAAGGTTACGGCCGGACCGACCATCCGGATATGGAGCGGGCGCTGTGGCTCTACACCCTTTTCCATCGCACCAGCATGTGGTGCTGGCTGACCAAACTCGGCGTCGATGCGACGGCCGAGACCGGCCCCGGCGGTCTTCTCCGGGACCTGGGCGAGATGGCCGGCCGAGGCTCTGCGGTGAGCTGAACGACGCCCGGACCAGCCGCGGCGCGGCGGAGTTCAGAGCGGCGCCTGGTAGCGCCTGTCGGGAGATGGCGAGGCGGCATTAGCCTCGCTCTCCTAACCTCACTCCGCCGCGATCTTGCCTGCCAGATGCCGGTTCTTCATCAGCTTGTAAATGACTGAATCCATCAGCGCCTGGAACGAGGCGTCGATGATGTTTTCCGAGACGCCGACCGTCCACCAGCGCACGCCGTCGCCGTCGGTGGATTCGATCAGCACCCGGGTGATCGCCTCGGTGCCGCCGTTGAGGATACGCACCTTGAAGTCCGCGAGCACCAGGTCATCGATCTCGTGCTGGTATTTGCCGAAATCCTTGCGCAGCGCCCGGTCGAGCGCGTTGACCGGGCCGTCGCCCTCGGCGACCGACATCAGCGTCTGGCCGTCGACAATGAGTTTGACCACCGCTTCGGAGACGATCTTGATGCGGCCGTGGCTGTCGAAGCGACGCTCGACCATCACCCGAAAACCTTCGACCGAGAAGAATTCCGGAATGGTGCCGAGCGTGCGGCGGGCGAGCAGTTCGAAACTCGCATCGGCACCCTCATAGGCATAACCGGTCGCCTCGCGTTCCTTGACGATCGAGATCAGTTGGTCGAGCTTCGGATCGTCCTTGCCGACCTCGATGCCGCGGCGCTTCAACGCGTTGATGAAGTTCGACTTGCCGCCCTGGTCGGAGACCATGACCTTGCGCAGGTTGCCGACGCTTTCCGGCGTCACGTGTTCGTAGGTGCGTGGATCTTTCAGCAGCGCCGAGGCATGGATGCCGGCCTTGGTGGCGAAGGCAGAAGCGCCGACATAGGGGGCCTGGTGGTTCGGTGAGCGGTTCAAGAGCTCGTCGAAGGCGTGGCTGAGGCGGGTGAGGCCGGTCAACCGCTCGGCATCGATCGCCGTCTCGAACCGTGTGGCGTAAGCGTCCTTCAGGGCAAGCGTCGCGATGATCGTCACGAGATTGGCATTGCCGCAGCGCTCGCCGATGCCGTTCAGCGTCCCCTGGATCTGCCGACAGCCCGCCTCGATCGCGGCGAGCGAATTGGCCACCGCCTGGCCGGTATCGTCATGGGCGTGGATGCCGAGCGAGGTGCCGGGAATGCCCGACGCGATCACCGCCTCGACGATGGCGCGGATTTCGCCCGGCTGGGTGCCGCCATTGGTGTCGCAGAGCACCACCCAGCGCGCACCCGCTTCATAGGCCGTCCTGGCGCAGGCAAGCGCATATTCGGCATTGGCCTTGTAGCCGTCGAAGAAATGTTCGCAATCGACCAGGGCTTCCTTGGCAGCGCCGCGGGCGGCCTCGACGCTGTCGCGGATCGCTTCGAGGTTTTCCTCGTTCGAACAGCCGAGCGCCACGCGCACATGGTAATCCCAGCTTTTGGCAACGAAACAGGTGGCGTCGCTTTTCGCCTGCAGCAGCACGGCCAGCCCCGGATCGTTCGAGGCGGAGATGCCAGCCCGCTTGGTCATGCCGAAGGCGACGAATTTCGACTTCGCCGTGCGTTTCTCCGAGAAAAAAGCGGTATCGGTCGGGTTGGCGCCGGGATAACCGCCCTCGACATAATCGAGGCCGAACTCGTCCAGCAGGTTGGAGATGGCGATCTTGTCCTCGACGGAAAAATCGACGCCGGGGGTCTGTTGCCCGTCGCGCAGCGTGGTGTCGAAGAGATAGATGCGTTCACGTGTCATGGGTGCTCCTCCTGGAGCGGTATCATTACATTGGCGGCGGCGGCACCCCCCTCTGGCCTGCCGGGCATCTCCCCCACAAGGGGGGAGATCGATGCGTGGCCACGTCCCGCCTTCCATCGACGGTCATGGGGAGGGGGAACCGGTGCGCCCATCCAATCTCCCCCCTTGAGGGGGAGATGGCCGGCAGGCCAGAGGGGGGTAGCCACGAATTCCACGGTCAAACCTTCCCCGCAAACCGGTCCGTCGCGCGGATCAGCTGGTCGGTAATGCCGGGTTCCGAGATCGCATGCCCCGCACCTTCGATGATGTGGAAATCCGCGTCCGTCCAGACTTTCGAAAGCTGCCAGGCATATTTCAGCGGGCAGGGCATGTCGTAGCGGCCGTGCACGATGACGCCCGGAATGCCCTTTAGCTTTGTCGCGTCGCGCAACAACTGCCCGTCTTCCAGCCAGCCGGCGTTCATGAAGAAGTGGTTTTCGATGCGCGAGAAGGCGAGCGCGAAATGGTCGTCGTCGTGGTCCGACGCCAGTTCGGGGTTCGGCAGAAGCGTGATGGTCGAACCTTCCCAGACGCTCCAGGCCTTGGCGCAGCGGATCTGCTCGGCCTTGTCGGTGCCGGTGAGGCGGCGGTGGTAGGCGGCCATCATCTCGTGGCGCTCGTTTTCCGGAATGGGGGCGACGAAGGCCTCCCACTTGTCCGGGAACATTTCCGATACGCCGAACTGGTAGTACCAGTCGAGTTCCGGCCTGGTCAGCGTATAGATGCCGCGCACCAGAAGTTCGGTGACCCGCTCCGAATGGGTTTCCGCATAGGCAAGCGCC
Organism: Neorhizobium sp. SHOUNA12A; assembly: GCF_023006505.1. GTDB lineage: Bacteria > Pseudomonadota > Alphaproteobacteria > Rhizobiales > Rhizobiaceae > Neorhizobium. Next base: position 10,408 of record NZ_JALBGV010000006.1, read on the forward strand.
AGCGTCGAACCCCAGGAACCGCCGAACACCTGCCATTTGTCGACGCCGACCATTTGGCGCAGCCGCTCGATATCGGCGACCAGATGCCAGGTGGTATTGGCGTCCAGACTTGCATGCGGCGTGGAACGACCACAGCCGCGCTGGTCGAACAGGAGCACGTCGTAGAGATCGGGGTTGAAGAGCCGCCGCTGGTTCGGATTACAGCCGCCGCCCGGGCCGCCATGCAGGAAGACGGCCGGCTTGGCGCCCGGCTTGCCGACCCGCTCCCAATAGATCACATGGCCGTCGCCGACATCCAGTTGCCCTGTCGCGTAGGGTGCGATCTCGGGATAGAGCGTGCGCAGAACTTCAGTCATAGATGCAGACCCTTTGCCGGCCAGTTTTCGGTATCGTGATCGGGATGCTGGAAGGAAATGATCTGCTCCTGCTTGACGGCGTCTTCGCCGCTGTCGCGCACCGGCTGGTCGAAGATCGTCGTCACCCACGGGATATGCGAGGCATAGTTCACTTGGATCTTCGGGGCGAGGTCGCCGCGGTCGTCGAAGGCGCCGATCGCCAGTTCCAGCCCGCCGGGGTAACGGTAGGTGAGCGGCGTGCCGCAATTCTCGCAGAAGCCGCGGTCGATATTCACCGATGACTGGAAATATTTCGGCTCGCCGCGGGTCCATTCGATGCCGTCCTTCGGCGCGGTCACCAACGGCCCGAAAAACCCGCCGAAGGCTTTCTGGCACATGCGGCAATGGCAGATCGAGGCGCGGCCGAGCTCGCCGTGGATGCGGAAGCGCACGGCGCCGCACTGGCAACCGCCTGTTCTCAAAGTTTCGGTCACTGTCTGTCCTCCTTGGGAGCGGTTTCGGGGGCAGCGGTTTCGGGCGGCCATGTTTCGGTGTCGTGATCGGGATGCTGGTAGGAGACGATGTCGTCGAGGAACGGCGCCGAGGCGACGTCGTCAATGGTATCCCGCTCGGGAAGTTCATGCAGGTGGTCGACGAAGCCGATCTTGCCTTCCACGCCGAACTGCACGACCGGAGGAAGCTGGCCCGGCTCGTCGAAACTGCCGGCGGAAATAGCGATGCCGTCGGCCGCCTCATAGGTCATCGGCGTGCCGCAGTTTTCGCAAAACCCGCGCCGCACATGGTTCGACGAGTGGAAATATTTGAGCTGGCCGCGCGTCCAGGTCAGCTCCGCCTCGCCGGCCGCCACCAGCGGGGCATAATAGGCGCCGAACGCCTTCTGGCACATGCGGCAATGGCAGATCGAGGCATCCGGCGCATCGCCCACCAGCCGGAAGCGGATCGCGCCGCACTGGCAGCCGCCGGTCCGAACGACATTGCTCATGACCTGCCCTCCGCATCCCCATTCCTGTCCGGCCAGACCTCGGTATCGTGGTCGGGGTGCTGGTTGCTGCTCGCCGAGATCGTCTCTTCTTCCTGCGGCGTCATGTCCATCTTTGCATCGTGATGCAGGCTGTCGAGGGTCCCGAACCAGGGCATCTTGTGGGCAAGATTGGTCTGCACCTCCGGCTTCACCGATTGCGGATCGTCGAGGGAACCGAGCATGATGCTAATATGATCGCTCGACCCGTCATAAAAGAGCGGCGTGCCGCATTTTTCGCAGAAGCCGCGCCGTACCGTTTCCGATGACTGGAACCAGGCCGGCTCGCCGCGTGTCAGCTTGAAATTTTCGTACATCACCCCGCCAAGCGGCATGAAATAATTGCCCGCCGCCTTCTGGCACATGCGGCAGTGGCACAGATGCGGAAACCCGAGCTCCCCTTCCGCCCGGTATCTCACAGCGCCGCACTGGCAGCCGCCGGTGTGGATCTGGGTCATTGACTGTCCTCCCCGACGATTTTCACGATATGGAGACAAACATTGTCGATGTCTTTCAGGACGTCGTCATTCCAGAAGCGCAGGACGGTCCAGCCATCCTGTTCCAGGCGCTGGGTTCGCGCTGCGTCATACCGAAGATCCTCGTCGTTGCCGTGCTGCGAGCCATCGACCTCAACGATGAGGTGGTGCGTCGGGCAGGCGAAATCCACGATGTAACCCGCAATCGGCAGTTGGCGTCGAAAGCTCAGACCCATCAGGCGGTGGGCGCGCAATTCGTTCCAGAGCTTCAGTTCGGCATCGGTCAGCGCCTTGCGCATGCGCCGGGCATTGGCGCGGCGCTGCGGCGGGATGGGGGCATGCGGCATATCATGCTCCTTATCGGCGCGGAGCGCGTGGTTACCCCCCTCTGCCCTGCCGGGCATCTCCCCCACAAGGGGGGAGATCGGAGTGTGGCGAACACACTCGCCTACATTGGATGTCGCAATCTGGGATAGGTGTTCTCGCAAGGCAAGCCGAGTTTTCAAATTCCGAAGGTTGAAAGGCTGCTGCGAGTTAGTGTGTGGGGATCTCAGGGCGTGAGCGCGGCGAAGAAGGCGATCAATGTCCGGGCAAGCGGGCGCGCCCAGCCGATCTCCCCCCTTGTGGGGGAGATGCCCGGCAGGGCAGAGGGGGGTATGCCGCGCCCGCATCGCCATCCTATTGCCTGAGCTCCAGCACCATCACACGCCTTCCGGTGCGTGACACACCGCCTCGATATTGTTGCCGTCGGGGTCAAACACGAAGGCGCCGTAATAGTTGGGGTGGTAGTGGGTGCGCAGGCCGGGCGGGCCGTTGTCACTGCCGCCGGCTGATATCGCCGCGGCATAGAAGGAGTCCACCTCGGCCCGGCTCCTGGCGGTAAACGCAACGTGCTGGGAATGGCCGGGGACTGGTTTGTCCTCGTGCAGCCAGTAGATCGGCCGCTCGCGTCCGTAGCCGCCGACCTTTACGCCGCCCGTATATTCAGCCGGAACCATGTAGAGCAGCGAGGCGCCGAGCGGCGCGAAGGCTGCATCGTAGAATGCCTTGGCCCGGTCGAAATCCGCGACCTTGATGCCCATGTGATCGATCATCGCCTTGCTCCTCGCGCGTTGTTCCAGGAGGTGAAGCTTACCGCTTCACCTCCCAGGTCGTCACCCTCTCGCCCGTTGCCGGGTCCTTGCCGTCCTTCAGCTGGATGCCCTTGTCCGACAACTCGTTGCGGATCCTGTCGGCCTCGGCGAAATTTTTCGCCTTCAGCATTTCGAGCCGCAGGGCGACCAAGGCGTCGACGGCGGATGCCAGCGCCTCGTCGACCTCGGTTTTTTCAGGCAGCACGCCAAGAAACGCGGCACTGGCGGCAAACACCGCAAGTGCGTCGGGATCGCCGTGGGCCTCCTGCGCCAACGCGTGCAGCGCCTGCACGGCCGTGACGGTGTTGAGGTCGTCGGCAAGCGCGTTCACCACGGTCTCGCAAGGGGCGGCACCGGAAACCTCCACCGCCGGCCACTTTGCCAGAAGGCGCTCGGCCTCTTCCAGCCGCTTCACCGAAAAGTCGATCGGCTCGCGGTAATGGGTCATCAGCATGGCCAGCCGCAGCACCTCGCCGGGCCATTGGCGGCCGCCGAATTTTTCGGTGTGCAGCAGGTCGTAGATGGTAATGAAATTGCCCTCGGACTTCGACATCTTGCGGCCTTCGACCTGCACGAAGCCGTTATGCATCCAGACATTCGCCATCACATCCGTGCCGTGGGCGCAGCGCGACTGGGCGATCTCGTTTTCATGGTGCGGGAAGATCAGGTCGAGCCCGCCGCCATGGATGTCGAACACCTCGCCGAGATAACGCCGGCTCATCGCCGAGCACTCGATATGCCAGCCCGGACGGCCGCGGCCCCAGGGACTTTCCCAGCCGGGTTCGTTATGGGAGGAGAGCTTCCACAGCACGAAATCGCTCGGGTTTTTCTTGTGCGCATCGACCGCGACGCGGGCGCCGGCCTGCTGTTCGTCGAGCGGGCGTTTGGAAAGCTGGCCGTAGTCGGCCATCGACTTGGTATCGAATAGCACTTCGCCTTTTTCGACATAGGCATGGCCGTTGCCGATCAGCTTCTCGATGATCTCGATCATCTCGGCAATGGTGTCGGTGGCACGCGGCTCGATGGTCGGTTCCAGATTGCCGAGCAGCGCGACGTCCTCGTGGTACTGCGTCTCGGTCTTTTCCGTGACGAGGCGGATCGCCTCGTTGAGCGGCAGGCCGGGATGGTCGCGCAGCGCCCGCGCGTTGATCTTGTCGTCGACGTCGGTGATGTTGCGGGCATAGGTGACGTGGGCCTCGCCATAGACATGGCGGAGCAGCCGGAAGAGCACGTCGAAGACGATGGCCGGTCGAGCATTGCCGATATGGGCATAGTCGTAGACCGTCGGGCCGCAGACATACATGCGTACGTTCTGGGGGTCGATCGGCGCGAACGCCGTCTTTTCACGGGTCAGCGTATTGTAGAATCTGAGCGGAATGCTCATCGAAAAATCTCCCCAACAGTCTCGCACGGCGAGCATCCGGTCGAGCGGGATGCCGAAAAGTGTACGCGGTTTTCGGACGACATCCCGCTCTCACTATCAACTAGGAGGCGGATGCTTTCGCGTTCGGGAAAACACGAAAACATCCGGCTCCGGCCGGGTCGTTTGTCTTCAAGGCTTTTCGAGAGACGAAAACGGCCGGGCCAGCGCGAACGCTAGCGGATAATGATCCCACAAATGGAAATCGCCGTTTTCATGGAAGGCGTTATGGCGCGGGCAAGCCATTTGGTCAAGTGGGCGTCGTCCGCGCCGGACGGTTGAAGCCGTCTTACGCCGTCTTGCGGCCGATGCCGTTCCGGGCGACAGTAAACAGGAAGATCAGCATTGAGATGACGGTAATGATCGAACCGATCGCGGCAAGCGCTTCGCCGCCCGTCGACACCGCCATCGCGATACCCGGCACGAGACAGAGTACGCCAAGGACTGCAAAGCCAAGATGCACCTTCGCGAGCAGGGTCTCGGCAGCCGCCGGCGTCACAGTGTAGTAGAGGCCGAAAATCGCCATCGTCGTCCAGCCGACGAGGTTCAGATGCGCATGCGCCGGCGCCATCAGATGGTCGCCTGAGATCGCCATGTGAATGCCCCAGAACATGCCGACGGTGACACAGAGCACGGCTGCGCCGAAGAAGCAGAAAGCGATGTTTCTCATCAGATTCCCCCGAAATTTAAAGTTCCTGCGCCCTATCGCAGGACCCACAGCATAACAGAAATCGGATTTTATACATGGGGGTACCGGTGAGGTCGGCCATTGATCTGCCGCAGGGATCAAAACATGTGCTTCGCACGTTGATGGGCGGAAATCGTGCCCACCGGATGGATGCCAAATGGCCAGACAGGATAAACACCGCAACATTTTCGACATCTTCTCGAGCGCCGTCGCTTCCTGGTCGGGAAAGCCCGTCACCTTCGTCGCCGCCGCCGTTCTGATCGTCGTCTGGGGCGTCACCGGACCGTTCTTTGGATTTTCGGAAACCTGGCAGCTGGTGGTCAACACCGGAACGACGATCATCACGTTCCTGATGGTCTTCGTGCTGCAAAATTCCCAGAACAGGGACGGCGAGGCGGTCCAGGCGAAGCTCGACGAACTGATCCTGTCGAGCCAGGCCGCAAACGAGTTCATCGGAATTGAAAAACTGGACGAGGAACAGCTTCGCAGGCTCAGCGAAAGTCTGCAACGCCGCGCCAAGACGCTGGATCAGGAGGCGGAGAACGTCTAGGCCAGTAGCGGCAGCGTCAGCGGCCTTTGTCGGTCGGCGGATTGCTGTTGTCGAGCAGTGCCTGGGCTATGGATTTGCGCCGTGCGTCGTCGGTCATCGCGGAACTGATCAGCCGCATCGCTTCCATGACCGCCGCCTCGCCATGCTCTCGGTGAAGGCGGGCCATCGCCGCGGCGACCAGATTGGCGGTCGCTGTCGCTTGTTCTCTCTGCTCGTCGGTCAAAGGCGAAGGCATAGGCTTTCTCGCATTACGGGAACCGTTTCAGGTGTTCCCTTGTCGACGCGGATAATCGACCACTGTCAAACGCGAATACCCCGTGACGGGTGGGTTGCCTTTATTCCGGCGCCCGGAAATCCACGAACCTGTTGTCGCGCACGACGAACAGGCGGCCGGTATCCTGAAGGTCGGGTGAGGCGAGGAAGAGGATTTTTTCGGCCACTTCCGAGGGATGCGGCAGGGTTTCCGGATCTTCGCCGGGAACGGCCTGAGCGCGCATCGCGGTGCGGGTGGCACCGGGATTGACGATGTTGACCTTGAGCGGCGTGTGGTCGGTCTCCGCAGCCCAGATGCGGGCCATGTTCTCGACCGCCGCCTTGGAGATCGAATAGGCGCCCCAGAAGGCCGGCGCCTTGGAGGCGACGCCGGACGACATGATCAGCGCGCGGCCGGCATCGGATTTGGTCAAGAGCGGCTCGACCGAGCGGATCAGCCGCCAGGTGGCGGTAACATTGGTCAGCATCACCTTTTCGAACACCTTCGCCTCGATATGGCCGAGCGGCGAGATGACGCCGAGGATGCCGGCATTGGCGACGAGAATGTCGAGCTTGCCCCAGCGCTCGAAGATCGAGGCACCGAGCTTATCGATCGCCGCCATGTCGGTAATATCGAAGGGAACGAGGGTCGCGGTGCCGCCGGCCGCCTTGATCGCATCGTCGAGATCCTCCAGGCCGCCAACGGTGCGGGCGGTGGCGATCACATGCGCGCCGGCTTTTGCCAGAGCGAGCGCCGTGAAATAGCCGATGCCCCGCGACGCGCCGGTCACCAGCGCGATCCTGCCCTTTAGGTCGATAGTCATATATGTCAGTCCCTAATGCATGACGCAGCACCAAGGCCGCCATCCGTCGTCGAATCCTTGATGGAGAAGGGCCTTTGCGCTTGTTTGAACAGGCGCGCCAACCTCCACCATCCTCATCCCTGTGCTTGTCACAGGGATCCAGTGCGCGCAAGTCCTTGCGCGCGAGAGAGATCTTTCGCAGATGTGGTGGAGCGCCGCCTTGGGCGAGCGTGGACAGGGCACCCCCCTCTGCCCTGCCGGGCATCTCCCCCACAAGGGGGGAGATCGACTCGTGGCGACGTTTCGCCCTTCTCGGTCGTTGAGGAGGAGGGAAGCCGGCGCGCCCAGCCAATCTCCCCACCTGTGGGGGAGATGTCCGGCAGGACAGAGGGGGGCGAGCTTGCTCAGTGCCGGATGTCGGCCACACAGCTCGGCCGACGGCCTCATGCCCCGTCAGCCGACGCTCACCTCACCCGTTGCTGGCCAGCACCGAAACCTTGCAGCCCATCGTCTCGCCGTCCTTGTCGAGCAGGCGGGTGGGGTAGTCGCCGGTGAAATAGTGGTCGGTGAATTGCGGGCGGGCGTTGTTGCGGTCTTCGCCGCCGACGGCGCGGTAGAGGCCGTTGATCGACAGGAATTCCAGCGAGTCCGCGCCGATATACCGGCACATGGCTTCCAGGCTGTCGTACTGGTTGGCGAGTAGCTTGTCGCGGTCCGGCGTGTCGATGCCGTAGAAGTCCGGGTAATAGATCATCGGGCTGGCGACGCGCAGATGCACTTCCTTGGCGCCGGCATCGCGGATCATCCGGACGATCTTCAGCGACGTCGTGCCGCGCACCACCGAATCGTCGACGAGCACGACGCGCTTGCCTTCGATCATCGCCCGGTTGGCGGAATGCTTGAGCTTGACGCCGAAGGCGCGGATCTGCTGGGTCGGCTCAATGAAGGTGCGGCCGACATAGTGGTTACGGATGATTCCGTATTCGAAGGGGATGCCGCTTTCCTGAGCGTAACCCAACGCAGCAGGGGTGCCGCCATCCGGCACCGGCACGACGACATCGGCCTCGACCGGCGCTTCTTTCGCGAGGTTGATGCCCATGTTCTTGCGGGCGACATAGACGCTGCGGCCGCCAACGACGGAATCGGGGCGGGCGAAATAGACGTATTCGAACAGGCAGAGCCGCTCCGGCTGGCCGTTGCCGGCCTTGCGGGCGTCGATCGAGATCGAACCGTCCGGCTGCATCTCGCAGATGATGACTTCGCCATTCTCCACGTCGCGGACGAACTTGGCGCCGATGATGTCGAGCGCGCAGGTCTCTGACGCGAAGATTGGCTTGCCGTCGAGTTCGCCCATGACCAGCGGGCGAATGCCGGTGGGGTCGCGCGCGGCGATCAGCTTGGTGCGGGTGACGGCGAGCATCGAATAGCCGCCTTCCATCTGCCGGATCGCATCAATGAACCGGTCGGCGGTCGACGAATAGCGGGAGCGGGCGATGAGATGCAGGACGACTTCGGTATCGGAGGTCGACTGACAGATGGCGCCGCCGGCGATCAATTGCCGGCGCAGCGTCAGGCCGTTGGTGAAATTGCCGTTATGAGCAACCGCGATGCCGCCGACTTCGAGTTCGGCAAACAGCGGCTGGACATTGCGCAGCGCCACCTCGCCGGTGGTCGAATAACGGTTGTGGCCGATGGCAATATTGCCGGGCAGACGGGCAAGGGTCACAGGGTCGGTATAATGGTCGCCGACGAGGCCCATGCGGCGTTCCGAATGGAAGCGCAACCCGTCGAAGGAGACGATGCCGGCTGCTTCCTGGCCACGGTGTTGCAGGGCGTGCAGCCCGAGCGCCGTCAGCGTCGCGGCCTCAGGATGGCCGAGGATGCCGAACACGCCGCATTCCTCATGCAGCGTATCGCCATCCCATTCGTTGACGCTGTCCTCGGCGAATGTCTCGGAAACCGGCTGTTTCATCTTGGCCCCTTATCCCTGTGGACAACCTGTCCCTGTCGGAAAAATGGAAAGGCCGGCCGGGGGAGAAGCTCCCCGGAAACCAGCCTGTTTTTCACTTAGATGCGAATGATACCACAAATGGTGACGTTTTGCGCTGCATCAAGCGCAAGATCACGTCAATTATTTGTCGCAGGCGCGTCATCTGCCGCCGGCTGATCCTGAGCCGGAGCGCCATCGGCAGGCGCTGCTTCCTTGCCGAGGATGCGCGCGCGAATCTGCGGCTCAATATCGGCGGGCAGTACGGCTTCGAGGCGGGCGACCAGCGTATCGAGGAATGGCTTCGATTTCGCCTGCGTCACCCAGGTTGGCTGGGCATTGGCGGCCACCAGCCAGTTCCAGAACGCGACGGCGACGACGAGCAGCAGGATGCCGCGAGCGGCGCCGAACAGGAAACCAAGCGTCCGGTCGAGCGCGCCGATGCGGCTGTCGATGATGAAATCGGCGATCCGCGTGGTGATGAACGAGATGACGATCAGCGCGATCAGGAAGATGGCACCCGCGGACGCGGCGATCGCGATGCGCTCGTCACTCAGGTGAGGTTTCACATAGGGCAGAACCAGGGGGTAGAGGTAATAGGCGGCGGCGATTGAGCCGGCCCAGCTCGCTATCGACAGCACCTCTCGCGAAAAGCCGCGAACCATGGCGAGAACGGCGGAAAACAGCGTCACAGCGATGACGATACCATCGAAAATCGTGATGGGCATATATGATCTACTCCAGACTTGCCGACTTCAAGACTTGCCGGCTTTTAGCCCGGCGCCCCGCCTTACCGCAGCCGTCATACATCAGCGGGCTTGTTAACGGAAGATCAATCATCTTCCGGCGTTTGTCTCAGCTTGGCGGCGGAACCGGCAATGCGCGATACCAGGTCCGGCAGGTCCTCGATCGTCACCCAGCGTCCGTTCGCGCCCTTCGGCACTTCGGCGGACGTGGCCGGCAGCATCGCCCCTGGAAAACCAAGTTTCTCAGCTTCCTTAAGGCGTTGCGCAGTCTGCGAAACCGGCCGCACCGCGCCCGAGAGGCTGATTTCGCCGAAATAGACGCAATCGGCCGGCAGGGCAAGGCCGGCAAGCGACGAGACCAGTGCGGAAGCGACCGCAAGATCGGCCGCCGGTTCGGTGATGCGGTAGCCGCCCGCGACGTTCAGATAGACGTCGTGCTGGCCGAGCTTGACGCCGCAATGGGCCTCCAGCACCGCGAGAATCATCGACAGGCGTGACGAATCCCAGCCGACCACGGCGCGCCTGGGCGTGCCGAGCGAGGTCGGCGCGACCAGCGCCTGCACTTCGACGAGAACCGGCCTTGTGCCTTCCATGCCGGCAAAGACGGCAGCACCTGGCGATTTCGAGTTGCGCTCGCCGAGGAAAAGTTCGGACGGGTTGGTGACCTCGCGCAGGCCCTTGTCGGACATTTCGAAGACGCCGATCTCGTCGGTCGGCCCGAATCGGTTCTTGACGGTGCGCAGAATGCGGTAGTGGTGGCCGCGGTCGCCCTCGAAATAGAGGACCGCATCGACCATGTGCTCGACGACGCGTGGGCCGGCGATCTGGCCTTCCTTGGTGACGTGGCCGACGAGGACCATGGCGGCGCCCGTCTGTTTGGCAAACCGGATCATCGCCTGGACACCGGTGCGCACCTGGGTGACTGTGCCGGGCGCCGAATCGGCGGTGTCGCTCCACAGCGTCTGGATCGAATCGATGATGACGAGGTCGGGACGCTTACCCTCGCCGATGGTGGCGAGAATATCCTCGACATTGGTTTCTGCCGCAAGCAGCACTTCGGTATCGGCGGCATCCAGGCGCTGGGCCCGAAGCCGCACCTGCGCCACCGCCTCTTCGCCCGAGACATAGATGATCCGGTGGCCGCGGCGGGAGAGGGCGGCCGCCGCCTGCATCAGAAGCGTCGATTTGCCGATGCCCGGATCTCCGCCGACCAGCACTGCCGAACCGCGCACGAAACCACCGCCGGTCGCCCGGTCGAGCTCGGAAATGCCGGTGAAGATGCGCGGCGCTTCCTCGGTCTCGCCCGACAGGGTGGTGAGCGCCACGGCGCGGCCCTTCTTCGGCACCTTGCCGGGCCCGCTACCGATGCCGCCCATCTGGTCGTCTTCGATAATGGTGTTCCACTCGCCGCAGCCGTCACACTTGCCGGCCCAGCGGTTATGCACCGTGCCGCAGTTCTGGCACACGAATTGGGTCTTGGATTTTGCCATGGGATCAGTTGCCGCCTTCGATATTCACAAAATTCCACCGTGAACAAAAGCGGAACTCATCTTGTCTAATCCGAAAATGCAGGTGATGGCAAGGAGGACGGGAGTTATTCGGCCTCGATGTACCGCCGCTCATGGCGCAGGCCGAGGCTGGTCAGCAGCTCGTAGCCGATCGTGCCGGCGGCGCGGGCGACGTCGTCAAGGGCGATGTTGGGGCCGAACAGTTCGACATAATCACCGGCAGCGATGTCTGATGCCGGGACGTCGGTGACGTCAAAGATCGTCAGGTCCATGGTGATGCGGCCGATGACCGGAACCTTGCGGCCGGCGACGAAGCCGAAGCCGCCCTGACCTATGGTCTGGCGCAGCGGCACGCCGGAACCGGAGAGCGCGCGTTTGTAGCCGTCCGCGTAACCCGCAGAGACGATCGCCAGCCGGCTGTCGCGGGAGAGCTGATAGGTGCCACCGTAGCTCACCGTCTCGCCCTTTTTGCCGTCGCGGATCTGGATGATGCGAGCTTCCGCCTTGGCGACGGGCTTCATCGGGTTCGGCACCCCGGCCACCGCCTCGCCGCCATAAAGCGCGATGCCGGGGCGGGTGAGATCGAAATGATATTCGGGGCCGAGGAAGATCCCGGCAGATGCCGAAAGGCTCGTCTCGATGCCTTCGAAAGCCTCCGCGACCTTCTGGAAGGCCGAAAGCTGTTTCTGGTTGAGCGGCGAGGAGGGGGTATCGCCGCTATGGAGATGCGAGAGTACCAGGACCGGCGAGAAGCTTGCCGGCCGCGACACGTCGTCGGCAAAGGCGATGGCGTCCTCAAGCGGCAGGCCGAGCCGGTTGAAGCCGGTGTCCACCTGCAGCGCGCAGGGGTGGTCGCCGTATTCTGCCGTCACCGACATCCAGAAGGCCAGCTGTTCCTCGGAGGCCAGAACGGGCACCAGATCGTGTTCGAAGAACATCCGCTCCTGACCGGGCCAGATGCCGGAGAGTACGTAGATCCGGGCGTCGGGCGCATAGGTGCGCAGCGTCATGCCTTCCTGCACCACCGCCACGAAGAAATCCCGGGCGCCGGCCTCGTAAAGCGTGATGCCGCAATCCTCCAGCCCGAGCCCGTAGGCATCGGCCTTGACGACGGCCGCCGTCCGCGCCGTTCCCGACCGCCGCGCCATCTCCCGCCAGTTGTCGCCAAGCGCACCCAGATCGACGGTCAGCCGGACCGGCGCGATATCGAAATCGTCGGGATAGGAAAGCTCGCTGTCGAAATCGGTCATGTCGGCTCGTAAGGCATGAGGATCGGGGGGATGAGAACGGTTGCAGCGATCCTACCGGTTTCGAAGGCAGGAAAAAGACCATGCCTGCAAAATCCTTCGCGCTGCACAATCTTTTGGGTCGTGGATGCCGCAGACCTGTCACAAGCGCTGGAATATGCTCGCCCCCCTCTGGCCGGCAGGCCAGAGGGGGGCGGGCTGGCTCAAATATTGACGATGAAAACCCCAATCCCGCTGAGACGATCCGAAACTTGCCATCGGCCGAAAAATGATATCGGCGACCGCCCTGATCAATGCTCTTCGTATTGCGTGAAGCTCGGGTCGGCCAAATCGGCGAAGCGGGTATATTCCGACTGGAAGGCGAGCTTGACGGTGCCGGTCGGTCCGTGGCGCTGCTTGGCGATGATCACGTCGGCGGTGCCCTTGACCTTGTCCATCAGCACTTCCCATTCGGGATATTTCGGGTCGGCGATGTCGCGTGGTTCCATGTTCTTGACGTAATATTCCTCGCGGAACACGAACAACACCACGTCGGCGTCCTGTTCAATCGAGCCCGATTCGCGAAGGTCGGAGAGCTGCGGGCGCTTGTCGTCGCGGCTTTCCACCTGGCGCGAGAGCTGCGACAGCGCGATGATCGGCACGTTGAGTTCCTTGCCGAGCGCTTTCAGGCCGGTGGTGATCTGGGTGATTTCCTGAACGCGGTTCTCGCCGGATTTACCCGAGCCGGTCATCAGCTGGATATAGTCGACCACCAGGCAATCGAGGCCGCGCTGGCGCTTCAGGCGGCGGGCGCGGGCGGAAAGCTGGGCGATCGAGATACCGCCGGTCTGGTCGATGAACAGCGGCACCTTCTGCATCATTTGGCTGCAGGCGACGAGCTTTTCGAAATCCGCCTCGGTGATGTCGCCGCGGCGGATCTTTGACGAGGAGACTTCCGTCTGCTCGGAGATGATACGGGTGGCGAGCTGTTCGGCCGACATTTCGAGCGAATAGAAGCCGACGACGCCGCCGTTCTTGGCCTTGTACGAACCGTCCGGCTGGACTTCCGGCTCGTAGGAGGCGGCAATGTTATAGGCGATGTTGGTGGCAAGCGAGGTCTTGCCCATGCCGGGGCGTCCCGCAAGCACGATCAAGTCGGAGCGCTGAAGCCCGCCCATCTTGCTGTCGAGAGACATGATGCCGGTCGAGACACCGGAAAGATGGCCGTCTCGCTCGAAGGCCTGGCCGGCCATGTCGATCGCAAGCGCCACCGCGTCGTTGAACGACTGGAAACCGCCGTCGTAACGGCCGTTTTCGGCGAGCTCGAACAGCCGGCGTTCGGTATCCTCGATCTGCGTCTGCGGCGGCATGTCGAGCGGCGCGTCGAAGGCGATGTTGACCATGTCCTCGCCGATGGTGATCAGCGCGCGGCGTAGCGCCAGGTCGTAGATCGCCCTTCCGTAGTCCTCCGCATTGATGATCGACACGGCTTCGGAGGCGAGGCGGGCGAGATATTGCGCCACCGTCAGGTCGCCGACCTTGTCGTCGGCGGGCAGGAAGGTCTTGATCGTCACCGGATTGGCGGTCTTGCCCATCCGGATGATGTCGCCGGCGACCTCGAAGATCTTGCGGTGCAGGGGCTCGTAAAGATGGACGGGCTTCAGGAAATCGGAAACGCGGTAATAGGCGTCGTTATTGACCAGGATCGCGCCGAGAAGCGCCTGTTCGGCCTCGATATTGTTCGGGGCTTCGCGGTAATGCGGCTCTGCCGGCTGGATGTTGGCGAGCTTGCGTACTGCGTCGTTCATGGTCTTCTGTCCGTTCTGTCCTGCTGCCAAGCCGTCGGTTCTAACGGGTTGCGAGGCGTCCTGAAATGATTCAGTTCGCTACACACAGTGATTCACAGGCCACCCATAAAATTGCGGAGGACGGCACGAATCCGGTTGACTGTGGCAATCGGCGAATCGCTGGTGTGACGCCTCATTCTACACGTTGAAAAGAGACAAAAAAACGCCCGGACCTTTCGGGCCGGGCGCTCTTTGAAATGCTTTGGAAAAGACGATTATTCGTCTTCGCCGACGCCGTCGGCTTCCGGATCGAAGAAGTCTTCCGGACGCAGCGCATCTTCGTCGACGCCGTAGATGGCGTCGGCCGAGGTGAGGCTTTCGCCCTGGGACTGGCGTTCAGCTTCTTCCGTCGAGCGGGCGACGTTCAGCTGGACCGAAACTTCGACTTCCGCATGCAGGTGCAGGGAGACCTTGTGCAGGCCGATTTCCTTGATCGGCGTGTTGAGGTCGACCTGGTTGCGGCCGATGGTGAAGCCTTCGGCAGCGAGCGCTTCGACGATGTCGCGGGCAGCAACCGAGCCGTAGAGCTGGCCGGTTTCGCCGGCGGCGCGCACGACGACGAAGGACTTGCCGTCGAGAACTTCGGCGACCTTCAGGGCTTCGCCCTTGCGCTCGAGGTTGCGGGCTTCGAGCGTGGCGCGCTCGGATTCGAAGCGCTTCTTGTTAGCTTCGTTGGAGCGGAGAGCCTTGCCGAGCGGCAGGAGGTAGTTACGGGCAAAGCCGTCGCGAACCTTGACGGTTTCGCCCATCTGGCCAAGCTTCGGTACGCGTTCAAGCAGGATGACTTGCATGATTTAGGTTTCCTTTCGATCAGTCGGTTCTTGTTTTTCAGTTCTTGTTTTCGGTGGTCTTGTTGTCGGGGCTCGCGCCGGTCTTGAGCGGAGTGAGCGCGATCGTCCGTCTCGTATCGGAAAGCCCCAGGATGAGGATCGCGATCGCCGGCAGGACGAGCATGGAAGAGAGGTAACAGAGGACGAGGACCGGGATGCGCCAGTCCTTGCCGAGGCTGCGGAAGTGCAGGGAAGCGAAACCGGCCATCAGGAAGCCGGCGCCGAACGTGCCACAGATCGTCGCGCCGATCATCGCCGGGACGCCGCCGAGGAAGGAGAGCACGATGCCGCCGAGGAAGATGAAGATCGCATGCCGGTTCATCCTGAGTGCCGACGGCATGTCCTCGCGTGGACGCAAGGCCCGGCCGGAGCGCGATACGATACGCACGGCGATGTAGAAGGCGGCAAACAGCAGCGTCACCCAAACGCCGCCCTGGACGAGCGGCAACATCAGCACCAGCAGCGACTTGGTCTGCGCCATGCCCGCCGGTTCCGGCGTAAAGGCCGGCTCCTGGGCCTTGAGGGCCGCAGTCATCGCATCGACCATCTGGTCGGTAAGTTCCGGGCCGTAGCCGATCGCGACCCCGAGCGCGATGACGGCGATCGTCACCAGGCCGCAGAGATGGAGAAGGATATCCGAGATCGGGTACCAGGCCATCAGGTTGTCCGGGCCGCCGAGTTCGGAGGCGGGACGCGCGAGATTGGCGAGATGCGAAAGCCAGCCCGCCGGGATCAGCGTGAAGACCGCCATGGCGACGGCAAACATCGGCGAGACGAGGATGGCGCCGAGGGTTCCGGCCGTCACGATGCCGATGACGGCGGCGCGATTGCCCCAGCCGAGGCCGGCGATGAAGATCGGAAGCGAGGAGGCGGCGTAAAGCAAGGACGCAAACGACAGCTGCGCATTCGCACCCAGCACGAGCAGGGTGGCGGCAATGCCGGCAAGAATGCCGGTGGGCAGCACTGTCTGTATCTTGTTCGTCACGGTCTCGCTGTCCTGCTTTTTGAAGCAGTTAGGGGATCACACCTGAATCACTGTCTCAGGTACTTCATCCCCAACATGGGATTTGGAAGGTTCCGATCCGCGCCCATCGCGGAAGGGATAGACCCGCTGACTCTTGATCAGCGGGTCTAGTATT
Organism: Neorhizobium sp. SHOUNA12A; assembly: GCF_023006505.1. GTDB lineage: Bacteria > Pseudomonadota > Alphaproteobacteria > Rhizobiales > Rhizobiaceae > Neorhizobium. Next base: position 26,387 of record NZ_JALBGV010000006.1, read on the forward strand.
CGTAATTACGCTACGACGTAGGGCAGCAGGCCGAGGAAGCGGGCGCGCTTGATCGCCTGGGCGAGTTCGCGCTGCTTCTTCTGGGAAACGGCAGTGATGCGCGACGGAACGATTTTGCCACGCTCGGAAATGTAGCGCTGCAGGAGGCGTACGTCCTTGTAGTCGATCTTCGGCGCATTGGCACCCGAGAACGGGCAGGTCTTGCGGCGGCGATGGAACGGACGGCGTGCCTGGGAGGAGGATGATGATACGTCAGCCATGGTCTTTTCTCCTTAGCCTCTATTACGCACGGTCTTCGCGCGGACGGCGCTCGAAGCCGCCTTCACGCGGACCACGGTCCGGACGGTCGCCGAAGCCGCCTTCGCGGCGCGGAGGACGGTCGCCGAATTCGCGGCGCGGGCCGCGGTCGTCGCCATCGCGGCGCGGACGGTCGTCACGGTCGCGCTTCTGCATCATCGCCGACGGACCTTCTTCATGCTTCTCGACGGCGATCGTCATGTAGCGAAGAACGTCTTCGTTGATGCGCATCTGGCGTTCCATCTCGTGCACGGCCGGAGCCGGTGCGTCGATGTCCATCAGGGCGTAATGAGCCTTGCGGTTCTTGTTGATGCGGTAGGTGAGGGACTTGAGGCCCCAGTTTTCAATGCGCCCGACTTTGCCGCCGTTAGCTTCGATGACGCCCTTGTACTGTTCGACGAGGGCATCAACCTGCTGAGCGGACATATCCTGCCGGGCAAGGAATACGTGTTCATAAAGAGCCATGTAAGCTTTGCCTTTTCTTGCGGTTGTCTACCCGGACCTCGGCGGCTAAGCCTCAACGACTGCTCCTGAACGGGAAAACCCCAGGCAAGAAAAGTGTTGTTATCGAGACGGTCGAGAGCGGAGACACGGGAGGCTTGGACCCTATGGTCCCTGCGGCTTGCCTTGCGGCGAACCTGCCCTCCGTTCAGCCACCAGCCAGAAGACCGGGTGTTGCGAACAGCGCGCTTATACGGATTTTTGGCGAGATGGCAAGGCCGTTCCTCGAACTTCCGCCCGTCATCCTCCTTGTACGCTTGCTGATCGATGTAGCGCCGCTCTCGCCCGGCGGCTTCGTTCGAAAATCACGCGTGCTCAGCCGGGCATGGTTGCAAGCGTCAGCACGAAGAACTCGCGGTAGCAGAAGCCGGGATCGTCAAGCAGCCTCTCGGGATTGGCGGCAACGCCCTGCCAGGTGGCGAGATCCTCGGACGGAAGCGGGTATTGCGGCGCGACCGTTGCGAAATAGGAGAGCAGGCTGCGGACATAGGCCTTGGTGTCCGCACCGCAATCGGCCCAGCGCTCCACCAGGAAACCGCGCGCGGTGATGTCCGTCAGCCCGGTTGCGCGAAGGCGCGAGGCGATGCCGGTTCCCGAGCCGGTGCCGAGTACGCCTTTGGTGGCGAAGGTCGCCAGCCGGATATTCATGAAGCGCGAAAAGGCACCGCTATCCATCGGCAGGACCTGGAGGATATGCGAGTCGAATTCCTTGATCGCCAGCAGGCCGCCGGGTTTGAGGACGCGCCGCGCTTCGGCGACGGCGGTCTCGAATTCGGCCGGCGTCAGGTATTGCGCGACATTGGCGATCCAGACGCAGTCGAACGCCGCGTCCGGAAAGGGAAGATCGAGGAGGCTGCCGACCTTGGTGACGATACCGGAGGGGAGGCGGCCTTCCCGGGCAAGCGTTTCCACCCCGGCGATGTTTTCGGGTGCCAGGTCAAGGGCGGTGATCGCCCCCTCCGTTCCGACGAACTCGGCAAGCAGCGGAAGGAAGTCGCCCCCGCCGCAGCCGGCGTCGAGCACCGACCATCCGGTTTTTATTCCGACGCTCGAGAGCGCGTGCTCGTATTCCGCCCGCGACGAACGGTAATGAAGATCGAGCCAGGAAGCGTCGCTCGCCTCGTGGCCCGTCGATGTTGTCCTGGCTCGTGACATGGCTTTGCTCCCCCCGAATGCATGCCCTATCTTACAGCGGCATCGGATATTGACGATGGACCTTGGCGATGTCCGCGAACACCTCGTCAGACAGTGTCACGTCGGCCGCCGCCATGTCATGCTTCAGCTGGGCGACGGACGTTGCGCCGACGATGATCGACGTCATGAAGGGGCGCGACAGGCAGAAGGCGAGCGCCATCTGGGCGAGGTCGAGGCCGTGTTTGGCCGCGACCTCGATATAGGCCTTCACTGCCGGCTCCTGATAGGGCGTCAGGCGGCCGCCGAGATCCTTGTTGATCGTGGCGCGCGAGCCTTCCGGCCTTGCGCCGTTCTGATACTTGCCGGTGAGGATGCCGGCGGCGAGCGGCGAATAGGCCATCAGCCCGACACCCTCGTGGTGCGCGACCTCGGCGAGGTCGAGATCGAAGTGCCGGTAGAGGAGATTGTATTCGTTCTGCAGCGAGGCGATGCGCGGCAGGGCCTTTTTCTCCGACAGCCGCAGGTACTTCATCGCGCCCCAGGCGCTTTCGTTGGAAAGGCCGACGGCACGCAGCTTGCCTTCCTTCACCAGGTCGCCGAGCGTCTCGAGAATCTCGGCGATTTCGGCCGCCGCCTTGTCGCGGTCCTGCTGCGCGACGTCGAAGGTCCAGGAGTTGCGGAAATGGAAAGTGCCGCGGTTCGGCCAGTGGATCTGGTAGAGGTCGAGATAATCGGTCCGCAGGCGGGTCAGGCTGGCGTCGACCGCCTCGCGGATGGTGGCGGATTCGATGTCGCGCCCATCGCGGATATGCGGACGGCCGCTGCCGGCGATCTTCGTGGCGAGGACGAGGTCCTTGCGCTTGCCGCTCTTTTTCAGCCAGGTGCCGATATATTCCTCGGTGCGGCCATAGGTGGCGGCGCTGACCGGCGTGGTCGGATAGAGTTCGGCAGTATCGAAGAAGTTGACGCCGTTCTCGAAAGCGTGGTCCATCTGCTCATGGGCTTCGGCTTCCGAATTCTGGGTGCCCCAGGTCATGGTGCCAAGGCAGATTTCCGACACGGACAAGTCCGTGCGGCCGAGTTTTTTATACTTCATGGAAATGAGATCCCGTTCTCAAAAAGTCGGCGGCACTCTAAGCCGGATTTGATGAAGCGCAAGGGGACAACAGGTTGTAAAAGGGCTCGAAAACCGCGCTGCCCTTGACTCTCCGGGCCGGAATGTGAATGGAGAGGCAAAACATAAGGGAAGGAAATCATCCCCATGAGCACGATCGCATTCACGTTCCCCGGCCAGGGCAGCCAGGCCGTCGGCATGGGCAAGGATCTGGCGGAGGCTTTTCCCGAAGCCCGCGCCGTCTTCGATGAAGTCGACGAGGCGCTCGGCCAGAAGCTTTCCGACATCATGTGGAACGGTCCGGAAGAAACGTTGACGCTGACCGCCAATGCGCAGCCGGCGCTGATGGCGGTCTCTGTCGCAGCGATCCGGGTGATGGAAGCGCGCGGCCTGAAGCTCGCCGACAAGGTTGCCTTCGTTGCCGGCCATTCGCTAGGAGAATACTCGGCGCTGTGCGCTGCCGGCACCTTCTCGCTAGCTGATACGGCGCGGTTGCTCCGCATTCGCGGCGACGCCATGCAGTCGGCGGTTCCCGTCGGGCAGGGCGCCATGGCGGCGATCATCGGCCTTGAACACGGCGACGTCGACGCGATCTGCGCTGCGGCCCGCGATGCCGGCGTCTGCCAGATTGCCAACGACAATGGTGGCGGCCAGCTCGTCATCTCCGGCTCCAAGGCGGCCGTCGAGAAAGCGGCCGGGCTTGCGACCGAAAAGGGCGCCAAGCGCGCCATCATGCTGCCCGTCTCCGCACCCTTCCACAGCGACCTGATGGCGCCGGCCGCCGACGCCATGCGTCACGCGCTCGACAAGGTGGAGAAGCATAATCCGGTCGTGCCGGTAATCGCCAACGTGCGCGCCGTGCCGGTCTACGATGCCGATGAGGTCGCTACGCTACTGGTCACCCAGGTGACGGGCCAGGTGCGCTGGCGCGAGACGGTGGAATGGTTCGGCGCCAACGGCGTGACCACTCTTTATGAGATCGGCTCGGGAAAAGTGCTGACCGGCCTTGCCCGCCGCATCGACAAGAATATCTCCGGCATTGCCGTCAACACGCCGGCCGATATCGAAGCCGCGCTCACAGCCATCATGGGCTGAAACCAGAGACACGCGAAGGAACACGATCATGTTTGATTTGACCGGCCGCAAGGCATTGGTGACGGGCGCAACCGGCGGGCTCGGCGAGGAGATCGCCCGGATGCTGCATAGCCGAGGCGCCACCGTCGGCCTGCATGGCACGCGCGTTGAAAAGCTCGAAGCTCTGGCCTCCGAACTCGGCGAGCGCGTCAAGATCTTCCCGGCAAATCTCTCCGACCGCGCCGAAGTGAAGGCGCTCGGTGAGAAGGCCGAGGCCGAACTCGAAGGCGTCGACATCCTCGTCAACAATGCCGGCATCACCAAGGACGGCCTGTTCGTGCGCATGAGCGACGACGACTGGGATAGGGTCCTGGAAGTCAACCTGACGGCAGTCTTCCGCCTGACCCGCGAACTCACCCATCCGATGATGCGCCGCCGTTATGGCCGCATCATCAACATCACCTCCGTGGTCGGCGTCACCGGCAATCCGGGCCAGACCAACTACTGCGCCTCCAAGGCTGGCATGATCGGCTTCTCAAAGTCGCTCGCCCAGGAAATCGCCACCCGCAACGTCACGGTCAACTGCGTGGCGCCGGGCTTCATCGACAGCGCGATGACCGGAAAGCTCAACGACAAGCAGAAAGAGGCGATCCTCGGCGCCATTCCGATGAAGCGCATGGGCGCCGGTTCGGACATCGCGTCTGCGGTTCTTTATCTCGCCTCCAGCGAGGCGGGTTACGTCACCGGCCAGACCCTGCATGTCAACGGCGGCATGGCGATGATCTGATAGAGTGCCGCCTTCAAGAAAACACGTTGCAAACGGTTGTTGGCGGCTGTGCAATGGAACAAATTCTGGCTTTGCTGAACACGGAAACCATGTTAAGCGGGCCATGACTGTGAATGGTCACCCTGATATGCAGGCCGTCATATTGCGTGAGCGCGATAGGATTGGAACCTGAAAAGGGGAGAACGGGTTTGCCCGCATCGGCGCTGAACAAGCGGCGGTCGCAGGTTTTTAACAGGGTGCGGATGCCAATCGGGCATTCGATAAAGACAAAGGTCGAGGAAACCGACATGAGCGATATCGCAGAACGCGTGAAGAAAATTGTTATTGACCACCTCGGCGTCGACGCCGACAAAGTCGTCGAAGGCGCAAGCTTCATCGACGATCTTGGTGCGGACTCGCTCGACACCGTCGAACTGGTCATGGCTTTCGAGGAAGAATTCGGCGTTGAAATCCCCGACGATGCCGCCGATTCCATCCTGACCGTCGGCGACGCTGTGAAGTTCATCGAGAAGGCTCAGGCCTGATCGACCCGACATAGAGGGGATGGCGCCGCAAGGCAGATCCCGCAAACGGCCCGCTTGTTCGGGCCGTTTCAGCAATTGGGGCTTAGGCCCTGAAAAATCGAGAAAAATTATAGGGTAGGGCACTGGCGATGAGACGGGTCGTTATCACCGGTACCGGCATGGTATCTCCTCTCGGATGCGGAACGGAAGTCAGCTGGTCGCGGCTGCTTGCCGGCGGCAATGCCGCCCGCGTCGTCACTGAATTCGAGGTCGAAGACCTTCCCGCAAAAATCGCCTGCCGCATTCCTGTCGGCGACGGCTCCGATGGCACGTTCAACGTCGACCAGTGGATGGAGCCGAAGGAACAGCGCAAGGTCGATCCCTTCATCATCTATGGCGTGGCCGCCGCCGAAATGGCGCTTGAAGATGCCGGCTGGCATCCGAAGACCGACGAGGACCAGATCGCCACCGGCGTGCTGATCGGCTCGGGTATCGGCGGCCTCGAAGGCATTGTCGAGGCAGGCTATACGTTGCGCGACAAAGGTCCGCGCCGCATCTCGCCCTTCTTCATTCCCGGCCGGCTGATCAATCTCGTCTCCGGCCAGGTGTCGATCCGCCACAAGCTGCGCGGTCCGAACCACGCCGTCGTCACTGCCTGTTCCACCGGCGCGCACGCCATCGGCGATGCGGCCCGGATGATCGCCTTCGGCGATGCCGAGGTGATGGTCGCCGGCGGTGCGGAATCGCCTATCTGCCGCATTTCGCTGGCCGGTTTTGCCGCCTGCAAGGCGCTTTCGACCCAACACAACGACGATCCGCAGAAGGCTTCGCGCCCCTATGACCGCGACCGCGATGGTTTCGTCATGGGCGAGGGTGCCGGCATCGTGGTTCTGGAAGAGCTGGAACATGCCAAGGCCCGCGGCGCCAAGATCTACGCGGAAGTGGTCGGCTACGGCATGTCCGGGGACGCCTTCCACATCACCGCGCCTTCGGAAGACGGCGACGGCGCGTTTCGCTGCATGACTGCGGCGCTGAAGCGTGCGGGTATTTCGGCGTCGGACGTTGACTACATCAACGCCCATGGCACCTCGACCATGGCCGACACGATCGAGCTTGGCGCGGTCGAGCGTCTGGTCGGCAATGCGGCCTCGAAGATCTCGATGTCGTCGACCAAGTCGGCGATCGGCCATCTTCTCGGTGCTGCCGGTGCGGTCGAGGCGATCTTCTCGGCGCTCGCCATCCGCGACAATATCGCGCCGCCGACGCTCAACCTCGACAATCCCGATGTCGAGACGGCGATCGACCTAGTGCCGCACAAGGCGCGCAAGCGCGAGATCAATGTGGCGCTGTCGAACTCCTTCGGTTTCGGCGGCACCAACGCATCTCTCGTGCTGCGCCGCTACGAGGCCTGATCTTTCGGGCCTGATCTCTGGCGCCTCGATCTTTGGGCCGAACTTTTCGGGCATGGATCGTTTCGGCCCCTGAAACATATGCCGGCTGGACTCGCGAGCCGGCTCGTATCATCTTCTGGACCTGTTTTTCGCCGCATTGGTTGGCCAAACAGCGGGTTGCAAGTCTTTGAGTCTGTAGGGGGCGTTAACCCCGGGGGGCGCGGTTGAACGATACGAATCATGTCAGTGAACTGCCGCCCGGCAATGGCAGGGGGCCGATTATTCCGAAATCGCCGAACGAGGCCCTGAAGCCCGAACGTGTTCCGGAACCGCCCCGCCGTTCCAAGAAGGCGCGCAGCCAGGTCGTCATCTTCCTGAATTTCGTGATGACCATGGTCGTCGTTCTCTGCGTGATCGGGATTGCCGGCTTCTACTACATGATCTCGGCGTTCCAGCAGCCGGGCCCGCTCGAAGCCAACACCCATTTCATGGTCCGCCCCGGCAACAGCAACTCTGAAATTGCCAGCAATCTGGAGCGCAACGGCATCATTTCCGATGCGCGCATCTTCCGCTACATGACTGCCACCTATCTCCGCAACGGCGAGACGCTGAAGGCCGGCGAATACGAGATCAAGGCACGCGCCTCCATGAAGGACGTCATGGGCGTGCTGGAAGGTGGCAAGTCGATCCTCTATTCCGTTGTTTTTCCTGAAGGCCTGACCGTCAGGCAGATGATGCTGCGGCTTGCCGAGGACCCGGCTCTCGAAGGCGACCTGCCGGCCGAACTGCCGCAGGAAGGCAGCCTGCGCCCCGACACGTACAAGTTCACGCGCGGCAATAAGCGGGCCGACATCATCCAGCAGATGCGCGTCGCACAGCAGAAGCTGGTCGATCAGATCTGGGAGCGCCGCGATCCCGGCCTGCCGATCAAGACCAAGGAAGAATTCGTCGTGCTCGCTTCGATCGTCGAGAAGGAGACCGGCAAGGAAGACGAGCGCGCCCATGTGGCCTCCGTCTTCATCAACCGGCTGCAGCGCGGCATGCGCCTGCAATCGGACCCCACGATCGTCTACGGCATCTTCGGCGGCGAGGGAAAACCTTCCGACCGGCCGATCTTCAAATCGGACCTCGCCAAGCAGACGCCCTACAACACCTACCAGATCAAGGGCCTGCCGCCGACGCCGATCTCCAATCCCGGCCGCGCGGCGCTGCAGGCCGTGGCCAATCCCTGGCGGACCAAGGACCTCTATTTCGTGGCCGACGGCACCGGCGGTCATGTGTTCGCTGCGACGCTCGAGGAACACAATGCCAACGTCCGCCGTTGGCGTAGAATGGAATCCGAGCGCGCCGCCAACCCGGAAGTGGTGGACGGCCAGCCGGATGGCGACGAAGCGGAAAAGCCACCGAAGAGCAACTGACCGCTTCCTTTAAAGCATGATCTGGAGACACCGATGACATTGCAGTCCATGACCGGTTTTGCCCGCAGCGAAGGCACGAGCGGGCGCAACCGTTACGCATGGGAACTGCGCTCGGTGAACGGCAAGGGCCTCGATATAAGGCTGCGTCTGCCGCCCGGCCTCGAACGCCTGGAGCCGGACGTCCGCCGGCTGATCACGGAGAAATTTTCGCGCGGCAATCTGCAGGCGACCCTCACCCTCACCGTTGCCGAAACCAAGGTGGAGGCGGTGCTGAACCGCGATGCGCTGGCTGCCGTGCTGGCGCTGCGTGCCGAACTCGGAGATCTCGTCGATCCGTCGCCGCTCAGGCTCGACACGCTGATGGGCATTCGCGGCCTGGTCGACATCCGCGAGGCGGAAGAGGACGAGGAGACGGTCGCAGCCCGCGACGCTGCGATCCTCACGAGCCTCGATGAGGCGATCGGCCATCTGCAGCGGATGCGCGAAGGCGAGGGCACGGCGCTTGCGGCTGTGCTGAAGAGCCAGGTCGCCCGCATCGCCGAGCTCGCCCAAGTCGTCGAAACCGATCCTTCCCGCACGCCGGAAGAGATCGCCCGCAAGCTCTCCTTCCAGCTCGCAGCGCTTCTCCAGGAGGCGCCGACGCTCGACCGCGACCGGCTGCATGCGGAGGCGGCGCTGCTTGCTACCAAGGCCGATCTGCGCGAAGAGATCGACCGGCTGAAGGCCCATGTGGTGGCTGCCAACGAGCTTATAGACAAGGGCGGCCCGGTCGGCCGGCGGCTTGATTTCCTTGCACAGGAATTTAACCGGGAATCGAATACTATCTGTTCGAAGTCCAATTCGGCCGCGGTCACCTCCGCCGGCATAGAGTTGAAAGTCGTCATCGACCAGTTCCGCGAACAGGTCCAGAATCTGGAGTAAGACATGAGCCCGGCCCCATCGTCCCAGGGCAAGCCGTCCTCGCCCGTGAAGATCGCCCGACGCGGGCTGATGCTGGTTCTTTCCTCGCCATCGGGCGCCGGCAAGTCGACGATCGCCCGCAATCTCCTGGATGCGGATCGCAGCCTCGAAATCTCGATCAGCGTCACAACGCGGGCCAAGCGGCCGAGCGAGATCGCCGACAAGCACTATCATTTCATCACCGTGCAGCAATTCGAGAAGATGCGCGACGCCGGGGACCTGCTCGAATGGGCCGAGGTGCATGGCAATTTCTACGGCACCCCGCGCGAGCCGGTGGAATTGGCGATGAGCGAGGGCCGCGACATGCTGTTCGACATCGACTGGCAGGGCGCCCGCCAGCTGCAGGAAAAGATGGCGGCCGACGTCGTCTCCATCTTCGTGCTGCCGCCGACCATGACCGAACTGCAGTCGCGCCTGCACCGCCGCGCCGAGGACTCCGAAGAGGTGATCCGCACGCGGCTCCTGAATTCCCGCGCCGAGATCGAGCATTGGCGGGAATACGACTACGTCATCGTCAACGACGATCTCGACGAGGCTTTCGGGCATGTCAGTTGCATCGTCAACGCCGAACGCATCCGCCGCGACCGCCGCCATGGCCTGTTCGATTTCGTCAGCGAACTGCTGACGGAAGAGCCGAAGCTTTAAGCTATTCGAAGGTCACGTTGCGGAGGAGCTCTTAGTAGGACGGCTTCCAGCAAAGCGTGGACAATGTAACAAAGCAGACGGCCAGGAAGGCGATCACCGTGTTCGCCGCATGGGAGTATTCCCATTGCTGTCTCAGCGCTTGCCAATTTGCAGGAGCAACGGTCCAATTCTGTGTCGCCTGATTGGCCGGAAACGTCCAATGATAAAAGATGATGATCATCGCGGAAAAACAAGCGACGGCGGCCACGGAAAATCCGAGGGACCGCGCCTGCGAGCGGACAAGAAATGCGAGCGCGATGTTCAGGATCAACGCAAGTGCCCATAACGCCCCGAGAGCGGCCCACCCTCGGTAGATCCCCTGCACGGTGAAATACTCGGCCTGCGGCAAGTCAATCTTGTTGGGCAGAGCGGCAAGATGCGCTCCCGCCGGAATCAGCGTAAGCGCAGAGACGATGATTGTCAGAAACTGAACAGTTCTAATCACCATGCCAGGCGTCCTCAGCTCTTAAATTCGAACGAGACGGAACACCAAAGGTTCCCGGCAGGCTGAAACGCGGCTGCCCATTCTAGATCCAAAGCGGAGAAAGATGCGGCGGTGGCCAGCCCGGGGACTTCAAAGATGGCCGTTGATGGAAGTGGTGGCAAAAAAGAGCCTTGTCGAATTTAGTCGTCGGGTGTAACTGGCAAATATCGCGAAAAGCGACTGCTTCCCTTGATCCGCTCAGTGGCGGAGTAAACAGGTGGACGAATTGTCGTCCAGGTGGTCAAGCACACGCCATCCATGCCCTTTCGAGCGTGGATCGGCCAGCGTTCCCCAGAAAAGAACGCCTGACGTCCGTCAGGCCTAATCGCGAGCGATGGCGCCTGGCGGCGCTTGTATGCTCGCGTCCACCGGAGCGTGCCATGAACAGATCCCTCATCGTTATTTTCACTGCCATCGTCCTTGATGCCGTTGGCATTGGCCTCATCTTTCCGATCCTGCCCTCGCTGCTGCAGGACGTCACCCACACCGAAAACGTGGCTCCCTATATCGGCATCATGACTGCCCTCTACGCGGTGATGCAGTTCATCTTCGCACCGGTGCTCGATTCGCTGAGCGACCGGCTCGGGCGACGCCCGGTGCTTCTGATCTCGCTTGCCGGCGCGGCCATCAATTACCTGTTCCTCGCCTTTGCGCCCAGCCTCTGGATGTTGCTGCTCGGTCGCGCCATTGCCGGGTTGACCAGTGCCAACACCTCGGTGGCGGCCGCTTACATCACCGACATTTCTCCCGAGGATAAGCGCGCCCGCCGCTTTGGCCTGTTCAACGCCATGTTCGGCATCGGTTTCATCGTCGGCCCCATTCTTGGCGGCGCCCTTGGTGATTATTGGCTGCGGCTGCCCTTCATGGCGGCGGCCATGCTCAATGCCTGCAATCTTCTGCTGGCGTTCTTCATCCTGCCGGAGTCGCGCACACCCAAACGGGAGAAAATCGACCTCGGAGCACTCAACCCGCTGTCGCCGCTGCGCTGGGTGTTCTCGGTGAAGAGCCTGCTGCCGCTCATCTTCATCTTTTTCGTCTTCAGCGCCACCGGCGAGGCCTATGGCACCTCCTGGGCCCTCTGGGGGAGCGACGCTTTCCGGTGGAACGGGCTTTGGATCGGTCTTTCGCTCGGCACATTCGGTGTCTGCCAGACGCTCGCCCAGGCGTTCCTTCCGGGACCGGCGGTGAAGCTGCTCGGCGAGCGAACTGCCATTCTGACGGGTGTTGCCAGCGCCTGCATTGCATTGACCGTCATGGCCTTTGCGACCGAGAGCTGGATGATCTTCGCGATCATGCCGGTTTTCGCCCTCGGCGGCATCGGCGTTCCAGCACTGCAGTCTCTGGCGACCCGGCAGGTCGACGAGAGCCAGCAGGGCCAGTTCCAGGGCGTGCTGGCCTCGGCCGTGAGCCTGGCCTCGATCGTGGGACCGTTGGCTTTTTCCAGCTTCTATTTCGTCGTGCGGGAGCAATGGCCAGGTGCGATCTGGCTATCGGTGGTCGCTGTCTACGCCACCAGCGTCCCGCTGGTTCTCGGTTTACGTCTCAAGAAACCGGCAACGGCCCTGGTGGCGTAGAGGACTGCTCAAAGACAGTTCGCCAGCCTAGCGAATTCTTCGACCCCGCTCGCATCAGGGCCATTCGCCGATTTCTTGGCTAGCTGACTGATGGGTTTGCCGGTCAGGCGGCACGCTCTAGTGCAGCCCGGATCTGGGCTTCGGTGGAGGCGATCGCAGCCTTGGCAGCGTCCGGGCTGACGAGTGTCCCTTCCACGCGGACCACTTCGATATCCGTCAGTCCTATAAAACCGAGAAGATGCACGAGATAGGTGGTCTGGAAGTCCAACGGGGCGTTCCTGCCTTCCGAAAAGACGCCGCCAGTTGCGGTCACGAGATAGACTTTCTTGGCGGGCAACAATCCCATCACACCGGTTGCGTCGTAGCGAAAGGTGACGCCAGGCCAAGTGATATAGTCAAACCAAGCCTTGAGCTGCGTCGGCGGGCCGAAGTTGATCATGCCCGAGCCAACGACAATTACGTCGGCAGCCTGGACCTCATCAACGAGGGTTTGAGCGAGATCGACGGCTTCGGTCTGTTCGGGTGTACGTGTCTCGGGCGGCGCAACGCGGCCGTCGATATAGGCGGCTGTGATATGCGGCAGAGGGGCCGCCCCAAGATCACGTTCGACAATTGTGCCGGCAGAACGGGCGCTGAGGCTTTCAGCGATGTCACGAGAAAATCGGGTGGAAAGGCTTTGAGGACCGCGTGGGCTGGAGGTGACGAGGAGGATGTTGGTCATTGGTGGCTCCTGGGAGAATAGAGTAGTATCAAATTGTGACCAACCCTATTAAGATAACTATTTGACCGCCCGCAAGAAGGCACATTCATGACACTCGGTGACATAGAGTTTCCTACCCCAAGCGAAGACGCTGACTGCCGTCCCGTTCGGGAAATCCTCGATCGCATCGCCGATAAATGGAGTCTTTACATCTTCGTGGCCCTGAAGGATGGGCCGGTCCGCTTCAATGCATTGCGACGGCAGATCGACGGGATCTCGCAGCGGATGCTCACGATTACGCTTCGGCAATTGGAACGCGACGGTTTGATCAGTCGCACCCACTTTCCGACGATCCCACCGCGCGTGGATTACGAACTGACTGCGGTCGGCAGGTCGCTTCTCGCCCCAGTCATGGCCTTGATGACCTGGGCAGATTCAAACCGGGATGTGATCGAGCAGGCGCGCTGGCAATATGACCAAACTAGATGAACCTGAGCGGAGCTGGCGCTTGTCGCTCATCTGTCGCTAAAAGACTGCGAATCCGCCGCAATGCTGAAGGGCAAAGCCGCTCGTCTACGCCAAGATCGCCAACTGCAGATTCGGGCCGAAAGCGGTCTTGGCCGGAGCTCAGAGACAGTTCGCCAACCGAACGAACTCTTCGACCGACAGCGTTTCCGCCCGCCTCGCCGGATCGATCCCGGCTTTGACAAGCAAGGCCTCGCCACCGAGTGACTTGACGCTCTGGCGCAGCATCTTCCGGCGCTGGCCGAAGGCGGCGTGGGTGACGCGCTCCAGCTTGGCGACGTCGCAGGGCAGGGGATTTTGGCGCGGCGTCAGGTGGACGACCGTGGAGGTGACCTTCGGCGGCGGCGTGAAGGCCTGCGGCGGCACGTCGAAAACCATGTGCGCATCGGTGCGCCAGCCGGCGAGCACGCCGAGGCGGCCGTAATGATCGTCCTCCTCGTCGGCGACGATCCGTTGGCCGACTTCCTTCTGGAACATCAGCGTCAGGCTTTCCCAGAAGGGCGGCCATCGGTCGGGCGAAGGCAGCAGCCAGTTGATGAGAAGCTGGGTGCCGACATTGTAGGGCAGGTTGGCGATGATCTTTACCGGGCCTTCAGGCGCGAGTGCCGCGAAGTCGGTCTTCAGCGCGTCGCCTTCGATCACCTCCAGCCGGCCGGGGTAATGCTCGCCGATTTCGGCGAGTGCCGGCAAGCAGCGGCTGTCCCGTTCGACCGCGATCACCTTCTTGGCGCCGAGCGACAGGATGGCTCGGGTCAGGCCGCCGGGTCCGGGGCCGACCTCGAAGACGGTCGCATCGCCGAGCGGTCCGGCGCTGCGGGCGATCTTCTGGGTGAGATTGAGGTCGAGAAGGAAATTCTGGCCGAGCGCCTTCCTGGCGTCGAGCCCGTGACGCTGGATCACGTCCCGCAGCGGCGGCAAGCCGTCCAGAGTGGCCATCAGGCGGCTTTCGAAGTGAGAGCGAGATTGCCGGCCAGCTTGATCGCCTCGACGAGGCTGGTTTCGCGGGCCACACCCTGGCCTGCGATACCGAATGCCGTGCCATGGTCCGGCGAGGTGCGGATGAACGGCAGGCCGAGCGTGACGTTGACGGAGGTGTCGAAGCCGAGCGCCTTGGCGGGGATCAGCGCCTGGTCGTGATACATGCAGATCGCCACGTCGTAGCGAGCGCGCGCCTCGTCGTGGAACATCGTATCGGCCGGCAGTGGCCCGAAGACGTGCAGGCCCTCGGCCCGCAGCTTGAAGATCGCCGGATGGATAATGTCCTGGTCCTCGCGGCCGATCGCGCCATCCTCACCCGCATGCGGGTTGAGGCCGGCAACCGCAAGCCGCGGCTTGTCGATGCCGAAACGGGTCTTGAGATCGTGATGGGCGATACGGCAGGTCTCGGCGATCAGGTCCGCATTGAGGGCCGCCGGGACTTGGCTGATCGGGATATGGATGGTGACGGGGATCGCCCTAAGCTTCGGCCCCGCCAGCATCATCACCGGCAGGATCTTCTTGCCCGTGGCGCGCTCGGCAAGGTCGGCGAGAAATTCCGTGTGGCCGGGGAAACCGAAGCCGGCCTGGTAGAGAATGGATTTGGCGATCGGATTGGTGACCGTGCCGGCGGCCTTGCCTTCGAGCGAGAGCGAAACGGCGGTCTGGATTGCCTGGATCGTCCCCTTGGCGGTTGCCACATGCGGTTCGCCGGCGGCGATTTCTGCGCCGGCGGCAATTGGCAGCACGGGCAGGGCATCCTGAAAGATCGACATCGCGCTGTCGCTATCCGCCTCCCGAATCGGCACGTCGAGGCCGAGCAGCACGGCGCGGGCCCTGAGCACGGCCGGATCGCCGAGGAAGAGGAAAGGCGGCAGGTCGTATTTCTGACGCGAGGCCCAGGCGACAAGCGTGATATCGGGGCCGATGCCGGCAGGATCGCCCTGGGTCAACGCAAGCGGACGGTCGAGAGGCATTACGGCTCCGGGAATGACTTAAGTGTCGAGGTCAGCGATATTCTTAGCGATACTCGATCTGTGCCTTGCTGCGCAGGTCATCGAGATATTTCTTGTCGTTGGGGTCGGGAGCGCCCTTCTTCTCCTTGCCGAGGTCCTCGGCGCGGAACACGACTTCCGCCGCAAGATCGTCCGATACCTGGCGCTGCTTGCAGATGGCCAGAAACTCGACACCACGTTCGGTGACGCGGGTGCCAGTCGTGCCGCCATCGGCTGTCTTCTCGATCAGCGGTTTCCAGTCGGCCGGCAGTTCGGGGGCGAGAACGCGGCCGAGGTCGCGGATCGACACGTCCAGCATGGTCGCGGCGAAATCCTTCGACTGCTCGCAGCCCGGGAATTTGGAGCGTGCGGCGTTCGCTTCCTTCTGGCGTTTGGCGAGAATGGCATTGCGCTTGGCCGGGGGCACGACGAAGATTACCTGTTGCAGGAAATATTCGGTGGTGACCGGCTTTTCCTTGTTCTCCATCATGCGCTTGACGAGTTCCTGGCTCGACATGCGGCCGCGCGAGCCGCCGTAACGGGCGTTGACCAGCCGCGGCCAGCTCATCTGCACGGCGATGTAACTCTTGAAATGCTCGACGCCGACGCCGGCTTTCTCGAGGATCTGGCTCATCTGCGCCACGCTCAGCTTGTTGCCGGCGGCAAACCGCTCGAAGGCCTTGTCGACGTCCTCGGTGCTGACCGACATTTTCACGCGGGAGATTTCCTGGCGCTTCAGCGCCTCATCCACCAGTACCTCGCGCGCCGTCTTGGCATCGGCCTTCTGACGCTGAAGGCGCAGGAAGGCGACGCGCTTGGCGACATCGCTGCTGGTGATCGCCGTCCTGTTGACGACGGCTGAGACTTCGCTTGCGGCCTGCGCCTGCTGGACGCCGGGCTGGATGACGACCGAGGCGGCCAAAGCGGCCGCGGCCAGCATCAGCTTGCGCGTTGCGGTCATTGCGAACATGATACCAATCCCTTTTCCCGCCCCGGTGGGTACTTGAACCCGCCCAGCCTCGCCTTTCATACTCTATCCGCGACCGCTTGCACAATTCTTGCGGCGAAACGATGACGCTTCACCGAGCGGACGAACCGCCACATCAGTTGCGGTAGTCCTGGTCGAATCCTGTGGTAGAGCCGACGCTGATATCGCCAAGTGTGCGGAAACTCAAGCGTGCGCTGACGGTCCAGTCGTTGGCAGCCGTGTCCGACGGCTTGTCCGTGTAGGCGAGCGTAAAGATCGTGCACTCGTCCGCATAGCTGATGCCAATGCCGCGCCGGATCAATTGCTTGTCCACAAGGTCCCAGGTCGCGGTGCCGGCAAGCGCCCAGTTTTCGTTGATCCGGAAGCTCATCGAGTGCTTCAGCACGTCCCTCGCGTCGTCCGAACCGTATTCCGGCTGAGCATCGACCTGCGTGTAGACCAGGGTGCCGCTTACCCGCGGCGTCGTATAGCCGAGCGAGGCGTCGGTGCGCTTGATCGCAAATGTCTTTTCGTCGAAGCGGGCGTTTGCCCCGATCGTAAAGCCCCGTGGCAGATCGATGGCTGCCATCGCGACATAATCGGACCGCCGCGTTTCGAGACCAGAATCGGCACCCGCCTGAACCAGGTCCTCGGTGGCGAACGAGTTCTGGCCGGCAATCTGATAGGATTGGCCGACAACGCTGCGCACGCCGATGCCGTTCGCGAACGTACCTGTATAACGAAGGCCGACATTGGCGCGTGTGCCGCCTTCGACACGGTCGAAGCCCGAAAACTTGTCACGCTCGAAAAGGCTGGTGGCGTCGAAGACGAAGCTCTGCGCATCCTCGTTCGGCAGCCCGCCTGCCATCTGCTCGTCGGGACGCGCGAAGATCTGCGCAATCGGCTCGAGGATATGGCTGCTGTTTTCGGTGGTCAGCAGGATCGGATAACGCGCCTCGAGACCGGCCGTGAGCATGTAGCGGCCGTTGGCGCCTTCAGACTCCATATCGCCGAAATAGGCACCCGGAGTGCCGGAACCGGTATGGCGGATGCCGTCGCCGCGGGCTGCGAGGATCGGCGTCAGCAGCAGGCCGTCGAGCGTATTGAAGGTGCGCTTCCATTCGGCTTCCACGGTCAAGCGGCTGTAGCTGCCTTCAAGGCCGGGGAAACGGCTGGTCGTGCCGTCCGTATACCAGTCGTCTTCGCGACGGGACAGATTGGTGATGTTGGAGGTGACCGAAAGCTCGCCGCCGAAGATCGGTTCCGGTGCGTAGTAGGTGTAGTCGAGCGAGGGGTAAGCGATCGCCTGCTTCTGTTCGGCCGTATTGCTATAGGTGTCGTCCTGAATGTTGAAATAGTAGCCACGCAGGTCGAAGTAGTTTCGCTTCCCCAGCCCGGTCAGGTGGACATCGTTGGTGAATGTGCCGCTACTGACACCAGTCAGTTTGTAGGTCCGCGAGAAGTTGTTGTCGCTCTGGGTCATGACATTCCAGCCGAATGTCCACCGCGGATTGATCCTGAACTCACCCTTGGAGGCGGCCATGAAGCGGTTGTCCGCGGCACTGTCGCTGGTATTCGGATCGAAGGCTTTCGGATCGTTCTGGTGGATGCCGGCGAAGCGGAACGTGTGCTCACCTGTCTCGAACTTGTTGCGGATCTCGCCCTGGAGCAGCAGCCCCTGATTGGAATAATAAGTTGGGCTGAGCGTCGCATCCATGCTCGGCGAGAACACGTGATAGTAGGGCACGGTCACGCCGAAGCCGAGATTGTCGCTCGCGCTGTACTGCGGGAAGAGAAGGCCCGATTTGCGCTCGACCGTTTCGTCCGGCACCTCGATAGCAAACGGCAGACGACCGATCGGCAGGCCGAACAGTTCGAATTGGGCGTTTTCCAGGCGAATCGTATGGATCTGGCCATTGCGGACGACACGCTGCGCCTTGACCTGCCAGAGCGGAGCTTTGCCGGGCGTCTGGCTGCAGGGAAGGCAGGCGGTGTAGACGGTGTTGTTGAGCACCATCAGGTCGCCCGGCTGGCGCTCGGCGCTCTCGGCGGCAAGGCGGGTATTGTCGGTGGTTTCGACGCGAAGCGCGTTGATAAAACCTTCGCCGAAGCTGTCGGTGACGTCCATCTGCTCGGCGTAGACACGGCTGCCGCCCGGCTCGATCAGTTCGATATTGCCGGTCGCCATGACGCGGCCGCTCTTCTGATCGTACTGAACGCGCTGCGCCACCATCTTGTAGCGATTGTAATAGATCTGCACGCCACCGGTTGCGGTGACCAGCTTGGCATCCTGATTATAAACGAGTTCATTGGCGCGCAGCAGCATCTTGGCGCCGTCCGCTGCCTGAGGCACCAGACCTTGCGCCTGCACAGCCGTTGCGGATACGCCGAATACGCATACAGACACACCTGTCAGCAGGGCGGCGGCGAGCCGTCTTATATGTTTGCGGTCACTTACCGCCACTAGCCATCCTCCTGATGAAGCAGAATTGTTGTCCCCAGCGCCGTCGCAACGATCACTGGAATCCAGACCGCCACGAAGGGAGGAATTGCCCCACTGCTCCCGAATGCCTTCACAAGCACTGTGACGACATAAAGCACGAAGCCAGAAACTATTCCACCCAGAATCACGGAGCGGGACTGGGCGAACCGGCTGAATTTTAATGAAACTGTTGCGGCAATGAGAGTCATTGCCACAAGCAGGATCGGTAGGGAGAGCAGCGAATGGTACTGCGTCTCCAGCGCCTTTGTGGGAATGCCGAACGATTTGCTGACCTCAATTTTTCTGGAAAGATCAAAAAACGCAACAGTATCAGGCTGCGCCAGGCTCTCTTGAATGTATTCCTGCTTCAAGTTGGTGCGAACCTGTGCTGTCTCGCGACGCACCGGAATTTCTCCCGGCCGGTTTTCCAGAACCTCTTTAAGCAGCCAGTAACCATTTTCCAATTTTGCGGTCTTGGCGTCCTGCCGCAGGGCTACGCGGCCCTCCTTGTCGAACTGGAAAACCACCACGTCGACGAGCAGTGTTCCCTTTTCCTGATAGCTCTTGGCGCCGATGATCGTATCGTCGTCGCCGCTGATCTGGCGGATCCAGGGGATGAAGGCGGATGCTCGGGACCGGTTGCTCGCCTCGCGCCAGCTTGCCTCCATGGAGGCTGATTCGCGCTGGCCCCACGCGGCGAGCGGATTGACTACCAGCAAGGTGGCCAGCCCGATCAGAAACGCTCCGATGACGAAGGGCGAGACGAACTGCCAGATCGAAATGCCGGCGGCACGCGTTACCACCAGTTCGTAGCGGCGATTCAGCGCGATCAGCACAGTCATGCCGATGAAGAGGCTCAGCGTCGGGATGATCTGCTGCAGGATGAGCGGCACGCGCATGGCGGTCATCAGCAGCCCGGCCGAAACCGTATAACCGGTAAAGCCCGACATGCGGCGGCTGGTTTCGCTGAAGTCGGCAAGGAAGATGATGGCGCCGGCGCCCAGCAGGAACCACAGCGCAGTGATAATATAGCGGCGGAAGAAATACCGCCCGAGCGTAGTGAAGATCATGCCGCACCTCCACCCGAAGTCCGCGAGGCGGGTATTCGGCGCTGCAGGCTGCTGGCCAGGCGCGACATGAAGCGCGGCGCCGAGAACTGCCGGTTGGTGGCAAGCATGAAGATCGAGATCAGCGAGAAGACGATCGGCACCGCATAGGGAAGCGGGGTATAGAGCGGATGACGTTCGACCATATTGGTGGCCGAGAAACCGAGCCAGCGCACGCAGAAGGCAAGAAACAGCGCAAATACCATCGGATGGACCCGGGTCTGCCGGTGCGATCGGGTGCTACCGGCGATGACCAGCGAGATCAGCGCGAAACAGATCGGAAAGAGCCAGTCGGACAAGCGCCTGTGCAGTTCCGACCGATAGGCATTGGGCGACTTCTGATAGAGCGGATCGTTCGGATCCGGTTTCAGGAGAAAGGAGAGGTTGCGGTCGGACGAATATTGCGGCAGGCCGCCTTCTGCCTTCGCCATCGCTGACAGATCGAAGGCGTAGGAGACGAACTTGACGATCGAGATGCGACCGTCGGCGGCTTTGCGATGGACCTCGCCGTCGCGCATGGTAAGCGACGTGCCGCTTTCGTCGATCGATCCCTCACGGGCATAATAGATGAGGTCGAAATTCGGGTCGCGATAATCGACGACGAACAGGCCCTTGAGCACGCGACCGGAATGGCGCTCCGAAATCTGCACGTAGAGGCCGGGCTCGATGCTGCGGAAGGTCTTCTCCTCGATGACCGAGGAGAGCAGGTCCGCATAGGCGGCTGCGACCATCTGGCGAGCTGCGACGCGCGAAGGCGGCTCGACGAAATTCGTCACCAGGAAGGAGAACATGCTGAGCGCGATCCCGAGCATCAGCACCGGCCGGTAGATGATGTTGCGCGATGCTCCGGCCGCGTCGATGACCGGCAACTCCGAATCGTTGTTCATCGCCGTCAGCGTCTGGGTGATGCCGATGACGAGCGCGAAAGGCAGCACGACGGGGATGATGGTGGGCAGGATGAAGGTAGCAAGAGTCGCGAACGAGCTCATCGACTGGCCGGTATCGGTGACCAGGTTGATGCGTCCCAGCACCTGGATGGTCCAGATGATGGTGAGCACCGGCAGGAGCGTCACCAGGAACATCTGAAAAATCCGGCGCAATATGTAGACTTCGAGAAGCTTCATTCCAGCCTGGATACCCTGCACAACGTCACCCGGGGAATGGTGACAGCTTGTTGCCCCGAGATGACGGTCGCGCCTATCTAAGCGATTGATATCAGCATTGCGACAGGGGTCGCGTCACAAATTTGTTTGCGAATTCCGTTTTCTTGCTCGCTGTGACATTTCGAAACACGCGGCCACCCCTGCATAGACCACCAGCGACGACAGCCAGCCGAGCGTCACGTCGGAAAAGTAGTGGCCCCCGAAGGAAGTCCTCAGCGCCGGCGAGATCAGCGAGATGGCGATCAGCGGCGGGCCGAGCACCGGACGCAGCGGTTTAGGCAGCAAAACGATGAGGCAGGCCAGCCACCCGGCGCCGGCCGCCTCGCCGGAAATGAAGGAACAGTTGCCGACGCAGGCGCCGCCGAAATCGCCGGCCGGCGTGAACACGTCCCTGCCGCCGAAAAAGTCGGTCTCGTAGGGGCGGGGACGGTTGGAGACCTGCTTCAGGATCAGGTTGACCAGCACGTAAGGGCCGATCAGGAAGGAAATCAGGGCAATTGAATAATTCCGCGTCTTGCGCGGGCTGTAGGTCGTGCCATGGTGCTGCAGGTTGGCGATCAGCCGGTAGATGATCCAGATCGCGACCAGCGCCGGCAGGTAGAAGAGAATGCGCCGGATCAGTATGAAGAGCGTTTCGGCGCCATAGGGGAAACTGCCGCAGACGCGGCCACGTTCGATAGCCTCGCCGCAGGCGGCTTGTTCGAAGAAGGCGCGCGCCACCGCAAGATCGATCTGCGGCACCAGATAGAAGGCCGCCAGCAGCACCCACCAGAGCGCCATCAGCACGATGAACAATCCCCTCGGCGTGGCAAGGAATCGCCGCATGGCGGCCGGCCATTCGGGGACGGTTTGGGAGGGCGAGGTCATGCGAACTTATCCATTGGTCGTCGGGCGGCGCGACCCTAGAGCAAGACGCGCCGGATTTGAACAGGGCCGGCGACCGATAGAAGGGCAGCGGACCGATAGAAGGGAATGCCCGCTCCCGAAATCGGGCTTTTTGACGCGTCGGAGAGCGAACCGGCCTGCGGGCTGAGACGGTAGCGACATCTCGCCCTTGCGCTCGCGGCCGAAACGGCGATGATCGCCGCTTTCTTTCGAAAGCCTCCTGGAGTCGCAATGTCCGTGAAATTCGATATCTCCTTCGCCAAGTCCGCCAAGATCGACGGCGGCCTTGCCATCCAGCTCAAGCTTGCCGGCGAAGGGCCAGCGGCGGGTGCCGCCGATGCCGATCCTGCCGGCATCGTGACCCGGGCGGCCGAGATCGCGAAGTTTTCCGGCAAGCCGATGTCGACGCTGGACCTCATTGCGCCGCAGGGGTCGCCGGCTGATCGGCTGGTCGTATTGGGTCTCGGCAAGGCCGAGACGCTGACCGCCTACGACTGGCTGAAGGCGGGCGGCGTCGCGGCTTCGACGGTCAAGTCGATGACCAAGGTTGCAATCTTCGCCGACGCGCCGGGCATTGCCGTCGGTGCTGCCGAACTGGCCGGGTTCGCGCTCGGCATGCTGCTGCGCGCCTACAGCTTCGACACCTACAAGACCAAGAAGGGAGAAGACGACGACAAGGCGCCGAAGACCGTCAAGGTGACGATCGTCACCGCCGCGCATGCCGCCGCCAAGAAGGCCTTTGCCGAATCCGAAGCGATTGCCGGCGGCGTGCTTCTTGCCCGCGAGCTGGTCAACCTGCCGCCGAACGTGCTCGGGCCGGTCGAATTTGCCGACAGGACGAAGGAGCTCGAAAAGCTCGGAGTCGAGGTGGAAATCCTCACCGAAAAGGAAATGAAGAAACTCGGCATGGGCGCGCTTCTCGGGGTGGCGCAGGGGTCGGTGCGGCCGCCTCGGCTCGCCGTCATGCAATGGAAGGGCGGCAAGCCGAAGGATGCGCCGGTCGCCTTCATCGGCAAGGGCGTCGTTTTCGATACCGGCGGCATTTCCATCAAGCCGGGTGCCGGCATGGAAGACATGAAGGGCGACATGGGCGGCGCCGCAGCGGTGATCGGCCTCATGCATACGCTTGGCGCCCGCAAGGCCAAGGTCAACGCGATCGGCATTCTTGGCCTCGTCGAAAACATGCCTGACGGCAACGCCCAGCGGCCGGGCGATATCGTCACCACCATGTCGGGCCAGACGATCGAGATCATCAATACCGATGCGGAAGGCCGGCTGGTGCTTGCCGATGCGCTTCACTATTGCAACGACCGTTTTAAACCGAGGTTCATGATCAATCTCGCCACCCTCACCGGCGCAATCCTGGTGGCACTTGGAAACCTGCAGGCGGGCCTCTTCTCCAACGACGACACGCTGGCCAGCCAGTTGACCGGTGTCGGCGATGTGACCGGGGAGCGCCTGTGGCGCATGCCGCTCGGCAAGGAATACGACAAACTCATCGATTCGAAATTCGCAGACATGAAGAATACCGGCGGGCGCAACGCAGGGTCGATTACCGCGGCGCAACTCTTGAAGCGCTTCGTCGGCGAAACGCCCTGGGCACATCTCGACATCGCCGGCACCGCGATGAATTCACCGTCGAGCGAGATCAACCAGTCCTGGGGATCCGGCTACGGCGTGCGGCTGCTGGACGAACTCGTGCGGGCGCATTACGAGGTGGGTTGAGAACCCATATTTGTCGGTTCAACGAAAATTTGGGTTCTCGACCGTAATGACTGAAGTCCTGTTCTATCATCTGACCGAATCGAAGCTCGAGGATGCGCTGCCGGCGCTTCTCGAAAAGAGCGTCGAGCGCGGCTGGAAGGTGGCGGTGCAGACGAGCGGCGATGTGCGGCGGGATTTTCTCGACGCGCATCTCTGGACATTTCGCGAGGACAGTTTTCTGCCGCATGGCACCGACGCCTCGCCGATGGCCGAGGCGCAGCCGGTGCTTCTGACATCCGCTGCCGAAAACGGCAATGGCGCGACGGTTCGCTTTCTGGTGGATGGTGCCGAGCCGCCGCCGATCGCAGACTACGACCGTATCGTCTTCATGTTCGACGGCTATGATGCCGTCCAGCTCGACAATGCCCGCGCCCAGTGGAAAAAGTTGAAGGGCGAGGGGCATGCGCTGACCTATTGGCAGCAATCGGAAGAGGGGCGCTGGGTCAAGAAGGCCTGACCCGAGGTCCTCGGGCGGATGCCTCTCAGTCGAAGAGCGAAGCCAGCATCATCGATGAGTTGCTGTGGCGCAGCCTGACCACTTTGTAGCCTTCCGCCTGCAACTGCGTCAGCAGCGCCGGCAGCATGGCGGCGGTGCGGGCATGGATGTCGTGCAGCAGGATGATGCCCTTGCCGTTTGCCCTCAGCGAATTCATCGTCCGGGTCGCGACGGCGGCGGGAGAGACGCCGAAATAATCCTTGGAGTCGATCTGCACGTCCAGCACGACCATGCCGTTCGAGGCCACCCATTGGCGCAGGCGCCTGGTATCTGCAAGGTAGGGGAAGCGGAAGAAGCCGGCATCCTCGTGGGTGACGCTGATCACCGCATCGCGCCCCTTTTCGATCTCGGCAATGGCCGCATCGAAGGAAAGGTGCTGCAGATCGGCATGGCGATAGGTATGGCTGCCAATCGCGTGCCCGGCATCGACGACCTTGCGGGCGATTTCCGGATGGGCCTTGGCCATCTGCCCGACCATCAGGAAAGTCGCCTTGACGTTGTATTCGTCGAGGATGGAGAGGATCTTCTCCGTCTTCTTCGGCATCGGACCATCGTCGAAAGTCAGAATGACCTCCTTGTTGGCGAGCTTGATGTCGGAAAGCGACGAGACGGTGAGGGTGCGGCCGGAAAGGCTGCCCGGATTGTTGAAACGCCCCCAGGCGACCGGCGTCAGCGCCACCGGCGAATCCGCTTCGGCCTTCCTGACCGGGCTGGTCGAGGAAATCGCCTTGGCGGGCGCAAACGAGGTGGCAAGCGAGCCGCTCTCGGTTTGGTTGCGACCAGCGCAGGAAGAAAGAAGGCACGCGGCGGCAGCGGCGACGCAAAGGACGCGGACAAACATGGGAGCGACTCGGCTAAAAAGTGACTAAGGAGTTGAAGTGAAGTCACATTCGCCGATTATGGTTAACGACTGGTTAGCTGTCTACGAACGCAGATCCCGAAAGCCGATCGTCTTCATGACCAGCCGATGTTGTTTGCAGAGCAGGGTGAAGGCGGGTGCTCAATACGACCACGGCTTCATAGATAACGCCGGGCCTAATTACCGCTGCGATGCAGCGTCGATCTGCCGAAGGAGATCGTCGCCAATTCCGCGTCGAGAATGATCTTAGCGACAGCCAAGCTCTCGGTGAACATCATTCTCTCCCCGCTTGTCGTCCAGGAGGTCTTTTCGTTCAAGGGAGGAAGGGACAAAGTCACCCCGCCATCGCCTCTTCGTATTCCGACGACAGCATCAGCCATTCCTCTTCGGCGGCCGAGAGTTTGGCGGCGGCTTCGCCGCGTTCCTTTGCCTTCTGGGCCGCCTTGGCGGGAGCTTTTTCGTAGAGCGCGGGATCCGCAAGCTCTTTATCAAGAACCTTGATCAGTTTCTCGAGCTTGGCTGTCACGGCCTCGATTTCGTTGATCTTTTTCTTGAGCGGCGCGAGCGAGGCGCGTTTTTCAGCATTCGCCTTGCGCTGGTCCGCCTTCGAGGACAGATCTTCGGTCAGTTCAATTTTTTCTTCTTTTTTTTTACCGGAGCTGACGATCAGGTTGCGGTATTCCTCCATGTCGCCTTCGAAATTCGACACGGTGCCGTTGTTGACCAGCCACAGGCGGTCGACGGTGGCCTCGATCAGGTGGCGGTCGTGGCTGATCAGGATGACGGCGCCTTCGTAGTCGTTGAGCGCCTCGATCAGCGCGCGGCGGCTGTCGATGTCGAGATGGTTGGTCGGTTCGTCGAGGATCAGCAGGTTCGGCGCATGGAAGGCGGCAAGGCCCATCAGCAGGCGCGCCTTTTCGCCGCCGGACAGGTCTTTGGCGGCCGTTGCCATCTTTTCCGTCGCAAGCCCCATCTGCGCCACGCGGGCACGAACCTTGGCCTCGGGCGCATCAGGCATCAGCCGGCGCACATGGGCAACCGGCGAATCCGCCGGCACGAGGTCGTCGAGTTGGTGCTGGGCGAAGAAGCCGATCTTCAGGTTCGGCGCGAGCCGAATATCGCCACTTTCCGCCTTGAGGCGGCTGGCGATGAATTTGGCGAAGGTCGACTTGCCGTTGCCGTTCGAGCCGAGCAGGGCAATGCGGTCGTCATTGTCGATGCGCAGCGTGATGTTCTTGAGGATCGGCTTGCCCGGTTCATAGCCAACGGCGCCGTTCTGGATCGCAACGATCGGCGAGGCGGGCTGTTTTTCCGGCTCGGGAAAGGTGATCGGCTGCACGTGGTCCTCGATCACCGCGGCGACCGTACCCATGCGCTCCAGCGCCTTGACGCGGCTCTGTGCCTGCCGGGCCTTGGTTGCTTTCGCCTTGAAGCGATCGATGAAGCTCTGCAGGTGCTTGCGGGCGGCCTCGTTCTTGGCCTTCGCCTTGGTCTGCAATTCGTCGGCCTCGGCCTTCTGCCGCTCGAACTGGTCGTAGCCGCCGCGGTAGAAGGTCAGTTTCTTCTGGTCGAGATGCACAATGGCGTTGACCGCGTTGTTGAGGAGGTCGCGGTCATGGCTGATGATGATGACCGTGTGCGGATAACGCCGGATATAGTCCTCCAGCCATAACGTGCCC
Source organism: Neorhizobium sp. SHOUNA12A (assembly GCF_023006505.1). GTDB lineage: Bacteria > Pseudomonadota > Alphaproteobacteria > Rhizobiales > Rhizobiaceae > Neorhizobium. Next base: position 52,904 of record NZ_JALBGV010000006.1, read on the forward strand.
TCGAGATCGAGATAGTTGGTCGGTTCGTCGAGCAGCAGCAGGTCGGGCTCCGCAAACAGGACTGAGGCGAGTGCCACGCGCATACGCCAGCCGCCGGAAAACGACGAGGCGGGACGCGACTGGGCTTCCTGGGAGAAACCGAGACCGGCGAGAATGCTGGCGGCGCGCGCCTCTGCCGAATGCGCGTCGATGTCGACGAGCCGCATCTGGATGTCGGCGATGCGATGCGGATCGGTGGCGGTTTCCGCTTCAGCCAGAAGTGCGGCGCGCTCCTTGTCGGCGGAAAGCACGATTTCGATCAGCGAATCCTCCGTGCCCGGCGCTTCCTGCGCCACCTGGCCAAGCCGGGCGCTCTTCGGATAGGAGACCGAACCGGTTTCCGAGCCCAGCTCACCGGTGATGACCTTGAACAGCGTGGATTTGCCGGCGCCGTTGCGGCCGACGAGCCCGGCCTTGGTGCCCGCCGGAAGCGTCACGCTGGCATTGTCGAGAAGAAGACGTCCGGCAATGCGGGCGGAAAGTTCGGTAATCGTGATCATGGCGGCGGTTTTGGCCGAAACCCTGTTTGTTGGCAAGGGCGCCGATGGACCGGTATTTCGCTGTGCCGAGGGAAACAGAAGAGAATTGCACGCTCTGGTAGATCGTTGAGGCGGCGCCGCCGCCGGTCGCGATGATGCGACCGAACTTCGATCGGGAGAGCGAATGTCATGAGAGTAACGAGATTGACTTGGTCGATGCTGCTGTCGGCATCCGCGCTGATGATGCCACTCAGCGCCGGGGCGGTGGAGTTTACCTGCTGGGACCCCGGCGGGGTGGCGTCGACAAACGCTGCCGCGGATTATTGGACCGCGGAAAGAATTGCCGCGGCAATCCCTGACGGCGAGACGATCCGGACGCTGCCCACAGACGGGTTTTCAAGGGGCCGCGAAGATATCCTTCCATCCGATGCAGAGCGGGCGCCGATCGGTGAGGCGCCCTACAAGTTCGGGGGCCAGCTGCTCTACACACGGGGCGGGAATGATTATACCGCTAGTGCCCAATTTGTCGCGGACGCGAATATCGTCGTCGGCGCCGCCCACAGTCTGTGGAAGGGCGGCATGGCGGCGAGCAACATCCGCTTCTATCAGGGATATTCCAACGGCGGCGGGACGCTCTATCGCATCGACAAGGCGGCGGTGCTGTTGCGCTGGACCGAGGTCGCGGACAATAATCCGAGCCTCGCGCGATCACAGTTCGATTATTCGGTGATGCGCACCACCGTGGCATCCGCAGTCGGTAAATATGAACTCGGCATCGATGGAGCTCATGTCGATGATAATGTGACGATCACCGGTTACCCGGCAAGATTGGACGGCGGCGAGTATATGTATCGGGAAACGGCCCGCATCACCGTGCAGGCCGGCACCGCCTATGACGCGCGCCCGCACCCCATGTATGGCGGCGGTGCAAGCGGCGGAGCGTGGTTCGTGACCGCCGACAACCTCCACAAGGCTGTCAGCGTTGTCTCCAGCGGGGCGCCCGACGGCGTCTACGGGCCGAGTTTCACCCAGGACACCGCTGATCTGATTGCGATCGTCAAGAACGGTTGCCCATGAATAGCAGCATACGGGCGCCGGCATCGCGCATCGCCGCATCGGCCTGGCGCTCGCCGGCATCCGCGTCGTTCAGGCCGCCGGGTCTGAATGACGCGAGATGATCTGCAGCGATCTCTTGTTGAAAATGACGATGCGGTGCTGCCGCACGCCGATCAGCCGCTCGCTCTTCCAGGCCTGGAGCTGCGCATTGATGCGTGGCCGGCTGGCATTGATGAGCTGGCCCATGCGGCTCTGGGAGATCGATTTTTCGATGAGGATGCCGTCGCTGGTCGACCGTCCGTGCGAGGCGCCGAGATTGAGCAGGAGACGCGCAAGGCGAGTCTCCAGCGGGTAAAGCGCCATCCCTTCCGCGAACATAATGGTGCGGTGGAGCTTCCGGGCGATCGTCCGCATCAGATACGAAGACACCTGCGGGATCGCCGAGAGTTCGTTGAAGGTTTTTCGGTCGATTTCGAGCAGCCGCGTCGTTCCGCAGATCGCCGCGTTCGAGGAATGCCGGTAGTTGAGAGCGAACTCGATCTCGCCGACTGCGTCCCCCGGTTGAAGGTCGGAGAAAATCACCTCATTGCCTTCCTCGGATATAAAATAAAGATAGATGCCTCCGGAGAGTATAATATAAAGTGTATCGCAAGGATCGCCGCTAAGAAACAGGGTTTGTTGATCTTTGTATACATTTATATTTGTCTTTTTTGCAAACGTAGAAATAACGGCGTCATCCGCGGCGCTGAATAATTCCATCTTTCTTATTTCGTCCGAAATCGTCGGATTCTTCATCGTTTTCATCTGCTCGTGACCACCCTGAAGTCGGAAACATGGCTGCCGTGTGTAGGGGCGATATTTAGCAAAAATGCAAATCAGGGTTGTTACCTGTGTGACATATTTTCAGATTTAAATATCCTAGGTTGTGCTTGTGCAAATGATGCTCCGCGGAAGCCGGTGCCGTGAGCACAGATGCCGTCACCGCATGGTGTGGTGGCGGCAACCCAAATGAGGAGATGTATTATGACCATTTATATGGGGCAGAAGGCGATCAAAGCCTTCAGCGCACAGGCAGCGGCGGCGGGCCAGCCCTACAGCCTCACGGTTCTCAACGAAAACGCGAAATGGCAGCAGTTTGCCCTGTTCCAGACGATCCCACAGGTTATCGGGCCGTCGGTCGACCCCCTGTCGCTGGCATGGATGGTCGGCGGCGCCGCCGCCGGTACCCCCGACCAGCCGAGCACGTCTTCCTTCAACTGGACGATCGATTATTCCGTGACGGTTGGCTACATTCAGCAGCAGGGTACGCCCGGCTCGCCGCGTTCCTTCCAGACAGCGAGCTCGGTCGGCGTCATGATCGACAACCAGAATCAGGTGCCGGTGACCTATCAGGGGCCGTTCCCCTATGGCGCTCCCGGTTTTCCGGCGGGGCCGTCCGACGCGACCAAAGGCCTCATCCTCGCCAAGGCCGACGACACCATTCCGACCGTCCTGGTGCAGGCCAGCAAGAACGTCTATCTGAATGTCGGCATCGCCATGGCCACCAAGCCGACGATCGCGGTCCAGCTCGAACCCAGCCTCTTGTACCAGTTCACCCCGAAGCCGAAATATTACATCCTCGCCGGCTCTTTCGTCCAGGGACAGGTGATCGACACCGCCACGTCTTCGGCGGCCTACGAGGTGAGCTTTGCCGGTGTCACGGATGTCTCCGTTCGGTTCACGCAGAAGAACCAGTTCGTGCCGGCATAATTCCGCCGGCCTGCTGGTAGGACAAGAGGGCGGCCGTCGGACGTATTGCTATCAGTCGCCGATCTTCGTTCGCAAAACAGAAAGGCCGTGGGAAACCGCGGCCTTTCTGTTTTGGAAACCCTACCCCTCGGAGGATGATCGTTTAGGCGCTCCGCCGTGAAGCGCGACGATCATTCGCGGATTGGCCTTGGCCGTTTCAAGCGCCGTCCCGGCCTGCAGGCGCAGTTCTTGCGGTGAAAAGGCGTCTGCGGTCAGCGCCGCACCGACCGAAAGACCGATCCCGCTCGTACCATCGGAGGCGGCGAAGACGAGATTGTCGGTGATCGAGGCGATCAGCCGTTCGGCGATCGGCTGCACGCTGTCGCGGCCGACGTCGCGGAAGACGAAAGCGAAATCGCCCTTGCCGATACGCGCCAGGAAATCGTTTTTCTTGATCGCCTTGCGGAAGATCGAGGCGGCCTTCTTGACGATCCGGTTGACGGTGGGATCGCCGTAGGTACGGGCGAAATGCGGCAGGTCGGTGATCGTCACCAGGAACAGCGCGGTATCGCGGCTGTCGGCATCGACGCCGTAGAGGGCCTCCAGCCGTTCGGCAAGCGCCGCATGATTCGGCAGCGAGGTCAGCCGGTCGCGCAGGGTCACCGAGCGGGCAACCGACGCTTCGCGTTCGGCCTTGACGAGACGATCGGCACCGGAGCGAAGAATGGCTTCCAGTTCGGTTTCGGCGACCACGGCATCGGAGAGCGAAACGCTTAAGTATTCGATTTCGGCCAGAATATCCTCAGGTCCCGCGGTGCTGTCCTGGCGCAAGCTGCGGGCGACGGTTTCCAGCACCCGGCTGAAACCCTTTTTCTGGGCAACGCCGCTTGCCATCTTGTCCCGGAGTTCCAGCAGCAGCTTTATTTCCTGATCGCGACCTCTGACCGGCATGAGTGCCACGAAGGCCGGAAGCTGATGACGCAGCCCCATCTCGTCGAGCACCGTCTGCGAAGGACCGGCCGTGAGCGCCAGCACTTCGCGCGACAGGGCGGGGTCGCCGCCCAGGAGCGCCTCGTGGAAGAGTTCGTAATTGCGCGGCAGGCCGCTCACGTCCAGCTTCGCCATCAGCTGGACGACAGCCTGCAGGCTGCGATCCTGTGCCATTCTGCTCACTTCGCCGGCCATCTCTCGTCTCCACAGGTGTTCTATAGTGCGACAAGGAATGTGGGACCGGCTTTAACATTTGCTGAAAAGGGCCGGATCGTCGGGAGTTACGGTTAAGGGACCGTCGAAACGGTCGATCGAATGCGATCCATGAAATTTCCTGATTGGATTCAAAAGGCAATTTGCTTTCAATATCGCCAGCCGAATGTCTAGATCAGGAGCCTGCCGTGACCCGTATTCTCTATTCGCTCTGCGGCGCCGACGAGAGCCGCCCGTTTTCACCGCATTGCTGGAAAGTCGTACAGGCGCTTGCTCACAAGGGCCTCGATTTCATCGAGAAGCCGACGCCGTTTACCGAGATACCCAGCCTCGAAGGCGGGTTTTCGAAGACGGTACCGATCCTGAGGGACGGCAACGAACTGATCCGCGACAGTTTCGAGATCGCGCTCTATCTGGAAGAGGCCTACCCGGACCGGCCGACGCTGTTCGGCGGCCCGGCCGGCAAGGCGCTTGCCCGGTTCGTCGAGGGTTTTTCCCAGATGGTGGTGCATACGGCGATCACCAAGATCGCGGTCAAGAATATTCATGACATGCTCGGGGAGACCGACCAGGTCTATTTCCGCGCCAGCCGCGAGGCCCGGCTCGGCAGGACGCTGGAGGAGATGGAAGCGAGCCGCCAGGCCGAGATCGACGGTTTCGCGCCAAAACTGGAGCCGATCCGCCACACCCTGAAATATCACGACTTCATCGGCGGCGACGGCCCGCTTTTTGTCGACTATATCCTGTTCGGGGCGCTGCAATGGATGCGCGTCACCGCCGGCGCCAAGGTGTTTTCCGATGACGACCCCGTCGGCTTGTGGTTCGAGCGCTGCCTCGACCTGCATAATGGCGTCGGGCGCAGTGTGACAGCGGCGTGAAATTGCCCGAACCCCCTTGTTTCCAGTGAAAGGGGCGGGTAAAGACCGCCCACTTTCCCCCTTAGTCACGGGGCCACAGGAAACGAAGGATAGAACGATGGCGATTGAACGCACGTTTTCGATGATCAAGCCGGATGCCACCAAGCGTAACCTCACGGGCGCCATCACCAAGGTGTTTGAAGACAATGGCCTGCGCGTCATCGCTTCCAAGCGCATCTGGATGAGCAAGCGCGAAGCAGAAGGCTTCTACGCCGTTCATAAGGAACGTCCGTTCTTCGGCGAGCTGGTCGAAGGCATGACCTCCGGCCCGACCATCGTTCAGGTTCTGGAAGGCGAAAACGCCATCCTGAAGAACCGCGAGATCATGGGCGCCACCAACCCGGCCAATGCCGACGAAGGCACCATCCGCAAGACCTTCGCGCTGTCGATCGGCGAGAACTCGGTTCACGGTTCCGACGCTCCGGAAACCGCCGCCCAGGAAATCGCCTACTGGTTCTCCGAAACCGAGATTGTCGGCTGATCTAAGCCCGTCTCGACGGACGATTTTGATGAAAAACCGGGGCTTTGGCCCCGGTTTTTTCGTTCTGGGATATTCGGCTTCCGTCTGTCACCTCACGCCGGGCAGTCGTCGGGTTGGGCGTAGTCGAGCGTCCCATCCGGCTTGAAGACTTCCGGGTTCCGCTCATAACCGGCTCCGAGCACCAGCGGCTTGCTGGGAAGCACCGACTGGTCGACGTCCGAGACGAGCTGGGTCTTCAATTCCTGCAATGTCCGGCCGCCCGCATCCACCAGCCGGATATCCACGGAATAGGGTTTGTCCTTGCGCACGCAGCGGACATTGGGGCTCTGCAGGGTGATCTTGTTCCATGCGGGGAAGATCTTTTCGTTGATGACGATCGGATCGCCGCCGGCGGGGTCGTCGAATTTGGCGATTGCCACGGTTCCGTCCGGGATCGGCCCGGTCTTGTTGAGCGTCACGAGATAGGTGGCGCTGGCGACCCGGTAATTGAACACGAAGATATGCCCGCTCACCTCCACCAGCTTTTCGGTTTCCCGCTGGCATGCGGAAAGGGCAAGGGCTGCAAGGCTGAGAACCATAAACCGGCGCATCATGACGCGGCCTCCTTCTTCCTGCGATGATAATGGCGGCTGGCTTTGACCCGGTTGCCGCACACCGCCATGTCGCACCAGGTGCGGCTGCGGTTGCGGCTTCGGTCGAGGAACAGCCAGCCGCAACTGCCGCAGATCTTCATCCGCGAAATCTCTTCGTCGGCAAGCAGCCTGAGCGCCGAATGGGCGGTCGCCGCCTCCAGCGAATTCCTCTCCGCACGGCGAAGGATCGCTGCCGTCGCTTCGAGGAAATCGGCAAGCAATGTCTGCGCGTCGTCGCCGAGAACCCGGGCGCGAAAATAGCGGTCGATCGCTTCGCGTAGCGTGAGGAACGGCGTCTTGTTCTCGGCCTGGACTGGTGCGAGATCCCCGAACAGCGCCCGTTCGGCCGAGAATTTCTCGGCCGCTTTCGGAAAGGCGTGCATCTGCTGCGGTTCCGCAAACCGGTCGATGCTGCGTGTCGGATCGAAGCGCAGGATGACGCTGTTGGCGACATCCAGCGCCAGCGCGCCGCCGGCAAAACGATGCGGGGTCCAGGAAAAGCTCATGCGATATTATAACTGGTAAAATACAGTTGACCAGTTATATTCGTTATCGCAATCGGAGTGCCCATGGCCTATCTCTTGCAGCAACTGGCGAACGCGGTTCCGCTGGCGGCGCTCTATGCGACGCTCGCCTTCGGATATGCGATCGCCTTTGCCGTGACGAAACGGGCCGACATCACCTATGGCGCGATCTTCGCCTTTTCCGGCCATCTCTACCTGCTCTTCGCCCATTTCAGCTGGAACCGGTTGTGGCTGATCCTGCCGGCGGCTCTGGCTTTGGGTGCGGCGGCGGGCATCGCCGGCGGTATCGGGGCAGGGGTGACCATCGGACAGTTCGTCATGCGCCCGCTTGCAAAAATTTCGCCGAATGCAGTGATCGTCGCCTCGCTCGGCGCGCTGATGGTGCTGATGGAAGGTGCCCGCATCGCTGCCGATACCCGCGAACTCTGGCTGCCGCCCTTCCTCAACGACGCGGTCGTCTTCTGGCACGCAGACGGCTTTCCGGTGACCCTGACGCTGATCCAGCTCGCCAACGTCGCCATCATGCTGGCGGCCATCGGCGCGGGCTATCTGATCTTGACGCGCACCCATTGGGGCCGCATGTGGCGGGCAGTCTCAGACGATCCGCTGGCGGCGGAACTCTCCGGCACCAATTCCGCGCGGGTCTTCGTCGTGGCCTACGCGGCGGCAGCGCTCTATGCCTCGATCTGTGGCGTGCTCGCGACCTCCCACTACGGCACGATGGATTTTGGCGCCGGCCTGCTGTTTGGCCTGAAAGTGGTACTGATCGCTGCGGCCGGCGGCCATTCAAACCCGCTGCGTGCCGCCGCCGGCGCCGCCGTCATCGGCTTTGCCGAAACGCTCTGGAGCGGCTACGGCCCGATCGTCTGGCGCGACCTGGTGATCGTCGCCATGCTGGTCCTGGTTTTGGTGATGAGCCGGCGGGAGCGGGTGGTGCCTTAGATCACCGCCACTTGTCGCGCGCAGTGTCGTCCGCGTCCTTGGCGGCGATCCAGTCGCCTTGACTGCCGTCGGCGGCGTGTTCCTTCTTCCAGAACGGGGCCGAGGTCTTCAAAAAATCCATGACGAAATTGGCGCCGTCGAAGGCGGCCTGCCGGTGTGGTGCGGCGGCGATGACCAGCACGATGTTTTCGCCGGGCATGATCTTGCCGAAACGGTGGATGGCGGTGAGACCGAGCAGCGAAAAGCGATCGATCGCCAGTTCGCCGATGCGAAACATCTCCGCTTCCGCCATGCCTGGATAGTGTTCGAGTTCGAGTGCCGACAATGCACCCTGTTCGTCGCGGCAGAGGCCGGTGAAGGTGACGACGGCGCCCACGTTCTTGCGGCCGGCGGTCAATGCCGAGATTTCGGCCTGCAGGTCGAAGTCGGTCGACTGGACGCGGATGGTGGGAGCGGTCATCGGCAACCCCTTCCTCTCCGCGCTGGGGAGAAGTGGGATGTTCCGCAACTGGCGCCGGCCCCAGTCATTGTCACCCGCCCGTCATCGGTGGAAAGATGCCGATCTCCCGCGCGCCGGCGATCGGTTCGTCGTGTTCGGCATGTTCCTGGTTGATGGCCACCCGGATGACGTCCGGGAACTGCAGCGCGTTTTCATATTCCTCGCCGAGCGTCGTCAGATGGGTGAGCAAATCACGAACGGTGACGACGCTTGCCGGCAGGTCGAGGTCTTCTTCTTGCCTGCCGATCCGTTCACGCACCCAGGCGAAATAGACGAGTTTGACGGTCATTCTTCGTCCACCAGATGTTTGACGCCGGCCTTGAAATAATCATAGCCGGTATAGAAGGTCAGGAACGCGGCGATCCACAGAAGCGCGATGCCCATCTGGGTCGTGTAGGGCACGATCTTGTCGCCGGCAGGCCCGGCGAGCAGGAAGGCGATCGCCACCATCTGGATCGTCGTTTTCCACTTGGCGATGCGCGTCACCGGCACCGAGACCTTCAGAGCGGCAAGATATTCGCGCAGGCCCGAGACGAGGATTTCGCGGCAGAGAATGGTGATCGCCGCCCAGAGCGACCATCCGGCGATCGTCTGGTCGGCGGCGAGCAGCAGCAGCACCGCGGCGACCAGCAGCTTGTCGGCGATCGGGTCGAGCATCCGGCCGATATTCGACGTCTGGTTCCAGATGCGGGCGAGGTACCCGTCGAGATAATCGGTGATCGAGGCGACGGCAAACAGAACCAGCGCCGTCCAGCGCGCCACATCGGAGCTTTCAAGCTGTCCTTCGATGAAGAAGCAGCCGACGATGATCGGCACGGCCACGATGCGCGCATAGGTTAGAAGATTGGGGATATTGTATGCGCGCGACGCCATGGGGAGCCTTCCGGATGTTTGCTCCTAGTTGATGTGTTGAGGCCAAGGCGTCAACAGGGTTTCGCGGCTTTTTTGCAGCCGATGGCGTCATGCCGATTTAGCCAGCCCGGTTCTCGTGGAAATGGTTGTAGATCTGTTTGGCGACAGCCTCGGAAATGCCCTCGACCGCCATGAGGTCGGTCAGGCCCGCCCGCGACACCGCCTTCGCCGTGCCGAAGTGCTGCAGAAGCTTGCGCTTGCGGCCGGGTCCGATCCCTGAAATCTCGTCGAGCGGGTTCTTGACCATCTCCTTCTTGCGCCTTGCCCGGTGCGAGCCGATCGCAAAACGATGGGCCTCGTCGCGCATGCGCTGGATGAAGTAGAGGACCGGATCGCGCGGCGGCAGCGAGAAATCGGATCGGCCGTCGGCGAAGAACCGCTCGCGGCCGGCGTCCCGGTCGACGCCCTTGGCGACGCCGATCGCGGTCACCACGTCGCGGATGCCGAGTTCGTCGAGAATGGCACGTACCGCGCTCATCTGCCCCTGGCCGCCGTCGATGAGGATCACGTCCGGCCAGGCGGGGAAGGCGGCATCGGCCGCATCCTCGGCGCTGGCGCTGGCGCCGGCAACGGCGGTGCGGTCCGGAATGCCCTCTTCCTTGAGGAGGCGCGAGAAGCGGCGGGTCATCACCTCGCGCATCATGCCGAAGTCGTCGCCGGGGGTGATATCGGTCGATTTGATGTTGAACTTGCGGTACTGGCTCTTCACGAATCCTTCCGGCCCCGCCACCACCATGCCGCCGACCGCATTGGTGCCCATGATATGCGAGTTGTCGTAGATCTCGATGCGGCGCGGCACGGAGGACAGGCTGAAGGTCTCCGCGAGCCCCTGCAGCAGGCGGGCCTGCGACGAGGTTTCGGCAAGCCGGCGGCCATGCGCCTCGCGGGCATTGGCCAGCACGTGGTCGGTCAGGTCCTTCTTCTCGCCGCGCTGGGGCACGGAGATCGTCACCTTGTGGCCGGCCTTTTCAGAAAAAGCCTGGGCGAGCAGATCCTGTTCGTCGACGGTTTCCGAGAGCAGGATCTGCTTCGGCACCGGCTTGTCGTCATAGAACTGGGCGAGGAAGGCGTTGAGCACTTCCGGGCCGGAAAGCTGCGGGTCGGCCTTGGGGAAATAGGCGCGGTTGCCCCAGTTCTGGCCGGTCCTGAAGAAGAACACCTGGATGCAGGACATGCCGCCCTCGTTGTAGATGGCGAAGACATCCGCCTCCTCGACGCCGGCGGGGTTGATGCCCTGGTGACTCTGGACATGGCTGAGTGCCGCCAGCCGGTCGCGATAGATCGCGGCGCGCTCGAAATCGAGGTCCTCGGAGGCTTCCGCCATCTGGCGGGCGATTGCCGACTTGACGTTCTGGCTCTTGCCAGAAAGGAAATCCTTGGCTTCGCCGACCAGCGCCGCATAACCTTCGTCGCTGATCTCGCGGGTGCAGGGTCCCGAGCAGCGCTTGATCTGGAACAGCAGACAGGGGCGGGTGCGGGTCTCGAAGACGCTGTCGGTGCAGGTGCGCAGCAGGAAGGCGCGCTGCAGCGAGTTGATGGTGCGGCCGACAGCGGCAGCCGAAGCAAAGGGGCCGAAATAATCGCCTTTGCGCGCCCGCGCGCCGCGATGCTTGAAGATCGCCGGAGCCCGGTGGTCGCCGGTGATCATGATGTAAGGAAAGGATTTGTCGTCGCGCAGAAGAACGTTGAAGCGCGGCCGCAGGCGCTTGATGAGATTGGCCTCGAGCAGCAGCGCCTCGGTCTCCGTCCGCGTCGTGACGAATTCCATATGGGTGGTTTCGCGCACCATCTTGGCGATGCGGTTGGAATGGACACGGCCCTGCGCATAATTGCCGACGCGCTTCTTGAGGCTGCGCGCCTTGCCGACGTAAAGTACGTCCTGCGCATCGTTGAACATCCGGTAGACGCCCGGCGCGTTCGGCAGGTGTTTGACGAATTCGGCGATCAGGTCGGCGCCCTTCAGCCCGCTGTCGTTCTTCCAGCCTTCGTTCCAGTCGATCGACGCAGCGGGGCCCTGGGCCGGCTCGGTGACCAGCACATCGTCGTCGTCTTCTTCCGTCTCGTCGTAGAGAACGCCGCCGTCGGGCAGCTTCGTTCCGTTCATTCCTAGTCTCCGCCGGATGTCGGCATCCGGCCATCACCGATTCGAACCATGCGTCCATGACATGTGCCGACGACGGCAGCTTGTCAAAATATTGCGCTGAAGCGGCCCGATTCCCTGCGCAAAGGCCGCTGCCGGAGAAATAGTGTCTCGGGGCAGATATTGAAAGCGCTGGCAAAAATTCCGCCCATGCTCTTGACGAAGGCCGAAATGGCCGTTCCCGCGGTGGAATATTTAAGGCAGAAATCCGGCGGCGGGCGCCGGCCGTCCGCCTGCGGAGAGGCGAAATACGTCCGTGTTTCTGCTCAAGTTTTGATTTCTACAAGCGGCCGATCCGGTTTTGCTGCGAATACAAGTCGAACTTGGCGAGTGGCGCCCGCGCCGGTTCGCGCTGACAAGTGTATTGACTGAGTTGTGCTTTGGATTTAAGAAGTAATTTATAAATGTAAAAATATTTATATTTAAAGTAAGCGTTGCTTAAGGTTAATCAAACGTGTGTTGCGATACAGCAACATCAAATTTTGGCCTTCTGTGTGCCACAATCAATTCACATTTCGGCTCTTTCTATTCCTCAATTGCCCTCCACATTCCGTTTCAGCGGGCAGGGAACAAATGTGTCGCCAACCATGTTGTCGCGGCGAATTCCCGGCGCAGCAGTAAAAGGAGAAAATGTATGCGTACTCTCATCGCAACTCTGATGGCCTCGGCAGTCAGCTTCATCGCCATCTCCGCGGCCAATGCCGCTGATGCCGTCGAACAAATTCCGCAGGCCCCGGTTGCAACCGAAGAGCCGGCCCCGGCTGCCAGCTGGCAGGGTTTCTATCTCGGTGGTTATGGTCAGTATGACTGGGGTCGCTTCGGTAGCGGCGACCGCGACGGCCAGTTCGGCGGCGGTGCTTATACGGGCTACAACTTCCAGAGCGGCTCGATCGTTTACGGTGTCGAAGCAGACGTCGGTTACAACGGCACGAAGAGCACCACGGACGATGGCTTTGAAGGCAAGGCTGGCTGGAACGGCTCGGTTCGTGGCCGCGTCGGCTACGACCTCAACCCCTTCCTGATCTACGGTACGGCCGGTGTCGCTCTGCAGGACAACGAACTGCGTGACGCGACCTCGTCCGACAGCAAGACCGGCGTGGGTTACACGGTCGGTGCCGGTGCTGAAGCCTTCATCACCAACAACGTCACCGCTCGTGTCGAATACCGCTACACGGATTACGGTTCGGACAGCTACTCGCTCGATTCCGGTTCGGTCTCGAAGGGCTTCGACGACCACAGCGTCAAGGTCGGTATCGGCGTGAAGTTCTAAGTTCAATAGCCTTAACAGGCTGGGGAAAGCCCGGGCTTCGGTCCGGGCTTTTTTTGTTTTTAGGCTGCCGATTTCATCGCGGTATAGGAAGCGAAGCGCTTGGTGAAGACGTCCGGCCAGGAGGCAAGTTCCGGCCGGCCCGCGGCCCATTGCCCGTTGAAGCGCAGATCGAGGTAACCGATCAACGCAGCCAGCGCGAAATGGCCGCCATGCAGTTTCTTGCCGGTTTTCGGCAGGTTATTCTCGAGGTGATCGAGCCCGCGCACGACCTTGGCCCACTGTTTGTCGATCCATGGCTGGTGGACCTTGTCCTCGTCGCGCGAGCGGCGCTCGTAGACGATTGCCAGAAGGCAATCCGTGATGCCGTCGCAGAGCGCTTCCAGCACTTCCGCCTCGGTGCGCTTTGCATCCTTCTTCGGATAGAGCTTGCCGCCCGACTGACGATCGAGCCAGTGCATGATCGCGACGCTGTCGTAGATCGGCGGCTCGCCATCACGGAGCAGGACAGGGATCTTGCCGAGCGGGTTGTTGCTCACCAGTTCTGGCGGAGCCGCGTTGGTGTCGGTCTTCACCTCGGTGATCCCGATGCCGAGATGGCGCGCCGCCATGCGCACCTTGGCGGAATAGGGCGAGGCCGGGGAATAAAGCAGCTTCATGATCTTTCCTTCTCGACGAACTTCAGCGCGCCGTCATTTCGCGGGCGGCAGGATGATCTGGCTGACCTTGCAGCTGTCGCGGTCGACCTCAGCGCAATCACGGAATTGCAGATCCTTGGTGAAACAGATGCGCACCTCTTCCAGCTGACGGCCCTCGCAGCTCGTCGAGATGCCGCGGTGGCTCATGCCCGGATTGGCGGCAACGAATTTCTCTTCGATCTGGTCGGCCGACAGCGTCATGGCCGAGTCGCCGCGGGACAGATCGGCGGGCAGTTTGATCCGCGAAAAGGCCTCACGGACCTTTTCGAAATAATCAGCCTGGCTGAGCCCGGTGCAGCTTCCGTGCTTGCGCCACTGATGTCCGATCAGGCCCATCGACGGCATGATGTCGAAGAGCGGTTTGCCGAGCGACTGCGGCACACGGCCCGGCTCCTTCGTCTCGCAGAAATCCGGATAGCCCTTTTCGTATTGCGGCCACAGCCCGTGGACGATGAAACGGAAATCCTTGTCCGTGCTGCATTGCTGGTCGTTTTTGCCGCCGCTCTGCGAAGCGCAGAAGGTTGGCGACCAGGAAAGCGACAGGACGTAGAAATCGAACTGTCCCGCGTGATCCTGCCGATTGTCCGATCGGCGCTCCTGGGCGGAGGCGGTGGATGCGAAAAGCGCGAGAAAAAGGAAAGCGATAAAACGGTTGGTCATCGGCCGGCCCCCTGCAATGCGCGGCACCATGGGCGGGAAGCCACGCCTGGTCAAGACTCCGAATCGAGGTCGTTGTCGACGGTCTCGCCGGTCAGCCAGAAGGCTCGCTGCGAGGCGAACCGATCCTGCGCCAGGATGGTTTTCAACGTCGGCAGAAGCGTGTGCAACTCCTCCTTCAGCGTGAAGGGCGGGTTGACGATGATGAGGCCGGAGCCGGACAACCCGGTCGTCTCGCGGTCGCTTTGAACGGTCAACTCGGCGCACAGCATTTTCGGGATGTCCAGCGCCTTCAGCTCATCGTGAAAGGCCCTGAGCGGCGCGCCCTTCTTGATCGGATACCAGAGGCAGAAGGTGCCGCCTTGAAAGCGGCGCCAGCCGGTCGACAGGCCTTTCACCAGGCGCCTGTATTCGCCTTCTTCCTCGAAAGGCGGATCGACGAGCACAATTCCGCGCTTTTCCTTCGGCGGCAGATGCGCGCCGAGCGCCAGCCAGCCGTCGAGTTCGGTGGCGCGTACCTGAAAATCGCCCTCGAACAGATTGTGCAGGCGATTGAAGTCTTCCGGATGCAGTTCCATTGCCGACAACCGGTCCTGAGGGCGGAACAGCATACGGGCAAGTTTCGGCGAGCCGGGATAAAGTTTGAGCGCGCCGGTCGGGTTCAATTCCCTGACCGCCGTCAGATAGGGATCCAGCAGGTCCGCGACCTTTGACGGCAGTTCCGCGTCCATCAGCCGGCCGATGCCGTCGCGCCATTCGCCGGTCTTCTGCGCCTCGTCCGAGGAAAGGTCGTAAAGCCCGATGCCGGCATGGGTATCCAGCAGGCGAAAAGCCTTGTCCTTGTTCTGCGCATAGCGGATCAACCGCGCCAAAACCGCGTGTTTGAGGACATCGGCAAAATTGCCCGCGTGATAGATGTGCCGGTAGTTCATCGTTGCTGGTGTCTCGCTTGAATTAAATTGATGCGCTGCAAATCACGCTTTTTGCGGACGTCAGCTTGCAATATAGAAAAGCCATGAACGTTGCGACCCCGATTACCGCGAAAACCCCAATCGCCCCAGAAAAGTCCGGCCACAATTCCGTCGGACACACCGTTTGTCCGCACGACTGTCCGTCGGCCTGCGCACTGGACATAGATATCACCGCCGACGGCCGCATCGGCCGCGTGCGCGGGGCTGCCGACAACAGCTATACCGCCGGCGTCATCTGCGCCAAGGTCGCCCGCTATTCCGAGCGGCTCTACCATCCCGGCCGGCTGATGCACCCGAAGCGCCGCTTGGGCGCCAAGGGCGAGGGGAACTGGCAGGAGCTGTCCTGGGAGGCCGCACTCGACGAGATCGCTAACGCCTTCGTCAAGGCGGAGGCGAGATACGGATCGGAAGCGATCTGGCCCTATTTTTATGCCGGCACGATGGGCCAGGTGCAGCGCGATTCGATCGAGCGGCTGCGGCACGCGAAAAAATACTCAGGCTTCTTCGGCACGATCTGCACCAACATGGCCTGGACCGGTTACGTGATGGGAACCGGCGCATTGCGCGGTCCGGATCCGCGCGAGATGGCAAAGTCCGATTGCGTGGTGATCTGGGGCACCAACGCCGTCTCCACGCAGGTCAACGTCATGACCCACGCGGTGAAGGCGCGCAAGGAGCGCGGCGCCAAGATCGTCGTCATCGACATCTACGACAACCCGACGATGAAACAGGCCGATATGGCGCTGACCGTGCGCCCCGGCACCGATGCGGCGCTTGCCTGCGCCGTCATGCACGTCGCCTTCCGCGACGGATATGCCGACCGCGCCTACATGGCGCAATATGCCGACGACCCGGTCGGCCTCGAAGCGCATCTGAAGGCGAAGACGCCGGAATGGGCCTCCGCCATCACCGGCCTGTCGGTCGAAGAGATCGAGACCTTCGCCCGCCTCGTCGGCACCACCCAAAAGACCTTCTTCCGGCTGGGCTACGGTTTTGCCCGCCAGCGCAACGGCACCGTCGCCATGCATGCGGCGCTGTCGATCGCGACCGTGCTCGGCTGCTGGCAATACGAGGGCGGCGGCGCTTTTCACAACAACGGCGAGATTTTCCGGCTCAACAAGTCCGAGCTGATGGGCACGGCCTATGCCGATCCCGATATCCGCCAGCTCGACCAGTCGCAGATCGGCCGGGTGCTGACCGGCGATGCCGAGGCGCTGCGGCACGGCGGGCCGGTGACGGCCATGCTGATCCAGAACACCAATCCGATGAACGTCGCCCCAGAACAGCGCCTCGTCCGCCAGGGCTTCCTGCGCGACGACCTGTTCGTCGCGGTGCACGAGCAGTTCATGACCGATACGGCCGAAGTCGCCGATATCGTCCTGCCGGCAACGATGTTCGTCGAGCATGACGACCTCTACCGCGCCGGCGGGCAGCAGCATATCCTGCTCGGCCCGAAGCTGGTCGAGCCGCCGTCGACGGTGCGCACCAACCTCTTCGTCATCGAGGAACTGGCCAAGCGCCTCGGCGTCGATCATTTTCCTGGTTTCGGCCTCGACGAACGCCAGCATATCGACCGCATTCTGAAGGCCAGCCACTGGGGCGCCTACGAGGATCTGGCGCGGACCAAATGGATCGATGCGCAGCCGGATTTCGAAACCGCCCATTACATCAAGGGGTTTGGTTATCCGGACGGAAAATTCCGCTTCAGGCCGGACTGGGCGAACGGCCCGTCGCCGGACAAGCCGCCGAAAAATGTCGGGCCGCTGGGACCGATCGGCGAACTGCCGGTCTTCCCCGACCAGGTCGATGTCATCGAAGTGGCGGACGAGGCGCATCCCTTCCGGCTGGCGACTTCCCCGGCCCGCAGCTTCCTCAACTCCTCCTTCACCGAGACGAAAAGCTCGTACGAGCGGGAAGGGCGGCCGGAAGTGATGATCGAGCCGACCGATGCGGAGCGCCTCGGCATCGTCGACGGCGATATCGTCCGGCTCGGCAACACCCGCGGCGAAATCCGTCTGCATGCAAGGCTCGTGGCCGGCGCAAGGCCGGGCGTGCTGATCGCCGAGGGGCTTTGGCCGAACCGCAAGCATCTCGACGGCGAGGGTATCAACGTGCTGACCGGCGCCGACGCCGTGGCGCCCTATGGCGGCGCGGCCTTCCACGACAACAAGGTATGGCTTCGCAAGGACCCAGCATGACCGGGCGGATTGATCGGGTGAAGCTCGTCAGCGAGAAGACGTTGTCGGATGGCTGGACGCGGCTTTCGAGCTACGAACTCGACTACGCCGATCGCAGCGGCGAAACCCACCGCCTGCATCGCGAAATCTACCATAAGTCCGAGGCCGCCTGCATCCTTCTCTACGATGCGAAGCGCGACATGGTCGTGCTGGTGAGGCAGTTCCGATTGCCCGCCTATCTGACCGGCAAGCCGGCATGGATGGTCGAAGTGCCGGCCGGGCTGCTCGACGAGGACCACCCGGAAGAGGCGATCCGGCGCGAAGCGATGGAGGAAACCGGCTACCGCCTGCGGGATGTGCGGTTTGTCTTCAAGGCATTCATGTCGCCCGGCGCAATCACCGAGCTCGTGCATTTCTTCCATGCGCCGATCGATCTTTCCGATCGCGTGAACGGTGGCGGCGGGCTTGCCGAGGAGCACGAGGATATCGAGGTTCTCGAACTGCCACTCGACGAGGCGTTTGCGATGATCGGCAATGGCGAAATCATCGATGCGAAGACGATCATGATGCTGCAATGGGCGGTGATTAACCGGTCATCGTTCGCCGCCTGATCTCCGGGCGGTGCCGCGGTAGAGGCTTGAAACGCCGATAAACCCGGTCGCCTGTTGTTTCAGTCGCCGCGTGATTGTGATTTGACCTTGAGCCGCCCGGATTTCACATGAATGTCACGAATGGCGGCTAAGCGCTGCCTCTTGATAATCATCCTTATATGGTCAGGAGAAAGCCATGTGGCTCGGCAATTTCACCCTCGTTCTGCCGAACGAGGTAGTGAATTCAGGTTCTGTGCGGATTGAAGATGGCGTGATCGCCGAAATCCGCGCCGAACCGGTCGCGGGCGCCGTGATCGACGGTGGCGGGCGGCTGCTGATGCCGGGCTTCGTCGATCTGCATGGCGACATGATCGAGCGCGAGATCGCGCCGCGGCCGAACGCCCAGATGCCGATCGATTTCGGCATCCATGAACTGGATAAGAAGCTTGCCGCCGCCGGCGTCACCACGGCCTATGCGGCGGTTTCCTTCGCGACCGAAAGCGTCTACGGCCATGTCCGCTCGCTGGAGACGACCTCGGCCATCATCGAAGGCATCAACCGCCTGCGCGACAACCTGCTGATCGACCACCGCGTTCACGCCCGTTATGAGATCACCAATGTCGGAGCCGCGCCGGCGCTCGAACGGCTGCTGAAAGCCGACGAGATCGACATGGTATCGCTCACCGACCATACGCCGGGCCAGGGTCAGTACAACAACATCGCCGCCTATATCGCCAGCATTTCCGAGCGCCGGGCGATTTCCGAGGAAATGGCCGCCGAGATCGTTCAGAAGCGCATTGCCATGCGCGAAGATCCGCAGATCGAGGTGAAGCTGAAGGAAATCGTTTCGCTCTCCTTGCAACACGGCCTGTCGCTTGCCTCCCATGACGACGACAGCGTCGAGAAGGTGGCCGAGATGTTCGATCTCGGCGTGACGATCAGCGAATTCCCGGTAAGCTTGCCGGCCGCCGAGGAGGCGCGCCGACGCGGGCTCTGGACGCTGATGGGCGCCCCGAACGCGCTGCGCGGCCAGTCGATGTCCGGCAATCTCAGCGCGCTCGACGCCGCCAAGGCCGGTCTGTTGACGGTGATTGCCGCCGATTACCATCCGGCCGCCTTCGTGCCGGGCATCTTCAAGCTGGCGGAGGCATCGGCAGGCGGCCTGCCGGCAGCCGTCGCCATGGCGACCGGCAATGCTGCCCGTTCCGCCGGTCTGACGGATCGCGGCGAGATCGCGGTCGGCCAGCGCGCCGATCTGGTCGTGGTGGAAAAGGGCGACGTGCACCGCATCCGCGCCACCTTCCGCGCCGGCCGCTTCGTCTATAGCGACGGCACGCTGCACCCGCTCCGGGCATTGGCGGCGTAAGGCTCGGATTCTATTCCTCCCAGGACTTCTGGTTCTTCGGCAACCTGCCTGTCGGGTCGATGACGTGGACGCGATGCGGCAGGTCGGCTCCCCAGTCCCACAGCACGAGATTGCTGACCGAGGTTGCGGCCCGGTGGGCGAAGGAGGGGACGAGGATGCCGGCATAAGTGCTGGAAAGATCGTCATAGATCACCCACGACTCCGGTCGCCTGCTTTCCGAGAGTGCGGACGCCCAGGCGGAGGCCATGACATCAAGCGATATGCCAAGCGCATTTTGCGAAACCTCGTCCGTAAGGTCGGCGATATCGTCGCAATCGATATCGTAGGAGCAGATCGTCAACGGATGGATCTTGTGTCCAAACCCTTGGCTTGCTTCGGTGATCGCACCTTCGATCGAAGTAGAGAGATAGAGTGCCGGTATGCCTTTGGGATTGAAGCGGGCACCGCGAATGGCCGCGCCTTCGCCGGAGATCGGGCTGATCGCCCAGCGAGGATCATGGGCGCGATAGCAGACGCCCTGGAACCTCAAGCAAAGCCGCCGATCGCCAGGTGATCGAGGTAGTCGCGCAAGGCTGCCGCCTTGCCGCTCTTGACGATGCTCTCTGCTGTCCGGCCACCGAAGGCCGGAATGGGCTCGGCGCGATACCAGGCGAGGGCTTGCCGTTCGCTTCCTGCCCATTCGCTGACGCGGTGGATGATCTCCGCCATTTCACCGATCCGTGTGGTCGCTGCAGGAGACTGCGCTCGCTCCTTGCGCTGGAGCGTGTTGGCGGAAAGCCCGGCCGTCTCAGCCAGTTCGCGTTTCGAAATCCCAAGGCGGATAGAGACGGCTTCGGCTTCCATCGACGGCATCCCTAAATCGAGAATTCGCTGAGTTTTGCCAACCATATCCGGTCTCCTGTACGAAGATTACGTACAGAATGTAGGACGTTTGGCGCTCCATGTCGAGTCCCGGCTCTATCTGCCCGCCGAGAAGATCCGCTGATCCGCGATATCGGTCGTTGTGCCGGGGGAGGTGATCGTCCGGCCACCCTCCATCCGCACCCTGCCTTCCGCGAGCAGTTTCAGCGCCAGCGGATAGAGCTTGTGCTCGACGGTCAGCACGCGGCCGGCCAAGGTCTCGGCGGTGTCGTTGGCAAGCAACGGGACGGCGCCCTGGGCGACGATCGGGCCTTCATCCATGCCTTCGGTGACGAAATGTACGGTGCAGCCGGCGATCTTCACGCCGGCCTGGATGGCGCGTTCATGGGTATGGAGGCCCGGGAAGAGCGGCAGAAGGGCAGGATGGATGTTGAGGATGCGGCCCTCGTAGCGGCTGATGAATTCGGCGGAGAATAGCCGCATGTAGCCGGCGAGGCAGAGGATGTCTGGCCGGACCTCGTCGAGGGCCGCGAGGATCGCCGCCTCGTGTTCGGCCTTGCCGGCAAAACCCTTGCGTTCGAAGACGAAGGTTTTGATGCCGCGCGCCTGCGCCTTCTCGATGCCGCCCGCCGAGGGTTTGTCGGAGAAGACTGCGACGATTTCGGCCGGGAAATCCGGTGCGGTGCAGGCATCGGCGAGCGCCAGCATGTTGGAGCCGCCACCGGATATGAACACGGCGACGCGCTTTCTGCGCGCCGTTTCTGCCGCCAGTGCGCTCATAGTCCGAGCGTGCCCTGGTAGATCACGCCGGGGCCGCCTTCGGCGCGCTCGACCATGCGGCCGAGCGGCACGACGATCTCGCCCTCACCGGTCAGGATATCGGCGACCGCCTGGGCGTTCTCGGGCGCGACCACGACGATCATGCCGACACCGCAGTTGAAGGTGCGCAGCATTTCCTTCGGTTCGACGCCGCCGGTTTTGGCGAGCCACGAGAAGACGGGCGGGACAGGGATGGAGTCGAGATCGATTTCGGCCGCCAGGTTTTTCGGCAGCACGCGCGGAATGTTTTCCGGAAAACCGCCGCCCGTAATGTGGGCGAGCGCCTTCAGGGCGCCGGTCTCGCGGATCGCCTTCAGCAGCGGCTTCACGTAGATGCGGGTCGGCGTCAAAAGCGCCTCACCCAGAGTCATGCCCTCACGGAAGGGGGCGGGTGCGTCCCAGGCGAGGCCCGAAAGCGTCACGATCTTGCGGACCAGCGAAAAGCCGTTCGAATGAACGCCGGAGGAGGTGAGGCCGAGGATGACGTCGCCGGAAGCGATATCGCCGACCGGCAGCAATTGGCCGCGCTCGGCGGCACCGACTGCAAAACCGGCGAGGTCGTAGTCGCCGTCGGAATACATGCCGGGCATTTCGGCGGTCTCGCCGCCGATCAGCGCGCAGCCCGCCTCGCGGCAGCCGGCGGCGATGCCGGAGACGATTGCCGCACCCTGGTCCGGGTCGAGCTTGCCGGTGGCGAAATAGTCGAGGAAGAGCAGCGGCTCGGCGCCCTGGACGACGAGATCGTTGACGCACATGGCGACAAGGTCGATCCCGACGGTGTCGTGGAAATTGGCGTCGATGGCGATCTTCAGCTTGGTGCCGACGCCGTCATTGGCGGCAACCAGGATCGGATCGGTGAAGCCCGCGGCCTTGAGGTCGAAGAGGCCGCCGAAGCCGCCGATCTCGCCGTCTGCGCCGGGCCGGCGGGTCGAGCGCACGGCCGGCTTGATCTTCTCGACCATGAGGTTGCCCGCGTCGATATCGACGCCGGCATCGCTATAGGTGAGACCGTTCTTGCCCGCCTCGCTCATCGTTCATCTCCAATGATCGTTGTAGCGGCCCGCAATTGCACGACATGGCGCCGGATGCAAGCGTTGGACGCGGTTTTGAAGGCTTTTCACAGGTCTTGCTGCACCGCTTCCAAACCCTTGACCTGCGTTACCGGCTTCCCTATCCCTTTTTTCGCCCGGGCAATTCAGAGGAAGCGGCGATGGCATATCATATCAGCGGCGCGAGCCTGAAGCGCTACATCTTCTTCTGGGTCGGCGTTCTCGTCGTCTTCGTGGTGTTTCTGTGGTTCTTCCGTTCGATCCTGCTGCCTTTCGTAGCTGGCATGGCGCTCGCCTACTTCCTCGATCCGGTGGCCGACTGGCTGGAACGGCGGGGCCTGAGCCGGCTGATGGCGACGGTGGTGATCCTCGTCTGTTTCGTGCTGGTCTTCGCCCTGTCGCTGATGCTGGTGATCCCGATCATCATCAACCAGTTCACCGAGTTCGCCGCCGCCCTGCCGGGCTATATTTCCCAACTGCAGCAGATCATATCGAGCCCGGAAAGCTCGTTCCTGCCGCATTGGATCAGCGCCCAGATCGAGACGGTCAAGCAGAATTTCTCCGAAGTGCTGAGCCAGGGCGCCGGCTTCGTCGGTTCGCTGCTCACCCAGATCTGGAATTCCGGCAAGGCGATCATCGATGTCGTGTCGCTTTTGATCGTCACGCCCGTCGTCGCCTTCTATATCCTGCTCGACTGGGACCGCATGGTTGCCAAGGTCGATAGCTGGGTGCCGCGCGACCAGGTGGCGACGGTGCGCGAGATCGCCCGGGAAATGGATGAATCGGTCGCCGGTTTCATTCGCGGCCAGGGCTCGCTCTGCCTCATCCTCGGCATCTTCTATGCGGTCGGTTTGTCCGTTGTCGGCCTGAATTTCGGGCTTCTGATCGGCTTCGTCGCCGGCATGATCAGTTTCGTTCCTTATATAGGCTCGCTGATCGGCTTGGTGCTCTCTGTCGGCGTGGCGCTGGTGCAGTTCTGGCCGGATTATCCGTGGATCATGGCCGTTGCCGGCGTCTTCTTCGTCGGCCAGTTCATCGAGGGCAACATCCTGCAGCCGAAGCTGGTCGGAGAAAGCGTCGGCCTGCATCCGGTCTGGCTGATGTTCGCGCTGTTTGCCTTCGGCGCCATATTCGGCTTCGTCGGCCTGCTGATCGCGGTGCCCGCTGCGGCCGTTGTCGGCGTCCTTGTCCGTTTCGTGCTGTCGCGGTATCTTGACAGCGACATCTATTACGGCCGAGCGGCCGCTCTTCCCTGGGAAGAGGCCGAACCACCGCATGTGCTGGAACATGCCGAAAACGGCGCAGAGATAACCGCCCCGAATGATCCTCACGCGCCGGATAATTCTCAAGCGCCGGATGATCCTCAAGCGAATGACTCTCAGAAGAGCATTTGAAAGACCAATGACCGAGACCAGCGAGCGCGAGCGGCGCAGACAAGAGCAGCTGCCGCTGCAATTCACTCATGATGCGGCGAGAACCCGGGACGACCTCCTGGTGTCCGAACGCCTGGCTGCGGCCGTGGCGATCGTCGACGAATGGCCGGCCTGGCCGTCGCCGGTCGTCGTGCTGGCCGGCCCGGTAGGTTCGGGAAAATCCCACCTGGCGCATATCTGGCGGGAAAAGGCGGGAGCCGCCGAGATCCATCCCGTCGCCGGCTCGAATGCCGCGGCGATTGCCGCAGCGGGTCCAGTCCTGTTCGAGGATGCCGAACGCCGCGGTTTCGACGAAACCGAACTCTTCCACGTCATCAACAGCGTGCGCGAGAACGGCCATAGCCTGCTGATGACCTCACGCCTGTGGCCGGTCTCCTGGGGCGTTACCCTGCCGGACCTCAAATCCCGGCTGAAGGCGGCGACCGTCGTGGAAATCGGCGAGCCGGACGAGGACCTTTTGGCCCAGGTGATCGTCAAGCTGTTCGCCGACCGCCAGCTTTATATCGACGATAAACTGGTGGGCTACATCGTCAACCGCATGGAACGGTCGCTCGGTGCGGCGCAGACGATCGTCGAGCGGCTGGACCGCCTGGCGCTGGCGCGTGGTACCAGGATAACCCGTCCGCTGGCGGCGGAAGTGTTGAACGATTTTGGGAATTCCGGGACCGCTGCCGGCGCTGACGATTGACTGTGACAGTTCCCTCGTCAAACTGTATTCGGCCCCAAGGGGTAGCATGGGATGGATGAGATGGATTCGATCACGACTGAAACGCGCGAGCCTGGTCTGGAAGCGGCCAATACCGATTTCGACCTGATGAGCAGTCCGGACCGGTTCATCAATCGTGAATTCTCCTGGCTGCAGTTCAACCGCCGCGTTCTCGAGGAAACGCTGAATACCGCCCATCCGCTTCTGGAGCGGGTCCGCTTCCTGTCGATCTCGGCGGCCAATCTCGATGAATTCTTCATGGTGCGCGTTGCCGGCCTCGAAGGCCAGGTACGCCAGGGCATCGTCATCCGCAGCCCGGACGGCAAGACGCCGGCCGAACAGCTCGACAATATCCTGCAGGAGATCGACAACCTGCAGATGGAGCAGCAGGCCTCGCTTGCCGTGCTGCAACAGTATCTCGCCAAGGAAGACATCCTGATCGTCAGGCCCGCGGCGCTGTCCGCCGAGGACCGCGTCTGGCTGGCGAACTCCTTCGACGACGAGCTTTTTCCGGTCCTGACGCCGCTGTCGATCGACCCGGCCCATCCGTTCCCGTTCATCCCTAACCTCGGCTTCTCGATGGGCCTGCAGCTGCACAGCAAGCACGGCAAGGAGCCGATGACCGGACTGTTGCGCCTGCCGACCACGCTCGACCGCTTCATCCGCCTGCCGGACCTCAATTCCGCGATCCGCTACATCACCCTGGAAGATGTGGTCGGCATGTTCACCGACCGGCTCTTCCCCGGTTACGAGGTGAAGGGGGCCGGCACGTTCCGCATCATTCGAGACAGCGATATCGAAGTCGAGGAAGAGGCCGAAGATCTGGTGCGCTTCTTCGAGACGGCGCTGAAGCGCCGCCGCCGCGGCAAGGTCATCCGCATCGAGACCGATTCGGAAATGCCGGCGTCGCTCCGTCAGTTCGTGGTGCAGGAACTCGGCGTGCCGGAAAACCGCGTCGCGGTCCTGCCGGGCCTCCTGGCGCTCAACACCATGTCCGAAATCACCAAGGCGCCGCGCGACGACCTGCGCTTCGAGACCCACAATGCCCGATTTCCCGAGCGGGTTCGCGAACACGCTGGCGACTGCCTTGCAGCCATCCGCGAAAAGGACATGGTGGTCCATCATCCTTACGAATCCTTTGACGTGGTTGTGCAGTTCCTTCTGCAGGCTGCGCGCGACCCGGACGTGCTCGCCATCAAGCAGACGCTCTACCGCACCTCGAACGACAGTCCGATCGTCCGGGCGCTGATCGATGCGGCCGAAATGGGCAAGTCGGTGACGGCACTGGTCGAGCTCAAGGCCCGGTTCGACGAAGAGGCGAACATCCGCTGGGCCCGCGACCTGGAGCGCGCCGGCGTGCAGGTGGTCTTCGGTTTCATCGAATTGAAAACCCACGCAAAGATGTCGATGGTCGTGCGCCGCGAGGACGGCAAGCTCAGGACCTACTGCCATCTCGGCACCGGCAATTACCACCCGATCACCGCCAAGATCTATACGGACCTGTCCTTCTTCACCTGCAATCCGAAGATCGCCCACGACATGGCGAACATCTTCAACTTCATCACCGGTTACGGCGAGCCGGCGGAAAGCATGAAGCTGGCGGTTTCGCCCTATACGCTCCGTCCGCGCATCCTGCGCCATATCGAGGAAGAGATCTGCCACGCCCAGGAAGGCAAGCCGGCGGCAATCTGGATGAAGATGAATTCGCTGGTCGACCCGGAGATCATCGACGCGCTCTATCGCGCCAGCCGCGCCGGCGTCGAGATCGATCTCGTCGTGCGCGGCATTTGCTGTCTGCGCCCGCGGGTAGCCGGCCTCTCCGACAATATCCGCGTCAAGTCGATCGTCGGCCGTTTCCTGGAACACAGCCGGATCTTCTGCTTCGGCAATGGTTTCGGCCTGCCGTCCGACAAGGCGCTCGTCTATATCGGCTCGGCCGACATGATGCCGCGCAACCTCGACCGCCGGGTCGAGACGCTGGTGCCGCTCCTCAATCCGACCGTGCACGAACAGGTGCTTTCACAGATCATGCTCGGCAACCTGATTGACAACCAGCAGAGCTACGAGATATTGGCCGACGGCACGTCGCGGCGCATGGAAGTGCGCAAGGGCGAGGAACCTTTTAACGCGCAGCACTATTTCATGACCAATCCGAGCCTCTCGGGGCGCGGTGAAGCCCTGAAGTCCAGCGCTCCGAAACTTATCGCCGGCCTTGTGTCGGGACGCAAGAAATAGGCACTATGGTACGATCAGAAGCCCAGGGGCGCCTCCCGGGAGTCGCTCCTGTCTCCGTTATCGACATCGGCTCTAACTCCGTCCGCGTCGTCATCTACGAAGGCTTATCCCGCGCCCCGACTGTTCTCTTCAACGAGAAGGTGCTGTGCGGCCTTGGCAAGGGGCTCGGTTCGAACGGGCGCATGGATGACGAGGGTGTCGAGCGCGCCCTGTCGTCGCTGAAGCGTTTTCGCGCGCTTTCCACCCAGGCTCGCGCCACCGAAGTCTATGTGCTGGCGACCGCTGCCGCTCGCGAGGCGTCGAACGGCCCGGATTTCATCCGCCAGGCAGAGGAGATTCTCGGCCAGCAGATCCAGCTTCTGTCCGGCGAGGAAGAGGCCCGTTATTCGGCACTCGGCGTCATCAGCGGCTTTCACGATCCGGACGGCATTGCCGGCGACCTTGGCGGCGGCTCGCTTGAACTGATCGATATCAAGGGCAAGGAATTCGGCAAGGGCATCACCCTGCCGCTCGGGGGCCTGCGACTGTCGGAATCCTCCGGAAATTCGCTCTCCAAGGCGCGCGCCTTCGCCCGCAAGCAGGTCAATACGGCGCGGTTTTTGGAGAACGGCGCGGGCCGCACCTTTTATGCGGTCGGCGGCACCTGGCGCAACATCGCCAAGCTGCACATGGAGATGAGCAAATATCCGCTGCACATGATGCAGGGCTACGAGCTTACGCTTGAGGAGATGCAGAAATTCCTCGACGAGGTGATCGCCGCCAAGGATAGCAAGGACCCGGCCTGGCAGGCGGTTTCGAAAAACCGCCGTTCGCTGCTGCCCTTCGGCGCAATCGCCATGCAGGAAGTGCTGGCCATCATGAAGCCGGCCAGGGTGAGCTTTTCCGCCCAGGGCGTTCGCGAAGGTTATCTGTTTTCGCGACTGCCGGACGAGGAGCGGGAAAGCGATCCGCTGCTGGTCGCCGCCGACCAACTGGCCATCCTGCGCGCCCGATCGCCCGAACACGCCCGCGAGCTCGCCGAATGGACCGGCCGCATGGTGCCGGCCTTCGGGATCGTCGAGACGGAAGAGGAAAGCCGTTATCGCCAGGCCGCCTGCCTGCTCGCCGATATCAGCTGGCGCGCCCATCCAGATTATCGCGGCCTGCAGGCGCTAAACCTGATCGCCCACTCCTCCTTCGTCGGCATCACCCATGCCGGCCGGGCCTATCTGGCGCTCGCAAACTACTACCGTTTCGAAGGCTTGCATGACGACGGTGCCACCGGCCCGCTGGCGACGATCGCGACGCCACGGCTGCTCGATCTTGCAAAGCTGCTCGGCGGTCTGCTCCGGGTCGTCTACCTCTTCTCGGCCTCGATGCCGGGTCTCGTCCACCACCTGACCTTCCGCCCGTCCTCGGAACCGGATCTCGACCTTGAATTCGTGGTGCCGTCCGCCTACCGCGATTTCGCCGGCGAGCGGCTGGACGGCCGCCTGCAGCAGCTGGCGAGGCTGACGGGCAAACGGCTGGCGTTCCGGTTCGAGTAGGCCGGGCAGGGGCGCGCGAAGCTGGGGCCAGGCACGGGATGCGATCCCATGCCGGCCGCCTTCGGCACCCTCATTCGACCTGAGAGCATACTCCGATTGGACGACTTCCCTGGCGACGCCGTTGATTTATTTTACGGGCCGCCAAAAGGGAGGAGATGGATGTCATACCTGCATATCTGGATCTGGGCGACGCTCGCGTTCGTCGTTTGCGCGACGCTGATGACGCTGGGTTACTTCAACATCGAAGGAAAGCTGCTCGCCCCGCCGCCCTTCTATCTGGAAACCTGGGCGGGACTGATGGCCTTCGTGACGATATCTGCCGCATTCATCAAATGGCTGTTCAATTATCGCGGGTAGGGAGCCGGAGGCGATTTTTTCGGTTGCGTCCACCAGCATTTTCATGTGCATGCTCGCGAAACCGATATTATTCGTCAACTGGCTGAGCAAGCTTGGATGTCTGTGAGCGCACCCCCTCGTGAGATCGGCTTTGTCCTGTTTGCCGGGTTGAGGCAACTCGATTTGACGGGGCCTTGGGAAGTTCTGACGCGGCTGCCGAATACGCGTTGCCATCTGCTGGCCGAGGGACGCGCTCCCGTTCGAAGTGCGAGCGGACTGAGTATCGTCCCAAGCATGTTGCTTGAAGAATGCGGTCAACTCGACATCGTTGTTGTTCCGGGCGGGCCCGGTCATCTCGATGCGATGCAGGACGAACGTCTTCTCTCGTTTCTACAGCGCCAGGAGCCCGGCTGTCAGTTCCTGATGGCCGCCTGCACCGGAACACTGGTGCTTGCCGCCGCTGGTCTGCTTCAGGGCTACGAGTGCACCACTCATTGGACGGCGCTACATCGGCTCTCAGCTTTCGGAGCAATTCCCGTAAATCGGCGGGTCGTGTTTGACCGGACGCGAGCCACTGGTGGCGGCGTGACGGGAGGTATCGATCTTGGCTTGGTCATGGCCGCCGAACTGGCAGGTGAAGATGTCGCGCGGAAAATCCAGCTGATGATGGAATATGCGCCAGAACCTCCATTCGCCGGATCGCCCATCACCGCCGACCCCGCGACAGTGAAGGCGTTGGAAGCACCATCGGATATCGCAGATCAGATAAGGGCCATCGATGCCGACGCGATATCCAGACTTCGGCGAGACGCTCGGCTCATCTAGCGATGAGTGGAAGAGCTGTGAACGCGCGCTGTGTTCGAAAAGGCCGGTTTTGCGCTTCGAACTAGGCACAGGCGAGATTATTCCCTATAGGGGCATAATGAGGATAGCTGTGCTGAAAAATGGATAACGCGGGGCTGTCTCTTGACAGAATGCGCACCTTTGTTCGCGTCGCCGAGCGGGGCAACCTGTCGATGGTCGCGAGAGAACTCGGTGTCGGTCAATCGACCGTGACACGACACCTGAATGAGCTTGAGGACGCAGTCGGCGTCTCTCTGCTTAGCCGAACCACACGTCGCGTGATCCTTACGGACGAAGGTAGCCGTTATTATACGAATTGCCGTCAGATATTGCGCCTAGTCGAACAGGCTGCCGAAGAGGTGAGAAATGCCCGTCAGGCCTCGGCGGGTACAGTTCGGTTTTCCTGTACTGCGGCGCTCGGCGTGATGCACATCACCCGCCTCATCTTTGAATTCCAGGACATGCATCCGGACATCAGGATCGATCTCAACCTGACCGACGAGCGTATCGACCTGGTTCGCGAAGGCGTTGACATTGCGCTCCGTCTTGGGCCTCTCACCGACAGCTCGATGAAGCTTCATGCGCTGGGAGAAAGCCATCGGCTGCTGGTGGGTGCTCCGAATTATTTGTCCGTTCGCGGACGGCCTGAGCACCCAGCCGATCTGTCACGGTTCGAAACGGTCGTGATGTCGAATGTTGCGGGGAGCGATCAGATCATTCTTTTCTCTCACGATGGCACAAGCCTGATGATACCAGTCGGTGGGAAATTGCGCGTCGATCACGGGCTTGCGGCGCGCCAAGCCTTTGCCGCCGGACGCGGCATTGGTCCTGCACATCTCTGGCTGGTCCACGATCTTCTGGACGACGGTCAGCTCGAGATCGTGCTTGGGGACTATCGTCCTCCACCCGTCCCGGTGAGCTTGCTGATCGTTCCAGAGCGGGCAGCCATTGCACGCGTCCGGCTTCTCGCCGACTTTCTTGTCGCCAAGGTTTCTGAATTACCGGGAATCCGGCCATCGTGAACTAGAGGCCGAAGGATCGCCTATGGCCACGCCACCCCGTCGTCCGCAGATACTGCTCCCAGTTGAGCGTGTCGGGGTTCAGACGACGGCTCCATTCGAGATCATGCTCTTTGCCGAAATAACCGTATTCGACAGCGTACTCGACCATCCCCAGAATCTCTCGCACGAGAAGTTCGTTAGCGGCAAACTCCGGAAAATATTGCAGAAGGCCATCCCTGGTGAACGCGTTTCGATACTCAGCTTTAAGGCCGGTCACGCGCTGAAAAGTTTCGATCATCTCGCGCGGAGAAATGATATCGCCAACGATCGGCAGAGTTTTCCCATTGTAACGCCCGGGATCTGAAAAAATGTCGAGGACAACCGGTCCTGTCGCCGTGAGCGGATCGACAAAAGGCGCTCGGAAATCCTCAGGAAGATAAACCGGCAAGAGCAGAGTATCCCCCTCCAAGCGCGGCACATAATATTCGAGAAGGTTCGTGTAAAAGAATGCCGGCATTATGAAGGAATGAGAGATCGGCAGGCCACGAATGTAGTCTGCAACGCACGCCTTATCGGTAAAGTGCGGGGCGTACTTCGTCCCGCCGGAGATCTTGTCGACATTCTCAAGGGTGCTGAAAACAATATGTCCGACGCCTGCCTCAACTGCGGCATCCGCCAGTTCGCGGCCGAGAGGAGCCTCGGTTGCCTGCTGCGGGGCGATGGGTGGCGTCATCAGAAATGCGCCATCCGCGCCCTTGAATGCAGCAATGAGATCCTTCTTAAAGCCAGGTTCAAGAGGGACCGTCACGATTTCGGCACCGAGTTTCTCCAGGCTTAAAGCCTCGGTTGAATCTTTTTTCCGGGTTAAAGCACGGACACGGAAACGCTCGCTACGAAGGAGTGCCGCGGCTACGCTTCGCCCCTGTTTGCTCGTTGCCCCGACAATCGCGATAAGTGGCTTCTCTTTTGTGGACATTTTTGAGTTTAAACCTTTCCAGTCACTGGCTGCCGGCTACGCAGGCAAGCTCACGTTGCGGCAAGAGCTGTCAGCCCATGCCGCCACCTCAATGACGGAGACCCTATCTCAACACGCTTTATTGCTGTAGATGTGCGAAATGCATAACATAATGCCATTTAATGGATGAATGGCCACCGGTGAATTGCCAGTGTAGGCCACCGCTCTACCCCTGTGTCCCAAACAAAAAAAGCGCCCGGCTTTCGCCGGACGCTCTTCGCTGTTGGGACGCCTGCTAATTACTTAGCAGACAGGAATTCGCCGACTTCGAGCACGCTGAACTCGTTGTTGTCGGCCTTGTCGACGGCGCGGCCGGCGGAGAAGGGCAGGTTGTTGTCGTTGCCGATGATGATGTGGGTGGCGTCGATCACGTCGACGTTCTCGATCGTCACGAACGGCATATCGTAGACGCCGGCGACACTGCCGGCCTTCTTCTTGTTGTCCGGGTCCTGGATGTTCATCAGGTCGATATAACCGATCTTGCGGACGGCCTTGCCGACATTGGCGTCGTTGAACTCGATCTTATAGACGCGCTTCAACTCGGCCGGAGCGTCGAAGCAATCCGGCTTCGGCTGCTTCGGATCGGCGCAGGCCTTGTCCTTGGTGCCGGCGCCGTTGTCGCGCTCGATCACGAGGGCCGTCGAGGCGTCGATCATGTTGAAATCGCCGATCGCGGCGCCCTTGTCGGCGAACGGATACAGCCACGAACGGCCGGTCCACTTCTTGGAGGCGACGTCGAATTCGATGACGCGGATGGCGGTCTTGCCGTCAGCCTGCTCGACCTGGCCGTCGTCCTTGTAGAGCGGGCCTTCGAGGAGGCCGTAGAGCTTGGAGCCGTCCTTCGCCATGGCGAGGCCCTCGAAGCCCCCGGAACGCTTCAAGTTGAAGACCGGCATCTTGGCGGCGGGGTTGCCCGGCAGCTGGATGAGCGGGTTGTCCGGCGAAAGCACCGGCTTGCCGTCGACGGTGGTAGCGATGACGTCGGTAAGACGGCCCTGAATATCGAATTTGAGCAGGTAGGGGCCGAATTCGTCGCCGAGCCAGAAGCCGTCGGTGACCGGCTGCACGGACTCGATGTCGAAATCCGCGCCGGTCAGGTAACGGGTTTCGCTGGCTTCGGTGACGATCGGAAACGGAGCGATCTTGTTCGGGTCGGAGAGGAAGACGTTCTTGACGACTTCAGCCTTGTTGGCGGCCCAGTCGAACTTCATCTGGTGCAGGAAGAGCATCGAGTCGGACGAGTTGAACTTCGAGCCGAAACCGTTGTCCGACAGCGTCCAGAAGGTGCCGTCAGCCATAGTCTTGATGCCGGAAAAGCCCTGGATTGGCTGGCCGTCGAGCGGCAGCTTGACTTCGGTGATGCGGGCGCCGTCCTTGCCCGGCAGGGTACCGAGGGCGTCGGTGCGCTTGCGGTCGGCGGTGGTGAACTTGCCGGAGGTCTTGAGGAACGCCGGCGCATCGGCCGGAGCCGGAACGACCGTGTTGGCGGGGAGGATCGCCTGGCCGGTGAGCTTGGCCGGAAAAACCTTGTCGTCAGCAGAAGCGGAGCCACCGATCAGCGCTGCGAGCGCGACGGTGGTGAGCAGAAAGCGGGTCATGAATTCACCTGTTGGTTGGCGTGTCGAAGACGCCAACCGGTTAAGGTGGGCGCATGACGCCGAGGTGATGGAAGATTGAAGCTTCGATGAAGCTTTGATGACTGAAATTTCACAAAAGCCGGCCGCCTCAGGCGCTCCTGCGAAGCGCCATCCAGCGGCCCGGCGTCATGCCGAACGCCTTCTTGAAATGACGGGTGAAATGCGCCTGATCGGCAAATCCCGTATCGGCCGCGACACCCGCCAGACTGCCGCCTTCCGACAGCATAATCTTTGCCCGATCGAGCCGGCGCATGACCAGATAGCGGTGCGGACTGGTGCCGAGAAGCTTCCGGAACTGCCTTGCGTTCGTGTAGCGATCGAAACCGCTGACTTCCTCCAGTTCCTCCGAAGAAACCGTCCGGTCGGCGTTCGCCTGCAGGTAATCGCGGCAGCGCAGAACCGCCTGCTGCGCACGCGGGGTGCCCGGCGCGCCACTCTTGCCGTCCGCATGGCGCCAGAGGCTTGTCGCCATGCGGGTGATCAGGTCGTCGAGCAGCAGGTCCTGCGGCTCGGCTTCGAGATCGTCCAGGGCTTCGACAAGACATTGCCGGAATTCCACATCGGCTATGATGGGATCCGGCACGAAGGGCAGGCCGCGCGCACCGCCAGCCGCCTCGATCAGCCGTTCCGGCGGCAGGTAGAGCATGCGGTAGCGCAGTCCGGCGTCGGTGCCGGCCGCACCGTCATGCACCTCGTCTGGATGCAGCACGATGACATTGCCGGGCAGGCTGGCGCGGGCGGCGCCGCGATACTGGAAGGTCTGCACGCCGGAAAGTGTCATCCCGATCGCATAGGTGTCGTGGCGATGCGGCTCGAAACCGAGCCCATGGAAGCGGGCCTCGATCCGCTCGATGCCGCGCGAGGAGGGCGCCTGGACGATGCCGTCAGGAGCGCCGCTTGCGCTGCCGTCGGGCCCGCATCTTATGCTGCCGCCGGCTGCGGCTCCCGGGCTGCACGAACGTTCAAGACCGGCCGCATCGGCTGCCAGTATCTCGTTGGTTCCCGCATAACCTTCGACGGAGTTGTTCTTCATGTTCGATACCAAGATCGCGATCGTGCTTCGCGATGACCTTGCCCGCTGGCAGGAGCTTAATGTGACCGCGTTTCTGACAAGCGGCATCATCGCGCAAAATCCCGCGATCATCGGTGAAGCATATCGGGATGCGGCAGGTCATGTCTACAATCCGATGAGCATCCAGCCGATCGTTGTGCTGACCGCCGACCAGGAGACGCTGCGCACCATCCACCGGCGATCGCTGGAACGGGAGGTGACGACGTCGGCCTATGTCGAGGAGATGTTCTCGACCGGCCATGACGCGGCCAACCGCGCGGTGTTCGCGCAGTTTGCGCCGGAGGATGCGAAACTGGTGGGCATTGCACTCCGGGCCGAGAAAAAGATCGTCGACAAGATCACCAAGGGCTCGAAAATGCATGCCTGACGGCTAAGAACATGGTCTTCGGAATGACCCAGAGCGCGGCGATCGGCGTGGTCGAGGCCACCACATAGGCGGCGATGCTAAGGAGCAGGTAGTTGAGCCAGGCGATGTGCTTTGCCGTCATCAGGCCCGGCAGGGCAACCAGCAGGTTGGCGGCGCAGATCACCCGGACGATCGGGCGGATCCAGAGCGGCGAGAAGGCTCCGAACCCCGACGCTTCCATCAGGGCGATGAGAAGCAACGACAGGAAGACGGCAATCGCCACCAGCACGCGAGAGGATGGGAGAAGCCTCATCCGAAGCTCGCCAGCCAGTGTTTGCCCACATAGTCGCCGGGGATATAGGGCAGGGCGCTTGTCACGAAATGCTGGGCGGTTGTTGGGTCAAGCGATTGGGGCATGGCTGGGCTTGCGTTGAAAAGCGTTTGATCAGGCGATATCATGGATAAACGAATTGTATCGAGCCGGAGGTGCTATGATGCATGCCATCACCATATCCCTGTCCGACGAACTGATGCGATTGCTCAAAGCGCGCGCCGCAAAGAACGGACGAAGCGTCGAGGCTGAAGTGGAGAAAATCCTGACCGACGTTTTGCTGCCAGATTTGAAGGCTACGCAAACCCCAAGTAGCCAGCATAGATTTAACGCTGACTGATCGCCTCACGGTGACGCAGCGATGGAGTTAAAGCTCCACCGCCTCGACCTTCTTGTTGACGAAGCGCAGGGCCACGCCGCCGTTGATCAGTTTGAGCGCTGTTTCGCCGAAGAGATCGCGGCGCCAGCCGGAAAGGGCGCCGACATTGGCGGCCTCGCCCTCGGCGGCGATCCTTTCGAGATCGTCGGTATTGGCGATGATCTTGGCGGCGACGCCCTGCTTGTCGGAGATCAGCTTCAGGAGAACCTTGAGCAGTTCGACCGCAGCGGCGGTGCCTTCCGGGACATGCACATGTTTCGGCGCATGCGGCATCTCGGTCTTCGGCAGGGCGAGCGCGGCGTTGACGGCTTCGATGATGGCGGCGCCGGAGGCGGAGCGCTCCCAGCCTTTGGGAATGGTGCGGAGCCGCGACATGGCTTCCACGTCCTTCGGCTGCTGCTGGGCGATCTCGTAGATCGCATCGTCCTTCAGCACGCGGGAACGCGGCACATTGCGGCTGCGCGCTTCGCGCTCGCGCCAGGCAGCGACAAATTTCAGAACGGCGAGTTCGGTCGGCTTGCGCAGGCGCGACTTGAGGCGCGCCCAGGCGTCGTCCGGATGCAGGTCATAGGTGCCGGGAGATTCCAGCACGGCCATTTCCTCGGTCAACCACAGGGCGCGGCCTTCCCGTTCAAGCTGGGCTTTGAGGAAGAGGTAGACGTCGCGCAGGTGGGTGACGTCGGCCAGAGCATATTCGAGTTGCTTGTCGGACAGCGGCCGGCGGCTCCAGTCGGTGAAGCGCGACGACTTGTCGATATGGACGTCCTTGATGCGGCTGACGAGCTGGTCGTAGGAGACCGAATCCCCGAAGCCGCAGACCATGGCGGCGACCTGGGTGTCGAAGATCGGATGCGGCACCAGATTGCCGAGATGGTAGACGATTTCGATATCCTGGCGGGCGGCGTGAAACACCTTGGTGACGGCGGGATTGGCCATCAGCTCGAAGAAGGGTTTCAGGTTCAAGCCCTTGGCGAGCGGATCGACAAGGACTTCGACAGTCGGGCTCGCCATCTGGATGAGGCACAGCTCGGGCCAGAAGGTCGTTTCCCTGAGGAACTCGGTGTCGATGGTGATGAAGTCCGATTGGGCCAGCTGGATGCAGGCTTCTTCGAGTGCGGCGGTCGTTTGGATCATCGTTTCATTCACGTGAGGGTGATCAACCTTCCTTCTCCTTCCGGCCGCATATGTCAATACGGAACGGTGCTTAACCTTTACTGGCGCTCGTCTTTCTCGGGCGGGCCGGCAAGCCTGTTGAAATAGGCAGACGTCCGAAGCAGCGAGCGGAAACGCCAGGAACGCTCCGATGGCGGCACCGAGGCGCGCGCCCGCATCCGCCTCAGCGTGAAGATCATGAAGCCGAGGAAAATGAACGAGGTGTAGGCGAAAAAGGCGCGGGGTCCGTAATATTGCAGCAGGATCGAGGCGAGCAGCGGCCCGATCGTCGCACCGACCGACCAATAAAACAGCAGGCCGGCCGAAACCAGCGCATGCTCTCCCGGTTTGGCGTAGTCGTTGCCATGCGCCGAGCACAGCGAATAGAGCGGCATCGAAAAGGCGCCGAACAGGAAGACGCTGACGATATTGGCGGTCTCGCTGGTGCCCGCCCCGAAGGAGAGGTAGGCGCCGGTTATGATCGAGCCGATCGTCGTCCACAGGATGACGCGGCGCCGGTCGAGCCGGTCGGAATAGATGCCGAGCGGATATTGCAGCACGACGCCACCGATGATGCCGGCGCTCATGAAGGTGGCGATCGAGGTGATGCTCATGCCGATCTCTGCTGCATAGATCGGCCCGATATTGCGGAAGGCCGCCATCGACAGGCCGACCGAGATGACGCCCACCACCGCGAGCGGCGAAATCCGCCAGACGGCCTTGAGGTCGAAGGCGATTGCCTGCGGCGGCGCAGGGCTGGATTTGTCGGCGATCGAGATTGGCACCAGCGACAGGATCAGCGCGATTGTGATGATGTTGAAGATGAACGGGCCTTCGATGCCGACGGTCGGGATGATGTATTGCGCCACCGTCACCGAGCCGAGATCGACGAAACGGTAGATGGAGAGCGTGCGGGCCCGGTTGGCGTTGGTGACCTTGGCGTTGATCCAGCTCTCGACCGTCGCAAACAGGCTGGCGACCGCGATGCCGGTCACGAAGCGCATCGCGAACCAGAAGGTCGGGTCGACGATCATCGACATGCCGATCGACGCGGACGCCGTCACCGCGGCCATCGCCGAGAAGGTGCGGATATGGCCGATCTGGCGCAAGAGCCGCGTCACGTACATGCAGCCGAAGGCAAACCCGATGCTGTAGCCCGCGCCGATCATGCCGATCGTCGAGGGCGAAAAGCCCTCAGCCGAGCCGCGCAGCGCGATATAGGTGCCCTGCAACCCGTTGCCGCCGATCAAAATGCCTGCGGTGACGAGGAGGGGGATCAACGGACGGATATGGCTCATCGGGGGAGGGCTTTGCGCGGGAATCGGGAACGGTTTTGGGCGGTTCTACCCGTTCTATATCCCGAACGGCCGGTGGGGCACAGCGATAAGCGACACCTACGAATTTTATAGAGGGCAGGCCGCAAAATGCGGTGCCTTCTGCAATTTCTCGTCGACGACTGTCGGAACGATGCCGCCTCAAACGTCAATTTCGTGCCACCGTTGTTCGTCTGACCTGAAAGGATGCCCATGCTGCCCGATACGCTCGAAGTCATTACCCTTTTCGTCGACGATATCGACGAGGCGAGGACCTTCTATCGAAAGGTCTTTTCGCCGAGGATCGTCTATGAGGACGCGGTTTCCTCCGTTCTTGAATTTTCGAACCTGATGATCAATCTGCTGCAGGTGACGCAAGCGCCCGAGTTGGTCGAGCCGATGCCGGTTGCATCGCTCCGTACCGGCGCGAGCTTCCTCCTCACCATACGGGTAGACGATGCCGACGAGGTCTGCGCAAGGCTGGGGGACCTTGGCGTCTCCCTGCTGAATGGGCCGACAGATCGGCCCTGGGGGCGCCGGACCGCCGCCTTTGCCGATCCTTCGGGGCATGTCTGGGAGGTCGCGCAGGTATTGAAGCCTGCCGACTAGCTCACCGGCTCTGGCCTTGCCGCTGTTGTTACCCTAATCCGAGGGAAACGGAGGCGCCAGAACATGAGTCCCATCCTCATCGTCATCTTTTTCGCGGCAGTGGCGGTTCGAATCGCGAGCGTCATCGTCTCGAAACGCCACGAGCGGATTTTGCGCGATGAGGGCGCCGTCGAGCATGGTGCGTTGAACACCCGGCTGCTGGCACTTGCCCACAGCCTGTTCTATCTCGCGGCATTCGGCGAAGGCTGGGTAAGGCACGCCGAATTCGACGGCCTGTCCGCGATCGGCCTCGCGATCTTTGTTGCCGCCTTGGCGATGCTTGTCTGGATCGTCCGGCTGCTCGGCCCTGTCTGGACGGTGAAGATCATGATCGCCAGGAACCATCCGGTCAGCCGGCACTGGCTTTTCCGTAACCTTCGGCATCCGAACTATTTTCTGAACATCCTGCCGGAACTCGTCGGTTACTCGCTGATCTTCCATGCCTGGCTCACGCTTATGACCGGGCTACCGGTCTATCTGGTGATCCTGATCGTCCGCATCGTCCAGGAGGAGAGGGCGATGCGCGGCCTGTTCGGAACCGCCTCGGCGTCCTGACCTGCCGCCCGGAATCCCGCCGATCCTTCACGACGTTTTGGGGCCAAGGTCGGTTCTACCTTGACAAAGCATGTCCATCATGCGCTTTTCCCGCCGATTTTCCATAAAGCCGGCAGGCCGTGCATCGCACGCCGAAAGACCGCAAAACCTACCAGTCCAGGATACTGAAATGCACCGTTACCGCAGCCATACCTGTGCCGCCCTCAAGAAGTCCGACGTCGGATCGACCGTCCGCCTGTCCGGCTGGGTGCATCGCGTGCGAGATCACGGCGGCGTGCTGTTCATCGACCTTCGCGACCATTACGGCATGACCCAGGTCGTCGCCGATCCGGACAGCCCCGCCTTCAAGACCGCCGAGATCGTCCGCGGCGAGTGGGTGATCCGCATCGACGGCCTCGTCAAGGCGCGCTCGGAAGACACCGTCAACAAGGGCATGGCGACCGGCGAGATCGAACTCTATGCCCAGGAGATCGAGGTGCTCTCCGCCGCCAAGGAACTGCCGCTGCCGGTGTTCGGCGAGCCGGACTATCCGGAAGACGTGCGCCTCAAGTACCGCTTCCTCGACCTGCGCCGCGAAACCCTGCACCGGAACATCGTCAAGCGCACCCAGATCATCTCCGACATGCGCCGCCGCATGGGCGAGATCGGTTTTGCCGAATATTCGACGCCGATCCTGACCGCATCCTCGCCGGAAGGCGCACGCGACTTCCTGGTGCCGAGCCGCATCCATGAGGGCAAGTTCTTCGCCCTGCCGCAGGCGCCGCAGCAATACAAGCAGCTGCTGATGGTCGCCGGTTTCGACCGTTATTTCCAGATCGCCCCCTGCTTCCGCGACGAAGACCCGCGCGCCGACCGCCTGCCGGGCGAATTCTATCAGCTCGACCTGGAAATGAGCTTCGTCACCCAGGAAGACGTCTGGGACACGATGGGTCCGGTGATGACCGGCGTGTTCGAGCAGTTCGCCGAAGGCAAGCCGGTCACCAAGGACTGGCCGCGCATTCCCTACGACGTGGCGATCCGCAAGTACGGCTCGGACAAGCCGGACCTGCGCAACCCGATCGAGATGCAGGCCGTCACCGAACATTTCGCCGGCTCCGGCTTCAAGGTGTTCGCCGGCATGATCGCTTCGAACCCGAAG
The DNA here is from genome assembly GCF_023006505.1 of Neorhizobium sp. SHOUNA12A. Taxonomy (GTDB): domain Bacteria; phylum Pseudomonadota; class Alphaproteobacteria; order Rhizobiales; family Rhizobiaceae; genus Neorhizobium. Next base: position 92,577 of record NZ_JALBGV010000006.1, read on the forward strand.
GTCGAAGTCTGGGCGATCCCGGCCAAGACTGGCGGTTCCAGAGCCTTCTGCGACCGCATGAACGCCTGGGCGCAGTCGACCGGCCAGCCGGGCCTCGGCTACATCTTCTGGCGCAAGGAAGGCGACAAGCTCGAAGGCGCCGGCCCGCTCGCCAAGAACATCGGCGAGGAGCGTACCGAAGCGATCCGCACCCAGCTCGGCCTCGATGACGGCGACGCCTGCTTCTTCGTCGCCGGCGACCCGGCCAAGTTCTACAAGTTCGCAGGCGAAGCCCGCACCCGCGCCGGCGAGGAACTGAACCTTGTCGACCGCGACCGTTTCGACATGTGCTGGATCGTCGATTTCCCGTTCTACGAATGGAGCGAGGAAGAAAAGAAGCTCGATTTCGCGCACAACCCCTTCTCCATGCCGCAGGGCGGCATCGAGGCGCTGGAAAACCAGGATCCGCTGACGATCAAGGCATTCCAGTATGACGCGGTGTGCAACGGTTTCGAAATCGCTTCGGGCTCGATCCGTAACCAGTCGCCCGAATTGATGGTCAAGGCCTTCGAAAAGGTCGGCCTCAGTCAGGCCGATGTCGAGGACCGGTTCGGCGGCATGTACCGCGCCTTCCAGTATGGCGCGCCTCCGCATGGTGGTGCCGCTTTCGGTATCGACCGTATCGTCATGCTGCTCGTCGGCGCCAAGAACCTGCGCGAAGTGACGCTGTTCCCGATGAACCAGCAGGCCCAGGACTTGCTTATGGGCGCCCCGTCGCCGGCGACGCCCCAGCAGCTGCGGGAACTGGCCATCCGCGTCGTGCCGACGCCGAAGAAGGACTGAGTTCTTAAGAACAGAAGAGCCCGGCCGCGTGCCGGGCTCTTTGATTCAATCTCTGAGGATGGCGAGCCTAAAGGTCGGCGGCGACGGCTTTTTTCAGGTCGAGCGTAAATTGGCCCGACATGCCTTCGAGCGTGGTATTGGTCAGCCCCACCAGCGTGATTTTCTTCGCAAGGTCCATGAACCAATGGTGGCCGTAGACGCCGCCCCATTGCAGCGAGCCGGGGGAAACAGGCAGTCCGGCCTTTGCCGGATCGAGCACGACCGCCCAGCCGAACCCGAACCCGAAACCCGGCCGCGTCGGCTCCAGCAGATCGCCGATCTGGTTGGTCGTCATCTGCCGAACCGTCTTTTCCGACAGCAGCGGCGCGCCGCCCTTGAGAATGGTTTCGAGCACGGTCAGCACGTCTAAGGCGGTTCCGGCCATGCCGCCGCCGCCGGAATGGAACGAGGCGAGGTCGAAGATGCGGGCGGGGGCGAAGGTCACCGTGCCGTTGAGGACGGGCACCTTTTCCGTCTCTCCCATCCGCGTCGGTTCGGGCGAACCATCGACATAAGGGGCCGCCAGCCGGCTGCCGTCGGTGACGGTGAAACCGGTATCGGAGAGGCCGAGCGGTCGCATCACCAGCTCGTTGACGACTTCCCCGAGGCGCTTGCCGGCTTCCCTTTCGATGACGCCGCCGAGCACATCCATGGAGACCGAATATCGCCAGTCGGTGCCGGGCGCAAAGAGCAGCGGCACGGATGCGATACGGCGCAGGTTCTCGCCGAGCGAAAGGCCAGGCTGATCGACGCCGTCAGAGACGCCGGCGCGGACGTAAGGTCCTTCTTCCAAGTGGAAACAATAGCTGAGGCCGGAGGTGTGGGTGAGGAGATGCCGGATCAGGATCGCCGGTTCGGACCCGTCTTCGAGCCGCGGCCGGAAATCCGGCAGCCATTTCGTCACCGGATCGTCGAGGCCGATGCGGCCCTGTTCGATCAGCCGCATGGCGGTGATGGTGACGATCGGCTTGGTGATCGAGGCAAGCCGGAAGATCGTGTTCTCTTGGGTCATGAGGCCCGCTTCCCGGTCCGCCAATCCGGCGGCGCGGCGGTAGACGATCTCGCCGTCCCTGGCGATCATCACCACAGCACCGACGAGACGCCTGGAGGCGAGCGCGCTGTCGATCGCGGCCTCGATCGTGGGGAAGGGTATCTGGGCCGATGGATGGATTGGCAAATTCATGGGACAAAACCTTCGCTAAAGACGCTTTTATCTAGGGTCGCCTCGGCGAGGGGGCGATCCGGTCGGCCACAAAAAACATTGGGCGACATGCTGCAGACGATCGCGGACGACGGAACTGTTCAGTTTCATATTCTCGATCAGCCGCCAGCCGGGAGCCGATCAAATGGACCTAGGCAGCAAGTCGGGCTGTCCCTGTCTCATCACCGCAATCTTGTCGCTTGCGCCCACCCGTGGCGTCAAGACGCCGCCCCCTGGCTTTCCCGAGCGTCGGGCGAATAGGGGAACCATATCCGTGCGCTTTTGTTGTTAGGGCAGGCAGAAGCATAGGAGTTACGATATGCACAAGACCCTATTGGCCGCGTCGGCGGTCCTGATCGCACTCTCCGGTGCAGCTTACGCCCAGACGACGATCATCACCCAGGATCCGGTCACCACCAATTCGGCGGTCGTTCTGCCGGGCGAAGTTCGCACCTATGTCATGGAGCAGAGCGTTCCGTCGGTTTCCTATCAGGGCGACATCACCGTCGGGACCGCCCTTCCGGATACCGTCGAGGTGCATCCGGTCGATGGCTACGACAACTACGCCTATACGGTCGTCAATGACCGCCGCGTCATCGTCAATCCACAGACCAGGACCGTCATCCAGGTTCTGGAATAATTTCATCCGACTCTTTTCGAGCAACAAAAAACCCGGCGAGCGATCGCCGGGTTTTTTTGTTGGCGGACGCATGGTCCTCAGTCGTTGGCGGTGACCTTGACGCCGAGGACGTTCGGAAGCGTGTTCGGCGCGCCCATTGCGGCACCCATGATCATCGGGAAGGGGACGGCATCGGCCGGTTCCGCGGTGATCGTGAAGCTGCCGGGCTTGTCGAGATAGGTGTTGATCGCAGCGCTCACCATGTTCTGCAGTTCCGGCACGTTGTACTGCGCCAGCATCATCGGCGTCATGCCCTTCAGCATCTGCGCCATGGCTTCGCCTGTGGTGCCCTGGCTCTTGCCGGCGTAGTCGAGCGCCTTCTTGGTAATGCCGGCATCCTCGAAGCGGATTTCGGCGCTGTTGAAGGTGAGGCGCTGCATCAGGCCGAGCATCGCAAGGCCCGCGGCCTGCTGTGCTTCTTCCTTGTTCGGATTGGCTTCCATCGCCTTGGCCGTTTCGTTCGCGGACTTGATGAAGTCGAGCGTGTAGCCGGATACGCTGAAGGCGAGGTTGAGCTTGCCGACCTTGGCGAAATCGATCGCGTATTCGTCGATCTCCAGATTTCCGTCCGCCAGTGTCCAGCTTCCCGTCATGTTCACCTTGCCGTCGATCGAAGTGACGCCGAGCTGCTGCAGCGTGTCCTTCGCCTGGGCGTCGTCGACGAGGCTAAGGTCGCTCTTGACCCCGTTGATCTGAAGGTCGAAGCCGACGGAGGAGCTGTCGTCGGCGACCTCGGTGGTGAGGTTCATCCCATCGACCGAAAAGGCCTGCTTGCCGTCGACGGCGGCGGTCATCTTGCCGATATGCGCTTCGTCATAGAGCATGATCGCATCAAGGCCGTCGCCGCTTGGATTGCCGGGGACGGTAAGGCCGCTGATCGCGATGTCCGAGGCGGTGAAGACCGTCTTGTCCTGGCTGGTGTTGACGTTGTCGAAAGTGACCTTCTCGACGGTGTAGCCGCCATTATTCTCTTCGACGCCCTCGAACTTGACCGTGCCGAGCGGCAGGTTTTGCTTGCCGGCCTGGACCAGCAGCTTGGCGTTGGCGAGCGTCACGTTCGACCCGCTGACAGTGGCCTTTTCAGCCGAGAAGCCGGCGCCGCCCTGGATCGAGAGCGCGCCGTTGATCTTGGCGACGAGATCGTTGCCGTCGAGCGCGAATGCCGGGCCGGCGAAAATCGAAAGCGCTGCGCCGGCGAGCAGAAGCCGGGCCTTGGTGGAGTATTGCATCGGAGTTCCTCCTGGCGGGCGATGGTCCGGCCCGCGTTCCATTAGGGTTTTGTCGATAGTTCGGTCTGCTTGTTCGCGGCACCTTATAGGCAAGCCGGGTAAAAGGTTTATGGCTTTGTTCCACATTCCTTTCGTCAAAATTGCGGCTGACGATTCAGGGTAAATCAAACACTGATTTTAGTCCGGGAAAAGCCTTCATCCACAGGCTGTCGCCGGTACTTTCTTGCCGAGAATCGGGCTTTCCGCTAGTCAAGGCCCATGGGAAAAAATCTGACACCACCCGGCGGCGACGGCGGCGACAACATCTTGCCTGTCGATCTGAAAGCGGCGCTCGAAGAGCGTTACCTCGCCTATGCGCTTTCGACCATCATGCACCGCGCGCTGCCGGACGTGCGCGACGGCCTGAAACCCGTCCACCGCCGCATCGTCTATGCGATGAGCGAGATGGGCCTGCGCCCCAACGCCGCCTTCCGCAAGTGCGCCAAGATCGTCGGCGAGGTGATGGGTAATTTCCATCCGCACGGCGACCAGTCGATTTATGACGCATTGGCGCGCCTTGCGCAGGATTTCTCGCAGCGTTATCCGCTCGTCAACGGCCAGGGCAATTTCGGCAATATCGACGGCGATAGCCCCGCCGCGATGCGTTATACCGAGAGCAAGATGACGGCGGTCTCCGAACTGCTGCTCGAAGGCATCGACCAGGACGCGGTGGATTTCCGCGACACCTACGACGAATCGAATTCCGAACCGGTCGTATTGCCCGGCGCCTTCCCGAACCTGCTGGCCAACGGCACGTCCGGCATCGCGGTCGGCATGGCGACGTCGATCCCGCCGCACAATGTCCATGAGCTTTGCGACGCCGCGCTGCACCTGATCAAGAACCCGTCGGCGACCATCGAAGACCTGATGGCGGATCCGGCCGAGCCTGCCAAGGGCGGCATCGAAGGCCCGGACCTGCCGACCGGCGGCATCATCATCGACAGCCGAGAGTCGATCGTCGAGGCCTACAAGACCGGTCGCGGCGGTTTCCGCGTCCGCGCCCGCTGGGTGATCGAGGATCTCGGCCGTGGCGGTTATCAGATCGTCGTCACCGAAATTCCGTTCCAGGTGCAGAAATCGCGCCTGATCGAAAAGATCGCCGAACTGCTGCTCGCCCGCAAGCTGCCGCTGCTGGAAGACGTGCGCGACGAATCGGCCGAAGACGTGCGCGTCGTGCTGGTGCCGAAGAGCCGCACCGTGGATGCGACCCTGCTGATGGAATCGCTGTTCAAGCTGTCCGAACTGGAAACCCGCCTGCCGCTCAACATGAACGTGCTCTCCATGGGCCGTGTGCCCAAGGTGATGGCGCTCAACGAAGTGCTGCTGGAGTGGCTGGCGCATCGCCGCGACGTGCTGGTGCGCCGCTCGCGCTTCCGGCTGGCGGCGATCGACCGGCGCCTGGAAATCCTCGGCGGCCTGCTGATCGCCTACCTCAATATCGACGAGGTGATCCGCATCATTCGCGAGGAGGACGAACCGAAGCCTGTCATGATGGAGCGCTGGTCGCTCTCCGACATCCAGGTCGAGGCGATCCTCAACATGCGGCTGCGTGCCTTGCGCAAGCTCGAAGAATTCGAGATCCGCACCGAGCACGAAAACCTCACCAAGGAAAAGGCGGATATCGAATCGCTGCTCGCCTCCGAGGACAAGCAGTGGCGGGTCATCGAGCACGAGATCCAGGACGTCCGCAAGAATTTCGCCAAGGGCCGGGGCAAGCCCTATGCGCGCCTGACGACCTTCGCCGATGCGCCGGATGCCGATATCGACGCGATCAACCAGGCGATGATCGAGAAGGAACCGATCACCGTCGTGGTCTCGCAGAAAGGCTGGATCCGCGCGCTGAAGGGACATATCTCGGATACCTCGACGCTGACCTTCAAGGAAGGCGACGGGCCGAAGATCGCGTTTACCGCCCAGACGACCGACAAGCTGTTGCTCGTCACCACCGGCGGCAAGGTCTATACGCTCGGTGCCGACAAGCTGCCGGGCGGTCGCGGCCACGGCGAGCCGATCCGCATCATCGTCGACATGGAGAACGACCAGGACATCCTGACCGCCTTCGTCCATGATCCGCAGCGCAAGCTGATCGTCGCTTCCACCGCCGGCAACGGTTTTATCGTCGCCGAGAGCGAGATGATCGCCAATACCCGCAAGGGCAAGCAGATCATGAACGTAGCCATGCCCGACGAGACCAAAGTGGTCGTGCATGTTTCGGGCGATCACGTGGCCGTCGTCGGCGAGAACCGCAAGCTGCTGGTCTTCCCGCTGACCCAGCTGCCGGAAATGACCCGTGGCAAGGGCGTGCGCCTGCAGCGCTACAAGGACGGCGGCATTTCCGACATCCGCTGCTTCACCATGGCCGACGGCCTTTCCTGGGAAGACAGCGCCGGCCGCTCGTTCACCCGCAACAAGGACGAACTGCTGGAATGGATCGCCGACCGCGCCACCGCCGGCCGCGCCGTTCCGAAGGGCTTTCCGCGGAGCGGGAAGTTCGCCGGGTGATCAGCTTTTGGCGAGTGCGCTGAGGGCTACGTGATACTTCCTCATCGCCATCTTGGCGGCGAGGAACTGACGCTGGAAATCCTCATCCGATATCGTCTTGGGATCGAAAAGCTCGATCCCAGTATCGTCGATATGAAGCTCCAATACTTGGCCTTCCTTCCAGCCAAGACGGTGAAGGATATCCTGGGGCAAGGCGATGCCGTGGTCTTCGCCGATCTTCTGAATAGTGATCTTCTGAACAGTGCTTTTCGCGTTCATCGTCAGCCACCTATAGTAGTGTGGAGACGCTACCACATATAAGGGCGCTCGCGAATATCAAATCGCTTGCGAGGCTACCGCCCTGGCCCGCAACCTCTCCACCCGCCGCATCTGCCAGGCCGAATAACCGATTAGCGCCAGCACGAGGATCGAGCCGCCCAAGAGCGTGCGGGAGGATGGGATCTCGGAAAAGATCAGCCAGACCCAGATCGGTGCGAGGATGGTTTCGAGCAGGTAGAACATCCCGACTTCGGGGCCGGAGAGATATTTCGGGCCGGTTGCAAGACACCAGAAGGCGAGCGGCATCATGATCGCGCCGTCGAACATCACCCAGATGGGATCCGCCACTGAAAAGCCGCCCGTGCCGGCAAGCGAAGACGCGCCGACGAACGAGAGCCCGATCGTTGCCGGTATGATGGTCGCGACGAGCGGCACGAAGCCCATGTCGATGCGGGCCGCCCGGCTGAGCGTGATCGCCAGAGCCAGCAGGAACGAAGCGGTCGCCGCGAGGATGTCGCCAAAAATATGCCCGCCGGCAAGCCCGCCCGAGACGATCAGGCCGACGCCGAAAAACATCACCAGCATGGTGACGAGTGTCGAAGGCGAGGGGCGCTCCTTGAGGACCAGCCAGCCGAGAACGGCGGCATACATGGGCGTGAAGGCGACGATGAAGACAACGTTGGCGGTCGCCGTGTTGAACACGGCGCCGAGGAAGGCGATCGTCGAAATACCGTAGCAGAAGCCGGCGGCAAGACCCGCCTTTCCGGGGATCAGCACCGGACGGGTCGAGCCGAAGCGCCGGACGAGCAGCCACAGGATGATGGCGGCGGCGAAGGTCGCGGTGCTGCGCAGCACGACAGTCGACCACATTTCGCCATGCCCGAGCCGCACCAGCGGCACGTCGAAGGAGAGCGCAAGGCCGCCGATTGCGGTGAGCACGAGGCCCTTTTTATGATCGTTCATGGGATGATTTCAGATGTCCGTGGCGGGATCGAAGATTTCCCAGCCGCGCGGGGTCAGGTGTTCCTGGGGCTGGAACCGGGTCTTGTAGCCCATCTTCGCCGAACCCTTGACCCAATAGCCGAGATAGACATGCGGCAGGCCGAGCGTCCTGGTGCGGGCGATATGGTCGAGGATCATGAACGTACCGAGCGAGCGCTTTTCATACTCGGGATTGAAGAAGGAATAGACCATCGACAGGCCGTCGCTCATCATGTCGGTAAGCGCGACGGCAAGCAATTCCCCCTTCGGCTCGACGCTGATGCCGGAGCCCGGCTCGCGGCGCCGGTACTCGATGATGCGGGTGTTGACATGCGTGTCCTCGACCATGATCGCATAGTCGAGCGCCGACATGTCGGACATGCCGCCCCGCTGATGGCGGTCGTCGAGATAACGACGGAAGAGCGAGAACTGTTCGGTGGAGGGTTGCGCGGGGTAGACCGTCGCGATCACGTCGCGATTGGTGGCAAGGACCCGTTTCATCGAGCGCACGGGCTCGAACTCGTGAGCGAGGATGCGCACGGAAATGCACGCGCGGCATGATTCGCAGGCCGGCCGATAGGCGATGTTCTGCGAACGGCGGAAACCGCCCTGGGTCAGTAGGTCGTTCATCTCGGCGGCGCGAGCGCCTACCAGGTGAGTGAAGACCTTTCGCTCCATTTCACCCGGGAGATAGGGACAAACTGCCGGGGCCGTCAGGTAGAACTGCGGTGAGGGCGTTGCCTGGGTATTCATTGCGTCGTGGCAGTCCGGTCTTTAGGGTCGTAATGTCATACCATGGCGCATAAAAGTAAAACGTCAACCATATGCTGCGGCAGGCGGCAGGCTAGTGCCATAAACTTTCGGCCAGTAGCGTAATCGTTACGACGTACGCACCACGACAGTGCCGAGCAGCAGGTCGTGCACGAGGCGCGAACGCTCGATGAACAGGCCCGCGAGCAGAATGAGCGGGGTCAGCACCGAATTGATGATCCAGAAGATCACGGTGTGGGCCATAGCGGTGAGGAAATCCATCCGCCGGCCGTCGAGCCGCACCATGGCGAGCCCCATGGCGCGCATGCCGGGCGAAGTTTGAGCCGAGCCGCCGAGCGTCATCCCGAAATAGAGAAGCGCGACGATCACGAACAACACCGGATAGAGCATGAAGCCGAGGCCGAGCGTGATGATGCCGAGGAAAAACACCACGACGGCAGCCGGAATGCACAGCAAGAGCACGATCACATAGTCGATGATGAAGGCGAACACCCGGCGAGAAAGAACGCCGCTATAGGCGCGCCAATCGTCCGGTGCGGCATAGGCCGGGTTCGGGTCGAGGCTCATCGTTTCAACATCTCCTGTTTCTCCCCGATGATATGGGAAGAGACCGCCGCGGCAACAAGGCTTATCCGTTTTTCGCCAGCTTCCTGGCCACGTCCATCGCAAAATACGAAAGAATCCCGTCGCAGCCGGCGCGTTTGAAGCAGAGCAGCGTCTCCATCATGATCCGGTCGCCGTCGATCCAGCCGTTCATGGCCGCCGCCTTGATCTGCGTGTATTCGCCGGAGACCTGGTAGGCGAAGACGGGAAGGCCGAACGCTTCCTTGATGCGCCAGCAGATGTCGAGATAGGCGATGCCGGGCTTGACCATCAGCATATCGGCGCCTTCTTCGACGTCGAGGGCGGCGTCCCGCACCGCTTCGGTGCCGTTAGCCGGCGAGATGTAATAGCTGTTCTTGTCGCCCTTCAGGAGACCGCTGGTGTTGATCGCCTCGCGATAGGGGCCGTAGAAGCCGGACGAAAATTTCGTCGCGTAGGACATGATGCCGACATCCTGGTGGCCGCTCGCATCCAGCCCGCGGCGGATGGCGCCGATCCGGCCGTCCATCATTTCCGAAGGCGCGATGATGTCGGCGCCGGCATCCGCCTGCATGACGGCGGCGCGGACGATCTGGTCGACCGTCTCGTCGTTGACGATGATGCCGTCCCGGAGAATACCGTCATGGCCGTGGCTGGTGAACGGATCGAGCGCCACGTCGGTGATGACGCCGATATTCGGCACGGCTTTCTTGAAAGCGGCGGTCGCCTGGTTGATCAGGTTGTTGGCGACCAGGCTGTTGGAGCCGGTCTCGTCGCGCAGTTCCATCTCGATATCGGGGAAAGTGGCGATCGCCGGAATACCGAGATCGGCCGCTTCCTTCACCGCCTCGACCGCCTTGTCGACGCTCATGCGGTTTACGCCCGGCATGGCGGTGATTGGATCGACGATGCCGGTGCCGGGAACGATGAAGATCGGCCAGATCAGATCGTCGACCGTCAGCCGGTTCTCCTGCACCAGCCGACGCGTCCAGTCGGCCTTGCGGTTGCGCCGCATGCGGCGGTGGCCGGTGATCTCGTCGACCAGATGCGTCTTGTCCATGGCAAAGTCTCCAACTTCTCTTCCCGTGCGCGCGTCATTATCATGCAGCACGCCATTTGCGAATGGGAACGATCGCCGCAGTTGAGGCCCGGGCTAGATCCAGAGATCGTTTTGAGCCGTACGTTCGCCGCCCTCGTTGCCGGTGTTCAAAACGCCACGCGGCTCGATCACCATCATCTTCACCTCCTTTTCAGCGAACGGCTTGTGCTGCACCCCCTTCGGCACCACGAACATTTCGCCTGGACCGATGTGAACGCTGCCGTCGCGGAAGTCGATCCGCAAATGGCCTTCGATAACGATTAAGGCTTCATCCGTTTCCGGGTGATCGTGCCAAATGAAATCGCCTTCGATGCGGACGAGCTTGAACTGGTAGTCGTTCATTTCGGCGACGACGCGCTGCTGCCAGAGATCGGGTATCCGTGCCAGCTTCTCGGCGAAGTTTATCGGCTTATGTGAAAAGTTCCGCTCGGTCATGTCTTCTCCTTTGATTGGCGGAAAACCTATCAGGTCAGGGCGCAGGGCTCTTGAACGATCGTGCGGACGACGGGCTGGTACTGGCGGGCGGCGACCGTGGCGGCTAATGTAGTCCCATGGAACCCGATTCACTCACGGTGCCGAAGCGCACGCTGACCGAAATTCTCTATGTCGCCTTCCTCAGGCTGATCGCGATCGCCTGTTTCTGGTTCGGCCTGCAATATTGGGCGATGCTCGTCGGTTATTCGCTGAAGGGCATGGCCCGCTTCGATCTGCTGACGCTTCCCTGGAAGGTGGCGGCGTCTTCGCTTGCCGTGCTGTTTCCAGTCGCCTCGCTTGGCCTCTGGCTCACCGTTTCCTGGGGGCCTGTGCTCTGGACGATCGCTGCAATCTCGCAGGTGTCGATGTATATCGTCTGGCCGGAGATTTTCGGACACAACCGTCTCGTGCCCCTCATGCACGGCCTCGTCGCAGCGCTCTATGTCGTATTTCGGCTCTCACTATGGGTCGAGGCGCGCCGCAAGGCGGAGCGGGTAAGAATTGATTCACCTTGAAATTAAAGCTTTGACGGCCTGAATTGACCAGAAATTCGCCGCTAAGTGATTGATTTATTTTAAATCTGAATGACAGCATCCTGGGCCGGCGAGGGCGGGCCGGAATTCGAACGAACGCGTTAAGCGCTTGTTAAGCCTATGTTTTAAGTCGAATTTTATGCGTATTGGATAGTGTCTGTCTCAAGGCGGGAAGAAACAAACACCGCCAAACAAAACAGGATGAGGCAGTCATGATGAACACGAAACTGAAGCCGCAGACGGCACCGGCAGTAGCAGATCCGCATGAAGACACCATTCGCGCCCTCTACATGGAATCGCTGCATCTGGTCGAGCGCCTCCACCGCCGCCTTCTCGATGTGATCAAGGACGAGTTCGACCGCCAGGGTCGTGACGACGTCAACGCCGTCCAGGCGCTCCTGCTTTTCAACATCGGCAATTCGGAACTGACAGCCGGCGAACTGCGCTCCCGCGGTTATTATCTCGGCTCGAACGTCTCCTATAACGTCAAGAAGCTGGTCGACCTCGGCTTCATCAACCACCAGCGCTCGCGCATCGACCGCCGCTCGGTCCGCATCAGCCTGACGCCGGAAGGCCAGGCGATCGCAGAAACCGTCGGCAAGCTCTACGAGCGCCATATCGGCTCGATCGAAAAGGTCGGCGGCATCGGCGAGGGCGAATTCTCTCAGATGAACAAGCTACTCCAGCGCCTCGACCGCTTCTGGAACGACCAGATCCTCTACCGCCTTTAATCCACCGGGGGCTTGCGAAACACTCCATTACCTCCAGTCATGCGGTGCTACGCAAAAGCGTAACGGGGTGTCGGAAGACGCGCCGTTACGCTTGTTTGCGTGCAAGCCGCTCAGCCGGATCGAGCCTATCGTTGGGCGAGCAGGGCGCGGCCGGCGTTTCGGATGGTGAGGGCGGAATCCGCCATCTGGGCAATCAAGCCGGCAGTCATCGCTGAGGCGAGGGTCTCGGTATAGTCTTCGCCCTGGAGACCGTGCTTTTTGCAATAATTCTGGACGGCCCCGCGTGTGGAGGTCGGCGAGACGCCAAACTTGTTGTTCTGGAAAGCATTGACAATAATTTGGTATTTTTCGTCCAGGGTCACGGTAGCTCTCCAATGGGTGATGTTTGGGGTGCCTACCAGTATGGGAGCCGGGTTGATAGACGAATTCGGCTATGGGCGTCGGAAATACGTTCCGATAAGTCCGTTTGCGCCGGAATGCTCGCCTACATTGTAGCTGCTGCTGCCCGGCGAATCTCGGTCGTCATGCCCGCAAACATCGAGGAGAGGTCGAGCCAGCCGTCTGGTCTGCGGCCCGTCACCTTTTCCGGCCAGCCGCAGACGCCGTCCTGTTCGACATAACCGACGCATTGCGGGGCGGTCTCATCGCGAAAATGCAGGACGACCAGCTTTCCAGGCTCAAGGGCTTCGATCGGGTACCAGTTCAATTCTCGTATTCCTCACTTTGACGGTCGACTTTTAGCCAATCCGCTTGTCCCAGGCTTACGGCTTTTACGTTTCCAAACGAGGGCTTGCTGTCCAGAATGCCGCGCCGGTTCCGTAAAAGAAGCAGGCCCCGGATCGACGATCCCGCAGCCCGTTCCGGGATCGCTTGCGTTCGCAGGGTGTGGCGCATATGCCGCCTGAAAAAATCACGTGCCAACACGGCTTTGTGACGCGCAAGTACCTGACACGAATTGGCCATATTGCTATGGGACCGGCTGGATGCAACGGGCCGGCGGGAATTCGCGCTTTCACGACATTGCGATGACGACGAAGCCCCCTTGCGGCTGCGCTAACTTTTTGCGCGTTCTTAACCATATCCCTGTAGGCGTCTTTGATGCTGCTCGGGACCAGATGGGTACTATGATGTCGAAGAAGATCGGATCTGAAGCTCTTTCCCGCCGTGCCTTGCTTCGCACGGCCGTCTCTGCTGGTGTTGCCGCACTTGCAGCGCCCGCATTCGCCCAGACGGCGATGGATGATCTGATCAATGCGCCTCGCCGCGGAACCTGGGACGACCAGTTCGACGCCAAGGCCGCATCCAGAACCGCCGTCAATGTCGTCTCCAACAATCCGGTGCTCGGCGCCGGCGGACCGGCGAACATCCAGCAGGCGATCGTAGACTACCAGCAGATCGTTGCAAACGGCGGCTGGCCCGAGGTCAATCCCGGCCAGCAGCGCCTGCGTCTTGGCGTCGTCGATCCTTCGGTGCAGCAGTTGCGCCAGCGTTTGATGATATCGGGCGACCTGCCGCGCGAGGCGGGTATGTCTTCGTCGTTCGACAGCTATGTCGACGGCGCTGTGAAGCGTTTTCAGGCCCGCCACGGACTGCCCGCCGATGGCGTGATGGGCGAGTTTACCGTCAAGGCGATGAACATATCGGCCGACGTGCGCATGCGCCAGCTGGGGACCAACCTGGTGCGCCTGCAGTCCATGTCCGGCGATCTCGGCTCCCGCTACGTCATGGTCAATATTCCGGCCGCCTACATCGAGGCGGTGGAGAACGACCGCGTGGCGCTGCGCACCAATGCCGTCGTCGGGCGCATCGACCGTCCGACGCACGCCATCAACTCGAAGATCTACGAGGTCATCCTCAACCCCTATTGGACTGCGCCGCGCTCGATCGTCGAGAAGGACATCGTGCCGCTGATGCGCAAGGATCCGACCTATCTCACCCGCAACAACATCCGCCTGATCGACGGCAAGGGTAACGAAGTGGCGCCGGAAACGGTCGACTGGTTCGCGCCAAAGGCGCCGAACCTGATGTTCCGGCAGGATCCCGGCAAGATCAACGCCATGGCCTCGACGAAGATCAACTTCCACAACCCGAACAACGAATACATGCACGACACGCCCCAGCAGGGCCTGTTCAACAAGCTGATGCGCTTTGAGTCCTCCGGCTGCATGCGTGTTCAGAACGTCCGCGACCTCATCACCTGGTTGCTGCGCGACACAACCGGCTGGTCGCGCCAGGAGATCGAGCGGGTGATCTCGACGCGCCAGAACAACCCGATCAAGCTTGCCGTCGAAGTGCCGGTCTATATCGTCTACATCACCGCCTGGTCTGCAAAGGACCGTGTCGTGCAGTTCCGCGACGATATCTACGAGCGTGACGGCAACCAGGAACTGGCGCTGCAGACGACCACCGGCATAGAAAAGCCGGCCGGTGCTGCCGACGACGATCTGCTGCCGCAATAAGATCTGCTTCTTTTTCCGTCCATGAGAAGCCGCATCCGCCAAGGGTGCGGCTTTTTCGTTTTCTAAGAGCATCTCCGCGTCTTCCGGCGAGCAAATGTCGTTCCCCGTATTGCTCTGCGCAAGGCGTAAGGCTAAGACGCGACATTGCAATGCCCACCCCTTTGAGGAGCCTCGCACATGTCGAACACCGACGTCTTCTTCTCCCGCCCGCTCGCAGAATCCGATCCGGAAATCTTTGGCGCGATCGAGAAGGAACTGGGTCGCCAGCGCCACGAAATCGAGCTGATCGCTTCGGAGAACATCGTTTCCCGCGCTGTGCTTGAGGCGCAGGGTTCGATCATGACCAACAAGTATGCGGAAGGTTATCCGGGCAAGCGTTATTACGGCGGTTGCCAGTTCGTCGACATCGCCGAGGAACTCGCCATTGAGCGCGCCAAAAAGCTGTTCGGCGTCAATTTCGTCAACGTCCAGCCGAATTCCGGCTCGCAGATGAACCAGGCCGTGTTCCTCGCGCTGCTGCAGCCCGGCGATACCTTCATGGGCCTCGACCTCAACTCGGGCGGCCACCTGACGCACGGTTCGCCGGTCAACATGTCCGGCAAGTGGTTCAACGTCGTCTCCTACGGCGTGCGCGAAGGCGACAACCTGCTCGACATGGACGAGGTGCAGCGCAAGGCCGAGGAAACCAAGCCGAAGCTGATCATCGCTGGCGGCACCGCCTATTCCCGCATCTGGGACTGGAAGCGTTTCCGCGAGATCGCCGATTCGGTCGGCGCCTATCTGATGGTCGACATGGCCCATATCGCCGGTCTGGTTGCCGGCGGCCAGCATCCGTCGCCGTTCCCGCACTGCCACGTCGCCACCACCACCACCCACAAGTCGCTGCGTGGGCCGCGCGGCGGCGTCATCCTGACCAATGACGAAGAACTGGCCAAGAAGTTCAATTCCGCCGTTTTCCCGGGCCTGCAGGGCGGTCCGCTGATGCACATCATTGCCGCCAAAGCCGTCGCCTTCGGCGAAGCGCTGCAGCCGGACTTCAAGGACTATGCTGCGCAGATCGTCAAGAACGCCAAGGCGCTGTCCGAAACGCTGATGGCCGGCGGCCTCGACATCGTCTCCGGCGGCACCGACAATCACCTGATGCTCGTCGACCTGCGCAAGAAGAACGCCACCGGCAAGCGCGCCGAGGCGGCACTCGGCCGCGGCTACATCACCACCAACAAGAACGGCATTCCCTTCGACCCGGAAAAGCCCTTCGTCACCTCCGGTATCCGTCTCGGGACGCCTGCCGGCACGACGCGCGGTTTCAAGGAAGCGGAATTCAAGGAGATCGGCAATCTCATCATCGAGGTTCTCGACGGCCTGAAGGTCGCCAATTCCGACGAAGGCAATGCCGGCGTCGAAGCCGCCGTGCGCGACAAGGTCGTGGCGCTCACCGGCCGCTTCCCCATGTATCCGTATATGTGATCCCAACTGGTACCAATGGGGGCCGCATCTCGCGGTCCCTCTTGCAAGCCTAAGGAGAGGCGATGCGCTGCCCCTATTGCGGTTCGGAAGACACGCAGGTCAAGGATAGTCGTCCGGCCGAGGATTACACCTCTATCCGCCGGCGGCGTATCTGCCCGGATTGCGGCGGCCGCTTCACGACGTTCGAGCGTGTGCAGCTTCGCGAACTGATGGTCACCAAGAAGACCGGCCGCAAGGTGCCGTTCGACCGCAACAAGCTGGTGCGATCCTTCCAGATCGCGCTGCGCAAGCGGCCGGTCGACAACGACCGCATCGAGCGGGCGGTTTCCGGCATCGTGCGTCGACTCGAGAGCTCGGGCGAGAACGAGATTTCGTCGGAAGAGATCGGGCTGCAGGTGCTGGAAGCATTGAAAAGCCTCGATGACGTCGCCTTCGTGCGCTACGCCTCTGTCTATCGCGATTTCTCCCATGCGGAGGATTTCGAAAAGGTGATCCAGGAGATCAACGCCAAGATCGCCCGCGATCCCGGCATCGAGCCGTAGCCATGACGAGCGCTGCCGAAGACCGGTGGTTCATGGCGTCGGCGCTGCGCCTGTCGCGCCTTCATACCGGTCAGACAGGCACCAATCCTTCGGTCGGCTGCGTGATCGTCAAGGACGGCGAGGTGGTCGGCTCTGCCGTCACCGCACCAGGCGGGCGGCCGCATGCGGAAACCCAGGCGCTCGATATCGCCGGAGAGAAGGCGAGGGGAGCGACCGCCTATGTCACGCTCGAGCCCTGCTCGCATTACGGCCGCACGCCGCCCTGCGCCAATGCGCTTGTCGAGGCGGGCGTCGCCCGTGTCGTCATCTCGTTGACCGATCCCGATCCGCGCGTTTCCGGCCGTGGGATCGCCATTCTGCGCGATGCCGGGATTGTCGTGGAAACCGGCCTGATGGAGGACGAGGGGCGCCGGGCGCTCGCCGCCTACCTCACCCGCCAGACGAAGGGCCGCCCGCATGTGACTCTGAAGCTTGCAGTTTCCGCCGACGGCATGCTCGGCCGCCGCGGCGAGGAAGTGTCGATCACCGGCCCCGAGGCGCGGGCGGAAGTACACCGCTTGCGGGCCGAGGCCGATGCGATTCTTGTCGGCATAGGCACGGTGCTGTCGGATGATCCGGAGCTGACGGTGCGTATTTCGGGGCTGGAGAAACGCTCTCCGGTGCGCATCGTGCTCGACCGGCGGCTCGAACTGCCGCTGGATTCCAAGCTGGTGAAGAGTGCGCGGGACGTGCCGGTGATTGTCGTGGCGGCGCCTTCTTCCTTGGAGACTGGGGCGACACCCCCCTCTGCCCTGCCGGGCATCTCCCCCTCAGGGGGGGAGATCGATCAGCGGCAGGCTCATCCGTCCCATTCAAGCTCCGATATCGGGGCGGCAGAGGAGCCGCCTGGAATTGCGCAGGGTGCAGGCTCCTTGCCGATCTCCCCCCTTGAGGGGGAGATGCCCGGCAGGGCAGAGGGGGGTGCTGCTCCGCGCTCCATCGCCAAAGGTGATCTGACCTCGAAGGCCGCGGCCCTCCAATCCGCCGGCGTCGAGATCATGGAGAGCACCGAACTCGACATCCTCCTGGCGATCCTTGCGGTTCGCGGCATGTCCTCGCTTCTGGTCGAGGGCGGCGCAACCATCGCAAAGACATTCCTCGAGGCAGATCTCGTCGACCGCATCCTTCTCTTCCAGGGCGCCGGCATTGTCGGCGAGGGCGGGCTTGAATCGCCGCTGACGCCATCCGATATGCCGGCAGGATTTAAGCTCGTGCGCGAGGAAAGCTTCGGGCCGGATCGCTGCTTCGAATACGAAAGAGGTTTCTGATGTTCACCGGAATTGTCACCGATGTCGGCACGGTCGCGGCAACGACGCCCATGGACGAAGGCGTCAAGCTCAGGATCGCCACCAACTACGATCCGAAAACCATCGACATGGGCGCCTCGATTTCCCATGGCGGCGTCTGCCTGACGGTGACAAACCTGCCGGACGAAGGCAGCAACGAGCGCTGGTTCGAGGTCGAGGCCTGGGAAGAGGCGCTGCGGCTGACGACGATCGCTGAATGGACCGAGGGCACGCGCGTCAATCTGGAGCGGGCGCTGAAGATCGGCGACGAACTCGGCGGCCATATCGTCTCCGGCCATGTGGACGGCAAGGCGGAAATTCTCGGCATCGAATATGAAGGTGAGGCGGTCCGCATCCGCCTTCGCGCACCCGAGGCGCTTGCCCGATTTGTGGCTCCGAAGGGCTCGGTCGCGCTGGACGGCACGTCGCTGACCGTCAACGCCGTCGAGGGCACCGATTTCGACGTTCTGCTGATCCGCCACACGCTCGCCGTCACCACCTGGGGTGATCGCAAGGCGGGCGATTTCGTCAATTTCGAAGTCGACACGATGGCGCGTTACGCAGCACGGCTCGCGGAATTCCCGGCGAAAAGCTGACGGCGCCTCGGCGATCAGTTTTCGCGCGCCAGCACCACGATCGGGCCATGGTAGTCGGCGCGGGCGAACTCGCGGAAGCCAAGTTTCGCGGCGACCTTCAGCGACGCGCCGTTTTCGGGGTTGATGATGCAGGTCATCCGGCGATCGGAAAAATGGGCCTCGCCCCAGGAGATCATCGCGCCCACCGCCTCGGTCGCGTAACCGCGGCCGTGGACGGAAGGGATGAGTGCCCAGCCGGTCTCGAGCGTCCCCTCGATCGAGGGCTGAAACTCGCGGCGCATGTCCTGGAAACCAGCTTCGCCGAGAAAACGCCCGGTTGCCTTTTCTTCGATCGCCAGGAAACCGAAACCCATCAGGTGCCACATGCCGTTGACACGCAGCATGCGGCTCCAGCTGGTTTCGCGGGACGAAGGGATGCCGGAAATATAGCGGACCACCTCCGGCTCGGCCCAGAATTCCGCATAGGTCTCGAATTCGTCCAGCCGGTGAGGACGCAGGATCAGCCGTTCGGTTTCGAGGGTCGGGATGGTGGTCATGGCGGGCTCCATGGTGCGGGGTGGCACTGATCTTTATCGCGCCTCGCTCAGGTATTCCCGATTCGCATCGCTGCGTTCAGCGAAAATTGCTTGCCATTCCCCTCAGAGCGTGTTTTGACCGCCACCTGCCCGAGACCCATATGACTATCGGCCCGCTTTGAAGGCGATATCGATCTCATGCTGGGCCGATTTGAACAAAGGTGAATCATGTCACGCGAAACCGCTCCACACCTCCTCGTCGTCGAGGCGCGTTTCTACGACGATATGTCCGATGCGCTGCTCGACGGCGCGACCCATGCGCTGAAGGAGGCCGGGGCGACCTATGACGTGGTCACCGTTCCGGGTGCTCTCGAAATCCCGCCGGCGATCGCCATGGCGCTCGACGCGTCGGAAGAGGGTGGCACCGATTACGACGGTTTCGTCGCACTCGGCATGGTTATCCGCGGCGAGACCTACCATTTCGACATCGTCTCGAACGAATCCTCCCGTGCGCTGATGGACCTCGCCGTGTCGGAATCGCTTGCGATCGGCAACGGCATCCTCACCGTCGAGAACGACGAACAGGCATGGGCACGTGCCCGCCGTTCGGACAAGGACAAGGGCGGCTTTGCCGCCCGTGCAGCGCTGACCATGATCGCGCTGCGTGACAAGCTGAACGGTGGTTGATTGATGGCCAAGGAAGGCGAACACCCGGTCAAGCCGGCAAACCAGCGTGGCGCCGCCCGCCTGGCGGCCGTGCAGGCGCTCTACCAGATGGATGTCGGCGGGACCGGCGTGCTGGAGGTCGTGGCCGAATATGAGGCGCACCGCCTCGGCCAGGAACTCGACGGCGACACCTATCTGAAGGCCGACGCCTCCTGGTTCCGCTCGATCGTTGCCGGCGTCGTGCGCGATCAGGTGAAGATTGACCCCTTGATCCGCGCCTCGCTGCAGGAAGACTGGCCGCTGTCGCGGCTTGATTCGACGCTGCGCGCCATCCTGCGTGCGGGTACGTTCGAGATACTCGAGCGCAAGGACGTGCCGGTGGCCGTCATCGTCACCGAATATGTCGAGATCGCTCACGCCTTCTTCGGCGAGGAAGAACCGCGCATCGTCAACGCTGTCCTTGACCGCATCGCCAAGCAGGTGCGTGGCGAAACCAAGAAATAACAAACTAAAAACAACTCGGGATGGGACAGGCATGGACGGTGCGGTGAACGGTCTTCAGACGCAGATGAGCACCGCCCGGCGCAGTGTCGCCCTGCTGGCCGGGGCCCAGGCGGTCCTCGGTTCGGCGCCACCTCTGGTCTTCGCGCTTGGCGGCCTCGTCGGGTACCAGTTGCTCGGCGACGACAAGTCGCTGGCGACCGCGCCGCTGACCGGTTTCAATATCGGCATGGCGGCGGGCGCTATCGCGGTTGCCATCGCTTCGCGGTTCCTCGGCCGCAAGACGAGCTTCATGCTGGGCTCAGTCCTCGGAGCGCTCGGTGCCGCG
Source organism: Neorhizobium sp. SHOUNA12A (assembly GCF_023006505.1). Taxonomy (GTDB): domain Bacteria; phylum Pseudomonadota; class Alphaproteobacteria; order Rhizobiales; family Rhizobiaceae; genus Neorhizobium. The sequence goes on from NZ_JALBGV010000006.1 coordinate 112,916, forward strand.
ACCGCGGCGATCGCGCTCTTCCATGCCAACTTCTGGCTCTTTGCGACCGGCCTGCTGATGATCGGTCTCTGCAACGGCTTCACCCAGAAGATCCGCTTTGCTGCAGCCGATGCTTCGCCTTCGTTCTACAAGCCGAAGGCGATCTCGTGGATTCTCGCGGCCGGCATCGTCTCGGCGGTTCTCGGACCGCAGCTTGCGATCTGGACCAAGGACCTGCTGTCGCCGGTGCTGTTCGCCGGCGCCTTCGTGGCCGTCATTCCGCTCTATCTGATTGCGCTGGTGATGCTGTCGCCGCTGAAATTGCCGCAGTTGAGCGGCGGCCAGACTGCTTCGGTACCTGCACGCCCGCTCGGCGAGATCGTCGTCACCCAGCGGTTCCTGACCGGCATGATCTGCGGCATCTCCTCCTACGCGCTGATGACCTTCATGATGACCGGCGCGCCGCTTGCCATGGTGATCGGCTGCGGTTTCCCGTCGGAAATGGCCACCCTCGGCATCCAGTGGCATGTGCTCGCCATGTTCGCGCCGAGCTTTTTCACCGGCATGCTGATTTCCCGCTTCGGCGTCGAAAAGATCGTCGCCGCCGGGCTGGTGATCCTGATGGGGTGCGCCGTGATCGCCCATATGGGCATCGAGCTCTGGAACTTCTGGGGCGCGCTGGTGCTGCTCGGCATCGGCTGGAATTTCGCCTTCATCGGCTCGACCGCGATCGTCGCCTCCAGCTACCGCCCGCACGAGGCGGACAAGGTGCAGGGTTTTCACGATATCATCCTGTTCACCACCGTCGCGCTCTCCTCTTTCTCCTCGGGCAAGGTGTTCACCGCCTATGGCTGGTCCTTCATGAATCTGATCATCTGGCCGGTCACGATCGTCTGCCTCGGTCTGGTGTTGGCGCTGATGTTCAAACGCTCTTCCGTGAAATCCGCCTAGAGTCTTGTCCCTTCGGGGCTTGACGCCAATTCATCTCCACCGCAATCTCCCGTCCGCGCAGGCGATCCCGGATTCCTTGGGAGGGGAGCGGTCGGCTGCGCGGGAATGCGCACTATGGAGTATTGCGGCGGACCTTGCTCATCCCGTGGATGTGCGCCGCTGCAGGGGTGCACGGCCGGAGGGTATGGACCACCCGGCGCTAAGGGAGAGGAAAAGCGAATGACTGTAATTCTGGGTGTGATCGTGTGCGGGTTGCTATCGATCATTTATGCCGTCTGGGCGACGCGTTCCGTGCTTGCTGCCGATCAGGGCAGTATCCGCATGCAGGAGATCGCCGGATATATCCGTGAAGGCGCACAGGCCTATCTGATGCGTCAATACATGACCATTGCCATTGTCGGCGTCGTCGTGACGATCCTTGCCTGGGTTCTGTTGTCCGGCACCGCTGCGGTCGGCTTCGTCATCGGCGCCGTGCTTTCGGGCGCTGCCGGCTTCATCGGCATGCACGTCTCGGTCCGCGCTAACGTGCGCACGGCGCAAGCTTCTTCCCAAAGCCTTGCGGCCGGTCTCGACATCGCTTTCAAATCCGGCGCCATCACCGGCATGCTGGTAGCAGGCCTCGCTCTCCTCGGCGTCTCGATTTATTATTGGATTCTGACCGCCGGCCTCGGCCATCCGACCGGCTCGCGTGAAGTCATCGACGCGCTCGTCTCGCTCGGCTTCGGCGCTTCGCTGATCTCGATCTTCGCCCGTCTCGGCGGCGGTATCTTCACCAAGGGCGCCGACGTCGGCGGCGATCTCGTCGGCAAGGTGGAAGCCGGCATTCCGGAAGACGATCCACGCAATCCGGCGACGATTGCCGATAACGTCGGCGACAACGTCGGCGACTGCGCCGGCATGGCCGCCGACCTCTTCGAAACCTATGCGGTCTCCGTCGTCGCCACCATGGTGCTTGCGGCAATCTTCTTCGCCGGAGCGCCGATCCTCGCAACCGTCATGGTCTACCCGCTGGCGATCTGCGGCGCCTGCATCATCACCTCGATCATCGGCACCTTCTTCGTCAAGCTCGGCTCCAACGGTTCGATCATGGGCGCGCTCTACAAGGGCCTCATCGTCACCGGTCTGCTGTCGATCGTCGGTCTCGCCATCGCCACTTCGATCACCATCGGCTGGGGCACGATCGGCACCGTCGCCGGCAAGCCGATCACCGGTACGAACCTCTTCATCTGCGGCCTTCTCGGTCTGGCCGTGACGGCGCTGATCGTCGTCATCACCGAATACTACACCGGCACCAACAAGCGCCCGGTGAACTCGATCGCCCAGGCCTCGGTGACCGGCCATGGCACCAACGTTATCCAGGGCCTTGCGGTCTCGCTCGAATCGACCGCCCTTCCGGCGATCGTCATCGTCGGCGGCATCATCGCCACCTACCAGTTCGCCGGCCTGTTCGGCACCGGCATCGCCGTCACCACCATGCTCGGCCTGGCCGGCATGATCGTGGCGCTCGACGCTTTCGGTCCGGTCACCGACAATGCCGGCGGCATCGCCGAAATGGCGCACCTGCCGCCGGAAGTGCGCAAGTCGACGGACGCGCTCGATGCGGTGGGCAATACGACCAAGGCCGTCACCAAGGGTTATGCGATCGGTTCTGCCGGCCTCGGCGCGCTGGTGCTCTTCGCCGCCTATTCCAACGACCTGCAATATTTCGCCGCCAACCCCGCCCAATATCCATACTTCCAGGGCATCGGCGAAATCTCCTTCAGCCTCTCCAACCCTTATGTCGTTGCCGGCCTGATCTTCGGCGGCCTGATCCCCTACCTGTTCGGCGGCATCGCGATGACCGCCGTCGGCCGCGCCGCGGGCTCGATCGTCGAGGAAGTGCGCAAGCAGTTCCGCGAAAAGCCGGGCATCATGGCGGGGACTGAAAAGCCGGATTATGGCCGCGCCGTCGACATCCTGACCCGGGCTGCGATTCGCGAGATGATCATTCCGTCTCTGTTGCCGGTTCTGGCGCCGATTGTCGTCTATTTCGGCGTTCTGCTGATCTCCGGCGGCGACAAGGCTTCTGCCTTTGCTGCCCTCGGGGCATCGCTGCTCGGCGTTATCGTCAACGGCCTGTTCGTGGCGATCTCCATGACCTCGGGCGGCGGCGCCTGGGACAATGCCAAGAAGAGCTTCGAGGACGGTTTCGTCGACAAGGACGGCGTTCGCCACATGAAGGGTTCGGAAGCTCATAAAGCATCCGTTACCGGCGATACCGTCGGCGATCCCTACAAGGATACGGCGGGCCCGGCCGTCAACCCGGCGATCAAGATCACCAATATCGTGGCGCTTCTGCTTTTGGCAGTGCTTGCCGGCTGATCTCTGAACCAAGCCAGACAAAAAGCCCGCGAGGAGTGATCCTCGCGGGCTTTTTGGATTTTTGTATCCGTTTTCCGGTGCTTATTTGCCGAAGCCGGACAAGATGCTGCGCGCTGCCGCTCCACCAGCGCTGGAGCCGCCGGAAAGCAGCTGCTGCAGGAAGGTGAGGTCGCGGCCGCCGGTCGGTGTCGTGCGCGAAATCGTGTCGAACACCTTGCCATCCTGCATCGCATAGTTGGCGCGACGGGCGACGACGCCGTCCTTGTCGAAATAGATGGCGAGCACCGTCTGGTCGACGATCTTCGGCTTCATGAAGGCCGCCGCACGCTCGCGTTTCTGCGAGATGTAGTAGAACACCTCGGTATCGAAGGTGGCCGTCGTCGAGGGTGTGCCCATCGTCAGCAGCACCTGCTCGCGGCTCGACCCGACCGGAATGAGTTCCAGCGATTTCTGGTCGACCACGTAGCCGTTATACATGGTGTCGCCGATATGCATGGACGTGCAACCCGAGACGGTGATGGATGCGACGACCATTGCCATCGCGGTTTTACTCAAGAATGTCATCTCGTATCCGAAAACCCGCTTGTTCAACGGCATCCCCCAAACTCAACCTGCCCCTGCTGACCCTACCATTGTGGCTATTCAGGGACATAAGACCGATCCCGACCTGGATGTTAAGGCCGCGAAGATCCCACCCCGTTCGCTGATCCGGCGGAACGGCATTGCAATTCGTGCATGCTTCGGTAAACCAGCTTTCGTTTCCATGCAACATGGCCGGCGGCAGGCTGGCCCATTCCTGGAGGCAAATAACGGGAATTCAGATGATCTTCGGCCTTTTCAAGAAGAAAAACCAAAACCACGCGATTGTTGACCGCCAATACTCGACCTTGACGTCGATGGCGCGTGTACCGTTCTTTTATAGCGATCTGGACGTACCGGACACGGTCATGGGCCGTTTCGAGATGCTCTCGATCGTGATGATCCTGTTCTTCCGGCGCACCGCGAAGTCCGATTCGAGCGGGCAGGAGCTGGCCCAGGAGATCGTCGACGCTTTTTTCCAGGATATCGACCACTCCATCCGCGAGCTCGGCATCGGCGACCAGAGCGTGCCGAAGCGCATGAAAAAGCTGGCCGGGATGTTTTATGGCCGGGTGGAGACCTATGCCGCCGCTCTTGAAGGCAAGGACAGCGGGGCGCTTGCCTCGGCCCTCAGCCGGAATATCTATCCCAAGACGGAGGATGCGCCTGGGATGCGAGGGCTGGCGGACTGGATGATCGTTGTGGAGAGGGCGCTTGCCGGCATTTCCGAAGATGAGATTTCCCGCGGGCACGCGGTTTTGCCCCTGCCGGGCCCGCTGCCGCGAGAAGAGTGAGGTTTGATGAAGAACGACCATGGCGCAGGCGAAAAGCCTCCCTTTTCCTATCCCGTCAAAGTCGGGAATATTTCCGCCAATGCGGTGACCGTGAAGCTCGAAGCGGATGCGCGCGAGCTCGTGGGTCTCGCAAAGCTGTGGCAGGTCGTTTCGGTCGGTTCGTTGAAGGCCGAACTGCAGATCGCCCGCTGGAAGAAGGACGGGGTGCGTCTCAAGGGACGCGTCCAGGCCGATATCGTCCAGTCCTCGGTCGTCACGCTCGAGCCGGTGGCATCGAAGATAGACGAGCCGTTCGAGCAGATCTTCGTGCCTGAAGGGTCGAAGCTCGCGCGGGTCGTGACCAGCGATACGGCGGAGATGGTGATCGATCCCGATGGTCCCGATCTTCCCGAAATGTTTGTCGGCGACACGATCGATGTCGGCGAAGTGGTGGCCGAATTCGCAGCACTTGCGATCGATCCTTATCCCCGCGAACCCGGCGTCGAGTTCGCCGATCACCTGGAAGGCGATCCGGATGAAAAGTCCGGACGCCCCAATCCCTTTGCCGTCCTTAAGGACTGGAAAAAGGATTGAGGACGGGTTGTAAGCGACAGCAAAAACTATATTTTGGCCACGAATTCGCCGACACGGCCCCGCATGAGGAGCGAAGGGCCGTTGGAGACGTGAGAACTGGCGCATGGTCCCCGATTGGGGCGTGCGTTCGGCGAAGATAAGGATCAGGGACGCGTGATCAGAATTTCTATCGATGCCATGGGCGGCGATTTTGGTCCCGAGGTCGTCATTGCCGGTGCCGCCAAGGCACTGGAACGCCACCCGGATGTGACCTTCCTCATCTATGGGCTGAAGGTCCAATGCGAGCCGGTCTTGGCGAAATATCCAAAACTGCGGGATAAATCCGTCTTCCACGAATGCGAACTGGCCGTCAGCATGGAGGAGAAGCCGAGCGCGGCCTTGCGCCGCGGCCGTTATGTCTCGACAATGTGGCGGTCGATCGAGGCGGTAAAGCTCGGCGAAGCGGAAGTCGTGGTCTCGGCCGGCAATACCGGTGCCCTGATGGCGATGGCGAAGTTCTGTCTGCGCACCATGGCCAATATCGAACGCCCGGCGATCGCCGGCATATGGCCGACCCTCAAGGGCGAGAGCATCGTCCTCGATATCGGCGCGACGATCGGTGCCGACGCTCAGCAACTTTTCGATTTTGCGATCATGGGCGGGGCCATGGCACGCTCCCTCTTCGAAGTGGACCGACCGACCGTCGGGCTTCTGAACGTCGGCGTCGAAGAGGTGAAGGGCCAGGAAGAGGTCAAGGAGGCCGGGCGGCTGATCCGCGAGGCCAACCTGCCGACGATCGCCTATCACGGTTTCGTCGAAGGTGACGACATCGGCAAGGGCACCGTCGATGTGGTGGTGACCGAAGGTTTTACCGGCAATATCGCGCTGAAGGCGGCGGAGGGCACGGCCCGGCAGATCGCCACGCTTCTGCGCGAATCGATGTCGCGCACGCTGCTGGCCAGGATCGGCTATCTTCTCGCCAAGCCCGCCTTCGACAGGCTGCGCGAGAAGATGGATCCGAACAAGGTCAATGGCGGCGTGTTCCTCGGCTTGAACGGCATCGTCATCAAGAGCCATGGCAGTGCCAATGCCGACGGTTTTGCTGCCGCGATCGATGTCGGCTATGACATGGCACGCAACGATCTCAACGCGAAGATCCGGCAGGATCTTGCAATTTACCATGCCCGCCGCCAGCCCCCGGCTGGCCCCGAAGCGGCATGACGACAGGATGTGAGTTAAGAATGATCCGTTCAGTGGTTCGCGGTTATGGGGCAGCGCTCCCGAAGCGGGTAGTGACCAATCGCGAGTTGGAAGACATCGTCGAGACCTCCGACGAATGGATCGTGCAGCGCACGGGCATTCGTCAGCGTTATCTCGCCGGCGAGGGCGAGACGACCGCCTCTCTCGGCGAGCAGGCGGCGCGTGCGGCGCTCGAAAACGCCGGTTTGACGCCGGATGACATCGATCTCGTGCTGGTCGCGACCTCGACGCCCGACAACACCTTTCCGGCGACCGCCGTCAATATCCAGAATCGGCTGGGCATGACCCACGGCTACGCCTTCGATCTGCAGGCGGTCTGCACCGGCTTCGTCTACGCGATGGCGACCGCCGATCTGCATATCCGCGGTGGAATGGCAAAGCGTGTGCTGGTGATCGGCGCCGAGACCTTTTCCCGCATCCTCGACTGGAAGGATCGTACCACCTGCGTGCTTTTCGGCGATGGCGCCGGTGCGCTGGTGCTGGAGGCGGCGGAAGGCGAGGGGACCATTGCCGACCGAGGCGTGCTCACCGCTCATCTGCGCTCCGACGGCTCGCATAAGGACAAGCTCTATGTCGATGGCGGCCCGTCCTCGACGGGCACGGTCGGACATCTGCGCATGGAAGGCCGCGAGGTCTTCAAGCATGCGGTCGGCATGATCACCGACGTGATCGACAGCGCGTTCGCCGCGACCGGCACGACGGCAGACGATCTCGACTGGCTGGTGCCGCACCAGGCCAACCGCCGCATCATCGACGGCTCGGCGAAGAAACTCGGTATTCCTTTGGAAAAGGTCGTCGTGACCGTCGATCTGCATGGTAATACCTCGGCTGCATCGATTCCTTTGGCACTTTCGGTTGCCGCCTCCGACGGGCGCATCAAGAAGGGCGATCTGGTGATGCTCGAAGCCATGGGCGGCGGTTTTACGTGGGGCGCATTGCTGGTCCGCTGGTAGGGCTGCAATGATTGGCCGAAACGTAAATAAGCGATTGAGCACAGGTGCTTGACCCTCGCGCTCAAGCAAAATACTCTCTATCGGCTTTGATAAGATCAATTTCGAAAATTGGGCGGGGATCATGGCCGGCAAGACAGTAACACGCGCGGATCTGGCGGAATCGGTTTTCCGCAAGGTCGGACTTTCGCGGACGGAATCGGCCGAGCTCGTCGAGACGGTCATAGACGAAATCTGTAACGCGATCGTGCGGGGCGAGGTGGTCAAGCTTTCCTCCTTCGCGACCTTCCAGGTGCGTTCCAAGAACGAGCGGATCGGCCGCAATCCGAAGACCGGCGAGGAAGTGCCGATTTCTCCGCGTCGGGTGATGACGTTCAAGGCCTCCAATGTACTGAAGAGCCGTATCCTCAAGGCGCACACGGCGCGCAAGGCGAAACTGAAGCCGGCAAGCCCTGTCGCCTGAACCCCGGCGCCCTTTCCGCAATCCTGTGAACATGCTTGAATCTCCCGGCTTAAGCCGTTGAGATATGTCCGATTCGGCGCATAATCCGCGCATGAATTGGAGGCTATGAGTCTGCCCTTGGGGCATGGGCAGCCTGCCGTTTGGAGTGTGACCTTTGGAGAAGAGCCCGGACGCCTTTCGTACGATCAGCGAGGTCGCCGACGACCTCGACCTGCCGCAGCACGTGCTGCGCTTCTGGGAAACGCGTTTCCCGCAGATCCGGCCGATGAAGCGCGGCGGCGGGCGGCGTTATTATCGTCCCGAGGACGTCGATCTCCTGAAGGGCATCCGTCACCTGCTCTACGATCACGGTTACACCATAAAAGGCGTGCAGAAGCTTCTGAAGATGAACGGCAACAAGTTCGTCTCGGCGATCGCGTCTGGCGATCTCGCCACGATGGAAGCGATCATGGCGGCAAACAGCGAAAAGCAGGTCGAGCCGAAGATCAGCACGGCCGAAGAGGATCAGATCGTCGGCCGCCCCAAGGTGAAGCCGAGCGGCCGCTTTTTCGGCTTCGGCGGCACCCACGAGGACGACGTGGAAGTCTCGATCGGCAAGTCCAGCATTGGCAAGGAAGACCGCGCCCTGTTGCAGGAGGCACTGTTCGACCTTCTGGAATGCAAACGCCTCCTGGATCAGGTTCGCTAATTCAACTCGCGGCAAAGTTAAGAAAAATTTACCATTCACCTCTGGTTCAGGAGAAATGAAGGATCATTTCTTCACAAGGAGAATCAGAGGAGGTGAATTATGAAGAAAAAGCTCGCCGTCGCCGTTTTATCCCTGATTACGGCCTTTAGCGGTGTCGTTCCGGCCCAGGCTTTCCCGTCGATCGCCGCCCCGAGGATCGAAGCGTCCCAGGATATCCAGCAGGTACAGTACTGGCGCGATCGTGACGGCTGGGAAGGCCGCCGCTATTACCGCGACCGCTACGATGGCGACCGCTATTACCGCCGCCATCGCCGTGGCCCGGATGCCGGTGCGATCATCGGAGGGCTTGCCCTTGGCGCGATCATCGGCGGCGCGCTGGCCCAGCCGCGTTATGCACCGAGATACGCTCCGCGTTACTACCGACCGCGCTACTACGCCCCCCGGCGTTATGTCGGTGGCAATGCACATGTAAACTGGTGCTATGCCCGCTACCGGTCCTACAGGGCCTACGATAACACGTTCCAGCCCTATTACGGCCCGCGTCAGCAGTGCTATTCGCCCTACTGACATCCGTTGAACCGGATAACAACGTCAGCCTGCCCTGCCAATCCGGTGGGGCGGGTAAATCACGTGGGGAAGTCCCGGTTCTCGGAAAAGGTTTTTGATCTGACTGAGATTTCAAGGGGATTTAATTGGTCGGGGCGGCCGGATTTGAACCGACGACCCCTTGACCCCCAGTCAAGTGCGCTACCGGGCTGCGCTACGCCCCGACCTGCTCAATGAGCATGTTTTCCCTAGTCGCTCCGCTTTGCCGGCGCAAGCTCAAAATCCTTCGATCGGAAGAAAAAGAGGGTGGTCGGCATAAGAACGCGCCGGTGAACATAAAAGCCGCGTCCGAACTCGGGCATCGCGAAAGCCTTCGTCGTGGGCAGCGGCACGGGCATCACCGAGGCTGCAGCCGCGGTTAACCGCTCGGAAGACCAACTATAAGGGGATTGCAGAGATTTCTGCGGAAGATAATCTTAGATATAAAACGAAGTTGCGCATGCTGGAAACTTCGGCATGAAGGCGGGCTAAAAGATTAGCTGCGGTATCTATGTAATGCTTAGCGAAAACGCGGCGCCCGGCTTGCATTCATCAAGAGTTCTTGCTGAGACGCAAAAGGTCCGAGAAGTTTCAGAAGGCGGATTTCTTCGTCTTGATCGATACGATAGCGCTTTGCGAACTCCGCAACGCTCCAGACTTTCTTCAAGCCTTTACTATCGATATCGTCGAGATTCATATGCGTCGACATAAGTATCCCCTTTTCTTGCTTGTTCGAACCTAAACTCGCGTGGCAAATTTTGTTCCGGACAACTCTGAGCTTCTATCGTTAATAATGTATCCTCTAACGAACCCTCACTTTTCTTGGACTTTAATACCATTCTGGCCGATGCTGAGCTCGACGCCTCTGGGCTTGGTTTCTTCGCGATAGACGTAAAAACCGAGGCCGACGACGGCGACAAGCAAGGCGCCGATAATGAGATAAAGGTTATTGATGCGTGTCATGCGTACCCCCTGCACGTTGTCTGGCGGCGGGGAAACGCGTGAGATCTCAAAGAGTTCCCGCGCTGCAGCGATTTCAGTCGTCGTTTGCGGCGTTGAGGTTCTGGGGGCGGATTCCCTCGTCGTGAAACTGCTGGCGCAGCCTGAGCCCCGGCCCGGCGCCCGCATCGTCCTCACCCGCGCCGAGGAAAAGCACGCCCTTCGACTCGAAGATTGAACGCAACCGATCGGTGACGCCGGCGTTTGCGAAGACTTGCGAGGCCTCGGCTTCTTCGATCGCAGATTTGGAAAGCCCTGACGCGGCGGCCAACTCCTCCACCGTCATTCCTGTCATCGCGCGTGCGGCGCGGAGTTGAGAAACCGTCAGCATGATAGGGAATCTGGAGCGCTGGGCGCCGAAGTCAAGCGGCGTTGTCGGCCGCAGAGCAGGATCGTCGCTGCGATCGGATGAAACGATGTTCCAGCGCCACGCAGCCCCAGACGATGCCGAGCAGGAGGTAGAAATGCCGCCAGTGGTCGGTGTCGATGACGTTGCCGATGATCGCATGGCCCAATATCATCACCCAGGCGATCATCAGATAGGCCTGCCACGGGCGTTCGCGCAGCATGTAGCGGAAGCCAAACCACAGCGTCGACCAGATCATGATCTGATAGGTGATCGCGCCGAGCCAGCCATAGGTGGTGAGTGTCTTCAGCCAGATATTGTGCTCGTCCTCGCCGAAGATCTTGCCAAAGGCCATCGGCCCCAGCCCGAGCGGCCGTTCCATGGCCATCAGGAAGCCGATCTTGTGGCGCTCGAAACGGCCAAGGCGGGCGCCGTCATAGTCCTGCACCAGCTTGGCGCGGTTCGTGAACAGGTCGGAAACCTGCGGGAACTGCAGCGCGATCGCCAGGGCGAGGACGAGGAATATCGCAGCACCTCCGGCGATCGCCAGGATCTTGAACCGGAAGGCGGTCGTGCGCTCCTTGAGGAGCATGACGATCACCAGAGCGACGCCGGCAAATATCAGAAGGCCCCAGGCGGCGCGCGAGAAGGACAGGAAGATGCCGAGCGCCAGGATGAGGATGCCGGCGATCAGCAGCGGCGCTTTTATCAGCGGTCCGGTCAGCAACCGGTAGAGGAGGTAGAGGAGGGGGGCGACGAGATAGGGGCCGAAGACATTCGGGTCCTGGAAGGCACCCATGGCGCGATTATAGCGGGTGAACACATGCGAGCCCGGAAAGGCGTTGAAATAGCCGAGAACGCCGAGCAGCGAGGTGATGATTGCAGCGATGACCCAGGCCTTGAAGATCAGGTTCAGGCGCCGGTGGTCGTTCTCGATGATCGCCGCATAAAAGACCGAACTCAGCGCCAGGAAGGTGGAGACGGCGAAATACATCGGCGCCTCGCTCATGTCCTTCATGACGAACATGGAGAACAGGCCGCTCATGTTGAACGTCAGCATCATCACCAGAAGCGGTCCGACGGTACGCGATATCTTCAGGCCGAGCAGGAACCAGATGCCGATCTGGATTACCATGATCAGTTCGTAAGGCGCAGGTTCGGAAATGACGAAGCCGGAAAGGAAGACGCCAAAAGCGATCAGGCCGGAACCGGCCAGCTTTACGGCCGCCAGCCGGCTGTCGAAACCCACCGGGTGGCCGCCTGCGCGGTTATAGTCGAGCGTGCTCAATAGGCATTGTCCGTGTTGAGCAGCCGGATCGGCGTCAGGAACAGGATCTTGAGGTCGAAGAGCAGCGACCAGTTCTCTATATAATCGAGGTCGTAGGCCGTGCGGGCACGGATCTTCTCGTCGCTGTCGAGCTCGCCACGCAAGCCGTTGATCTGCGCCCAGCCGGTGACGCCCGGCTTGACGCGGTGGCGGGCGAAATAGCTCTCGACTACGTCGACATATTTGCGCGTGCCCGTCTGGGCGAGCACCGCATGTGGGCGCGGTCCGACGAGCGAAAGCTGGCCGCGCAGCACGTTGAACAGCTGCGGCAGTTCATCGATCGAGGATTTGCGCAGGAAGCGACCGACCGGGGTGACGCGCGGGTCGCCCTTGGTGACCGCCTTGATTGCGGTCTGGTCGCCGAGGTCGGTGTACATTGAACGGAACTTCAGGACGTCGATGATCTCGTTGTTGAAGCCGTGGCGCTTCTGGCGGAACAGGATCGGCCCCTTTGAGGTCGCCTTCACGGCGATTGCCGCAGCCAGCATGATCGGCCAGGTGAGAAGGAGGCCGACAACCGAAAAGACGATGTCGAAGACGCGCTTGGCGACCGAGTCCCAGTCGCGGATCGGCTTGTCGAAAATGTCGAACATCGGTACCGCGCCCACATGCGAATAGGAGCGGGGGCGGAAACGCAGGCGATTGGCATGGGCGGCAAGGCGGATATCGACCGGCAATACCCAGAGCTTGCGCAGCAGCTGCAGGATGCGGGCCTCGGCCGTTGCAGGCAGCGCGATGATCAGCATGTCGATGCGGGCAAGGCGGGCGAATTCGATAAGCTCGGCGAAGGTCCCGAGCTTCGGATAGCCGGCGACGACGGTCGGCGAGCGTTCGCTGTTGCGATCGTCGAAAATGCCGCAGATGCGGATGTCGTTGTCGGGCTGCTGTTCGAGCTGGCGGACAAGCTGCTTGGCCGGTTCACCGCCGCCGACGATGATGGCGCGACGCTCCATCACGCCATTGCGCCCCCAGTGACGGATGGCAAAGGCGGTGAGCTGCCGTTCGAGGAAGAGGAACGCGGCGCTGGTGACGAACCAGGCGATAAAGCCGGAAAGCGGATAGGGCTCGTGTTCGACGAGGAAAAGGGTGGACGCCGTCAGCAGAAAACCGATCGTCCAGCAGACGAAAACACGTTTGGCGGCGCGCGAGGCGCCACGCAGCGAGGGGATCTGATAGGTATCGGCCACCTGCAGAAGCAGGACCGTGAGTGTCGAGCCCCAGGCGACGAGGGCGAAGCGGGCGAAAAAGCCGGTGAGATCAATCGGTGCGAAAAGCGCCCCGACGCCAAGGCCGATCCCGAGCATGGCCAGCAGCTCGAACAACCGGAACTGGCCGATCAGCATCGTCGGCGAATAGCTATCGTTGCGGAACTGCTCTGCAATCTGGCGCGCAAACGGATTGAGCACCGTGGCGTTCACCGGATCATGCTTTTCGTCGGCAGCTCGGAGTTCCGAAACCTTCTTGCGAAGGCTTTCGACATCGAACTGCTCGGACTTGTTCGGCTGGTTCATGGACCGATCCCTTTGGCCTTCCGGGGCCGGCGGCGCTGGAAGCCCCGGTAACGCTGGAAGCAATGGGAAACGCATACCAAAAAGAGGTGAAGGAAGCCTTTAGCCGCGCCCCGAATCCGGTCTCGAACCTGTCAGATCTTGATACAGGCCGAGCATTTCGCGGGCCATGACCGAGGCGGAAAACACCGCCTTGAAGGCCTCCGGTTTCGGCATCACCGCATCCTGCCAGCCGGGCGTCGTGACCGCTTGCGTCATGACGCGGGCGAGATCATCGGCATCGCCGGGGATGGCAAGGGCAGCACTCGCCTCGCCGAGCACTTCCGGAATGCCGCCGACCCGGGAGGCGATCACCGGCTTGCCGGCCGCCAGCGCCTCGAGCACGATATAGGGCATCGCTTCGGCACGGGATGGGACGACGACGATCTTCGCCATGGCGAACGCGTCGCGCGCCGGCATGGCCGGCTTCATCTGGATGCGCCGGCCAAGCCCGCGCTCGGCCATCATCGCCTCATAGCGGTCGCGATCAGGGCCGTCGCCGACCATCAGCGCCGAAAGCGGATGACCGACCGCCCTTTCGGTGCGGGCGAAGGCGTCGATGAACACATCCGGCCCCTTGAGGTCGCGCAGCATGCCAATATAGAGGAAATGCGGTGCCCCGTGGTCGGCGCCGATGGTTTCGAACTCGGCGTCCTTGATACCGTTGTAGATCACCTGGGAGACTTTTCGCGGCTTGCCGACCTTGGCCTCGTAGGTGCGCCGTTCGTAGTCGCAGACGAACACCAGCGCGTCCCCGAAATGCTCCTGGAAGCGTTCCAGCCGCAGCACGGCCTGGCCGGAAAGGCTGGACCGGCTGAAATGCAGGCTGCCGCCATGCGGCGAATAGAGGCGGGCTACGCGATACTTGTTGACCCGCAGGGCTGAGCCGATCAGCCGGGCAATGGCGCCACCCTTGGCGCCGTGCCCGTGCAAAATGTCCGGCTGCAAGCTCTTGATATGTCTGTAACTCTTGTAGATCGCCACGAAATCGGAAGGCGCAATTGCGCGGCGCATCGGAATACGGGTGAGGCCGAGCGAAAGATGCGGCCTGATGCTGTCGAAGAGACGATCCTCATGCGCTCCACCGGTCGAGCTGTCGCACAGGATGCCGACCTCGTGGCCGGCCGCCCGGTGCTCCTCGACCAGATCGCGCACATGGCGGAAGATCCCGCCGACGGGCGACCTGAAGCAGTGGAGTATCCGCAAGGGAGCGCTATCCGCCATGGACCGGTCAGAACAGCCGCTCGCGGACGTAGATCGTGTCGCCGGCAAGCACCGTGGAAGAGATGACGGTGCGGCCGGTGATCACCTGGCCATTGATCTTGCGGGTGACGTCGACGTCGCGCTGGTTGCCGCGCGAGGTGAAACCGCCGGCGATCGCGATTGCGTTCTGGGCAGTCATCCCCGGCACGTAGGAATATTGCCCCGGCCGGCCGACTTCGCCCATGACGAAGACGGGACGGTAGCGGTCGATCTCGGCTGTGACATCCGGATCGCGCAGATAGCCCTGCTTGAGACGGGAAGCAATCGAGCCTTCCAGCGCCGGCAGCGTCTGGCCGCGGGCGACCACCTGGCCGATCAGCGGAAAGGCGATGTAACCGGCCTGGTCGACCGTATAGGTATTGGTGAGGCCGGGCTGCTCAAAGACGCTGACGCGCAGTCGGTCACCGCTGTCGAGCCTGTAGGGCTGGACGGTTGCCTGCTGGAAACTTTTCGGGGCGGGCGCGTAGCTCGTGCAGCCGGCAAGCGCCGTCGCAGCGAGCGCTAACGCCAGCACATGTTTGGCCATCACGCGATTGAAGGGGGCGAAGGACATTTCCGCGTTCGAGGCTCCGGCTGTTCATACCATCTGCCCCCGTTATCGATCCGTTAGGGTTAATGCCCGGTAAAGAGGCCGGTAATTTGGGGATTTTCTTGGAGCTCCGACGCTGTACTTGGCCATTAACCCTCGCGTTACCATGATCCTTTACTCTTCGCCGAAACCGATCAGTTGGAGCGTATCATGTCAGGCGTAAACGGTGGCAATCAGGACGTGGATATCGACCTCGGGCGGGTCATCTCGGCGGTCTGGGAACGCAAGGCCAGGATATTGGCCGCAACGATCGTTGCGGCGGCGGTCGCACTGGTCGGCACCAGCCTGATGAAGCCCAGCTACAAGAGCGAGACGCGGATGCTGATCGAATCCCGCTCGCCCAACCTTTCGGGAGGGGATGCCGCGGCGCAGGCCAACGACCCGCTGCTCGACTCGCTCAACATCACCAGCCAGGCGCAGCTTCTGCAGTCGACCGATCTCATCAAGCGGGTCGCCCGCGACCTCAACCTCGCCAAGCTCAAGGAATTCGATCCGGCCGCCCAGTCCTTCCTTCCCGACCCGCTGGTCCTGATCGGCCTGAAGCAGGATCCGATGAAGCTCGACCCGGAAGACAGGGTGATCAAGGAATTCCGCGATAAGCTGAATGTCTATGCCGTCGAGAATTCGCGCGTCATTGCCATCGAGTTTTCCTCACGCGATCCGAAGCTCGCAGCCGAGATCCCGAACCGGATGGCGCAGGCCTACCTTCAGATCCAGAGCGGTGCCAAGCTCGACACCCATTCCGAGACCGCCAAATGGCTGGAGCCGGAAATCGCCAGCCTGACCAGCAAGGTCAAGGAGGCGGAGAAGAAGGTTGCCAACTACCGCTCTTCCAACGGCCTGTTCCAGACCACCGAAACCAACAGCTTCTCGACCCAGCAGCTCAACGACATTTCGACCGAACTTGCCCGTATCCGCGGCGAACGGGCGAATGCCGAGGCGCGCGCTGAAAACGTCCGAACGGCCCTGAAAGCCGGCCGCGCTTCCGATACGCTAAGCGATGTCGTCGGTTCGCAGGTCATCCAGCGGCTGAAGGAAGCGGAAGCCAACTTGCAGGCGCAGATTGCCGACTCCTCGACCTCGCTGCTCGAAGGCCATCCGCGGCTGAAGGGACTGCGCGGCCAGCTTTCCGGCATCCGCCAGCAGATCGAGAGCGAGACAAAGAAGATTCTCGCGAGCCTCGACAACGAAGCCGAAATGTCGCGCATCCGCGAACGCCAGTTGATGGGCCAGCTCAACGGCTTGAAGGCGGACTCCGCCAAGGCGGGCGAAGAGGAAGTGGGCCTGCGCGCGCTGGAACGCGAGGCCGCCGCCCAGCGCCAGCTTCTCGAAACCTATCTTGCCCGCTACCGCGAAGCGAGTTCCCGCCTCGAGGGCAATTCGAGCCCGGCCGATGCCCGTGTCGTCTCGAAGGCCGTGGAACCGTCGGAACCCTATTTCCCGAAGATCATCCCGATCGTCATCGTCGTCTCGCTCGCCACCTTGATCTTCGGCTGCCTGATCGTCATCGTCACCGAGCTCTTCTCCGGCCGCGCATTGCGCCCCTCCGGCGTTCGTAACGCCGACAATGACATCATGCTGGAACCCGCCGCATCCGCCCCTGCTGCTGCCGCTCCGCTGCCGGTCCACCAGATGCAGGCAGAGGCGGCACGCTTCGACCGGCCGGAACCGGCCCAGGAAAACGCGAGAAATGCGGCAGCGCTCGCCTATGCCAAGATCGCCGAACAATCGCTCTCCGAGAAGGAGAGTGAGGCAGAGGGTGCCGTAGCGGAAGTCGACGACCGCGGCTTCACGATCGGCTCCGTCGCGCATTACCTGCAGCGCCACGATGTGCCTGTGGCGATCGGCATTTCACCGGGTGGCGACGAGGGCTCGACTGCGACCGTCATGCTCGCCCGCGAACTCGCCGAGCGCGGCCGCACTGTCGTGCTGGTCGACATGACCGGTTCCGCCGCCCCGACGCAGATGATGGTGGAAAATCCGAAACTGCCCGGCATTACCGACCTTCTGTGCGGCGAAACCGCCTTCGGCGATGCGATCCATCCGGACCGGTTTTCCGACGCCCATATCATCCCGCACGGCGCTTCGGATCCGGCGCGTGCCATGCGCGGCGTCGATCGCCTGTCGATGATCATAGATGCGCTGGCGGATGCCTATGACCTGGTGCTGATCGAATGCGGTCCCGCCGAGATCGCCGGCATCTCGCGTCTGACCCGCAATGCGATGGCCGAGATCGTCCTGTCGGTTCCGGGCTTCAAGGATGAGGAAGTCGCCGAACTGGTGACGGATTTCGAAGCGGCCGGCTATGGCAATCTACTGGTCATGGCGCAGACCGCCGACCGGCATTCGCCACGTCCCGGAAAACGCCGCGCCGCCTGATTATTCGGCTGCTGGTTCCGTGTCGGAGGCGGGAGCTTCCGGCAGGTTCGGGCACCGGCGGGACCGCCACCGCTGCACCAACGCATAGACGTGCGGATTACGCTTGATCGCAGCCTTCGCCTTGGTCACTCCGATCAAAAGCGGCCGCATCAGCGAACCCTTCCAGGTGAGCGGCAGCAGGATGTCGTACTGCACCGTTTCCTGGGTACACCAGTTGCGCTTGTAGGGCTGGTCGCCGACGCCGAAATCGAACACCGAAGCGCCCTCGCGGCAGGACTGCTCGATCATCAGCCAGAACAGCAATTCGCCGGGGCTCGCCTCCGGGCAGATCGTCTCGTCGATCGAGCTGAACTGGCAGATGACATGGTCGCCCTTGCGCGACAGGCCGGCAATCGCCGCGATGTGCCCTTCGTGCTCGCCGCGCAGCCGAATGGCATGCAGCATGAGCGGCGTATCTGTCCCCTTGACCGGAACGTCCATCAGGTGGTGGAAGAAGTCTTGGATACCGGGAAATTGAAAGACGTCCGGCAGGCCGAACAATCGCAGCCGCTCGCCTTTCTGGCGAAAGAAGATATCGAGCAGAACATGCTTTTCGGCCGGATCGGTCGGGACGATGTGATCATAACCGCCGATCGCCTCGATCTTGCGGCTCTGCGAGCGGAATTTCTTGCGGCGGCTTTTCGCATTGAGTTGCGCCAGCGTCGCCTCGAAATTCTGAAAGAGCGGCAACTGGAAGGAATGGTTCTGGTTTTCGATCGAAGCAAGCGCGGACAGCGGATGCTGTATGCCCCGCCAGACAAGCGGGATATTGTCGAGAACGACCAGGTCCGCCTTGTCGGAGAGTGCGAGCCTTATGCCATAGGCGAAGTTCTGCAGTTCTTCCGCATCGGGTGCGGCGAGTTCCGCATCGAAGAGGCCGGTATTGACGTTGTTGAAGCGGTGGCCGAGCAGACGGGCGATCCGGGCGCGGCGTTCCGGTATGACTTCGAGCGGCAGGATGAAAAGCGTGCGGCCATCGACAACGCCCTGGATGATCGCAAGTTCGCTATGATGCGCCTGGACCCAGGCAAGACACCAGTCGAAACTCTGATGCAGGGAGTTCTTGGAAAGCCGTTCGAGGCGCCGCCACTCGGCTTCAACGGACCGGAGATCGTTGGTCGAAACGAGGGTGAGCTCGGACAATCGTATCGTCCGGTCATCGGTTCCGAGAGGATCCGCATCCTTGATCTGCTCTTCGTGTTGGATCTTCCGCTGCTGCATGGCCTCGCCCGCTGATGCCGTTTTGCCGGCAACATAAGGGGAGGGCGCCAAGAATCAGTTTACCGATGAGCGAAAGCCGCGCGAAACCGCTGCCGCTGGTTAACCGGGGGTAAAGCCGCCTATTCCTTGGGCTTCGGCCCGGCCATCCATTTGATGATCAGCATGGCCGGCAGGATCCAAAGGAGGCCGCTGATCAGGAAGTAGAGGAAATGCACCCACCAGGGTGAAGTGGCGAGCAGCAGCATGGCGAAAGTCGTGGCGGCAAGCGCATAAACGATCACCAGGATGATGATCAGGATCGTACCGATGAAACTTCTCAAACGCGGGACCAAGACGTCTTCTCCTATCCGCGACCGCATGCCGCAAAGCGCCGGGGCTTGTTTTGCATGGGTTGATGGGGCAAAGCAACGCGAAATGCTTGATGGATGCTTGGCCCGCACCCGCGTCCTTTTGGCTTGAGCGACAGGAGCACACCCATGTCGGCAACCGATGCTGTGATCATCGATGTCCTGAACCACACCAAGCGCCGCGAGCGTGACCGCAAGGCCGTGCGCATATGGCTTGGCGTCGTCGTCTTCACGCTGTTCTGTCTGGTTCTGGTGGGCGGCGCGACACGGCTCACCGATTCCGGATTGTCGATTACTGAATGGAAGCCGATCCACGGCGTCATCCCGCCGCTGTCGGCTGCGGAATGGGACGAGGAATTCCGCCTTTACCAGCGCATTCCGCAATATCAGGAGATCAACCGGGACATGACGGTCGACGAGTTCAAGTCGATCTTCTGGTGGGAGTGGGCGCACCGGTTCCTGGCCCGCTCGATCGGCATGGTCTTCGCCCTGCCGTTGATCTTCTTCTGGCTCACCGGCCGTATCGAAAAGCGCTTGCGCGGTCCGTTGGTCGGCCTTCTGGCGCTTGGCGGTTTCCAGGGGTTCATCGGCTGGTGGATGGTGTCTTCCGGCCTCACCAAGCTGGTCAGCGTTTCGCAATACCGGCTCGCAACGCACCTCGTCATCGCCTGTCTGATCTTCGCCGCCTGTATCTGGATCATGCGTGGGCTTTCGCCGCATAGCCGTGATCTTCCGCCGACGGCAAGGTCCAAATGGGCAGCCGGCGGCATCGCCTTCCTGGTCCTCTTCCAGATCTATCTTGGCGCGCTGGTAGCGGGGCTCGATGCCGGCCTTTCTTACAATACCTGGCCGCTGATGGATGGTGCACTGATCCCGAGCGATATTTTTGTCCAACAGCCCTGGTGGATCAATCTGTTCGAGAACCCGAAGACGGTGCAGTTCGCGCACCGCTGCGGCGCCTACCTCTTGTGGGCTGCCACCCTCGTGCACACGGTGATCTCGCTTCGCCTGGCTCCCGGCTCGACCCATGCCCGTCGTTCCGTTCTGCTGTTCGGGCTGGTGACGCTACAAGCCGTCATCGGCATTTCGACACTCGTCATGCAGGTGCCGCTCGATCTGGCGCTGACGCACCAAGCCGTCGCCCTGATCGTACTCGGCTTTGCTGTCGCCCATTGGCGCGGTTTCGTCGGCGAATATCCGCCAGAGACTGCAATCGTCACGCGGACCTGATCTCCCGTCTATCGAATGGAAGCCTTGCCTTAGGCGGGCGGATCGATGTCCGCCTGTCGTTTCTCCAAAAAATTTGCGGCCTCGTGTCGGAAGCGGTGACCGTCGCCCGTCCTTGGGACATAGTTCAATCGGCTTCGGCCAAGGAGAGGGTAGGGTTATGGCAAAGACAATCGCAATTCTCGTCGCAAGGCTGATCTTCGGCAGCGTGTTCGTCATGGCGACGACGTTCAAGTTTCTCGATATGCAGGCGACCGCCGGGTTCATTTCGGGCGCCGGGTTTCCGTTCCCGCTGTTCCTCGCCTGGATCGCGGCGATCTTCGAGGTGGGGCTGGCTCTCGCATTCCTGACCGGCGCCTTTTTCTCCGAAGCGGCGCTGCTTGCCGGCGCCTACGTCATCTTCCTGGCCTTCGCTTTCCATGGCCCGAGCCATTGGCAAGCCAACCAGGCGGAGTTCGGCTTCTTCGTCGACCACTTCACCTTCCTGGCCGGCCTGCTCTTCGCAGCCGTGCATGGCCCCGGCGAGAAGCTCGCCGTCCATCTGGGTTTGAAGCGGACGCTCGCTTAAGCCTGTTGCAGCACACTGTGGACCGCGGCGGCGACGGCAAGCTCGGCGTCGCGGTCTTTCGCATTGCCGTCCTCTTCGTGCCATGCGGCCGAGAGACAGCCATAGGCGAAGGCATAACGCAGAATAGTGCGAACATCGCGGCTGAGCGTCTCAGCGAAGACGGCAGCCATGGAGGCAATGCGTTCTTCGCTGCGGGTGAGGTCGAAGCGGTCGAGCGGATTGGAAAACATGTTGGCGACGTCCATCGCGGCATCACCGATCAATCCGGCTGGATCGATGATCAACCAACCGCGCGGGCCAAGCATGATGTTTTCGTGATGCAGGTCGCCATGCAGCGGCTTGATGTCCCGCTGATCGGCGATCAGCGTCTCCGCCATTTCCGCCGCCTCGATAAAGGGGCCGGCAATGCCGTCACGCCGGTCCGTTTCGGCCTTTCCGAACAGGCTTTTGAAATAGCAGGAAAGCGGCATCATGGTTGGGGGCGGAGCGATGTCGGACGGCCGGTGATACTCCATGAGGACTTCGGCCGCGATGCGGGTGGCTTCCGCGTCGCCATGAGCTTCCAGATGGTCGCGCAGCGTCACCTTGCCCGCATGCTCCATCAGCAGGAGCTCGCCCGAGCGCGCAATCAGCCGAATACAGCCGACGCCATCCCGCCAGGCCATGAAATCGGCCCCGCGAAGACTGTCTTCCAACACTTTGGGCTTCAGGACCTTGACGATATCGATCTCGCCGTCGGCGCGCGTCACTTCAAGGACGGTGCCGACGACGGTATCGGCGATCTGTCTGGCGATTTCGATCCGCCATTCGGCAGGAAAGGAAAAAGGGAAGAGAATGCCTTCGGTCATCAGGCCGAAAGCATCAGGTCCATGTTCTGGACGGCCGCACCCGAGGCACCCTTGCCGAGATTGTCGAGCAAGGCCACGAGATTGACATGCGCACCGCCCGGCGTGCCGAACACGAAAAGCTTCATCGTGTCGGTGTCGACCAGCTCTTCCGCGTCGACGCGGGCAAGCGCCTTGCTCTCTTCGAGCGGCACGACGGTGACGATGTCCTGCCCGGCATAATGCTCGACCAGCACCTTGTGGATGCTCTCCATCGTCGCGCCGTCCTTGAGGTCTTCGAGGAAGAGCGGCACCTGGACGATCATGCCCTGCGGGAAGCGGCCGACCGACGGCGAGAAGATCGGCGCACGGTCGAGCTGGCCGTGGATCTTCATCTCCGGCACGTGCTTGTGCTTGAGTGGCAGGCCATAAAGAAAATTGTTGGCCGAGATCGCATCTTCGCGCGACGGGTCTTCCATCTGCGCGATCATCTGCTTACCGCCGCCGGTATAACCGGAGACCGCGTTGACCGTGACCGGATAACCGTCGGGCAGGATGCCAGCGGCGCGCAGCGGCCGGATCAGGCCGATCGCGCCGGTCGGGTAACAGCCCGGGTTGGCGACATGCCGGGAGGCCTTGATCTTGTCTGCCTGCGCCTTGTCCATCTCCGCAAAGCCATAGGCCCAGGAAGGATCGACGCGGAAGGCGGTCGAGGTGTCTATCACCCGCACCTTGTTGTTGCCGGCAAGCATGGTCACGGCTTCCCGCGAGGCATCGTCCGGCAGGCAGAGGATGGCGACATCGGCGCTGTTCAGGAGATCCTCGCGCATGGCGGCGTTGCGCCGCTCGGCTTCCGGGATCGACAGCAGTTCGACGTCGCGGCGGCCGGCCATGCGGGTGCGGATCTGCAGTCCCGTGGTGCCGTGTTCGCCATCGATGAAGATTTTCGCTGTCATGGTCATTGTCCTGTTAGATCAGTGCCTTGGATTGGATGCCGGATTCAGTTTACCAGCAGGTTGATTCAGAAATTTAACGCAGCCGCACGGCGTTCCGCGCGAAGTCCGAGCATATACATCGCAACCGTCGCCCCCGCAATGGCGGTGATATCCGCATGGTCATAGGCCGGCGCCACCTCGACGACATCGGCGCCGCGGATATCGAGGCGGCCAAGTTGGCGCAGGACCGAGAGGATCTTGGCGCTGGAAGGCCCACCGGCGACCGGCGTGCCGGTGCCCGGCGCGAAAGCCGGATCGAGGCAGTCGATGTCGAAGGTGAGGTAGGTCGGCGTTTCGCCGACGTGATCGAGGATCATCCCGGCGATCTCGGCTGCCATCATCTCCTCGACCTCATGGCCGTAGACGAGGCGGATCCCGAAATCTTCCGGCGCGTGGGTGCGGATGCCGACCTGGATTGACCGGGCAGGGTCGATAATGTCGGCCCGCACCGCCCGCGCCACGAAGGAGCCGTGATCGATACGACCTTCGTCGTCGAGCCATGTATCCTGGTGCGCGTCGAACTGCACCAGCGCCATCGGTCCGTGTTTGGCGGCATGCGCCTTGAGCAGCGGCCAGGTGACATAATGGTCGCCGCCGAGCGTCAGCAGGAAGGCACCGCTGTCGAGGATGACATTCGCCTGGGCCTCGATCGCAGCCGGGGTCTTCTGATGGTTGCCGTAGTCGAGCAGGCAGTCGCCGTAATCGACGACGGCCATCTCGGCGAAAAGGTCGCGCTGGAACGGATATTGCGGATCGTTGTCGAAGATCGCCGACGCCCGCCGGATCGCCTGCGGCCCGAACCGCGCGCCCGGCCGATTGGAGGTCGCGGCATCGAAGGGAATGCCCCAGACGACAGCATCGACACCCGTCAGATCCTTGGTGAAGCGGCGGCGCATGAACGACAGAGCCCCGGCAAAGGTGGGGTCCGACGCGGCCGAGGTCAGGCTTTTTGCAGTGAAGGCATGGTCGATCGACTTTTCCGCCATGGCGTCCCTCCATCGTTAACGTAACGGGAACGTTGGACAATAAGGGCCGACAAGGCAAGCCTGGGCGAGACGAAAATTCCTCCCGTTCAGGAAGCCTTGGCTTCGAAAACCGGCGGAAAATCCCCCAGCGCCTTGGCCTCGCTGATACGCGCTCCGATATCCTCCTCGATGATCGATTCCAGCTGCGCAAAGCTGTCGATGACATAGTAGATCGGCTGGACGATATCGATGCGGTAAGGGGTCCTCAGCACCGTCATCAGATCGAAGGGCCGGAATTCGGCTTCCCTGCCTTCCATCGCCGCCCGCGTCTCGTTGGGGGAGGAGACGATGCCGGCGCCGAAGCAGCGGCGTCCCTGCGGCGTGTCGATCAGGCCGAACTCGACGGTGAACCAGAAGATCCGGAACAGGTGCCAGGAATATTCCTTGCCAAGTCCGACGGCTTTTTCGCCGAAGCGGCGAACGAAATTGGCATAACTCCGGTTGGTGAGGAGCGGGCAGTGGCCGAAGACTTCGTGGAAGATATCCGGTTCCTCGATATAATCGATGTGCTCGCGGCGGCGGATGAACGTTGCCAGCGGAAACTTGCCCTGCGACAGCAATTCGTAGAAACGCGATGGCGGAATAAGGGCGGGTACGCCCTCGACGCCGAATCCGGTGGTCTCGTTGAGGCGCCGGTCGACATCGCGAAGCTGGGGAACCTTGTCCGCCTTCAACCCGAGTGCCTGAACGCCGTCCAGATATTCCCGGCAGGCCTTGTCGGCCAACAGCCTCATCTGGCGTTCGTACAGTTCGCTCCAGATCCGGTCTTCTTCGTGTGTGTAGTGGTAGATGCCGTCTGCATCCGGCAGGTTTGCCGTGTAGGTGCTTTGCTTGGTCATCAGCGCCTCCCGTTGCGTGATGGAATGGCCAGGTGCTCCAGCCGCCGGCCGTCAGATCACCACTATATCTCCGAAAATGCGGGTAATCATTTCAGCTTTGCCGAATTGAGCGTAAATAATGGGAGGATATTTCGGGAGGAGAGGACATCATGAAAGAAAACCTGCAGGCGGCCCGCAAGCTTCTGCAACTCGTGCAGACGGGCGATGGTTCGTCGCTTGCCGAACTGGCGGAGAAGGCCGGCATGTCGCAAAGCACCGCATGGCGCAAGATCCAGGAACTGGAGGCCGAGGGCGTCATTCGAAAGCGGGTGGCGCTTCTCGATCCGGCAAAACTCGACCTCAAGCTCTGCATCGTCGCCCATGTGACGCTGGAGGATCACCACGAGGAGGCGATCGAAGCCTTCGCCACGGTCGTGCGCGACCGGCCGGAGATCATGGAGTGTTACGCGCTGTCCGGGACATTCGATTATATGCTGAAGATCCGGGCGCGTGACGTCGAAGCCTATGAGGCTTTCATGACCCGCCACCTGATGCGCAACCCGCATGTGCGCAACGTGGTCTCCAGCTTTGTCCTGCGCGAACTGAAATCGACGACCGAACTGCCGATATGAGAAGGCCTACAAACGAAAAAGGCGGAGCCGAAGCCCCGCCTTTTGAAAGTCCAAGTCCAGAAGCGATTAACGCTTGGAGAACTGGAAGGAGCGGCGGGCCTTTGCCTTACCGTACTTCTTACGCTCGACCACGCGGCTGTCGCGGGTCAGGAAGCCACCCTTCTTGAGCACGCCGCGAAGGCCCGGCTCGAAGTAGGTGAGCGCCTTGGAGACGCCGTGACGAACAGCGCCGGCCTGGCCGGAAAGACCGCCACCGGTGACTGTCGCGACGATGTCGAACTGGCCGGTGCGGGCAGCGGCGATAACCGGCTGCTGCAGGATCATCTGCAGGACGGGACGGGCGAAATAGGTCGAGAAGTCACGGCCGTTGACCGTGATCTTGCCGGTGCCGGCCTTGACCCAGACGCGGGCGACGGCGTTCTTGCGCTTGCCGGTCGCATAGGAGCGGCCGAGGCTGTCGACTTTGCGGACATAGACCGGAGCGGCAGCTTCGGAAGCCGGCGCGAGGTCCTTCAGGGAGGAAAGATCGGCCATTATCAGGCGCTCCTTACGTTCTTGCTGTTCAGCGATGCCACGTCGAGGGCGACCGGCTGCTGTGCTTCATGGGGATGGTTGGAACCGGCGTAGACGCGCAGGTTCTTCATCTGGCGACGGCCGAGCGGGCCACGGGGAACCATGCGCTCAACAGCCTTCTCGATAACGCGCTCCGGAAAGCGGCCTTCGATGATCTGGCGCGCGGTGCGCTCCTTGATGCCACCCGGGTAACCGGTGTGCCAGTAGTAGGTCTTGTCGGAATATTTCTTGCCGGTGAGGACGCACTTTTCCGCATTGATGATGATGACGTTGTCGCCATCATCGACGTGCGGAGTGAAGGTGGCCTTGTGCTTGCCGCGGAGCCGGTTGGCGACGATGGTGGCGAGGCGACCGACAACGAGGCCTTCGGCATCGATGATCACCCACTTCTTCACCACCTCTGCAGGCTTCTGAACGAAGGTTGACATGTTTTTAACTCTTTCTTCTAGGACCCATGACATCCGAAACCTTCGAATGCAGGGCGTTTCTTGTTGCTTGGATTGCCATGGCTGACGCCGGCAAAAAAGAAAGCGGGCCGAAACGGTCCGCGATCTGGGGCGGCTTATACCGAGGGAGGCCGAAAGCGTCAAGGTGATGGTTTTACGTCGCTGAAAAATAGAATAAGCAAAATCAATGACTTATATATGTGGTTATATGATACCACAGTTTTCTGGGTGAAATTCGCACGCCGTTGACGCCGGAATGCTGGTTCTGCTCATCGTAACCGTTGAGCGGGGGCTCGATTGCTGTCCGGAAGGGCTGTTGGTCTTATGTGCCGATGGGAAAGAAAACCCATCCTCATACCGGGAGTTCCATCCAGGAGCCGCCCTGTCGGAAGCTCGCAAAGACCCGCTGACATGAAAGCGATCTGCGCCATTTTTCCCGCGTATCGCTTGTCTGGTCTACACCCTGGAATTGTGTTTAACGAAAGATGGCGGGCGGGCGCAAATGGCAGAATAGACGCTCTCTTGAAGGTTTTACGACGGATTTCACACATGAATAGCTGTCAATCACTCACGTTTTAAGAGGATCCGCCACAGAACAAGAAAACTGACAAATGTTCAGAAAAATAAATTTGCCTAGCAAAATCTAGTAGCACTTTCTAATTCAACCATAAGATGGTGCTAATATGTACAAGTACAAAAAAGGGGTATTCCGCGAACCTGTGCAGAACATCGCGTGCTAAGCATTCTCGATTTTTTGAGTCAGGAAGCCGACTAAAATCTCAGGCAGCCTGCCTGTAGAGGAAAACAATCTTCTGGGTCGGGTCTTCTTTTGCAGGCACGAACGGGACAGCTCGGTGTGTCGGCCGTCGGCACCGTCGCCCGGTCGGCAAATTCATGGGAGTCGCAGTAGCCGCTATCGATGACATAGCGGTCGTAGAGCGTCATCCGCGCCTTGTTGCGGGACGGGTAACGCAGGATCACCGCGCCCTCCCGGCCGATCGCCCGCTGCACGGCGGCACAGGACATGCCGGTGGAATTGTAGCGCGAGATCGCGGCGGCCGGCTCGCCTGAGAGGAGGGTGCCGCAGGCAATGACCGCAAGGCAGCCGAGAAATTTTTTCATGATCCTCATCCCTTTTGACGAGACGCGGACTTACATAGCGCAGAAGCACCGCGCCGCCAGAGGCGCGTTATTGCGGGAGCCGCCGTCATGAACCATGATCATTACGACAATGCCTATATCGCCGATATCCTGAAGAACACCAGGACCATTGCGCTCCTCGGCGCATCTCCAAATCCCGACAGGCCGAGCAACCGGGTCATGGGGTTCCTGCTTTCCAAGGGCTATACGGTGTTTCCGGTCAATCCCGGCCAGGCAGGCAAGCAGATCCTCGGCCAGACAGTCTACAGGACGCTGGCGGACGTGCCGCAGCCGGTCGATATGGTCGATGTCTTTCGGGCCGCCGAGTATCTGGACGGCGTGATCAACGAGGCGATCGGGCTGGAAACCAGGCCGAAGGTGATCTGGGGCCAACTCAGCGTGCGCGACGACAAGGCCGCCGAAAAGGCGGAAGCCGCCGGCATCAAGGTTGCCATGGATCGTTGCCCGGCGATCGAGTATCCCCGCCTGGTTGCCTGAGGCTGCCGCCTGGGTTCGCCGCCGAGCGTCCGGCTATTTGGCGAGCAGTTCCGGCCGGTTGCGCATGTCGTCGAGCAGGTCGGCGTTGCCGCAATAGCTTGCGAAGTCGGCGGCGGCGCTGCCGTCGGCCAGTTCGCGCCGGCAGCGGGTCTTCTCGCCGCAGTGGACACAGGTCACGTGCATTTCGCGGAATTCCACCGGCTCCTCCAGCCTGGCTTCTTCCGGATCAATGTTGAGCAGCTTCATCAGCGCCAGCATTTCGTCGGCCGCATGCGGGCCTTTGGCGATCAGTTCGCGCAGTTCCTGTTCCGACAAGGCGTTGTCCTGCGCCAGCAGCTTGACGGTTTCGTCGTCGAGGCTGGCGAGAAGCTTGGCTTCGTTGATCGCAGCCCAGGTGGCGGAACACCAGCGCTTCAGCCTGTCGGTGAGATTTTCCGGGGCGGGGTCAAGGGTGGGAATTGTGTTGTCCATTGCAAACTCCTCTCTATTTCCCCGGAGGATAGGTTCCGGAGAACGATATACCTTGATCGTGATCAACCGCCGGGGTCTGTTGGAGCGCTAACGATCAGGCGCCATTTCAAGGGGAGGGACTAACATGCCGACACTCAATCCGGGGTTTTCGACGCTGGCCGTGCATGCGGGGGCGCAACCCGACCCGACGACCGGGGCGCGGGTGACGCCGATCTACCAGACGACCGCTTTCGTCTTCAACGACGCGGACCACGCCGCCGCCCTGTTCGGCCTGCAGCAGTTCGGCAATATCTACACCCGCATCATGAACCCGACCCAGGCGGTGCTGGAGGAGCGGGTGGCGGCACTCGAGGGCGGCACCGCGGCGCTCGCCGTCGCCTCCGGCCATGCGGCGCAGATGCTGACCTTCCACACGATCATGCAGCCGGGCGACAATTTCATCGCGGCGCGAAAACTCTACGGCGGCTCGATCAACCAGTTCGGCAATGCGTTCAAGAGTTTCGACTGGCAGGTGCGCTGGGCCGATACCGACAATCCGGCAAGCTTCGAGCCGGGCATCGACGAGCGTACGCGCGCGATCTTCATCGAGAGCCTTGCCAATCCCGCCGGCACGTTCGTGGATATCGCGGCGATCGCCGAGGTGGCGCATCGGCGGGGCATTCCGCTGATCGTCGACAACACCATGGCGACCCCCTACCTCGTCCGGCCGCTCGAGCACGGCGCCGACATCGTCATCCACTCGCTGACCAAGTTCATGGGCGGCCATGGCAATTCCATGGGCGGCGTCATCGTTGACGGAGGCACTTTCAACTGGTCGAAATCGGGCAATTATCCGATGCTCTCGGAGCCCCGTCCCGAATATGGCGGCATCGTCCTGTACCAGGCTTTCGGCAATATCGGCTTTGCCATCGCCTGCCGCGTGCTGGGCCTGCGCGATATGGGACCGGCGATCTCGCCCTTTAACGCGTTCATGATCCTGACCGGCATCGAAACGCTGCCGCTCAGGATGCAGAAACACTGCGACAACGCCGTTGCCGTCGCCAGATGGCTGAAGGCGCATCCGAAGGTCGCCTGGGTCAGTTATTCCGGCCTCGAGGAAGATCCGAACCACGCCCTGCAGAGGCGGTATTCGCCGAAGGGCGCCGGCTCGGTGTTCACCTTCGGCGTCACCGGCGGCTACGAGGCGGGCAAGACGCTGGTCGAAGGCCTGCAGCTGTTCTCCCACCTCGCCAATATCGGCGACACCCGTTCGCTGGTCATTCACCCGGCCTCGACGACCCACCGGCAACTGAGCGAAGAACAGCTGATCGCCGCCGGCGCCGGGCCGGACGTGGTGCGCCTGTCGATCGGCATCGAGGATGCCGCCGACATCATCGCGGACCTCGACCAGGCCTTGTCGAAGATCTGAGGGAAGGTCTTGGCGTCAGGCGCCGAAACCGCCGTCGATCGTCTGCAGGGAGCCGGTGATGAAGCCGGCTTCCGAACCGGCGAGATAGGCGGCAAGACCGGCGATCTCTTCCGGCCGGCCGTGGCGCTTGATGGCCATGAAACCGTGCATGAAGTCGCTCATCGGGCCGTCTTCCGGGTTCATGTCGGTGGAGGTCGGGCCGGGCTGGATGACGTTGACGGTGATGTTGCGGTCGCCGAAATCGCGGGCAAGACCGCGCGCCATGCCCTGCATTGCCGACTTGGTGAGCGCATAAGCGGCTCCGCCGGCAAACGGCATGCGGTCGCCATTGACCGAACCGATGACGATGATTCGGCTGCCGTCCGGCATGCTGCGGGCGGCTTCGACGGCCGCATGGTAGGGGGCGCGGACATTGACGTCGATCATCCGGTCGACCGCGTCGGCGTCGATCTCCAGCGGATTGCCGAGCGCCAGCGTGCCGGCGCTGATGACCAGAATGTCCAGCGGGCCGGCCTCGCGCACCGTGCCGATCACGGCCGCGAG